>CADCLN010000029.1 GCA_902802265.1 uncultured Bacteroidales bacterium | reverse complement strand
AGATCGTTGATTGGAACAAGAGCTATTTCCTGACCAAATACTACATGTTCTGATTAGTTCACAATACCGCCCGAAAGCCATTGGTTCGCTTTCGGGCGGGCTGACGCTGCACATCCGCCGTCGCAGGTATCTGGATGCAGATGACAAGAGCGTTATTCTCAGCGAATTCCCCATCAAGGCCGACGGCACCAGCATCTCCCCCGAGTTTGCTGATTTCTTAAAAAGGAGGAGTTAGATAACCGTCCTGTCACCTCGCGCTCCGTCGGTCGCAGTCACGGCATTGACGGTGACTATCTTGGCCAAGTGTACAAGAATCACCTGAGCGACTACGAGCCTGCTGCGGCACCTCAAAAAATAAAAGAAAACAGTAAAAACAAAACACAATAAAACCTATTGTCATACAAATTATTATATACAAGTGAAAGAAATTTTTTTTCTTGTTTTTCTTTGTTTTCTTTTGTTTTTTTAAAGCCCGCGACTGCGGTTAAATCGAACCAAGTTATTTTTTACAATTACTATATTCTTCTGATTTTGCACCACAGATTGCACAAATTGCACAGATTTCCCGAAAGCCCTTCAGGGAGCCCCCCTCTAACTCCCCCTCTAATGGGGAGGATGAAGAATCTGTGTAATCTGAAAATCTGTGTAATCTGTGGTTCATAAGCAAAAATCCGTGTAATCTGTGGTGATAAAAGAGAACAAACGAACCTTTAGCTCGGCGTAGCCAAACTTTAGTAAAGAACAAACCCCTTATCATACAAGTTATTATACAAATGAAAGAAATTTTTTTCTTGTTTTTCTTTATTTTCTTTTGTTTTTTAAAGCCCGCGACTGCGGTTAAATCTGGTGAAAAGAGAACAACCGAAACTTTAGTCATATTGATAAGTGTGTTCAGATTCTAAAAAATCGGAACAAAATAGAGCAATTTCTATCAAAAAGTAACCCCAATACCCCTTTTTTATCAAAAAAAACGAAAAACATTGTGCAAATAAAACAAAAAGTTTGTAATTTTGCAGCCACGTATGCGCGTATGCGAAAAAATATGCATACAAATAAGAAGAAAAATGGATACCACGGGATACATAAATTCGGCATTTAATGAAATGGCTCCAGAACTGCTGGCGGCAAACTTGAAGGATGCCCCTAATACACAGGTTTCACTAAATGGCATTTGGGCAATTCTACAAGGACTGACAGCACATGACAAACAGCTTGTGGTGGCTCAGCTATTAAAAGAAATAGAGCGTGAGGATATGAATGGAATGAGAGCTACTCCTTATGTGCTTAGTATCGGAAAAAAAGTCGATTTGTCCGATATGCTTGATGAAAAAGAAGCGTATAGACGGCATTTGAAAGAAAAATATGCTTGATGATGAGACTTTTTATCGATACCAATGTGATGTTAGACCTTATTGCCCACCGAGAACCGTTTTATGATGATGCAACGATGCTGTTCTCTTTGGGTTGACCGAGGAAAAGTAGAAGCTTGTGTGGCTGCGATTTTGTGCCTATGTGTTGGAGAACAAGATGTCCCATGAGGATTTGTCATTAGCATTACGTCAATTCTCCTCCATTGTAAATGTGGCAGCGATTGATGAAAAAGTAGTACGTAAAGCAATTGCAGAGGATTGTCGGTTTACAGACATAGAGGATGCCATGCAATATTATGCGGCAATTCAAACAGGTTGCGACTGCATCATTACACGAAATAAAAAAAGACTTCACAAAATCAGATATACCAGTGATGTCACCAAAAGAATTTCTTGATGTTTACCCCAACATAATGAATTCTAAATAACAAATCTTTATTCTGAGCAGCTAAATATTTCAATATAACAATCATTCTAATTAACTTTATTATTAACTAAATTCATTTTTCTATGAAACGAAAACTACTCTTGGCGACAGCCCTTGTCGCCAGTGCACTCGGAATGAGGGCACAAACAAACGTGCCATTCTTTTTTGAAAAGGGTGATTTTAGTGGAGTTGCCATTTCTTCACTCTCCACATTTGTTCCTAATGGAACCACTTACACTCTTGAATTGACAGGATGTACTGCCGGTACGGCAATCAATGTGCTTGGTGGCTCATTCTCCTATACTCCTACAGTTGGTGGAACTGTTCGTTTTGTTAGGAATGGCGGTGATGTTGTATATGTATATGAAGAAAGTGCATATAAAGGAACTGTAAAAGTTTCTACTCCTGCCAATCCTACATTCCCAACAGGTTTGACATCCGCTTCAACTGAAAATCTGATACAGAATGGTGGATTTGAAGATACTTCTGCAGGAACTTATTCCAATGGACGATATAAGCCTACTCACTGGACTCCTTACAATAAAGACAAAGGTACTCCCGACAATGGTGTTTCTGTTCGTTCTGGAAGCGAAATGACTGGCAGCTACAACATGCTGATGCACAATGCAGGTTATTATCTGACACAGCAATTGGCTTCTGGTGTTATGAAGAACTTTACGCCTTATCAGATTTCCTATAATTACAGGGCAAATACAAATAACCAAGCTGGTGCAAAATATAAATTCCAAGTAGGTAGTGAGGAATTTAAATCAGATTACTTCAGTTCCGGCGAAAACACAAAAGGAACAGAATCTATTCAAACCTTTACTACTACATTCACAACCCCTGCAACTATCGTTAATCAGCCTTACGTCCAGCTATATCGTACAGGTTATGTGTCTAATAATAGTAATCAAGATCTCGACCGTTTTGACGAATTCATCCTTGTTGCAGCAAATGGTGGTGGCATAGGCATTACCGGTGCTACATCCGCAAAATTCCTTTCTGATTCTGCATTCGCACCTGTGGGTGCTTTCGGTGCCTCTACATCTTATTCTCTTGAATCACCATACACCACATCATTGGTTACCAATGGTACTTTCGACTCCAATATTAGCGGATGGACTACAACGACAGGTGCAAGTAGTTCTAAAACGGCTAATAACCAGACTGGTGCATTTACGGGGAATTTCTGGGAAAACTGGAATAATATTGCATTTACTGGCAAAATGTATCAATCGGTAAAAGATATCCCCAATGGAACGTACAAGCTGAATATCTGCGCTTTCGTTAACACTGTTGATGCAGCCAAAGGACAATATGTTTATGCTAATGATAATAAAACATACGTTTACACAACAACTCCTACAGCATACACCGTATATACCTATGTTACTGCTAATGAATTGGAGTATGGATTAAATCAGTTAACAGCTGTAGCTAACTGGATGGGTATTGACAATGTTTCATTAGAGTATTGTGGAGCATCTGATTTAACATTAAAGGGCTTCCAGTCTATTTATAATGCCACAACAAATCATCTTGCAGATGGGGACTATGTTAATGTAACAGGAGAAGAAAAAACAAATCTGCAAACAGCTGTGAATGAAGAGCCAACAGCTTCGGTAGCTGGCTATGCAGATGCAACCTTCAATATAGGCTATGCTGATTATGTGTTCATGGGTGCCAAGGACGCTTATGATGCTTTTGTGGCTGCTAAAGCGGCTGCATCTCCTGTGCTTGCTTATGCTGCAACTGCTAAGAAGACAGCTTTAGACAATGCAAAAGCTGCTGCTGCTGCAACTTCTGCCTCCGATGCTAATGCAAAGACTGCTGCAATCACTACTGCCTTGCGTGCATATTATGAAAGTCATGCTTTGGCAGAAGGTGAAGATGACGCTGTGAATTATGCTTCGGCAATAGCAGATGCTGATCCTGATGTAAATACAGGCTGGACTAATGGTATAGGTTTAGATGATAGAGCTGAGGAAAAATATACTGATGCCAGCGGCAATGCTTCTGGAAAATATTATAATGGTGGATGGAGCACTTCTGCAGGTGTCAATATTAATATGACACGCGAAGTGGTTGTTCCTGCTGGTACTTATCTTCTCACTGTAACAGCACGTGGCTCTGTGGACTTGACAGCGTACACCCTTTCTATTGGTGGTCAGAGTGTCAATCTTCCACGTAATGGTTCAGGCGTTGCAAAAGGTGTTTTCGGTCATGGTTGGGACGATGTTTCTATAGAATTTGAAAGCGAAGGAAAACCTTTGACTTTAGCAATTGCAGCTACTTCTACAGCATACGAGCAATGGATTTCGTTCAACCGTTTCCGTCTTATTCAGCTTGATTTTAATGAAGACGCTTACGCTGGTGATGCTGAATACACAGCCTTGAACGAGGCTATAGCATCTCATACGCTCGGTTTTGAAAGCGGTGAATATGCACCATACAACAACGTGGAGGCAATTGCCGCTCTCGCAGCAGCAAAAGCTATCAACCAGGAAGTTCAAAACTTAAAGGTTGATGTTCAAGCTGCAATAGATGCTTTGACTAATGCTACTTGGACAGTTAATACAGAAGAAGTAAATGCATTCTATGATGGTGATTTCAGTGAATGTGCTGAGGATGATACAACGCCACTGGATTATACACCTAATGGATGGACAACTAGTGCAAATATGCGTAAGATGCTGAAGAATGTTGAAAGCTATCCAGGTCTTGCTGATGCATCAGCTGCATCGGCAATGATGTCGTGGACCGGTGGTATCACTTATGGTGAAACTACAGGTTATGAAATGCCTCTCAAAGCAAACACTATTTATACGCTGAAATTAAAGGCCGCAGGTTGGAATAACGAGACCCGTAGTGGTATCACTGTTTCAGTATCGAAGGGCGAAGATGGCATGACTGCAATCAATCTTGGTACTCCAGACCGCGACATAGTTGGCAACGCAAAGAATACAGCAGGTATGACTTCTTATGAGATTCTTTTCGTTACAGGTGCTGCTGGTAACTATGTATTCCATGTTCAGAGTGGTAACAACTTTGTTATTACAGACTTTGAATTAAAGAAGGCAGCTTCTCAGGTTCTTGAATTTGTCGATGGTCAACCAGCTCCAACATATGCTCCTGGCACATATCCAACAGTGAAGGTTACTCGCACGTTGACAGTTAACAGATGGGCAACAGCTGTTTATCCGTTTGCTGTTGAATTCCCATCAACAATGCCTTCTTCTGCTGCCACTATTGCTACGCTGAATTCATTTAAAAATGGTGATCTGAATTTTGTATCAGGTAACAACACAGCTAACCAGCCATTCTTGATGCGTGTAACTAATCCAACGGCTGTTAACATGATTAATAGCTATGGCATTACCCTTAATAATGTGGAAGTAGCTGCTGCTACTCCTCAAGATGTAGTAAAGGATGGCGCTACATTCAAGGGAACATACAGCCAGATTGAGAATCTGACAAGTGACGCAACGAATCTCTACTATGTAGTAAGCGAAAACAACTTGTACAAGGTAAGTACAGATGCTACGAAAGCTGCTACTATCAATCCTTACCGTGCTTACATTCAGGTACCAGCTTCTTCTGAAACTAAGGTTCGCTTCGTTGTCAATGATGAGGTTGCTACTTCTATCGAGGGCATCGAGGCTACAGAGAACGTAGAGAACGGCAAGATTTATGACATCAGCGGTCGTCTTGTAACTCGTCCTGTAAAGGGTCTGTACATCAAGAACGGCAAGAAGTTCATTGTAAAATAATAAAAAGAAATTCATGAAAATTTGTGGTTAATTCAGGTGATAATTGATGTTTTATCTTTAACACAAATTGCCACAAATTACCCGCAATTTTTCATGAATGATTGTTGAACGCAATAAAAACATAGAATAACATTATGAAAAAGGTATATATTAAGCCCAATGTGGAAGTGACGAAAGTCGCAAATGAAAATCTCCTCTCTGGTAGCCCAGTTACAAGCGTATCCGGAGCCAGTGGCTTAGGAAAAGGTCAGGGCGAATTCGCTGGTGGAGTATCCGATACCAAGGACCGTGGTGACTACGGTTCTGACTCCAACTTCGGCAGTCTCTGGTAAGAAGGTGTTATCGTTCACCCTGTTGGTAGGGTGATTATATAAGGGAAGGCAAGCCTGTGCAATGTGCATAGGCTTGCCTGCTTTCTATCTCTAAGGAATTTAGGAATAGGGGAATATCTGCTTGGTGCTTTTTCCTTGGTTCCTTGATTCCTTAGAACCTTTTTCTGTCTCTAAGGAATTTAGGAATGGAGGAATTTTTGCTTACTGCTTTTTCCTTGGTTCCCTGATTCCTTAGAACCTTTTTCTGTCTCTAAGGAATTTAGGAATAGAGGAATATCTGCTTGATGCTTTTTTCTTGGTTCCTTGATTCCTTAGAGCAAAAACACAGGTTTTCACCCATTTCGGCTGTTTTATGACAAAAAACCTTTCTGAATATTTTGCAGAAAGATAGAAAGTTAGTACCTTTGCAGCGAATTGTGTAGATGAGGGTGTTGCAAATTGTGATACCCGAAAGGTTATAGCTCTTTATTCTAACTGACATATATACATTATTAATATATAACAGAGCATTCTAAATTAACTTTTTATTATTAACTCAAAAACTGTTTTTCTATGAAACGAAAACTACTTTTGGCGGCGTGCCTCGTCGCCGGTGCATTGGGTATGAATGCACAAAAGGATGTGACTTCGCAGTACATCACGAATTCCACCTTGTCACAAGGTTACAGCACAGGATGGACAGCTACGGGCTTCCATGCAGGACCTACTCAAGGGCATAATACCGTAGGTTATACGGTGGAATGTTGGGCTGGCGATAATAACGGAAGTCCTGCAAGACCTTCTTATTCACTAACACAAGACATCACTTTACCAAAAGGATCTTACCGTTTGGTTAATTACTCTTTCTATCGATATAGCTGGAGCTATGACACTGATGCAACAAAATCCGAAGCATATCTGAAAGCTGGTGACAAACAAGTGGCTATTAAAACTCTTGGTAGCATTGAAGGTCAAGCTAGCTACGCAAATTCTATGGCGGAAGCAGCAAACCGATTTGACACGAAAATGTACCGTAATTTTGTAGAGTTTGATGTTGATGCGGACAATACAGTTGTCAACATTGGTATTACAGGAACACATACTGCGGCAGGGTCTTGGTTCATTTGCGGTATGTTTGAACTCTTTGACCTTAATGATGTTGCTTCTGTTAGTTCTCCAACAGATATGACTTATGCTATCACCAACCCAGGTTTCGAATACCTCAATTTGCACGGATGGACGAATACCCCCGATAATGCATATTGGTATATGGATAATGGAAACTGGGGTAATGAGCATAAGGGTGTTGGATGGGTTGAAAAATGGGCTGGATCGAATTTCCCTGATGCTTCATTATCACAAACATTGACGGGTATTGATAATGGTCTGTACGAAGTGACTGTGTTAGCACAAGCTCGTGGAGGTAGTGGTTTCTATCTTTATGCAAACGATGATAAGGTTGCTATAGGTGATAGGGGCGATTATTCCGTACGTACAAATGTTACTAATAATACTCTGACTATAAAGGTGGGTACTGAAAGTTTTGCTGGTGATTGGACACCTGTTGATAATTTCCGTCTCAAATTTTATGGAGATCCCCTGAAAGCATATCAAGATCTTTTGGATGCAGCTGTTGCAGAGGCTCAGGCTCTTATTGATGGTGCTGCCGGTTCTGCTATTTCTGCAACTGCAAAGGCAGCTTGGCAGACTGTCGTTGATGATAATGACAATGACGACAACGCTTTCACAGAGGAAAGCCAATTCAACGCTGCAATTGAGAACATCACCAATGCCAACACCAACTACCAGGCCATGGCCTCTCCATACGCCACATGGCTGAAAGTAAAGGCTGGCGCTGATGCTATTGCAGCAGTGGAATATACAGAAACTACTGCTGGCAGTCACAGTACTTTCGCTACAGCCATCACCACTCAGACATCTGCTGCTGACAATGCTACTACGGCTGCTGCCATTACGGAGGCAACCACAGCACTGACCGCTGCCATTAAGACTTACATTGCTGGTGCTGAGCCTAAGAATGATGGTGAGTATTTTAATATTACTTGCCTGATGGTAAATCCTGCATTTGATAACAATTCTCGTGAAGGTTGGTCATATACAGGTGATGCTCCTAATGTAAATTGGGATAACTGTGAATACTACGAACATGAATTTGACATCAATCAAACAGTGAATGGTCTTCCTACAGGTAGCTACAGTCTCAGCGTACAGGCTTTCCAGCGTCCAGGATGGGCTGGTGCTGTATATGATGCATATATCGGTGGTACTGACAATGCTTCAAGCGTACTCTACATCAACAGCATCACATCAAATGTGAAGAACATTGCAGCTGATGCACAGACTTCACCTAAGCTTGATAAGGTTGAAGGTAGAAATTATGGCGATTGGCCGTATGATAGCCAAGTTGGTTCTGAAGGTGCTTACAAATATGTCCCCAACTCACAGCAAGGTGCTAAATTGTATTTTGAAGCAGGTCTTTATGATGCCACTTGTGCAGCTGTCGTAACAGACGAAAACGGCGGTAGCCTGAAGCTCGGCTTCAAGAGTACAAAAGATCATGTTAGTGGCGACTGGACTATCTTCGACAACTTCCGTCTTTATTACTATGGTAGCAGTCTGCTCGTTTACTACAAGCAGTATCTTCCACAGTTGAAGAGTGAAGCTTCGGCAGACCTTTCTAATGCACTGTATAACAATGTGACTGGTAAAGAAAGATATGATTTCCAAACAGCCCTTGCTGCAACTCCTGCTGAAGAAACTGAGGCTGCTTACAAGGCAGTTATTGATGATATCGCAGAGAAACAGGCTGCTTTCCGTGCTGCTGTTACTGCTTACGATGCACTTGCTGCCGCTAAAGCCGCAGGTAAATTTGCGAAGTACGAAACGAATGTCGGAACAGGCGTATTCCAGTACAACGAAACTACCAACAACAGTCTTTATGCAACATACGAAGAAGCATACAACACGATGATGAGTGTTTCTGCTGTTTATCCTGATAATCCTTATGCCACTGCTTCATTCATACAACCAGCTTTGAATGCTTATAATAATCGTTTGAATAATTATAAGAATCAAGCTCTGAATGCACCAGAGGCCAGCAAGCATTACAACATTGTTGTTAGTAGTACAGGTAATGCTATTGTGCTTGGTCGAGTTGCAGAATATCCTGTATATAGTAGTAGCTATATAACTAATAGTACCGGTTTCACTCTCAAAGCTTCCAGTCGTCCAGAGGAATATTTGGCACAGGCCTGTGTCTTTACTCCTGTTGAAGGCAAGACTAATACCTATTATATTTATATGGAGCGTGAAGAAGGTGCAGTTTATCTGACTTATGGTTCATTGAACGATAGCCAGGTTAACTGGAAAGAAGCCCAAATTCAGGCAACTACAGATGCAGCAAAGAAGGGCGAGTTCAAGATTGTCGCTACGTCAACAGAGAATGTATTCAATATTGTGAATACTATTACAGATGTTACTATTGCTTGCCAAAACGAAGGTAATATCTATACAGAAGTTGGTAATGCAGACTTTACTATTGCCGAGGCTTCACAGGCTACAGTAAGTGTAACTGTTAATGCAGGCAAGTTTGCAACACGCATCTTCCCATTCACTCCAATATTGCCAGCTGGTGTAGTAGCTTATTCTTGCGATAGCTATGAAAACGATGTATTGGAATTGAAAGAAGTAACAGAACCAAAGGCTAACGAGCCATATCTGCTCTATTCAGCAACCGGAGTAACAGCAACAGATCTTTCTGGTTGGGGTACTGCCGCCGAAAAAAGCTATGTAGGAGGTTTGTTGACAGGTGTTTATACAACTGATGCAATTTCAGAAGGTTCATACGTACTTCAAACACAAAATGGTGTTCAAGCATTCTATCAAATTGAAGGTTCTTTTGAAGCCACTGAATACCGTGCATACCTCACCCTTCCAACTTCTGGAGAAAGTGGTGTTAAGGCACGTGTTCTCTTCGTCGAGAAAGAAGATGCTACACTTATCTCTGTTATCTCTGCATTGACTTCTGGTGAAGTAGATGCTATCTACACACTCGATGGTGCTCCACTGAACGGTCTGCAGAAAGGCATCAACATTGTGAAGATGCGTAATGGCGAAACCAAGAAAGTTCTCGTGAAGTAATTAATTAATATTCATGGAAAATTCGTGAATAATTTATGGCAATTATATGTCTAAATAAAAACACGAATGAGCACGAATTATTCACAAATTTTCCATGAATGAATAATGTATAACTTAATCACAAAAAACAAATAAGATTATGAAAAAGATATATATGAAACCTGAAATCTTCGTTGCGAAGGTTGAAATGGATGTAATGCTGAGTGCAGTCTCTGGTCCAAAGGTGATGCCCAATAGTGGTGAAAATCCCAAGCCAGCAAATCCAGGCTTAGGCATGGAAACCAAGGAGCGTGATGACTATGGTTCTGACTCCAACTTCGGCAGTCTTTGGTAAGAAGGTGTTATCGTTCACCCTGTTGGTAGGGTGATTATATAAGGGAAGGCAAGCCTGTGCAATATGCATGGGCTTGCCTTTTTTTGTCTCTAAGGAATTTGGGAATAGAGGAATTTCTGCTTGATGCTTTTTCCCTTGGTTCCTTGTTTCCTTAGAACCTTTTTGTCTCTAAGGAATTTGGGAATAGAGGAATTTCTGCTTGATGCTTTTTCTTTGTTTCCTTAGAACCTTTTTCTATGTCTAGTTAAAATGGGGGGTGAGGTTAGGATAGGGTGGAGAGGAGTTGGTGAATGATGCTGGGCCATTCGGTGGCGGGACGGAGGAGAGTGCCTTGTGCGGTGGGGTGCGCTGTGTCGGCTTTGTAGGTGTGGAGGCCGAGGGCGGCGGCTGCATCGCAGTTGATTTGGGCGTCGTCGATGAAGAGGCAGTCGTGGGGTTGGGCGTTGATTTGCTGGAGGACGGCTTGGTAGATAGTGGGGTCGGGCTTTGCCAGGTGCATTTCTTGTGAGAGGAAAATGTGGTCAAAGTAGTGGTGGGGTGGTTGTGGAAAGAGTTGCTGGGCAATGTATTGCCAGTGGGAGTCGTTGGTGTTGGAAAGCATGTGGACTTTGTAGCCTTGCTGACGGAGTTGCAGTATGGCGTCGAGTTTGAACTGGGGGATGTCGATCAGGCAAGCGTTCCAGGCGTTGAGCAGTTGCTGCTGGGTGGTGCCTGGATGGCAGTGGGTGCGCAGTTCGTTGAGGAACTGTTCGGTCGTGATGCTGCCGATTTGATAGAGGTGCATGAAGCCTGTGGCAGACATGCCTTCGCAGATGGTGGCTTGTGGGGTGTTGTCCTGTTTGGGGGCAAGAAGTGCCTTGGTGTCGATGCCGAGGGCTTCGAAGGCTAAGAGGCTGCGTTGCATGTCGATGTCGAGCAGTACGCCGCCGAGGTCGAAGATGATGTTGTGCATAGTTTGTAGAACTGAAATGGTGCAAAGTTAAGGATTTTTGAGCAGAAAATTATTTTTTTTTGTTTGTTTTTGTGGGTTTTGTCTATTTTTTTGTACATTTGCAGCGAATTAAACTGACTAACTTATGAAAAAAGGTTTTCTTATTAGCTGTTTAGCGTTTTGTTTTGTAGGGATGAACGCTCAGACGGGTATGGATTTTTTGCAGGCTTACAAAATGACGGACTGTACGATTCCGTTTGATGTAACAGCCCAGGGTACAGAGTATAAGGTTAATTGGGGAATGGATGCTGCATGGGACTGGGACTTCAATGTGAAACGCGGTGTGAACTGGATTGGCAAGGGCAATTTTGCTACAGGGCGTGTGTCGTTCCAGCCTTGCGACTTGGTGACAGACAATGGCGATGGCACTTACACGCTGACGGCGCGGCAGCAAACGAGGCTGAAGTGGCGGTGTGACTTGATGAAGTTGACGGGCACCACGATGGTGAACATCAACTGCGACCACGAGGCACTGTTCAATGAATTGAATTCCAAGGGCAACAGTACTGGAAATACCGACTACACGGGCCGTACCAATTATCAGGGGAAGCCTTTGGAGTGGTACAAGCTCATCAAGGCCAGCGTGGCCTACGTGGAGAGTCAGGGGCTGACGGTGGTGAGCATTTCGCCCTTCAATGAGCCTGACTTCGTGTGGGACCAGGCTGCCAATGAATCGCAGGCCATGGTCGATTTCCTGGAGATTGCCAAGCTTATCAAGGCTGACCCGTATTTTGACAATATCCGCGTGTGCGGTGGTAATACGCTGAACGATGACCGCGCCTTACCCTGGTACAACTACCTGAAGGACTATCTGGACGAAGGAAATACGCACCAATTGGCAGGTTCGTTTGATAACTACGCAAAATTTTTCACGCAAGTGAGGGCCGACGGCAAAGAGGCTTCGGCAGACGAGTTGCACAATGTGGGCGAAGCCATCGTGGGTGTGCAGTATGGAATGCAGAACGGCATTTGGTGGGGCTTTGACAGCCGTGCCCGTGGCCAGTTCTGCATTGATTCTAATGAAGGTGTGCGCTTAGGCTATGGTGAGGATCGCAGGCACTGGACGGCTGGTGCTGTGTATCGCAACGACTCTACGGGCGAGGTGCATGGATACATCGGTTCGTCGGAACGTCAGGCCAACAATTCTTCCTATCGGTTTGTTTCCACGGCGAAGGATGTCTATTTCAACGGTTATGGTCCGATGCGTGAGTTTGTCTATGATTTGCCTGGTGGAACAGGTTATCAGAAGGGACAAATCAATGCGGAATATTCCTTCGACGTCACTTGGGGCGAAGATGTGCCGCAGGCTCCTGTCGATGGCACTTACCAGATTATGAATATGTCGAGCAAGAAGATGCTGACCTATAAGGGCTCGGCCAATGTGCAGAGCAATACAAGGGTCACTTCGGGCTATACCCAGCAGTGGATTGTGACGCCTGGGCATACGGATGGCGACTGCTCTTACTGGTTTATTGACAACGCCAATCCTAAGTTGACGGCAACACATCTGAATCTGCTGAACAATAGTCTCAGTGCGAATGCCGGTGTCATCTGTTTCGATGCAGGTCATGCCATGAACGAGCAGTGGTTGCTGCGGTATGCTGGTGAAGGCTATTGGTATATTATCAATCGCTTGAGTGGTATGTATCTGTTCTGTGGAAGTACCCAGACAGGAACAGAAGTGAAGCTCCAGAGTGCACCGACGCCACAGACCACGAGCACCAACCTGAAGAAGTATAAGTGGCGTTTCCAGCCCATCGACTCAAAGAACGACACGAAGGCTCCAGAAGCTCCGACTGGTTTGCAGGCAACGGCACAGACAGGTAGTGTTCGTTTGGACTGGGCAGCTGTGTCGGATTCTGACCCCATCTGCTATAACATCCTGCGTGGCGAAAATGGTGAGTGGAACACCATCGGTCGCAATGACACTTTGACTACGTTCCTGGACAATACAGCCCTGTTGGGGCACAGCTATCAGTATAAGGTGGTGGCAGTGGATTATGCAGGCAACCGTTCTGTTGCTTCTGAAGAAGTGACTGCTCAGACTCTCGGCGAGAAACGCCTGGTCATGCAGCAGCAGTTTGAAGGCGACCTGATGGACAAGACGGCTAACCAGATGAATGCTTCGTTCTATGGTACGGAGAAGTACAGCACGGTGTCAACGATGGTGAAGTCGGGTGCAAAGTCGCTGAATCTCTCTTCGCAGAATAGTTATTTGGAACTGCCCTACGCCGTCACTCAGCAAGATGCCATGACCCTGGCCTTCTGGGTGCGCTGGAGTGGGGGAGACAACTGGCAACGCGTCTTTGACTTTGGCAACGATACCGATCATTATATGTTCTTCACACCGTCGAATGGCAGCGAGATGCGCTTTGTGATGAAGAACGGTAGCGATGAGCAGATACTCTCTGTAAGTAAACTGAGAACATCCACATGGAAACACGTTGCCCTGACCATCAATCCTCTCAGCGAAGGCAATGTGCAGGTGAAATTCTATGTCGATGGCGAAGAAGTGGCAACGAGCGATGCTTTCACCATCAAGCCCAGCGACATTGCTGCTTCGCTCTGCTATCTGGGACGCAGCCAGTTCTCTGCCGACCCGCTCTTCAAGGGATATCTCGACGATTTCCGTATTTACAACTATCCGCTTACTCAGGAAGAAATTGTCAAGGTGATGGAGGATTTGGGCGAAGTGTCGCAGTATATCGACAGCAGTATTTTGCCCGAAGAAAAGCCCGTTACGGTTGAAGACATCACAAACCTCATCGCCCAATACCTGTCAGGGGAAAATAACGGGAAGATTACGATTGAAGACATCACTCAACTTATAGATAAATATTTACAACAACAACAATAAGACATGATGAAGACAAAGACGTTGTTTACTATGGCTGCCCTGTTAGCTTCTGTCGCTACATGGGCACAGACGGTGGAGTTCTACACTCCCTCTACCGTGCGCATTGTGAAGGACAATGGACAAAGCGTGGAGAAGAAATCGCTCGTCGTCATTGCCACTCCCGAAAAAGTGAAGGTGAGCAAAACGACAAAGGGCGGCGAAACTGTGTATAAATCCTCTGCGCTGACCGTCACCGTGAAGGACGGCAAGGTCAGTTTTGCCGATAGCAAAGGCAACCTGCTCACACAGGAAGGCAACTGGGGATTCACGCCCATTCAGAACGGCCCCGACAAAGGTGCTTACAAAGTGAAGCAGTCGTGGACTGTGGGAGCAGATGAAGGCATTTATGGTGTAGGACTTTTGCAGAACGGCAAGATGAGCCAGCGCGGCGAAAACCGCCGCATGGAGCAGAGCAACCTGGAAGATTATGCTCACTTCTACCAGACCATCAAGGGCTACGGCATTTATTGGGACAACTATTCACCCACTCGTCTGGTTACTCCGGCTGAGGGTCAGGCTGGCACCGTGGAACTGGAGTCGGAAGTCGGCAAGCTGGTTGACTACTACTTCATCTATGGTGGCGATGCCGACGGCGTTATCCGAGAGATGCGTCACCTCTCTGGCAAAGTGCCCATGATGCCCCTCTGGACCTACGGTTTTCATCAAAGTCGTGAACGCTACAAATCCCAACAGGAACTGCTTGAGGTTGTACGCAAATACCGTGAACTGAAAGTGCCTTTCGACGGCATTATTCAGGACTGGCAATACTGGGGAAGCAACTACACATGGAACGCCATGGAGTTTATCAACGAAGACTTTGGCCAGGCACAGCGCATGATTGACGAGGTGCACAAGCAGAATGCCCACATGAGCATTTCCATCTGGGCATCGTTTGGTCCTGAAACCAAAGCATTCCGTGAATTGAAAGAAAAAGGCTTGCTGTTTTCTTTCGAGACTTGGCCGCAGAGTGGACTTTCTTTCTGGCCGCCACGCATGGACTACCCCAGCGGTGTACGTGTCTATGACCCTTACAGCTCAGAAGCTCGTGACATCTACTGGAAGTATCTCTCCAATCTGCACAAGATGGGCATCGATGCCTGGTGGATGGATTCGACTGACCCTGACCACCACAGCTACAAGGACAGCGATCTGGACGAAATGTGCTCCATGGGTAGTTACCGCAGCGTGCGCAATGCCTTCCCGTTGATGACTGTGGGTGGTGTGTATGACCATCAGCGTGCTGTCGATACAGGTAAGCGTGTCTTCATTCTCACCCGTTCCTACTTTGCCGGACAGCAACGCTACGGATCCAATACATGGTCGGGTGACATCGGGTCCAGTTGGGAAAATATGCGCAAGCAGGTGCCTATCATGCTGAACTATACGCTGACAGCTTGCCCTCATGTCAATGTGGATATTGGTGGATTTTTTGCTGGTAGTTACAACACTCAGGGTGCCAATTCGGGCACACGCAATCCGCAGTATCAGGAACTCTATGTGCGCTGGATGCAGTTCGGAGCCTTCACGCCCATGATGCGTAGCCACGGCACAGAGGTCTATCGTGAGCTCTATTACTTTGGCAAACCTGGTGAACCCGTTTACGAAGCCCTGGTCGATGCTGTCCGTCTTCGTTATCGTTTCCTGCCTTACATCTATAGCCAATCATGGCAAGTCAGCAAGAACGATGACAGTTTCATGCGTGCTCTTTTCATGGATTTCAAGCAGGATAAGCAGACTTGGAACAACAACCGTGAATATATGTTTGGTCGCAATGTCCTCGTTTGTCCCGTACTCGATCCGCTCTACACACAGGAGAAGATTGTGAAGACCGACCCCATGTCTGGTTGGGACCGCAAGGAGGGCAAGCGTGAGACTTATGCAGCTGTCAACTGGACCGAAGCCAAGACTTACCAGGTTTATCTGCCCGCAGGTGCACAGTGGTACGACTACTGGACTGGCAAGAAACTCGACGGCGGTCAGACCCTTCAGGCAGCAGCACCCCTCAGTCATGCACCCCTCTATGTCCGTGCCGGTTCCATCCTGCCGCTGGGTCCCGATGTGCAGTACGCCAATGAGAACAAGTATGACAACCTGGAACTCGTGGTCTATCCTGGAGCCAATGCCTCTTTCACTCTTTACGAAGACGAGGGCGACAACTACAACTACGAGCAGGGCCAGTACTCCACCATTCCGCTTACCTGGAACGACCGCAGCCGCACCCTTACCATCGGCAAGCGCACAGGTACCTTCGCCGGAATGCCTGCCAATCGCACCTTCCGTGTGAGAATCATCGGAGGCACAGAGAAGACCGTGACTTATTCAGGGAAAGCTGTCTCGGTAAAATAACCCCCGCAACAACGAATGACGAATTAGATCATTGACTTTGTCAATCTTTTTATTAACTAACTAACTAACATTTTTATGAAGAAACAGATTTTACTATCAGCACTTTGGGCTGCTACCCTTGTCGCACAGGCAGGTGTCGAGCCGAAAGTGAAGCCCGAGACACTGGTCAGCGGGCATCAGTATGTACTTGTCAACCAGGCAATGTCAGCCAACCAGTACATGAGTCGTACCAGTTGGGATGGAGCACTCTACTTCCTGCCCGAAGCAGACTCAAAGTATGCCACCCATGCCTTCACTGCTCAGCAGAATGAAAACGGCACTTGGTCGTTCACCATTCCTGGTGTCGAAACGGTGGAAACTGGTGAAATTGATGATGATGGCAAGCCCATCACCGAAGAAAAGCCCATCACGCTCTACATGGCTTTTCCCGATGGCAGTCCCAATGTCAACTTCAGGGCTACCGAACCCGTGGAGTGGGGTGTGGACCTTCGTGAAAACAACTACTACCAGTTGATTCTGGGCGAAGGCAACAACAGCGACGCCTTGGCTCAGGGCATCAACACCCCGACCGGCGACATCCGTATGCACCTGAACAATGGTTGCCAGTTTTTCGTCACCAGTTATCCTGGCAATCAGTACTATCCTGACTGTTTCGGCGGTATCAATGAAATTTACGACGAAGACACCGGTGACCTCCAGTTCGAAGCCAACGACTCCATTTCCTTCTACTGGGGATTTGTCAGTGTAGAGCGCATCCCTGCCTACATGGCTGACATGCAGGTTGTAAAACTCATCAACGACTTTGCTGAGAACTACTGCGACCTCGACGAATACGACAAAGGCTTCCAGCTTACCCTCGAAGCAGCCGTGGCATTCTATGAGAGCGACGAATTCAATGAAGACGAAGCACAGACGCTCACCGACATGCTGAACAACAAGATTGAGCTTTATCAGGAAATCGAGAATGCTATCTTGCTCAACGAAGAAGATGATGACGTGCTCAATGCTGCCATCGCAAACGCCATGGACATCTTCACGACGACCACTGATGCAGCCACACTCCTTGCTGCTACTGAAACCCTGAAGCAGGCTGAGGTGGACTACAGCATGGGC
The DNA here is from genome assembly GCA_902802265.1 of uncultured Bacteroidales bacterium. Classification (GTDB taxonomy): domain Bacteria; phylum Bacteroidota; class Bacteroidia; order Bacteroidales; family Bacteroidaceae; genus Minthosoma. Next base: position 20,312 of record CADCLN010000029.1, on the reverse strand, counting down.
ACTGGCGACGTGACCAGCCTCGGTAAGAATATGTCCTTTGAAGACCTCCGTGCACAGAACGGTGCCGGCACCAGCAGTGTGGCAGCACCACCTTATGGATGGAACATCTACATCAATGGTCAGCAAGTCACCACAGCCGACGAAGTGAGCGCAGCAGGCATTACAGCTTGGCATGGCGTGAACGATGACTGTGACGGCGACATCAAGGATGGTCTCTACGGCTTCGGCATCTGGAATGGTTCCATCCCGAATTACGAAATCTCTCAGACCATTGATGGCCTGGAGAATGGTACCTACATCATCACCGCAGGTCTGATGGTCGGTGCCAATGGCAACGGAAGCCGTCGTACTACCCAGCGTATCTTCGGTAACCTCAACTCCACTTATTTTGCTATGGAGAACGAATACGACCTTTCTCTGCTTGACAAATCGGAGGTTTACGACTTTGCCGGACTGACCGAACTGACGACCGACCGCACCTTGCAGCCCGTTGAAGTACGTGCTTTCGTTTACGATGGCACATTGACTTTCGGTGTTCGTACTGACAACAATATTGCTGCAGCCAACCGCCAAAGCAGTAATGGTGCTGGCGGCGATGGCTGGTTCAAGACCGACAACTTCAAGATTCAAAAGGTGGGCTACGTTCCTGCTGATGCCATCGCTGTTTATGACTTCTATTGCGACATCCTGCAGGAAATCAACGCCAACGGTGACCCCATGGCAGAAGCTGTGGCTACAGAACTCGAAGCCGCTGTCGATAAGATGGGAAGCCTTACCGAAGAAACCCCACTCGACGAGATGGTCAGTGCCATACTTGCCGCACGCGAACTTGTGGCCACGGTCGATGCCTCTGTAAAAACCTATCAGCGTCTTGGTAATGCCATCGAAGAGCACTACCAGTATTTGGAACAGTACGGCGAAAAGATGGGTGCCAACGATTACCTTGACATCATCATGGAGGCAGAAGATGCTTATCAAAATGGTACTGCTGCCGACGAAGCAGCCGTAGATTCCATTATTGCCGTCCTCAACGCAGCCTTGCAAGCCTGCATACAGAGCGATGAAATCGAACCAGGTATGAACCTGACCGACTACATCCAGAATCCCTCTTTCGAGGACTATTCTACACAAGGTAGCGGCTCAAGTGGTGGCGTAGAAAACACACCGAAGGGCTGGAACCTCTATGTCAACGGTGCACAGTGCGTAACAGCTGCAGAAACCCGTGAAGCCGGTATTACAGGCTGGTGTGCCATCAACAATGGTGACAACATCAATGTGGAACTGGAAGATGGAACAGTAGTTACTCACCAGTACTCCGACGGCGACCACCTGTGGGGTATCTGGAACGGAACCATTCCAGAAATTGAACTTTCTCAGACACTCCAGAATATGCCAGCAGGTACCTACACGCTGACGTGCGACGTACTCGTGCAGTACAACTGGGCAGGCTATTGCATCACCACCCAACGTATCTTCGCCAACGACTATGTAGCCATGTATTCATTCGAAGGCAACTACGCAAACAATATGCCTGCAGACGCGCAGGATGCTATCGCCATTGACAACCTCGTAGAAGGCATCGAAGTGCCTCACCTCATTTATGGTGGCTACCAATGTGAATCTCCACGCAGCGACTATTCACACACGGTCAGCCTCACCTTCGGTTTGGCAGAAAAGGGTGATATCCTCATTGGTTTCCGCACCAATAACATAGACCGTGACGGCATTGCTCAAGGCAGCGGCAAGGGCTGGTTCAAGCTGGATAACTGGACACTCACCTACGTCAGCGACGAAGTGCCTGCAGGTGCTGAACTGCATCCAGTGAAGGTGATTACCGTTGAAGACATCACCGCTCTCATCGACCAATATCTTGACGGTGTGGAAGGTATCACTGTTACGACCATCACAAACCTCATCGACCAATATCTGGCACAGTAATTCATCCTATTGTTTACATTATAAATAATGTATAGAACCCTCAAATTCTTAAGCGACACGCTGGCTTCAAAAGCCAGCGTGTTCATCATTCTCACGGCGATTGTCACCTTCTTCTATCCTCCGCTCTTTGCGTGGGTCAAAGGTAACATTCAGACAATCATCTTAGGTGTTATTATGCTCACGATGGGCTTGACACTTACTCCTGAAGACTTTCGGCTTTTGGCTCGTCGTCCTCTTGATATTCTGATAGGTGCTTTAGCTCAATTTACCATCATGCCATTGGTGGCATTCACGCTTACGTGGATCTTCAGCCAAGTGCCCGCCTTTGCAGACTATTCCACGGCGATGGCTATCGGCATCATCTTAGTGGGCTGTTGCCCAGGCGGTGTCAGCAGCAATATCATGTCTTTCCTGTGTGGGGGAGATGTGGCTTATAGTGTGGGTATGACGTGTGCCAGTACACTCTTGGCGCCTGTCCTCACACCGCTCCTCGTGCTTTGGCTTGCCGGTGAAAGGGTCGATGTCGATGCTGTGGGCATGTTCCAGCAGATACTTGTTGTCACCATCATTCCCATTGCCATTGGCTTCTGCCTGAATCTGTGGCTGGGCAGTAAAGACGTGTTCCGCCAGATACAATCCTGTATGCCTGGTGTCAGTGTACTCAGCCTTGCTTGCATTGTCGGGGGAGTGGTTACAACCGTTCACGACCCCTTAGTAGAAAACGGTCTGCTGCTCTTCCTGCTTACCTTTGGCATGGTCTTCATGCACAATACCATTGGCTACGTTCTGGGCTATACCGTCGGCCGTTTCTGCCACTTTTCCCTCGCTAAAAAGCGCACGCTCTCGATAGAAGTGGGAATGCAGAACGCAGGTCTTGGCACCAACCTTGCCATGACCTTCTTTGTCGCCACCAACCCCATGGCAGTGGTTCCCTGCGCCATCAGCTGTGCCTGGCACTCCATCAGTGGTACCATTCTGGCCAACCTCTTCCGGCGTGGGTTGTAGTTTCCTGTTCTTTTCTAATCCTTCTTATTATGATCCTAAAAATCCCCACGCTCAGTTCCCTTCCCTCTGCGGCCCAGCAATTCGCCGCAGCTATGGGCGACCGCACCATCTTTGCCTTCTATGGTCAGATGGGGTCTGGCAAGACCACCTTTATCCGTGCTCTCTGTGAAGCACTCGGTGTCACAGAATCCGTCAATTCTCCCACCTTCGCCATCGTCAACGAATACCTTTCCGGCACTGGCAATCCCATCTACCACTTTGATTTCTACCGCATAAAAAGCCTTCAGGAAGCTCTTGACATCGGTTTGGAAGACTACCTCTACAGCGGTCACCTCTGCCTCATTGAGTGGCCCGAATACATCGAAAAACTGCTCCCCGAAGAGACCGTAAAGGTCGCTATCGAGGAGCAGAAAGATGGAAGTAGGATTGTAAAGATGTAGTTACTCCTGTTCGCTATACTCCAGTTCGCCGTTAACCAAAAGGATGAGAGCATCGTGGTCATAAGGCCCCATGCCCTCCTTCTTTGCCTTTTTTTCGATGTAACGCACGGCAGCCACGACATCCACGTTGATATAGCCGTCGGGGTCTGTGGTATCGTTCAGCGTTTCGAGGTATTCCAGGAAGACATCAAGGCAGTAGTAGATGTCGTCTTCGCTGAAGCGTTCTCGGTTTTCCTGTCCGATGTAGTTCAGGATGTAGGCTACCTCCTTGGCATCCTCTTCAGCGCCGAGGAGGATTTCATTGTCTATGGTGCTCATGGCAGGAGGGCTTTGATTTTTTCCTCGATGGTGGCTCTTGGCACAGCACCGACCAATTTGTCAACCAGTTGCCCATCCTTCAGGAAGAGGATGGTGGGGATGTTGCGGATGCCGAAGTGCTGAGTCAGTTCATCTGCATCTTCTTCTACGTTTACTTTTCCGATGGTTACTTTGTCGGCATATTCTTCCGCCAAAGCTTCAATGATGGGGGAAACCATGCGGCAAGGACCGCACCAAGTAGCCCAGAAGTCAAGTACAACCGGTTTGCCTTCGGCAACCACGGCTTCAAAATTGCTGTCGTTGATAATCATAATCTTTTTCTGTTTTAGGTTTTTACTCGTTTATTTTAAACTGAATTTCAGGGTGTTCGTTAAAGAAGTGTATCAGCGGTTTCTGGACACTGATTTTGATTTTCCTCGAAAACAGCCGTGCTCGCATACTGTCTGCGGAGTGCACGTGGAAGTAGAGTTCAGCCTCGCCTGGACATTCATGGGCGATTTCTGCCAAATCCTGTACCATTTCCGTCGTGAGTCTATCTAAGGGTACAAAGAGGGTGATGCGTTCAATGAGCCGATCCTTTATGTCGGCGAGTAATTCGATGGATTTTAGCTGTAAATTGTATTCGCCCGCCTTCCATTTACTGGGTGCGACTTTTGCTCGGATGAAGAGCGATGCTCCTTCGATGAAGCAATTGTGGAAGTCGAGCCAGTCTTTGCCAAAGAGAGCTATTTCGCCGCCGCCTGAGAAATCTTCCATCTTTACTATACCGTAAAGGTTTCCTTTCTTGGTCTCTCCCACTCGGATGTTGGTCACAATGCCGCCAAAGGTCAGTTCTTCCAGTTTCGACAGGGGCTCTTTGTCCTCAAGTTGAACTAGCTGCGTGTTGCAAACGTGGTTCAGGACAATGGCGTATTCGTCCAATGGATGGGCACTCAAGTAGATGCCAACGAGTTCACGTTCCTTATTTAGTTTTTCCAAAGTTCCCCATTCTTCATAGTTTTTGGGGATGGCAGGGTGAACGACATCGTTGCCGAAGTCCATCGCGCCGAAGAGCGAGGTGGCTGCTTGTTGTTTGTCCAACTGAAATTTCTGACCATAGCGTACCAATACGTCCAGGTAGTTTTCGCCTTTGGTTCCGACCGGAGCAAAGTAGGCTTCACGGGGCAATTCTTTGAAACAGTCGAAAGCTCCTGAAAGTATCAGACCTTCCAGGCTTTTTTTGTTGCAAACATTGCTGTTGTTGCGCTCGAAAAAGTTGTACACGCTGGTGAAGAGACCATTTTTTTCTCTTTCTGCAATCAAGGACAGCACGGCACTTTCACCCACACCTTTGATGCCTCCCATGCCAAATCGGATGTCACCTTTAGTGTTTACGCTGAACTTTAGACGGGATTCGTTGACATCTGGCCCTAATGTGTTGATACCAACAGCTTTGCATTCGTCCATCAATTTGCGAATATCGGTGATGTTTGCCAATGAACGACTCATCACGGCAGCCATATATTGCGCAGGGAAGTTAGCCTTCATGTAGGCGGTTTGGAAGGCGACCCACGAATAGCAGGTGGCGTGAGATTTATTGAAAGCGTATGAGGCAAATTTTTCCCAGTCCGACCAAATTTTATCCAATGTTTTTTCATCGTGGCCGTTCTTTTTTCCACCCTCGATAAACTTGGGCTTCATGGCATCAACGATGTCTTTTTTCTTCTTGCCCATAGCTTTACGCAGAGCGTCGCTCTCGCCACGGGTGAAGTCGGCAAGTTGTCTTGACAGCAGCATCACTTGCTCTTGATAGACCGTAATGCCATACGTGTCCTTCAGGTATTTCTCCATACAAGGAATGTCGTATGTGATGGGTTTGCGACCCAGTTTGCGGTCAATGAAATCGGGGATGTAGTCCATGGGCCCTGGTCTGTAGAGCGCATTCATGGCGATGAGGTCTTCGAATACATGCGGTTGAAGTTCTCGTAGATATTTCTGCATTCCCTGACTTTCAAACTGAAACGTGCCGACGGTTCTGCCGTCGCAGTAGAGTTGGTAGGTGGCAGGATCACAGATGTCGATTTGATCTATATCTACCTCAACGCCTAGGCTTTCTCTGACGTTTTCACAGGCTTCTTTCAGGATGCTTAATGTTTTGAGTCCCAGGAAATCCATCTTGATGAGTCCCGTCTCCTCGATGACATGACCGTCGTATTGTGTGCAGCGGACTTTCTCGCCAGTTTCTTTGTCGTCGGCGGTTGAAACGGGTACCCAGGCGTCGATGGGGTCACGGCATATAATAGTACCGCACGCATGTACGCCCGTGTTGCGAACATTATTTTCAAGCATTTGGGCAAACCGCATGGTGTCTCGCAGCAACGGGTCGGTCGAGGTGGCAGCGTCACGTAGTTCAGGAATACATTCGATGGCATTCGCCAGGTTCATCTTCTTGCCGTTGGGCAGTTTGTCGGGTATTGCTTTGCACAAAGCATTGCTGATGTTGAGCGGAACTTTCTGAACTCGAGCAACATCCTTGATGGCGAGCTTCGTCGCCATGGTGCCGTAAGTGATGATATGTGCTACCTTTTCAGCACCGTATTTGTCGGTTACCCATTGCAGCACTTTGCTACGGCCGTCATCGTCAAAATCGGTATCGATATCGGGGAGACTGATTCGATCAGGGTTGAGGAAACGTTCAAACAGCAGGTCGTACTTGATCGGGTCTATACGTGTGATACCTAAGCAGTATGCCACAGCACTGCCTGCTGCCGAACCACGTCCAGGACCCACTCTCACATCCAGTTCTTCACGAGCAGCACGTATGAAGTCTGAGACGATGAGGAAGTAGCCAGGGAACCCCATCGTCTTCATGACATGGAGTTCAAAATCGAGCTGTTCCTGAATGTCGGGCGGAACGGGGTCGCCATAGAGTTTCTTGGCGCCATCGTAGGTCAGTTTTTTCAGGTAGTCTGCCTCGAACTTGATGCGGTAGAGTTTGTCGTAACCACCTAATTTCTTAATTTTCTTCTCGGCATCTTCTTGACTCAGGACCACATTGCCTTTCTCGTCCTGTGTGAATTCATCGAATAGGTCCTTTTCCGTGATACGCTGACGATATTCTTCTTCGGTGCCGAACTCCTTGGGGATTTCGAAGAAGGGCATGATGGGGGCATGGTCTATGCTGTAGGGTTCTACCTTGTTGAGTATTTCAATCGTGTTCGCCAGTGCTTCGGGGATGTCGCTGAACACTTCGTTCATCTCTTCCTTCGTCTTGAACCATTCTTGTTTGCTGTAAAGCATACGGTTGGGGTCATCAAGGTCACGCCCCGTAGAGAGGCAAAGCAAACGGTCGTGTGCCTCAGCATTGTCTTCATTGACGAAATGCGAGTCGTTGGTGCATATCAGTTTTACGTTGTATTTTCTAGCCAGTTCAATCAGCTGCGGTTCAATGCGTTTTTGCTCAAGGAATGTTTCTCGGTTAGCCCGCTGCATGGGGTCTTTGACTTCGTGGCGCATCAGTTCGATGTAGAAGTCGTCACCAAATAGGTTTTTGAACCAACGGACACTCTCTTCTGCCTTATTACTTTCGCCTCGGCGCAGGTAATAAGGAATCTCGCCTGCTAAACAAGCCGACGAAGCGATGATGCCTTCGTGGTGGAGTTCCAGCTGCTTGTGGTCAGTGCGAGGACGATGGTAATAACCATCAACCCAAGCTTTGCTTACAATCTTTATGAGGTTGTGATAGCCCACTTCATTCTTTGCCAGTAAAATAAGATGCCATCCGCTGTTGTCGATGCCGTTGTTTTCCTTCAATTCCAGACTGCGCCGTGCACAATAAACCTCACAACCAAAGATGGGCACGAACATCTCCTCCGGACTTTTCCCTTTATTTACTTTGGAAACATAGTTGAAGAATTCTTTAATGCCGAACATATTGCCGTGGTCGGTAACCGCCATGCCTCGCATACCGTTGCCAATCGCCTTATCGACCAGTTTCGAGATGTTTGCCTGGCCATCCAAGATGCTGTACTGGGTGTGGACGTGCAGGTGAATGAAGTCTTCCATTGTGATGAAAATAATTTTTGGCTGCGAAGATAGTGCATTTTTTTCAAAAACCCCGCCTCTGAACCAGAAAAACTGTAGCCAAAAATAGTTAAAATCGCTGTCGTGACGCTTTTTACGCTTGAAATTTTGTGGTTTCAAGAAGATAGACTATCTTTGCAAATTATATCGTAAATAAAAGTATCCATGCCACAACAACAGGGACAATATCAAGTGCAGTCTGAAGCACAACTTCAGCGACTTTCACCTCTGCAGCTTATGACTACGAGGCTGCTGGAGCTTTCTGTGCTGGAGCTGGAGCAAAGGGTGAAAGACGAATCCATCGTGAATTTTGCCTTGGAAACAGGCGATTGTGGCGAGGCGGACACTTTCGACGGAAATGATGAACCTGTTGCCGATAGTGCCGATGAAGTAGGCGATGGGAGTGTCGATGAAATGGAGGAACGGATGGCTTTTATGGAGGAATATCTGGACAATGATGACCTGCCAGCCTTTCAGCAGCGCTTTGATAACGACAGGCAAGAACGCCCCCTCGGCGAAACGGTCACTTTTGTAGATGATCTGATGAACCAGCTAGTGGATTTCGACCTGACCGACCATCAGCGGGAACTGGTGGAGTACCTTATCGGTTCGCTCAACGACAATGGTTATCTTGACACACCGCTCCCCCGAATTGCCGATGAAATGATGTTCCACCATAACATTGAAACCGATGAAATGGAGTTGGAGCAGGCACTTGGCATTCTGCAGCAATTTGACCCACCTGGCATCGGAGCTCGTGATACACGGGAATGTCTGCTCCTGCAAATTGACCGGAAGATGAATGACAAGGATCACTTGCTGGGTGACAAATATTTTCTGCTGGAAGATGGTCGCCGCATGATAGCAGACCACTACGACCTCTTTGTTAATAATAATGTAGAGAAATTGAAAACAGTGTTGAATGTCTCTACGGCACGTCTTCGCTTGATTTTCGATGAACTGAAGAAACTCAACCTTCATCCAGGACTCTCGCTCACTGAATCTGCCAAAGACAGGGTGCAGACAGCCATCCCCGATTTTATCGTTGAAACCGACTTGAATGGCGAAATCAACGTGCAGTTGAATAGGGGAGACTTGCCGAAACTTCGTGTCAGCCGAGAATACGTGAAGCAATTGAAGACCTACGAAACGACTCAGCGCAAACTGACTCGTGACGAACAGGAGTTTGTAGCTTATACTCGCCCGAAAGTGGATGCTGCACGTCTTTTCATTGAGGCCATCCGCCAACGGCAGGAAACCCTGCTGCGCACCATGAATGCGATTGTCCTGATGCAGCGGCCGTTCTTTCTCAGTCAAGACCCTAATGATTTGAAGCCACTCATTCTTAAAGATGTGGCTAAACAGGCGGGTTATGATATCTCTACTGTTTCGCGGGTGCGCAACAGCAAATATTGTCTGCTTGATGGCAGGATGTACCCCTTGAGCTATTTCTTTAAGCATCCCCGCTCGAATGCTAAAGGTGAGTCGGTGGATGCCGCCAAAGCCCATGATGCCATCAGCCGATTGGTGGCCGCTGAAGACAAGGCTCACCCATTGAGTGACCAGCAGCTTTCGTCGCTTCTTGCAAAAATGGGTATTAACATAAAACGCCGCACAGTAGCAAAATACCGTGATGAAATAGGCATTCCTCCCATGCAACACCGTCTTAGTATATGAATGATAAACGTTTGATGCAGATAGCCCGCACGCTTTCGGCTGTGTTTTCGCCCTTCTATGCTCCTATTTGGATTTTGATAGGACTGTTCTTCTTTAGCTACCTGCAGTTGCTGCCCCTTAAGTACAAATTGTTCATTATCTGTATGGTGTACCTCTTTACGGTGTTCATTCCACGGCTTGGAATCAACGTGTTCCGTATGCTGATGCGTTGGTCTCACTGGCAACTGTCCCATCGTGAGCATCGCCACATGCCTTATTTGCTCACCATCATCAGCTATACCGTGTGTCTGGTGTTGATGTCGAAGATGAATGTTGCCATGTTCATCCGTGGCATCGTCATGGCAGCCTTTATTTCTCAGGTTATCTGTGTGGTACTTAATGCGTGGTGGAAGGTCAGCACACACATGGTCGGGATGGGTGGACTAGTCGGAGCACTCGTCGCTTTCAGCTTGCTGTTTTTCTACAATCCTCTTTGGCCCGTATGTGGACTTGTTTTGCTCAGTGGCGCTCTTGGCACCAGCCGCATCATCCTGCGTCAGCATACCCTCAGCCAAGTGCTTGTGGGGTTTGCCATCGGTTTCTTTTGTGCCTTCATATCGATTCTTTTTTTTACATTTTGAGTGAGTCTCATTTTCGCAAAACCGTAAAACCATAAAATTATGCAACCAATCGTTTCAATCATCATGGGGAGCACCAGCGACCTGCCAGTCATGGAGAAAGCAGCAATTTTTCTCGATGAAATGGGGATTCCTTTCGAGATCAACGCACTTTCTGCCCACCGTACACCTGATGCAGTCGAAGCTTTTGCCAAGGGTGCAAGGGCGCGAGGCATCAAGGTGATCATTGCCGGAGCAGGCATGGCTGCCGCGCTGCCAGGTGTCATTGCTGCCAGCACAACCCTGCCCGTCATCGGTGTACCTGTCAAGGGAAGTGTTCTCGACGGTATCGATGCGGTCTTTTCCATGCTCCAAATGCCTCCAGGCATTCCCGTTGCCACCGTTGCTATCAATGGCGCCCTGAATGCTGCCATCCTTGCTGTGCAGATGCTTGCCCTCTCCGATGACGCTTTGGCAGATAGGTTCGCTGCCTACAAACAGGGTCTCAGGGGAAAGGTAGAGAAAGCCAATGAGGAACTTAAGGAGGTGGTGTTCAAATTTAAGTGCTGAAGGTTTAATTATTAAAAGTTAGTCATCATGAGTTATAAAAGAAGGAAATCAACAGAAGTACGAGTGGGTAACTTGCTGTTGGGTGGGGATAATCCCATCCGCATCCAGTCTATGGCCAACACCTCCACGATGGATACTACTGGCAGTGTGGCGCAAGCCCAACGCATCATCGCTGCAGGTGGTGAACTGGTTCGTTTCACCACACAGGGACAGCGGGAAGCAGCCAATATGAAATGTATTAAGGAGCAGTTGCGACAGGCTGGCTATCAGGCTCCTTTGGTGGCCGACGTGCATTTTAATGCTTCTGTTGCTGATACGGCTGCTACGATTTGTGAGAAGGTGCGCATCAATCCAGGCAACTATGTTGACCCTGCCCGCACTTTCAAGAAATTGGAATATACGGACCAGGAGTATGCCGATGAAATCAAGAAAATAGACGAGCGTTTTGTTCCTTTCTTGAATATATGCAAAAAGCACCACACCGCTATTCGTATTGGTGTGAACCATGGTTCGCTCAGCGACCGTATCATGTCGCGCTATGGCGATACGCCCGAAGGCATGGTAGAATCTTGCATGGAGTTTTTGCGTATCTGCGTGCGTGAACATTTTACGGACGTTGTCATCAGCATAAAAGCCAGTAACTGTGTGGTAATGGTTCGAACAGTCCGTTTGTTGGTTCGTCAGATGGATGCTGAAGGCATGGCATTTCCGCTTCATCTGGGAGTTACTGAAGCTGGCGATGGCGAAGACGGACGCATCAAGAGTGCTGTGGGTATCGGCGCTTTGCTCTGCGAAGGTATCGGCGACACGATCCGTGTCAGCCTCTCTGAAGCTCCTGAACACGAAATACCTGTGGCGCGTCGGCTCGTGGAACTCATCCCCGAATGTGCCGCTTTGAGAGCAGAAGCTACAGCCCATATCCAGGGCGACACGGTTACACTCCGTCTGCAAGCCGATAGTTTGGAAGATTTGCAATTGAAAGCTGCCATGACGGCCGGTGCTATCTTTATCGATGGCTTGGCGCATAAACTGACGCTTCTTTCCGATGGATTCGACTCTGAACAGCTGGCAGATCTTGCTGATGCCATCTTGCAAGCTGCTCGCATCAAGTTTACCAAGACTGAGTATATTTCCTGTCCAGGTTGTGGTCGTACCTTATATAATCTGGAAGAAACCATTGCCCGCATCAAGAGGGCGATAAAGGAGAAGTCTGCTACCGATTCCCGTTTCTCTACGTTGAAAATTGGCATCATGGGGTGCATTGTCAACGGCCCTGGTGAAATGGCAGATGCCGACTATGGCTATGTGGGTGCAGGTGTGGGCAAAATCAGCCTTTACAAAGGCAAGCGGTGTATAGAAAAAAACATCCCCGAAGCCCATGCCGTGGAAAGGCTGATTGCGTTTATTGACGATGATTTGACGGATTGCCAACCATGAAGCAGGTTTTGTTGCATTGTTGCTGTGCACCTTGTTCCAGTGCCATCATCGAATGGATGTTGGCAAATGGTGTGCGCCCTACGTTGTTTTACTGTAATCCGAACATTTATCCTGAAGAGGAATATCTGATTCGAAAGAATGAATGTACAATGTATGCTGTGAAGTTGGGGCTGGACATCATGGATGAAGACTATGACCATAAGGCTTGGTTGGAGTGGGTGCGTGGTCTGGAGAATGAGCCAGAGCGAGGCAGCCGCTGTCTGATGTGCTTCAAGTATCGGTTGTTGCGTGCTGCGGAGAAGTGCAGGGAGTTGGGTTTTGATGAGTTTACGACGACGTTGGCAAGCAGTCGCTGGAAGTCGCTGGAGCAAATCAATGCTGCGGGTCTGTGGGCTGTGGAACAAGTGGGCGGCGGCATTTGTTTTAATGGCCGCAATTGGCGAAAAGGAGGTCTTCAGCAACGCCGCAATGAATTGTTGAAGGAGAATGGTTTTTATAATCAGCAGTATTGCGGGTGTGAGTTTAGCCTCTCTGAACCACTCGGAACAAAGATGCAAAAATAAGATTGCAAGATGAAAAAAACATTGTTCTTGTTTTTATTGCTGGGTGCTTTCTGCACATTTCCTGTGTCGGCTCAGAAGCGTGTTCCCTTGACCGCAGCTCTGCCCGACGAAGCATGGAGTGGGTCGGAGTGGATTTGTGTTGCTGATGCACCAGAAATGAAAGGTCGAGTACATGAAGAAACACGTGCAGCCGATGGATCCAACTGGTTTGTGGCTGACATTGTGAACGAGCAAAAAGTCATCAAAGCGCTGTGGATGACCACCAGTTTAGGGGTGAACGAACTGTATGTGAACGGTAATCGCATCGGTCATGAAGTTCTGCGACCAGGCTTTTCACACCACAGCCGTACAAAGTACTTGTTTACTTACGACATTACGAATGTTTTTGTGAAGAAAAAGGGCGGGGCCAATAGGTTGGCAGCACAAGTAACACCAGGTTGGTGGGCAGATAAGATTATCACTCCCAGCGGATCGAATGGAATGTACGGACAGAAATGCGCTTTCCGTGGAGTGCTGGAACTGACTTTTGCCGATGGCAGCACTCGTCGATATGGCACAAACACAAAACATTGGAAGGCTGGCATTGCTGGTCCTGTAAAACATGCAGCAATCTTCGATGGTGAAGAATACGACGCCCGTGTTCCCTCTCCTGTCTCTGATTCTTTTTCTATGCTTTCTGAGCCGGCAATCAGCACGGAGTATAAAGGCGTCATTGTGCCAGAAAATGGTGCTGAGGTTTATCATTTGCACAAACAGGCATTGAACCCTAAACGAGCCTATGTCTATTCAAAGACAGAAGGTGCTACCGACAAGGATTATGGCAAAATCGTCATTGACCGTGAATATGCCCACGGCAAACCTATGACCCTTCGTCCTGGTGAACATCTGGTTTTGGATTTTGGCCAAAACTGCGCAGCTGTCCCTGCTTTCCGTTTTAATGCTCCAGAAGGTACACACCTCAGTTGTTTGCCAGCCGAGTTGCTGAATGACGGCAATGGTGCCAAAAGCCGTGGTATGGATGGTCCGGAAGGGAGCATCCACCGTCGCAATCTTCGTATTCATGAGAAAAGCATCCGATTGGATTATACTTTTGCTAACAGCAAGAAAGTCGTGGAATACACACCCCGCTGCACCTTTTTTGGCTATCGCTATCTTGACATCACCGCCACCGACGAGGTGGTCATTGAACAGATTCAGTCAGTGCCTGTAAGTTCCATTACTTCTGAAATGGAGACAGGACATATCACCACAGGCAACGACCTGATTAACCAACTCATTTCAAATACTGTGTGGGGTATGCGCTCCAACTACCTGAGTGTACCCACAGATTGTCCGCAGCGCAACGAGCGATTAGGTTGGACGGCGGATACACAAGTTTTTTGTGAAACAGGTACTTATTTTGCCAACACCGACCGTTTTTTCCACAAATGGCTACACGATCTGCGTGATTCACAGAATCCAGAAGGTGGTTATCCCAGTGTTTCGCCACCAGGACAATATGGATCGGGGGTGCAAGAATATATGCGACTGGGTTGGTCGGATGCAGGCATCATTGTGCCGTGGACGGTGTGGAAACAGTTTGGTGATGTTTCGATTATTGAAGAAAGTTGGGAGTCGATGAAACGCTACATGGAACACATCCATCAAACAAAGTATGACCACACGACACTGATTAATGAAAATGGCAACTACCAGTGGGGTGACTGGCTGAGTTACGAACCTTTGGAGACTTGTGGTGGCAGTGCTTTTAAGGATGGAAACCCGTTGCCCGAAACAATTGTTTACTGGAACTACCTGAGTGCTTCCTATTGGGCTATCAATGCTGCCATGATGCGAGATATGGCTGCTGCCACAGGCAGGAATGCCAATGAATATGCAGGGATGCTGACAGAGGCAAAGCAATATTTGCGTGAACGGTTTCTCAATGCCGACGGAACATTCAAAACATACATTCTCAACACGATGCAGACTCCCGCCCTCTTTGCCCTGTACAACGGTTTACTTTCCGGCGAAGCAAAAGCCAACATGATAGAGCGTCTGCGTGAAAACTTCCGTCAACACGACGACTGTTTGCAAACGGGCTTCTTAGGCACTTCCATACTGATGCCAACGCTGACAGCCAACGGAATGACCGACGTGGCATATACCCTGCTTTTCCAGCGCAAAAACCCCAGTTGGCTCTACTCTGTCGATAATGGTGCCACTACCATCTGGGAACGTTGGAACAGCTATATGAAAGAGTCAGGCATGGGACCCAAAGGCATGAACAGTTTTAACCACTATGCTTATGGCGCCGTATGTCAGTGGATATGGCAAACCTGTGCAGGCATTGCTGCCGACACATCCGCTCCAGGTTTCAAGCACATCATCATGCACCCCATCCCAGACCGTCGTTTGGGGTATCTCAATGCCACCTATCCTTCTGCAGCAGGTGTCATTAAGAGCCATTGGCGATATAAAGGTGACGAATGGATTTGGACATTCACCATCCCAAGGGGAGCCACAGCCACTGTGACCCTCCCTGGCGAATGCAAAGCGAAAGACTACACCTCAGGAACTTACACCATCAAAAAAATAATTCCATGAAGAGATTGGGGATCATCCTGTCTGTTGCCGTTTTAACATTGACAGCACAGGCACAAAACATCAACGACTGGGAAAATCCTGCCGTTTTGGGTATCAATAAATTGCCCTATCATGCAACCCTGCAACTGCCATCTCGTGAGCAAGATTGTTCTGAAATCCATTCGCTCGATGGACAATGGTTTTTCCATTGGAGCCGAAACCCCGAAGAACGTCCTGTCAACTTCTACCGTGAAGATTTCGACGTGAGCCAGTGGAAGAAAATAGCAGTCCCAGGCAATTGGCAGACACAGGGTTACGGTACACCCATTTATACCAACATAAATTACCCCTTCGTGAAAAACCGTCCCAGTGTGACCACCGAACCACCCCATGACTGGACAGCTTACGACAACCGCAACCCTGTCGGTTCCTATGTTACATTTGTAGATGTCACCAAGGAAATGATGTTGAAAAACCTGATTCTTCATTTCGGTGGAGTTCACTCTGCCATGTACCTTTGGGTAAACGGACAGCAGGTGGGCTACAGTCAAAACTCTATGTCTCCTGCCGAATTTGATGTGACAAAATACCTGCGTCCAGGTAAGAACAAACTTGCTGTGGAAGTCTATCGCTGGAGCGACGGCAGTTATCTTGAAGACCAAGACATGTGGCGACTTTCGGGCATCTTTCGCAGTGTGCAGCTATGGGTGCGTCCATTGGTGCATATCTGTGATTATCAAGTGACCGCCGAACCATCCGCCGACTATGCAAAAGCCACCGTTAAGGCCGCTGTCAGTCTCTGCAATGTCGGCAAAAAAGTGGCGAAAGATGTGCAGGCAGTCCTCCTGTTCGATGATCAGGAAATCAAAAGCAACGTGAAACGTCTTGCCGTCCAAGACACCGCTACCGTGCTTTTAAGCTATGAGCTGTCCAACCCCCGTTTGTGGTCAGCCGAAAAGCCCAACCTCTACCCCTTCAGTGTAGAACTCCGCGACAAACAAGGCGCTGTCGTTGAACATTTCGATTACCATCTGGGCGTGAAGCGGGTGGAGATTGTCGGCGAAGTCTTTAAAATTAACGGCAAAAACGTGAAACTGCGTGGTGTAAACCGTCACGACCACCACCCCAAGACTGGTCGCTATGTGGACAATGCCACCTACGAACAGGATATCCGACTGATGAAGCAGGCAAACGTCAATTTTCTGCGAACCTCACACTATCCCGACCGTGAATACCTTTACGAACTTTGCGACCGCTGGGGCATTTACCTCATGGACGAAGCCAACCACGAAACCCACGGCTACGGCTATGCCAACCACGAAATGGGCGAAGATCCAGCTTGGCGGCAAGCCCATGTTGACCGTGCCGAATCGCTGGTGAAGCGCGACTTCAACCACCCCTGTGTCATCCTCTGGAGTCTTGGCAACGAGGGTGGAGTAGGACCCAACATCGAAGCCATGTATCGTAAGGTAAAGTCGCTTGACACTACACGTCCCCCCTTCTATGACAGCGACCGCCGCTACTCAGCCATTTGGGATGACAGCTACCTCTATCCCGACCAACTGCGCCAGAACGCCAGAAATGTCACCGACAAACCCTTCATGATGCGTGAATATGCCCATGCCATGGGCAACTCCGTAGGCAATCTGCAGGAATACTGGGACGTTATCTATGCTGACTCATCCATTTGCGGTGCAGCCGTGTGGGATTGGGTGGACCAGGGATTGTTAAGCGGACAATCATTTTTATACGGCGGCGATTTCGGCGATAAACCCAACGACGGTCCCTTTTGCCTCAACGGGCTCCTGGCTCCCGACCGCACACCTCATCCCCATTACTATGAGGTGCAGCATGTCTATCAGCCCCTTACTTTCGTGAAAGATGGCAGCGACATTCGCATCATCAACCGAGACAACTTCACGGCTCCCGACGAATACGACATCACATTCGACACCCTACGCTATGGCACAGAAACCCTGCTCAACGTTTCTGCCCTTTTACGCCACGACACACCGTGGGCAAAAGCAGGCTTCACCGTAGCCCGTGAACAGTTCGTCCTTTACCCCTACATCTTTCCCCTTCTTCCCGCTGCCGATGCTCTGAGCCAAAGCATTCCCGTGGTCAGGCAGACGGCGCAAGGCATCACCGTCATCGCCGACACCGCCACCTTCTTCATCGACAACACGGGTGCCCTCTCCTCATGGCTTATGGGCAGTCGGCAACTGCTGAAAGCCCCTCTGGAACCATACTTCTGGAAGCCCGAAAACGACAACCAAAACGCAGCAGGCTTTGCACGTCGGTCGGCACCATGGCAGGACGCAGCCGCTAACCGCACCGTGAAAACCATCCATGCCGCGAAGAATACCGTGACCATAGAAATGTCGCTGCCCGTAGGTGCCGACCTCACGCTGACCTACACTTTCATCCATGCAGGACGCATCAAGGTTGAAATGGACTATCGTCCTGTGGCAACCGACATCCCGCTGATGCCAAAATTCGGTATGCGTATGCGTCTGCCCGCCGACTACACCCAGGTCCATTACTATGGTCGTGGCCCCTGGGAAAACTACCCCGACCGCAAACGCTCAGCCTTTCTGGGCGAATACACCATGCCGCTGTCGGAATACCAAACCGAATACATCCATCCGCAGGACAACGGCAACCGTTGCGATGTGCGCTGGTTCCAACTCTCGTCCCCCAGTACCACCCTCTGTGTCTTGGGCTGTCAGCCTCTCTGCATCCGAGCCTGGGACTATGGCGAAGAAAACCTCGGTGTGCGTCATGCCGACGAAATTCCCCGTGGCAAATTCGTCAATCTGAACATCGACCTCAACGTTCACGGCGTGGGCGGCACCGACACCTGGGGTAAACGCACCCTCCCCCAATACACCATCGATGGCAATGCACCCCACCACTACGCTTTCATTTTGGAAACCCTCTACTAACGTTTTTTTCATAAAAACAACAAACATTCCTTACCACGCTGTTTTACGCCTGCGGCGGTTCCCCCAAAACAAAAGATAACCCATTATAATGCAAGTAAACAAATTGTTTTTTCTTGTTTTTTCTTTGTTTTTTTTAAATCCGCGACTGCGGTTGAATCGTTCAAATCGTTTTTGGATTGAAAATCCATGAAATCTGTAATCTGTGGTGAAAAAAATGGTAAATGGTAAATGGTAAATGGTAAATTATTCTTACCTTTGCCGTCTCAAAACCGTAAAACTGCAAAAAACATGGAACAAGCACTTTATGTTTACAACACACTGACACGACAGAAAGAAGTATTCAAGCCGCTCCACGCACCCCACGTAGGAATGTACGTCTGCGGCCCCACCGTATATGGCGATGCACACCTCGGCCACGCACGCCCAGCCATCACCTTTGACATCGTTTTCCGCTTCCTGAAGCATATGGGCTACAAAGTGCGCTACGTGCGCAACATCACCGACGTGGGACATCTGGAACACGATGCTGACGAAGGCGAAGACAAGATTGCCAAGAAAGCACGGCTGGAAGAACTGGAACCCATGGAGGTGGCACAATATTACACCAACCGCTTCCACGACGCCATGACAGCCCTCGGCTGTCTGCCACCCAGCATCGAACCCCACGCCACAGGACACATCATCGAGCAGATTCAGCTTGTCAAGGAAATCCTTGCTGGCGGCTTCGCCTATGAAAGCAACGGGTCCATCTACTTCGACGTCGAAGCCTACGATAAGAAATACCACTACGGCATTCTCTCGGGCCGATCTCTGGAGAATACCAAAGACGCCAGCCGTGAACTGGCAGGCGTAGGCGAGAAAAAGAACCAGGCAGACTTCGCCCTGTGGAAAGCCGCCCAGCCCGAACACATCATGCGCTGGCCCAGCCCCTGGAGCGACGGCTTCCCTGGCTGGCACTGTGAATGTACAGCGATGGGCCGAAAATACTTGGGCAGCCACTTTGACATCCACGGCGGCGGCATGGACCTCATCTTCCCCCACCACGAATGTGAAATCGCACAGGCCGTAGCAAGCCAGGGCGACCAGATGGTGAAATACTGGATACACAACAACATGATTACCATCAACGGACAGAAGATGGGCAAATCGCTCGGCAACTTCATCACCCTGCCCCAATTCTTCAGCGGCGACCACTCCCAGCTCACGCAGGCCTACAGCCCCATGACCATACGTTTCTTCATCCTGCAAGCCCACTATCGCTCCACAATTGACTTCTCCAACGAAGCCCTTCAAGCAGCCGAAAAGGGGTTGGAAAGACTGATGGATGCATGGCAGACGTTAGGGCAGCTGACGTCTTCCCACGACGAACACCCCACCATCGGGATGACCGCCATCAAGGAACTTCAGCAGAAATGCTACGATGCCATGTGCGACGATTTCAACACCCCCATCGTCATCAGCAACCTGTTCGAGGCGAGCCGCATCATCAACAGCCTTGCCGACAAGAAAGAAACCATCAGTGCCGAGACATTGGAGGAACTCCGTCACACCTTCTCGCTGTGGACATTCGATCTGCTTGGACTGCGTGCAGCCAAAGCCACAGGCGGATCCAACGCCGCCCGTGAAGAAGCCTTCGGAAAAGTTGTGGATATGCTTCTTGAACAGCGCATGAAAGCCAAGCAAAACAAAGACTGGGCCACCAGCGACCACATTCGTGACAACCTCGCAGCCCTTGGCTTTGAGGTAAAGGACACAAAGGATGGCTTCAGCTGGAAACTGAACAAATGACCCCCCAAAAAAATGCCTGCAACATTTGCAACATTCGTGGCAGCGGATTGTACAACGGGTTTGTGTATTTTTCTTAAAAAACAACGGATTGAATGGATTAAACGGATTTCCCTCTGCCAGAGGTGGCATCAAGAAAACCAATCCGTTGTCCCCAGTATTCGTCCATTTGACTTCGTCGAGTTAAGGATTCGTTAATTTGTTATTGCAAAATCTGCGTAATTTGCGAAATCCGTGGTTCAGTCCGTAGTTCGCAGCTTTAACTTTGTTGCAAATGTTGTAGAGCTTTTTTAATAGTCCCTTGTATATATAGATTAACCCAACTTTGACGCTTTGAACTTTTTTCAAAAAAGTTGCATTAGATTTTCAGCCAGTTAGCCTCGGCAAGATGCCAAAACCGCGTTGTAGAAC
>CADCLN010000028.1 GCA_902802265.1 uncultured Bacteroidales bacterium | reverse complement strand
CGTCATCAACTGAAAGAGTCTGAGCGAATGCTGTCATTCCTGCGAACAGGACGAAGAGAGTAGAAAAAATCTTTTTCATAATGTTTTTAATTTGTTTTTTGTGTTTCCCGTCTTTTGACGGACGGGAAACAGGGTTAATAATAAATGAATTGTTGTTAATTGAATTATTTTAATTTGTTTTATTGAGCAAGATATTTGTCAATGAGACTGGTGATGGTTTCAACTGTGATACCCGCTACACCGTCAAGATATTTGTCAATGAGGTCTGTGATATCTGCTAATGTAACTTTCGTAGCTTCTTCTTCTGCCTTCTTCTTGTCTTCAAGATATTTATCGGTTGCACCACCGTAGCTAACTGTTACAGAGCCGATGCCGTAAGCATTAGGACCATATTGGTAAATACCTGCATTTGCATATTCTTGTATTGTAAATCCGTCAAGACCGAACTTGATGACTTCTTCGCCAGCAGTCTTCTTGTCGTATTCCATTGTAAACCATTGTGGAGTGTAGTTTCCGCTGTCACCTTCACCTTGTGTCCAAATTTCAAGAGAATCGAGCTTTTCTGCAGCTGTTGAACCGAAGATGAGTTTTACGCCTGACATATAAATGGTATCACGAGAAATTTCAACTTCTTCTTCAACCCATTCGCCCTCTTCATCTTCGATGTATTGAGTTTCAGTTTCAATGTTGATTTTGCGTACACCAGCAAGGATTTTCTTAGAGTCACCATCACCAATGCAATATGCCTGACATCTGAATACATACATACCTGGCTTTGAAACTGTGATTTCCTGTGTTGCAGAACCGCATGGGTTACCAGACCAACCACGCCACATTCCTGCACGGTTGTGACCTTCAAAGATATATTCACCGTCTGCATTTGTGCCAGCATCATTGATACGGAAATATTCATCTCCAACGTTTGAATAGTATGTCCATCCGTTCCATTCGTCAACCTGTCCACCTCTTGTACGATAACCATCCGAACTTTTTGATCTGCCAGAAACGTCTTGGAAATCACCGTTGATAACGTTCAAAGCTAATGGATACTTGTAGGATGCAAAACCGTCGAGGAATTCCTTGATTACATCGTCAAGTGCTTGTGTTGTTGCTTTGAATTCTTCTCCCTGATTTACATCACTGATGTTTGCAATCATTTCTTCAGCTGCTTCCAAAATAGAATCGAAGTCACTAAAGTCACCACTTGCAAAGTCTGGATTAGCTTTGATGGTCTTTGCTTCTGCAATCTTTGCTTTCAGGTCAGCGACTGGCTGATTCTGTTCAGCAACAAAGTTGTTTGCCCACTGGAAATTACGAACCAACTGGAATTCCAATTGTGTACCTTCTTCATTGAAGAGTTCTACACCTTGGTATTTTGTCCATTCAATCAGTTGATCGTTTGATACAACAGACTTGCCTGCTACGTTGCCTTCTGCATCTACCCAACCGTCTGCGAGAACTTTCTGATAGTATGGATCCCAAGTATTAAGTGCGTTCTGAATAGAATCTTGTTCCCAAGGATAAGTTTCTTTATCAGCTTGCTTTTGGAGCAAAGCATTACGTTGAGAAGTGGCAGCATTCCATTGATTGAGGAAATCATTTACTATTTTCTGACGTTCAATCTTTTCTTCTACTGATTCACCTCCTTCATTTATTGAGCGGATTTCAAAATTCTGAATCTGGAAAGTAGATCCGGCAGTTGTACCTTCCCACCAGAAACCACCTTCAAATGCTTCTCCGCCTTTATATTCACCTACATAATAGAATTTCTGGAAATCTTCGCCAACAATGGTGCCCAACTCTATTGTATCTGAACCGACGAAAGCTTTTACAGCCTTTTCAAGTGTAAATGTTAAGTTATAGTTCTTGTCACAATTTGCGTTTCTCATTTCAGCTGCAATATAATACTTGCCTTCGGGTAAAGTGGTGTTGTAAAGTGCAACAGCACCTGCATTATTTTCATAAGTACCTTGAATCTGCTTTGCAAGATAATATGTACTTAAACTTTCATCATATTTGCCATCTGCATTTTTACCCCAGGAGTGTAGCCAGTTATCACCATAAAATTTGAGTCCACCAATAACTTGAGCATTACTAATACCACCACGGTTATAGCGACCCATGCTGAAGATATCTATAAACTGAAATTCACCAGAAAGGTCACTTGATGATTCATCCATGAAAGCAGCCAAAGCATCATCGAGTGTTTCGACAAAGCCTTCCATTTCAGAAATGTCATCTGTAGCACCTTCCTCTACCATTTCAGCATACATTTCCAGCCATTGTTCAACTTCTTCTGAATCGCCGCCACTGAAATTCTCGTCAGAGAGGATTTTATTGATGAACTCAATTTTGCGGTCAGTGATACGTGTGTCGAACACGGAGATTACTTCGCAAATCTGTGCATCAGCAATAACTGTTCCTGTCGTGAGACGTCCCAGTGTAATGTTGAGGTAACGAGTTGCATCTTCAGCAAAAAGGGTGTCGGCATTTTCGTATGAGAATGAAATTTCTGTCCATTCATCATTAAGAATGTTTGCAGTAGAAGCTACCTGAATATAGTCAGTGTTTGCTGTGCCTGCAATAACACCGTCTGCAGAAGGTGTTGTTGTAACGAAAGCGTTGATTTCGTTCTGCGCTCCCGCTGTAATGGAAGATGTAGTGACTGCAACGCCTTTGATTTTCAGTGTAAAGACATACTTAGAACCATAAGCAAGTTCTTTATTTGTAAAAAGTAATGTTGCCCCTTCACCGCCATCAAGGCTTTTCAGGCAGTTGTCTGTTGCATCTTCGCCTGTATATACAGACCAAACGTCAACGTCATCTGCGCCATTCCAGGTGTTCAATGCACCAATGCCATCATTGCTGATGACTTTGAATTTTGCATCTTTTGTGTAGAGGTAATCGTCAACTTCGTATGCGAATGATGTGGAAGTCGCGAGAACAGCTACAAGTGAAAGTAATAATTTCTTCATAAGGTTTGTTAATTGGTTAATAAATTAGTTGTATAGAAATTTCTCTTACTTTGTTTTTGTGTCGCAAGGCTTCAACATTTCAAATATGGTTTTTGATTGTTGTCGCGGTGCAACATAACACCGAACATGGTGTTGGGTTATGATTTTTTGTTCCCATTTCGGGATTTGGGCGCAAATTTAGTGTTATTTTTTGAAATTCCTAAAATACTTTTGAGAAAAAATCGAAAAAAAACACGAAAAAAATGCATTTTGCAGTATTTTTGATTAAAAAATCATGTTCAGAGGCTATTTTTTGAATGGAAGGTACCAATTTTGTTCATCAGTGAGTGCTTTGGTGGGTGCATTTGCTTTTAGTTTATCTGCCAGCCATGCATTTCCTTGCAATCCGGCGCGATTTTTATGTTTAGCAAAACGCATGAGGTCGTACCATCGTGAGCCTTCAAAACAGAATTCCATGGCTTCTTCATCGCAAAGTAATTCTTCCATCGCCATGATGGTGTCTGCTTTTGTTGTTGCATTAGCGGTAACTCTGCTTGCCAGTCCAGGATAAAGTGCTGCGTTTTCTGCCAGTTTCTTTAATTTGTTTCCAATTTCTGTGGCAAACTGATAGGGTGATGCGCCTTGTGCACCAGGGTATTGTCTGTCGCTGGTTACGCCGCAACCTCTTTGGTGGATTGGTTGTGAATTATTGTAGAAGATTTCCCCGTTCTTTTCATTGAGGAACGTGGTGCGGAAGAATTGTTTGCCTGCCTCTGAAAGCCAAGTATTGGCCTGGATCGTGTCATTGCTGTTGATACCTTCTTTTAAGAAAGCAAATGCGGCATCGGGCAGTCCTGCGCGGTTAAGTGCTTCACAAAGGTGCAGGTAAATGGTCGAAATTCGATAGAGGATGATGTTGCCGCTTTGGAATTTGTCAATCCACTGCAGATCTTCTTCGTCATCGGTCTGAAGATTTGAAGCTTGCTGTCGTGTGTGCATAATGGCTAAAGAACGCATGTCGCCGTATGGACCAGAAGTTACGTCACGGTTTGGGGTGCCACCGAGCACATTCTCGTAATAATAGTAAGTAAGGTCTTCGGTAAGTGTGTTGTAAGCTTCTGATGGCAGCAGCTGGATGTCTTCTTTCCAGCAAGCAGCAGTTGTGAGTGCATAATAGTCATAGCCAAATGTGTTGGGCACGTTGGTCGTAGTACCGCGCACTCTGCTTACTGACATGGGGATGTAAGTGACAATGTCTGTCACATTATTATTATTATAGATGTCGCCGTAGTTTGGACTGCTGGCAATGACACCTCTCATGTTGGTTGGGTTTTGGTCTTCTTTATTGCGGAGTTTAAATGGCGCAATGACTGAGGGCGATCTGACTTCTTCTGTTGTGAGATAGGTGACATAGCTGTTGATGGCTTTCTGGTATTGACCCGTTTCAAGATAAAGATCGCCCAAAATGACATTTACAGGGATGAAACATTTGCGTGTGTCCATTGTTTTTGACAGTCCAAAGTTTGTGAAACCACAGGAGATGCTTGTACCATAGTTGGGAACGGAAGTTCCTGAATAGGTTTCAAGGTCTGGGCACAGATTAGCGGCAATTTCCTCGATGCCGTATTCTGGAAATTTGTTGTCGTCGATCTGAGAGATGGTGGTCAATGGTTCTGTGAAGAATGGCACTTTGCCGTAATTACGTGCTAATTGTAGGTAAGCCCATGCACGGTAAGCCTTTACTGCTGCATATTCACGGCGGGTAACATCCGTCGAGCCGGTAAGCAAGGTTGTGTCACGATGAGCCAAGTAGTAGTTACAATTGTTGATGACGCGATAATAGACGTAAGCGCTGTCATACTTGTTGGTTATGTCTGCACTGAAATTAGCTAACTGACGCAGGTTGATGTCCGTTTTGTCTGTGGTGGTGACAAGTTCTCCTCGCATTTCTCCCTGAAAGAAATATTGGTCGGCCAATTGTTGCATGGCTTGTGCAATACCGAATGCATAGAAAACGGAGTCGGTTTTGGTGTTCAACTCTGGTTCGATGCTTTGTCGGTCACTATCCGTTTCCATCATGTCGGAACAGGATGAAAGAATGAAGAATGAAGAATGAAGAATGAAGAAAGCAAACAGTGTTGCAATGCTTTGGCTCTTTATATGATAATTTTTCATGTTCGGAAAAGTTTTTTAGAGGTTAATTTTTACACCAACGAGGAACTGACGGCCTTGTGCCAGGTTGCCAGCATCGATGCCTTGGTAGAGCACGCCATTGGCAATGCTAAACTCTGGGTCTGCACCGAGATATTTTGTAAGTGTGAACACATTGCGTGCTTCTGCCCATACAGAAAGTCCTTGCAACCATGACCAAGAAGTTGGCACTGGAATTTTGTAAGTGAGATTGATGTTCTTCAGGCGAAGGTAACTGCCATCTTCAATCCAACGGTCGCTGAAACGGTTGTTGCCCAGCGGGTCTCCGTAATTGAGGCGTGGGATGTCGGTCTGCTGACCTTCGTAACGCCAATGGCTTGTTTCTGCCACTTGCTGATTATAGAAATTGCTGCCAGCATTGAGAATGGCACGCTGATAATTGTAAATGTCATTGCCCAGACTATAACTGAAATTCAGTCCAAATGTAAGACGTTTCCAGTTGAGCGTAGCAAAAATGTTTCCATAAATGTCAGGATTGGGGTCTCCAATGACAACCTTGTCGCTTTCGTTGATGACACCGTCTGCATTTTGATCCACAAAGTGAACATCGCCTGCCTGGAAATCGATTTTCTGGCCAGCGGCATTGATCATGTATAGATTTGTCGTTGCCTGGTGGTTTACGTTTTCGTGCGATTTCCCATATTTGGCTGCTTCGTCGGCATTGGCAAACACTCCGGCTGTTTCATATCCATAGAAAAGCCCTGCAGGACGACCCACAGCTGTGAGGATATTGTTGTTCCCATATATAGAAGATGTGTAGTCTCCATCAGGTAATGCCGTGATTTTATTCTTGTAGTGACCAACAGTAGCCCCGATTTCAAAGTGCCAATCTTTTGTGACTACAGGCTTGAAGCTGACAGTGGTTTCAAATCCTTCGTTGCGGAGCGAACCACCGTTTGTCCAATAACGGTTGATGCCGCCAATAGGATTTTCAAACGTCTTGAGCGTAAGCAAGTCGTTGGTATTGTGGATGTAGTAATTGAATGCAAATGAAATGCGGTTATCTATAAAGTTTCCTTCAACGCCAGCATTAAATTTCTTGGTCAACTCCCATTTGATATTATCGTTACCAATGTTGGTAAGTTGTGCACCAATGGCATTGTAGTTGTAACGTATAGAGGAATAGGATGTTTGAGCGGCATAATTGGAAATGTTGTCATTTCCGCTGGTATCGAAGCCTACATTAACACGCAGATAATTCACTCCTTTGTTCTTCTTGAACCATTTTTCATTGGTCAGAATCCATCCAGCCTGAATGCTGGGGAAGAAAGCCCACCCAACACCGAAAATCTTCTGACCTGAGTTAGCTCCGAAGCGGCTGTTTGATTCAGCCAAGAGTGATACCGTGGCAAAGAATCTGTTTTGATAATTGTAGTCGGCATTTGCATACCATTGTATCTGTTTCCAGACATCAGCAGCACCTGTTGAAGTGGGGTAGCCTGAAGTAGATGAAAGGGTCGGGTTCTTGTCGTTGCCTGTATTCGTTGTGTATTCTGTAGCCAACGAGGTGCAATCATATTTGAATCGGTTGTAACGGAAACCACCAAAGACTTTGATGGAATGGCTACCATAAAGCTGCTCCCAATCAATACGTGTGTTGCTAACAATGTTATTTTCCTTGGCTTGGAAAGACATCACCTTGGAATACACTGTGCCGAGATCACTAATGGTGAAACTTGGAACACCCGTGTTGGGACGGAAATAACGCTGAGAATTACGTGTCAGTGAGTAGCTGATGGTTTCTGTCAATTTCAGATGTTTGTTGATTTCCAATGTAGGTGCCAGCAGCACATTGAAATACGTGTTTTCATTTTTGTTTTTGTTGTCGCCTTTTCCGTATTCAAGGATTGACGTGGGGTTAGCCAGAGATTGTGCACGTCCCAGACCGCTTTGAACTGTGTTAAGCTGCTCAAAGATGTCGTCGTAGCTGCTCAGAATGTTTGAATAATCCTTGATGATGGCATTATATTCATAAGGAGCCACCAATGGAGACTTGATGAGAGAAAGGAAGGTTGGTGACGTAACGGTACCCTGTGTCAAGTTGGCTGGTATCGCCATGTCAAACACATTGCTGTTTGTGCGTGAAATAGAAAGGTCAAACTTGGTCTTGAGTTGTTTGATTATTTCAATATCCGTGTTGAAACGAATGTTCATGCGGTCAAAGTCGTTTTCCTTTGCTGTGTTTTGTGACTTCCTGTAACCCAACGACAAGTTGTACATACCCACATCATCGCCACCCTGCACATTGATGTTGTAGTTTTGGGTAATGGCATTGCGGTAAGCTTCTTTGGTCCAATCTGTGTCGTTATGATACATATTGTAATAAAAACCCGTAGGGTCATCGTTCAGGAAATTGAACGAAATACTCTTTGCATAATTTTGCTGTTCCATGATGGAACCAATCATTTCCGTAGCATACGTGCGGTATTGAGCTGCATTCATCATCGTGGGCAGGGCAGGGATGAGCTGCACCCCAGCATAGATGTCGGCATCAATGCGGGTTGCCATGGAGTGTCCTCGTTTGGTGTTAATGAGAATCACACCATTGCCACCACGGGCACCGTACAGAGCTGTGGCATTCTTAAGCACTTCTACGCTTTCAATGTCACTCGGCGAAATGTTGGCAAGCACATTCATGAATTGTCCGTCATGCAATGCACCACGATCCAGCATCATGTCTTGTTCTATGCCGTCAATCACAATGAGAGGCTGCGCATTTGCATTCAGCGAGTTAAGTCCTCGAATGAACATGGCAGCACCGTTTTCTATGGCACCGGAACGAGTGATGGAACGCACATCTCCATTCATTTGTTTGGTGATGTCACCGTCAATGGTAGCGTCGTGCGATTCTATGCCAATCTTTTTCGATGCTGTGTAAGACGTACTATTGTCATACATCTTTCCGAATTGGTCGCTGAGCATCTTGATACAGATTTCACTTTCTGGGTCACTCGGATTGATGGCAACCTGCTGGCTGAGGTATTCTGGTGAGAATACATAGAGCGAAGTGACGAACTTAGGCACTTGAATGGTAAAATTACCCTCTTCGTCGCTCAAGGCAGTATATTTGTTATTGCCTAAGGCTTGAATTTGTACACCTGCAAGTGGAGCCTTCGTGCCAAGGTCAACAATGTTTCCCTTCAGTGTCACGGTGGGATATTTCTTCTCCACTTTCTCTCGCTTTGCAGGCTTCTGCGTCGGAGCCTGCTCTTCAGCTTCGTCTTGAGCACAAACAGCAGTGGCAGAGGCAATCATAAGAGCACAGACGGAAAGGCGTAGGCTCTGGCATTGTATGTTATCAAAAAACTTTGTCATAATCATCGTGCTTTTATGGTTTTACTCTTCATCTTTAAGATATTTATCATACTCAACAGGACGAAGGATGATGGCGCAAATGCGAATGGTGCGGTCAAAAGCATCCAGATGTCCAGAAGACTTCAATGTTTTGAACGAAGAAGATATTGTTGTTTTGATGTTGGGATAATACTCACCGATGCCTTTGTAGCAGCATGGGAATGTGAATTCTCCGAGCAAGAGGGTATCTACCTTCGTCGTGTCATTAAAGAAGTCCGTATCTTTGATAGCGGTTTTCACTTCCTTCCCCTTGTCGCTGTAAGTGATGATTTCGCTGCCACTGACAAATCGGCTGTTGGTAAACGTATAATCTGTCAACTTTGCAGTCTTGGGATTATAATAGTTCAACGTGAAGTTCAGCCAATTGGGTTTTACCGCAGTCGTATCTTCAAGGCTGACGTTCACAGGTGGAATGACAGCATAGATGCGGTAAGTGCCAGAAAGCACATTGGGCAGATAGAAATCCATTTCGGGTTTTCCAAAAGAAGATGTTGGCTCAACTTGTGCATAAATGACACGTTTTCCATCTGTCAAATCAACTTTTGAACTGTCAGGGTAAGTTACTCTGACGAAAGAAGGTGTTCCCGATAAAGCGCGGACAGTGCTAATACCTGGCACCGTGATTTCTGGATTGAATGTTTCCCATGACTTGAACATCATGGAATCCACGACGACAGCTTTACCGTTGGAGAGTTTGATGTTTTCCTTGATGTGTGCTGGGCCAAAAATCATTTCTGGATCAGTGAACCAATTGCGATAAGTGGAAACAATCGTGTCTTCTGGCACACCAGCTCCTTTATAGCTGTATTCAATGCCGTCAAAGAATTTGGCATTATACTTGTTGTTGTGACTATAAACCAAATTGTTAACAATCTGACGGCGAATCAGCGAATCTTTTAGGTAACTCATGTCTATAGATGGAGCAGTCAGGGTTGTATAACTCGATGCCGAAGTCGAAGTGATGACATCTTGAGCCTGAATGCCATTTACATACGTGTAGAGCGAAGCAATCTTGTCATACAGTTTCTTGTACGCTTCATTGTTTGGCATGATGAACGTGTAAACAGAGTCTTCCGAGTCGAGTTTTGCTCTGATGCTGTTTGCCATAGAGTTGTATGTCACCATTACTGAGTCAATGTAAGTCTGTTTACCATTCACCATCGGACCTGCTACGGATTTGCTTTCGTCCAATACTGTTAATTCATATTTCTTGAAGTAATTGGCAAGTGAATCCACATCGTTAGCCATCCAGATGTTTTGGTAAGCATTAGGCAGGAAAGGTGATTTGCTGCTCAAGATGTGCAGCGTACCATTGTTGTTTGGAATATTTTTCTCGATGACATCCACATCATTAAATTTATAGACGCCATTTTCTCCGGAGAAACTGTACGACTTCTCATTGAGCGTATGGATTCGTTCCGAAACAATGCCCGAGGCTTGATGATTATACTCAGCAATGTGGTTGTTGACAAACTGATTCACAATGACGGCACTGTCAAGAGCCAGAATCGAGTCTCGCTGAAAATTAGTCAGTGTCGGTGCCCAAACCGTATAATATCGGTTTGTATTGAACACCTCTTGTGCACCAACCTTTTCCAGAATCTGCTTGAAGTTCTGCAGCTCGGGCTTTTCTGTAATGTTCTCCCACAGAGTCCTTTCTGCCGCCATGTTTACATCCGATGGCACAGTGTTCCAATCATTCCAGTCAGAACAAGATGTTGCGGTGTGCATACCTACAGCCACCATGGTGTAACCTATATATTTACTTATTTTCATAATCGGTCAATAAATGTTGAGGGTTAATGTTTGGATGAAATGCTTACATCCAGTCTTCTTCGTACTGGTCATTATTGATAATGTCCACTGGAACCAATTCGATGAAGTCCAACTGCCATTTCAGGTCGGAGTCATCCGAAATCATGTTTTTGAAGCGGAACCAGTAATCTTCACTCTGTTTGAATACCATGGGGTCAAACAATTTGCGCAGTGTGATAATGCCATCTGTGCGGCAGTTGCCAGCACCCGATGTTCCTTCATCCTGTGTGTCGGGGTGTCCACGGAAACTGTATGGAGCACGCATATATCCACGGTTGCGGAGAGCCTTGTCTGTTGCGATGCCAAGGTCTTCTTCCGTACTGGCATCTGTCCAGCCAATGCGTTCATCACGTCCAGGAACACGCACATCCAATGGCAGTCCCAGCACTTGCATTTCCTGTACATTCTTGCTGGTACCCAGATAGAACTGCATGAAACCACCATGATCCATCGGGGAGTAGAACAAGCGCAATTCGTAAGTACCTGTTGGTACATGCGGGAACTTCACGGCAATGTCATATTGTCCCCAGCCCTGGAAAGCATTTGCCTGGTAAGCACGGTAGTCACCATTCACATTGTAGCGCACTTTCGTGTCTTCTCCATTATAGCAATAAACATTGTCAAAATAATTTACGGGGAAAGCAATACGAGCACCCGAGCCGCCAGCATTCATGGCCGATATCTCTGCCATGCTGTTATAGCGGAAACCATTGTTGATAAACTCAACAAGGAAAGTGGTTGCTTCAAAGCGCATACGTTCATGCAGCACGCCGTTGGGGACATTCGTGTCATAAATCAGCATGCTGTTGATGGCGTGGATATAACCATTGTGAGCAGATTTATTCAGTGATGGGTCAATCCTCACACCGCCCCTCACGCCACCAGCGGTTTGCAGTGGGTGCATATCGGCAGAACCTCTTGTGCCCACTTCGTTGGTCAGCGTGTTGTTCAGTCTCCATCGGTTAATGTAGAGCGACGTACCAGGTTGAGGCTCCCAAATCTTTATCAATGTGTTGGGCAGCATCGTTTCATAATAGTCGTAAGGCTCACCGCCACATTGGTTCACATTATAGTTCCACTTGTTGTTTGAACGCTTTTCAAAAACCATCTGGTCTTTCGACATTCCTGCATAGAGAATGTGGTAGGCAACGAACATGTTCAGCGTGTTGTAGCGCAATTTGCAAGCTTTTTCTGTCGTGTCCTTGTTGACAGTCAGCCCTTTCTCGTTGAGATAGTGATACCAATTAGCAGCGTTTCCATACACTCTGTTGGCATACTCTTGCAGATCGGCCAAAGAATGAATGCCTGCTTTTGCCATGACTTCGTCCGATTCTGCAAAAATGGTATAGCGAATCTTGCACTCTGTCGGACTGAAAAGTTCATCGCCATTGGTGTCGGTCTTGTCTTTCAGTGTGTAAATCACTCCTTTGTCCTTTTTCTTTACAGAGTCACAAAGTCCAGTTTTAATCAGTGCTTGGTAGAAAATGGTGTAACCATCCAGACTGTGAAGCACATCTGGCAAAAGGCGGGTGTCTCTTGCAATAGCATTGTCAACTTTGTGGAAAACGCCGTTGACAGCCTCGTTGTCAGCACTGATGATGTGAGCCACGCTGTTGAGCGTTGTGCGTCCTTCTGAATCAATCGAGGTTGACATGGGGTAGCCCAGCATCGTGTTGATGGTACTACCTTCGCCACTCATGTCCACAATATTGTGAATGCCCGATGAAAGGTGATACTTGGCAATGTCATTGCAAAGGCTATCATTGTCCAGCACACCCTGCAACGAATTGCTGGTCATGCCATTGTGAGGCACAGGAGCATGAGCATCGTTGTAAAGGCTGTCAATATACACAGCCAAACCCGCATTGGTCGGAGCAAAGCATGTAAATTCACCGTAAGCAGCAAGCGACTTGTCCAGTTCCACTTTTCCTAAAATGCTCAGGAAAGAAGACAGCTCAGGGTCTTCCTGCAAATACTCCGTAATGGTTTTACCCGTAGCGGTATAGAGATTCTCACCATCAGGCTCATTGCTGCAAGAAGTAAGAGCAATGGCTGTCACACAGAATATTGTCTGTATCTTAATGAATAATCTGTTCTTTTTCATATTTTTCTTACTCCTTTCTCTTAATAATTCTTTTCCCATTTGTCAGAAGAACTATACACAGGATTCTGCTTCAGTTCAGGATTCACGTCCATTTCACCCTCTCTGATAGGCATATACAGATAAGGTTCAGTCGGCATCTTTGAAATCAGACCGTCGGGCGACTCAATCTTTCTTGCCATCAGCGTGAGCATCGGGCGGAAATTCACAGGGTAGTTTCCACCCAAGTCTGCCAGGATGGTGTTATAATTTACACCTTCAGTGTGACGGTAATTATAGCGAAGCAAGTCATACCAGCGCTTGCCCTCGAAGCAAAGTTCGCGCAAACGCTCTTCCAGTACCAGTTCCTCAAAACCAGCCTTCGTGTTTACGGCAGTACCTTGCACGCTCTTGGTCGTAGCAAAACGCAGCGTATCAGAATAAAGCCCTTCGGGATGTGCACGGTCATTGATAGCCTTTACGATGTTGAAAGCCTGTCTCAGCATGATATCCTCATCGCCGTTGGCAAGTTGCCCCATTGCTTCAGCCTTCATCAGCATGACATCCGTCAAGCGGTAAACGATATAGTTCTGGGCAAATCGCGTGTTGCTGCGGTCACTTTGCCTACTCTGTCCTGTACTTGTCGGAGCACCGTATGACAGCGAATTGTTCGAGACAATCATCTTCCTTACATCATACTGCTCCAAGGCCTCATTGTTGTTTGCACTAAAGATGAACTTGATTTTCCGGCCGTCATACTGCTGAGGGAACACATTGTTCGTGGTTCCGCTGATGCCAAACATCTGTGGAGCCTTCAGATAACCATAGTTGGCAGTATTGCCACCATACTTGTACAACATACTGCACAGCGCAGCATTGCTGTTATTTGTACCGTCATATTGCAATTCAAAAATACTCTCCTCGCCGTTCTGGTCAATGAACAAATCGTTGTAGTCATTGCCATACTTCGCCATTGCGGGGTAGAGGTTTGTTTCATCCACAATCTCCATGGGTCCATAACGGTGGGCAGCATTCTTTGAGTCAATCACCAGGTTGCAATAATCAACACACTGCTGATAATCAGCTGCAGCATTATAGTTGGCATCATTGTGATGGACCGAAGCCTTCCACAGATAAATGTCAGCCAGCAATGCATATACCGCATTGCGGTTCAGCCAGCCCTTTGCCTTCCAGTCACTGTATGCCGTGGGGTCAACAATGTGGTTTGCAGCCTCCTTCAGGTCAGCAATGCAAGCATTCAACACCGTTTCGGGAGCCGTCTGAGGAACATTCATTTCCTGGCTGTTCTGCATATACCCCGTTGTAATATACGGAACATCGCGGAAATTACGAACCAGGTAGAAATAGCAAAGCGCACGCAAAGTTTTCATTTGGGCAATGTCATTCTGATAGTCACCCTCTGTGTAATTCGGGTCAACACCCATCACATCACCAGCCTTCATAATCACAATATTGCAATAATTGATGACCGAGTAGAACGGCTGCCAGTTTGTATAAGTGTTGGTTGTCTCAATGTTTGCCGTGCCAATCTGTCGCAAAGCTTCAAACACACTGCCACTCAGTATGCCCGAAGACTGCACAAGTTCGTCACTGCGGAAATCGCCCCAGACAATCAAGTCTGTCAGCAAATCTCTGTTCAGCATCTGAGCGTATGCACCATTCACCATCAGTGACACATCTGACTTCGTCTTCCAGAAATCTTCATCCACAGTCTTATCGTCTGGGAGCAAGGCCGTATCCACACACGATACAGCAAGAAGACTTGAAAGGATAAAATAAATATATTTTTTCATGTGATAGACTGTTTTTTAGAATCCGATATTTAAAGAAGCTGTAAACTGCTTGGAGCGAGGCGTTTTCGAATTATCTACCGCAACACCCCATCCACCAATGGACACTTCTGGGTCAACACCGCTGTACTTCGTCCAGCAATACAAATTGTTCATTGAGAAATAAAGAGCCAGCGTACTGATGCCTAACTTCTTTAACTTTTTCTGTGGGAAAGAATAAGAAAGCTGTAGGTTCTGGAAACGCAAGAATGAACCATCCTCCACGTATCGGCTTGAACCCTGCCAGTTGTAACCCTGGCCATACAGTGCACGTGGAATAGGGGTGGAGTCACCGTCCTTACGCCAACGATAATTCACCGTCGTAGTCTGATTGTTCGTGGTGTACATATTCTCCAAATTCATGCGAGCCGCATTCACAATCTTGTTGCCCACACGGTAGTTGAAACGAGCAATCAGTTTCCAACTCTTATACTTGAACGTAAGGCTGAAACCACCGTTAATTTTTGGCATGGCATTACCCAGGTAAACCACGTCGAGTGCATTAATCTGTCCGTCATTGTTGATATCCTCATAAATGGCATCACCGCCATTGAACTGATACGTTGGCGAACCATTCTCATAATTGTAAACCATTCGCTGAGGAGTACCCTGATTCGTCATCAGCACATGACCTTTATCGTCCACAGCTACAGGGAAGGTCTTGCCTGCATCCAGCTGGTCGTTGATCCAGGCACGATATTCCTCTGTTGAAAGATTATTCTCCTTGCGGTAATTCTCCAGATAAGAATAGCTATACTGGTAAACACCTTTATAGCGCAAGCCATAGATGGAACCCAGCGGATTGCCCTCCTGGATGCGGTTCAGGTAAGTACCCCTGCTGTCAGCCGCCCAATTAGAGTTGATGGCACTCAGCACCCTTTCGTCCATCTCCTTGATGTTGTTCACATTCTGTGCAATGTTGAAGTTCGCACTGATGGAGAAATCCTTGCCAACCTTCACGAAGTCCCTGCCGCTGACATTCAGTTCCCAACCATCGTTGGTCATCTTGCCGGCATTATACCAGGACAAAGCACTGTAGCCCGTCGAAGTCGGAATCTTCACATCCGTCATCAGCAAGTCAGACGTATTCTTGCGATAATAGTCAAAGTCAATGGTCAACCTGTCCTCAAAGAAATTCAAGTTACCACCGATGTTGATAGAAGTCGTCTT
Source organism: uncultured Bacteroidales bacterium (assembly GCA_902802265.1). GTDB lineage: Bacteria > Bacteroidota > Bacteroidia > Bacteroidales > Bacteroidaceae > Minthosoma. The sequence goes on along the minus strand of CADCLN010000028.1, from coordinate 23,376 downwards.
CTCCCAGCGGAGGTCATCCAGCTTCATGCCGTCCACAGTAGCATAGGCAGCCTGACTGCTACCTCTTCCGTAGAAACCGGCACTTGTGTTATACTTATTATAATAAAGGTAATCCGTTGAAGGAGCACGTCCGTTGATACCATAACTCAGACGCAGAGCCAGCATTGAAACCACTTCTGGCATCCAACTGCGGATAAACTTCTCGTCGATCAGATTCCAACGTCCCGAAATACCTGGGAAAGCAGCCCATTTGTGTGAAGGGCCAAACTTGGAGTTACCATCCAGACGCATACTGAAACCTAAACTGTAGATACTCTTGTACGAAGCATGAGCATTGAACAGAATATTCTCGTCAGCCGACCGGCTGGTAGCACTTGCCATGTCAGCATTTCCACCCTCAGCCGTTGTCGAAACAATATGGGGAGGCAGATTGTAAATCTTCACCGCCTGGCTGTTACTCTTCGATGTGTGCATCTGATAGCGCAACATTGCCATTGCCGACCAGTTTTCATTGTTGAAATGCGGAGTAAACGTCAGCTTTCCCTCAGCACCAATCTTGAAGCGGTTACTCTCCGAACTGGTGCTTGCATTATACATGTTGCTTTCCCATCCATTACCAGCATTTGAACCAGCTGTCAAGTCGGCAGGATACCATGTCGGCGAACTGTTGGCATAGATATCGAAATCCACGTTGGCCGACAGTGTCAGTCGGTGGCTGTCAGCATCCTTGCCCAACAACTCATACCTCAGCGTGAAGTCGGGAGTAATACGATAAGTCGATTCCTTCTTCCAAGCCTGGTGGGCAATGGCAACAGGGTTACCCAGTCGCAGCAATCCCGACAAATTGTTGGAAGAATAATTGCCAGCATACGGATTGCCGCTCGGATTCATCTTGTAATACTCGTCCGTATCTGAACCATCCGCATTCTGCCGATACACAGCCATGTTCGGAGCCTGCTGCTGAGCAATAGCCAACAAGTCGCTGTAATTCTTGTCATTATTTGTGTAAGTCAAGGCAAAGTTCGTCGAGAAACGAATACGGTCACTCACATCATAGTCCAGCACCAATCTTGTCGTTAGACGATTCAATTTCTGCTGGATGATAGAACCCGTCTGGTGGTCATAGCTACCCGAAATACGGAAACGAGCCTTTTCACCACCACCCGTAATGTTCAGATTGAAATTCTGCAACTTACCAAAATCTGAAACCTCCTTCACCCAGTCTGTGTTGTTGTTCCAGTTTTCAAAATCAGCCCACGACCGGTCATAATTCAACTCAGCCATGTTAGCTGTTGCCGTACTGCTCTGACTTGGATTATAAAACTCTTCCTTCAGCATCATGGTGTAGTCGTCACCGTTCAGCAAGTTGTAGCCCTTCGGCATCCACGTACCTGTAAACTTATACGAGAAAGCCACCTTCGTCTTGCCACGAATACCACGCTTGGTTGTAATCTGAATCACACCATTCGCACCGTAAGCACCCCACACAGCTGTGGCAGCAGCATCCTTCAGTACGTCAATCTTTGCAATATCGTCCACATTCACAGACAGCAGCGACGCATACTGTTCCTCCGTGGCACTCTGGAAGTCGAAATTCTCATCAGGGTTGTCGAAAATCTTGTCATCCACCACAATCAGCGGGTTCGCATCGCCGTTGATGGTCGTCACACCACGCAGACGCATCTGAGTGCCGGCACCCAGATTACCCGAATTGGCCACAATGTCAAGACCCGCAATTTCACCCTGCAAAGCCTCGTCGGCACTGGTGAACGACAGACCCTCCACATCTTCCATGTTGAAAGTCTGCGTAGCCACCGTCATCTCCCTGACAGGGATATTCAGTCCGCCCACGCTTGACTTCTTCTCGGCCTTTACCACAACCTCCTGCAGTTGGGTTTCCGATTCCATGAAAATCTTGAAAACCTTCTTGTTGCCAATGACCTCAGAGTGTGTCTTGTTGCCCACATAAGAAACCACCAGCCTGTTCTTTGTACTTTTGATAGCCAGAGCAAAGTTACCGTTAAAGTCGGTCGTTGTGGCATTGATGATACGGTTGTTGTTATCCCGTTCCACCACGTTTGCCATCATCACAGGGCCCATGTCATCCTCGACAGTTCCCGAAATGCGTGTCCCCTGAGCCATTGTAACCATAGGGAACAGGCACAACAGCATTGCTGAGAGTAGGGCACCGATTCTGTTTTTGCCTATACTTATTATATTATTATTCATAGTGAAAGTTTGTTTGAAGGTTAATGTCTTGTTCTCTTGGCAGCCACACGTCTTTTCGCAGCCGACCAGTCACTGTCCTGAGTAATGTCGTTCTCAGCCCACGCAGCATCATACCGCTTCGACTTCGCAGAGTAGAAAGGCTCCGTCACTTCGTGCACGGCACAGAACGACGACGTGGCAATCGACGTGGCCGTCTTGCGGTCGGTGTTCAGCCAGTAGTCGCGAGTCATCACATTTGTCATCTTGCTGGCATCATTGGCATCGATGTGATGATCCACACCCGCAGCATCCCTTACGGTGATGACACCGCTGCCACCCGAAACCTTGTACTCCTGAGCCAAACCATAATTATTGGTGTAGAGGCTCTGGTACGTGCCTCCTTCCACCGTGTTGTCTGCATACAGCGAAATGTTCTGGAAATGATAGCGGCAGAAATTCTTCAACGCCGTCACCTTAGCCTTCAGCACCGTGGCGTAAGGCTCAGGACAACTGTCGGGGAACTGCTCGGCATGTTTCTCAAACACACCCAAGATGTCCTCCCAGCTGGGCAATCCTGCAGCATAAGCCTTTTCCATTGCCTCGTTGTTTGGAGCATACAGCGTATAATTATATGTATTGAACATTCTGACGTTGCCATCCACAGCATCCAGCGAACTGTAGTCGCCATCCTGCTGACTGAAAATGAGATACTGATCCTGTTCTGTGCGGTGGAACTCATCCTCCTGGTCAGAAAACCCAATCCAGCTCATCAGTTCGGCGTTGGCAAAACCGCCGCAAGCCTCGTGGAAAGCCGAGAAGCGCGGAGTGGTGCGCAGCACCTCCGACACACTGCGGATGGTAGGCTGGATGATGTGGTCAATGCGGTAAGCCGTACCGTTAGCCTGGCTGAAATAAGAAGCCTTGCCCGCATCTGCACCATACATGTTGGCAGCAGGCAGTCCGTTGTCCAGGGCGGCACCGCTCTTGATTTCCATCTTCTGCCTGGGGTTTGACCCGTAGTCAATATACAGTTCGGCACCATGCTTTGTCTTGTAATAATGATTCTTATTCGTGATGCCGATGGTGTCTCCATGAGTCAGCACCACCGTGTGGTAATTCAGGATATCCGTCAACGCCGACTTGATGCGCGGATTCGGTGCCGACACATTGCCGATTTCCACCGTGCTCAGACGCTCGCCAACGGTCTGCGTCTTCACGTCATAACTGAACGACTCTGCCTGAATCTTCGGCTCACCCTTCTTTTCCGTGTCATAATAGATATGCAGCATTTCGGGTTGAGCATGGCCCAGCGTGGTGGGGTCTAAGTAATAGCAGTCAAACGCCTGGTCGTCGGGGATGAAGAACGCATAGTTAGCCTTCATGGCCAGCAGGAAGTATTTGAAGTCCAACGACAGGTAACTTGTTGTCGAAGAAGAATGCCAGTCCTGCACCGCCCAGTTCATCGTCAACATATCCTTGTATGTGGAAGACGGAGCCAGCACTGCGCTGTATTCGTCCGGAGCAATCATCTGATTCAGTTTGTAAACCACACCGTTGTTGGCAATCTTGATGTCATACTTGCCATCTTCCCTCACCTGCAACTTCGTCTTGTTCATGCCCAGGTTTTCGCTGGCGTCGTTAATGATTGACTCAAACTTGCTGGGCACGGTGCTGACAAACGAAGCCTGCTGCAGGTTGCGCACAAACGCCGTCAGAATCTGCGGACGAGCGGCGAACAGCGTGTCCAGGTTTTCCATCAGGTTCTCCTTTGTGTTCGGTTTCTTGCCATACACTTCGATGATATATTCGCCCGCGCCGCCCTTCAGGAAATACTTCTCGAAAGCCTCGTCCGTTGGCACAAATATCGCCGCCATGTCTGAAATCTGCGTCTGGTCGCCGCCCAGATTATAGGCGGAACTGGGGTAATACTGGTTCCAGCCTGGGTCAAAGCGCAACACCTCTGTCGTCGCCTTGCTTGCCCCGTTAGGGTCAGTCACCAGGGGCGCATTCTGTGAGCGTGAACTCAGGTATCGCACCTGCATCACCGAGTCGTGCTGTGCATAGCCATATTTTGCAGCCTCCTCCTGGTTCTGCTGCACCCAGTCATTATAATTTCGTGTGACCACTGCATCCAGATACGGCATGGCGTAATAGTCCAGGATATGGCTGAAATACTTCGTGTTTCCCTGCTTGGCAATCACCTGAGCCAGATTCCCAGGCTGCATCATCACGTTCTGCACCTGATGGATGTAGCCGTTGAGGCACGTCACGTCAGCCTTGATAACCTTGTTGTCGAAGATATACACATTATTTTCTTCCACATTATATTTTTCGCCAGTCAGGATTTCAAAGTCCGATCCCTCGCCCGTCGTCGTGATGCCATTGTTCACCATTTGCTCGCGGGTGAAATGCACCATCATCGGCGTCGTGTTGTCCCTCACGGCATAAACGCCCTGGGTTCCGTTTCGCCACTGGTCCCAATACTTGTTGTTTTTCGGCATCTTTGCAGGATCGATATATTCAATCGAGTCAATCACGCTGATGTTCGTCGGATGCTTCAGGGCAACACCCTCGGTGATGTCTCTGCCCGCACTTGCGTTTGCCAGCATATTCACCAGCAGGGCATTGTCCAGCATGGATGAATACAGCAGCAACTTCTTTTGTGCAAAGGTCAGTTCCTCATAACTCGAAACGCCCCAGTCGTTTTGGGCAAAAAAACGCGCAAACGCCTCGTCGTTGGCAGGGAAAATCGTTTTACTACCCGTGCGGTTCAACGTCTCGGCATAGCCCAGGTCGTCAATCAGCCGCAGATAGTTCGAGAAAGACCCTGTCAACTTCTCGCCGTCTGGGTTCTGCAGTTCGGAGTAGATGCTCCCCCCGAGCCATTCGGGTTTAGATTCCTCGTTCACATCGCCATACACGTCCTTGAACGTATTTTCGCAGGAAGAACACGCCAGCAAAGTGCCGAAGAATACGGCTCCATAAAAAACTTTTCTCATGATTATAAGTTAGTAAGATACAAAAATCTCTCGGTTATAGGTTGTTGGGTTAAATTCTGAAAGTGCCGCAAAATTAGTTTTTTTTATCTTATCTCTGCTTAACAATTCTGTTAAATAACTATAAAACCGCATTATTTTCCCTTCCGACGGTTAAAGGATGGCAAAAACAGAGGGTAGTCCTGCGCTTCTCAGCGTGTGGACTACTCGTGATTTGTTACTTATACCGAACTCACGTTAATCTTTTGTTAGCAAACCTTACCTTTTTTGTTAACACGAAATCTGTGCGAATGGGAAAAGTATTGTCTTTTATTGCAAACAAATGTATTTGGGAAGCAAAAGGTTTTTGTGGACAATTTTTTTGTTTTGCACGAAAATCTTTATTTTTCGGGCAAAATGGTGTAACTTTGGTGTAACTTTGATGTAACTTTAATGTAACTTTTTGAGGCTTATTATTCTGATTTTCTGTTAGAAAACCATTTAGTGCAACTTTACCTCGAAAAAACCTTAAGGGAAAAGGTTTGTAAACCAGTATTGAAATTAAGAGTATAAACTGTCAACCTAAATCAGTACACCTCAGGGAAATTGGGTCCAAACAGGTTCCAGTGGCACTGCATTGCCGTTGCGGTGGCATAGTTCTCCCACTGCGGTAACAATGCAGTATCGCTGCGGTAGCAATGCAGTGCCACCGCAGTGGGAGAACTATGCCACGGTAGTGAGAGAACTGTCCTACTCCCCCTACAGAATGCCGGTGAGTGCGTCGCCCGTCGTTGTGAAGTCGCCGAGGGTGACGTTCTGGATGTTGCCAGCAAGGGCTGGGGTGTTGGGTATTTCTACACGGATGTAGTTGTCGGTGAAGCCGTGCATGGGTTTTGTGCGGGGGGCATGTTCAATGAGGACGGGACGGGTCTGCCCGATGTGGGCGGTATAGAACTGGCGGAGTTTTTCGTCGCTGAGGGCGAGCAGTTGCTGGCTGCGTTCATGCTTTTCCTGCGGGCTGACAATATGGGGGATTTGCAGGGCACGGGTGCCTGGGCGCTCGGAGTAGGAGAAGACATGGAGTTGGCTGATGGGCAGGGACTGGATGAACTGGCGTGATTCTTCAAAGTGTTCGGCTGTCTCGCCGCGTGTGCCGACGATGACATCTACGCCGATGAAGCAGTGAGGCATGAGTTGCTTGATGTGTTCTATGCGGTGGCGGAATAGGGCGGTGTCGTAGCGGCGGTGCATGAGTTGGAGTACATGGTCGGAGCCTGACTGCAGGGGTATGTGGAAGTGTGGCATGAAGTGGCGGGAGTGGGCGCAGAAGTCGATGATTTCGTCGGTGAGCAGGTTGGGCTCGATGCTGGAGATGCGGTATCGATCTATGCCTTCAACCTGGTCAAGTTGCTGGATGAGCTGTAGGAATGTTTCGCCTGTGGTGCGCCCGAAGTCGCCGATGTTGACGCCGGTGATGACGATTTCCCTGCCTCCTTCCTGTGCAACATTGCGGGCTTGCTCGACGAGGCTTTGGATGCTGCCGTTGCGGGAACGGCCTCGGGCAAGGGGAATGGTGCAGTAGGTGCAGAAGTAGTTGCAGCCGTCTTGCACTTTGAGGAAGTAGCGGGTGCGGTCGCCGTGGGAGCAGGAGGGGAAGAAGGGGAAAGAGCTGGAGTGGTCGGTATATTCTGAATGTTCGGACAGTTTTTGCATGATGGCGGGTATGATGTCTCCTTTGCGGTCGGTGCCGAATACGAGGTCCACACCTGGCATTTCGCTGATTTGCTGGGGCTGGAGCTGGGCGTAGCAGCCGGTGACGATGACGAGGGCGTGGGGGTGGCTGCGGACGAGGCGGCGGATGGCTTGGCGGCATTTCTGGTCAGCTACTTCGGTGACGGAGCAGGTGTTGATGATGCAGATGTCGGCTTGCTGGCCTTTCTGGACGGTCTGTACGCCGTAGGCTTTGAGGTTTTGGCCGATGGTGGAGGTTTCTGCGAAGTTGAGTTTGCAACCGAGGGTAAAGTAGGCGGCTTTTTTGTCTTGTAAAATGCTGGAATCAATCATGGATATGTGATTTTTCGGCAAAGTTACGGATTTTTTGGATTTTTGTGTGATTATTTGAAATGAAACTCTTATTTTTGCAGAAATTTATGGTTAAAAGCATGGTTATACCTCCCGTCGGCTGGTAGCATAGCCGCAAAATGGGTTGTTTAATAAGAACTTTATGTTTATGAGAAAGTTTTGGATTATATTGTTTTTTGTGCTGAGCCAGGTGGTTGTGGCACAGCAGCGCACGTTTACGGTGCGTGTGAAGAATGGTTCGATGATAAACAGGCGAGATGTGCCTGTGGTGGTGGATGTAAGGATGGTGCATTTTGATGTGGCGTCGGCTCGGGTGACGTTGAATGGGCGGGAGGTGCCTTGCCAGTTGGATGATATGGATGGCGATTTTAAGGTGGACGAGGTGGTATTCCTGGCTGATGTGCAGGCGATGCAGACGCGGAAGTACAAGGTGAGCATCAGCAGCCGTGGGGTGCAGAAGGTGTATGAGCCGAGGGTGTATGTGCACATGGGACTGAATGATAAGTATGGGAAGTTGCCGACGATTCAGGGCATTGAGGCTCCAGGGGACAGTTATATTTTCAAAGATGTGTATCCGCACGGGGCAGAGTTTGAGAGTGAATTGACGGCTTACCGTGTGTATGTGGATAATCGGCAGAACATCGACCTTTATGGCAAGCGTAAGCGGCAGTTGGAGTTGGAGAAGACTCATTTCTACAGTGTGCAGGAGGATTTGGATGCTGGTTATGGGAATGATGTGTTGTGGGCTGGCGGCAGCATGGGTTGTGGCACGTTGAGGGAGTTCAAGGATGGTGGTCCTGTGTTGATTGAAGATGTGAAATTGAGGGGACAGCGTGTGGTGGCGTATGGTCCGTTGCGCACGGTGGTGGAGATGAAGGATATGGGCTGGAATGGCAATCATGTCGTGACTCGTTATATTATGTATGCAGGGCACAGGGAGGTGGAAGTTCAGGTGCAGGCCGACGGTGCACTGCGGCATTGGCAACTGTGCACGGGTGTGCAGAAGGTGGGTGCTGATCCTGTGGGCTGGACACGGCAGAACGGGCTGGCGGCGTCGTGGGGTTCGGATTATCCTGACTACGGGAAGAAGGAGTTGTATAAGCCGGAGGCTGTGGGGCTGGGTGTGTATGTGCCGGAGGCGTTTTTTGCAGGAACGGCTGAGGATTCTTTGCAATACATGTGCAAGTTGCGGTTGAATAAGCAGCATTTCCTGAAGTATTATGTGACGTTTTGTGCAGACATGGAGGAGGAAGGCTATCATTCGGCAGATGAGTGGTTTACTTATTTGCAGGCATGGCGTGAGGAGATGCTGACACAGCCTCGGATAAAATATTTTATTCGGTTGAATAATAAATGAGGGGGTTGTTGCGTTTAGAATATTAGAGATAGCCTCAGTATGAAAATGGAATTAAAACTGTGATTGCCTATGGTAAATTCTACTCCCTTACAACGAAGAAAGTCTAAAATTGTCTCCATGAAGCCGCGTGCGCTCTATCCAAGCAGGGACACCGTGCTTTTCGTTCAACTTTTTGCTCGTGCTTACAGACATTCTTCTTAAACAGATGGCCTCTACGAAGGAGGCGAAGTCGCTTGGAAAAGCATTAACGAACAGCAAGACTGACAGATTGCGGGTTGGCGGACTGAAGGGTTCGTCAGCCGCATTGTTTTTTGCTGCTTTGCGTCGGGAAGGTGGTCTGGGCGATGAGACACTGTTGTTTGTGATGGATGATGTCGACGAAGCTGGGTATTTCTACCATGACCTGGTGCAAATGCTGGGCGATGAGAGGGTGTTGTTTTTCCCGTCGTCGTATCGCAGGGCTATCCGTTATAATCAGCGGGATGCTGCCAACGAGATTTTAAGGACGGAAGTGCTGACAAGGTTGCAGAGCGGTGAAAGGGGGCTGTCGCTGGTGACTTACCCCGACGCTGTGGCTGAAAAGGTGGTGTCGAAACGTGACTTGTCGGTGAATACGGTGACGATGCGGGTTGGCGGTGTGTTTGACTTGAATGTGCTGGAGAAAAAGTTGGTGGAACTGGGCATGAAGCCTGTGGACTATGTGTATGAACCAGGTCAGTTTGCGGTGCGTGGAAGCATCGTGGACATTTATTCGTATGCTAACGAAACGCCCTATCGTTTGGATTTTTTCGGGGATGAAATAGACAGCATCCGCACGTTTGATGTGCAGAGTCAGTTGTCGCAGGAGAAAGTGGAGACGATGACGGTGGTGCCGGAGTTGAACCTGACGGAAACGGACTATGTGTCGTTTCTGGAGTTTTTGCCGAAGGACACGGTGGTGGTGAGCCACGACCTGGTGTATGTGTGTGAAAAGGTGGAACAGATTTATAAGGAAGGTTTTTCGGCACAGGCTTTCACGGAAGACAAAGCGTTGGGGCAGGGCAATGACATGCTGAAGGAACATGTGATGTTGCAGGGCGAGGCTTTTGTGAAGGGTGTTTCGGCTTTCCGGCTGGTGGAGTTGAGAGCACAGGGTGGTGACATCCAGTTCAATACGTTGCCTCAACCGCTTTTCCACAAGAATTTTGATTTGGTGAAGCAGGAGTTTCTCAGGTTGCAAAGTGAGGGGTATGGCATCTGCATTTTTGCCGACTCGGAGAAGCAGATTGAACGTTTGAGGGACATCTTCAGTTCGATGGGCAATGAAGAGTTTGAACAAATCAGGTTTGAGCCTGTGAACAAAGCTATCCACGAAGGGTTTGTGGATGTAAGTCAGAAGAGGTGTTATTTTACAGACCATCAGCTGTTTGACCGTTACCATAAGTACAACCTGAAGTCAGACAAGGCCAGGAAGGGCAAGGTGGCGTTGACGTTGAAGGAGATTCAGCAGTTTGAACTGGGCGACTATGTGGTGCACATGGATCATGGCATCGGTCGGTTCGGCGGACTGGTGAGGGTACCTGAGAATGGGGCGATGGTGGAGAAGATAAAGATTACTTACCACGATGGTGGTACGATTTATGTGAGTATCCATGCCTTGCACAAGGTGTCGAAATATAAAGGCAAGGAGGGTGAGCCTCCGCGTGTGAGCAAGTTGGGCAGTGGTGCCTGGGAGCGGATGAAAGAGCGGGTGAAGACGAAAGTGAAGGACATTGCCCGCGACTTGATTCGTCTGTATGCCAAACGCCGGCAGGAGCGTGGCTTTGCATATAGTCCTGATGGGTATATGCAGCATGAGCTGGAGGCAAGTTTTGTGTATGAAGATACACCTGACCAGCTGAAGGCAACGCAGGAGGTGAAGGCAGACATGGAGAAGGAGCGTCCGATGGACAGATTGGTGTGTGGCGATGTGGGTTTCGGAAAGACGGAGGTGGCGATACGTGCTGCTTTCAAGGCTGCTACGGATGGTAAGCAGGTGGCTGTGCTGGTGCCTACAACGGTGTTGGCATATCAGCATTTCCAGACGTTTACGAAGCGACTGAAGGATTTCCCCGTGAAGATTGAGTATTTGAGCCGTGCTCGTACTGCCAAACAGCAGAAGGAGATTTTGCAGGGATTGGCTGACGGCAGTGTGGACATTGTGATTGGGACGCATAAGTTGATAGGCAAGGCTGTGAAGTTTAAAGATTTGGGTTTGCTTATCATTGACGAGGAACAGAAATTCGGTGTGGCTGTGAAGGAGAAGTTGAGGCAGATGAAGGTGAATGTAGATACGCTGACGATGACGGCAACGCCGATACCGAGAACCTTGCAGTTTTCGTTGATGGGAGCGAGGGATTTGTCGGTGATTCAGACTCCGCCACCAAACCGCTATCCCATTCAGACGGAAGTACATACGTTTTCACCAGAGGTGTTTGCTGAGGCTATCAATTTTGAGATGAGCCGCAATGGTCAGGTGTTTATTGTGAACAACCGCATTAACAATTTGCAGAGTTTGGCAGAGATGGTGCAGAAGTATGTGCCAGATGCTCGTGTTTGTGTGGGGCATGGACGGATGAATCCAGAGGAACTGGAGAAGATTGTGCTGGACTTCATGAATTACGATTATGATGTGATGATTTCGACGACGATTGTGGAGAATGGCATTGATGTGCCGAATGCGAACACAATCATTATCAATGCGGCTAACACTTACGGACTGAGCGATTTGCACCAAATGAGGGGCCGAGTTGGACGCAGCAACCGAAAGGCTTTCTGCTACCTGATTGCTCCGCCGCTGGCTTCACTGCCCGACGATGCACGCCGCCGTTTGCAGGCCATTGAAAATTTCTCGGATTTGGGTAGCGGCATTCATATTGCCATGCAGGATTTGGATATTCGTGGAGCAGGTAATATGCTGGGTGCTGAGCAGTCGGGATTTATTGCCGATTTGGGTTACGAGACGTATCAGAAGGTGCTGAACGAGGCTGTGGCAGAGTTGAGAGAGACTGAGTTTGCGGAACTGTATGCAGAGGAGACGAAGAATGAGGAGGGTGTGATTTCGGGTGAAACGTTTGTGGATGAAACAAATATAGAAAGCGACATTCCTGCATTCTTGCCCGAAGAATATGTGCCGAGCAGCGGTGAAAGGATGGCTTTGTACAGAGAACTGGACGGCTTCACCGATCAACGGCAGATTGATGCCTATCGCAGCAGACTGACAGACCGTTTCGGACAGATACCCGAAGTGGGTGAGGAACTGATAAAGGTGATGCAGCTGAAATGGGCTGGAAAGCGGCTGGGCATCGAAAAGGTGTCGATGAAGCAGGGACGTATGGCGTTGTATTTGCCAAGCAATTTCAGCAGTCTGTATTATCAGAGCGAAGCCTTCAGTAAAATCATTTCATACGCTTCGTGGCATCCCCGCGAAACGAAACTGAGGGATGGCGATAGACGTTCTTTGCTTGTAAAAGATGTTAAAACCATTGCTGCTGCTGTGAAAATATTAGAGGAAATAGAAAAAAAGTGAGCTGCGAAGTGGGTTAAATGAAAGATTTCTATTATCTTTGCAGCCAATACGGAATGATAGTATCATGAATCAAAGTGACAGTATAGTAATTATTCCTACTTACAACGAGAAGGAGAATGTGGAAAAAATTATCCGTGCGGTATTCGGACTGGAGAAGTGTTTCCACATCCTGATCATTGACGATGGGTCGCCCGACGGCACTGCCGACATTGTGAAGCGACTGATGCAGGAAGAGTTTGCCGACCGCCTGTTTTTGATTGAACGTGCCGGCAAGCAAGGTTTGGGTACGGCATATATTGCTGGTTTCAAATGGAGCATTGCCCATCAGTATGACTATATTTTTGAGATGGATGCGGACTTCAGCCATGCTCCGTCCGATTTGCCAAGACTCTACAGTGCTTGTGCCGACGAGGGGTATGATTTGGCGATTGGTTCGCGGTATATTACAGGTGTGAATGTGGTCAACTGGCCGATGGGACGTGTGCTCATGTCCTATTTTGCCAGTCTATATGTGCGGTTTGTCACAGGGTTTAAGGTACACGACACGACGGCTGGTTTTAAGTGCTATAAACGTCGGGTGCTCGAGACCATCGACCTTGACTCCATACGTTTCAAGGGCTATGCATTCCAGATAGAGATGAAGTTCACTACCTACAAGTGCGGTTTCCGCATCAAGGAAGTGCCCGTTGTTTTTGTGAACCGAGTGGAAGGCGTAAGCAAGATGAATAGCGGAATATTTGGTGAAGCCTTCTTCGGTGTAATCAGACTCCGCCTGGATGGGTGGTTCAAGAAGTATCCGAAAGCGAAATGAGAACAATCATCAGAAATGCAACCATCGTCAACGAGGGCAAGTTGTTTGTAGGCTCAGTCGTGATTGAGGACGAAATGATTCAGAGCGTATTGACGACTGACGATTCTACACAGACTTACGAGAATGAGATTGATGCTACGGGGCTGTATCTTTTCCCTGGCGTAATCGATGACCACGTGCATTTTCGGGAACCAGGTTTTGACTATAAGGCTGACATTGCCAGCGAAAGCCGAACTGCTGCCGCTGGTGGTGTCACTTCGTATATGGACATGCCGAACACCAACCCGCAAACGGTTACATTGGAAGACTTGAACCATAAGTTCAACATTGCCCGAAACAAGAGTCGTGTGAATTACAGCTTCTATTTCGGAGCGACGAATGACAATGCCGATCTGCTGCCGCAGCTGGACCGTAACCGTGTGCCAGGTGTGAAGGTGTTTATGGGTAGCAGTACGGGCAATATGCTGGTCGATAAGGAAGAGGCACTCTTTAAGTTGTTCAAGACTTCGCCGCTGCTGCTGATGGCTCACTGCGAGGACACGGGTATTATCAATCATAACATCAAGATGTTCCGCAAGAAATATAAGGGGCAGAACGATTTCCCTGTGCGTTACCATTCTCGCATACGCAGTGTGGAGGCTTGCTATAAATCGTCATCCTTTGCGGTGCAGTTGGCCAAGGAGACGGGGGCAAGATTGCACATCGCCCATGTTTCTTCGGCGAAGGAATTGTCCCTGTTTGAAACGAAGCCCCTTGCCGAAAAGCGCATTACGGCAGAAGTGGTCATTGCCCATCTGATGTTTTCCACGGAGGATTACGACCGCTTGGGAACGAAGATAAAGTGTAACCCTTCGGTGAAAACATCCGAAGACCAAGCTGCCTTGCGAAAAGCTTTGACGAATGGATTGATCGACGTGGTGGCTACCGACCATGCTCCCCATTTGCTGAGCGAGAAAGAGGGTGGGGCACTGAAGGCTGCTTCGGGTATGCCGATGATTCAGTTCTCGCTTGTTTCTATGCTTGAAATGGTCGATGCAGGCGTGTTGCCCATTGTGCGGGTGCCTGACCTCATGAGCCATAACCCTGCCAAGTTGTTCCATATCGAGAAGCGCGGCTTCATTCGTTCCGGCTATTATGCTGACCTTGTTTTGGTCGAACCGAATGCGAATTGGCAGGTGATGGCTGGAAGGTATTACACGAAGTGTGGCTGGACACCGATGGATGAACGTACTTTCAAATGGCGAGTACGCCGTACTATGGTGAATGGCAAAACAGCCTATTGCGACGGCATTGTCGTGGATGGAATTCGGGGAAAGGAACTGGTGTTTAATCACTGACCTCACAACCCTATATAACTTCAAAATCTCACAACCTTTGATTAAAGAAAGAAAACATAGAATGATGCATATCTGTTGGATGGCTTGTGCGCTATTCCTCGTTTTCTTGTGGTGCTATGGCTACTATCTGGGGCGTTTTCGTTATCAGGTGCATCAGCAGACAATAGGATTCTTCGATTTGCCTGCCGCGTTTGATGGCTATAAGATTGTGCAGTTTTCCGACCTTCATATCGGAACCTTCCGTGGTGGACATGAAATTGAAGTGCAACGCATCGCGGATTTGATCAATGACCAGCACCCTGATGTGGTTGTTTTTACGGGCGATTTGGTGAACAGGCAATCGAAGGAACTGGATGGTTTTCAGTGTATGCTTTCCGAAATCACTGCACCCGATGGTGTTTACTCCATCTTGGGGAATCACGACTATGCGCTTTATACCCATTCCTTTACCAATAGTGAACGATTGAAGGACAAACTTGAACTGATTCGTCGGCAACGTAGTTATGGTTGGACGATGTTGCTCAACGACCATGCAAAAATCACTCGTGGCAATAGTCATATCTATATTGCTGGAGTGGAGAATCAAGGGTATGCAAAATTGCGATTCCCGAAGCTCGCCAACCTGCCCAAAGCGATGCAGGGCATTCATCCTGGCGACTTCACGATATTGCTCAGTCACGACCCTACGCATTGGCGGCACGATATTACCGGAAAGACCTCCATACAGCTGACCCTTTCGGGGCATACCCATGCTGGGCAATTCAAGGTTTTCGGTTGGTCACCCGTCAGTTGGGTCTATCCAGAATGGACGGGCACATACGTAGAAGGGGCACAGGTGCTGAACGTCAGCGAAGGGGTGGGCTGCCTCATTCCCTTCCGCTATGGCGCATGGCCGGAAATCAATGTCATTACCCTTCGTCGGGTAAAGTGAAAGGATAAAAGGTACATGGTTCATTGTACATGAAAAAGATACTTTACAAAATATATTCCTATCTGGTGCCGCTGCCCCTGTTTGTGGTCGTGACCATCGTCGTGGCACTTCTGGTCGTCATTGCAGCCATGCTGGGCGACACACGTTACGTTTCTTGGTATCTGCCCCGATGGTGGAGTCGTTTCACTTGCCGCATTTGTCTGCATAAAATCAAGCTGGAGGGACTGGAACAGCTTGACCGCAAACAGAGCTACGTATTCCTGGCAAACCATCAGGGCTATTTCGACATCTTCCTGCTTTACGGTTACCTGCCCAACCCCTTCAAATGGATGATGAAAGAATACCTTCGCAAAATACCCTTTGTAGGATTGGCTTGTGCTCGTAGCCGGCAAATCTTTGTGGGTGAAAGTCGTGCCAGCATCACCCATGCGGTTCGCCAGGCAGAAGCCACGCTGCAGGCCGGTACATCCATGGCCATATTCCCAGAGGGAACACGTACCCGCACCGGCAAGATGGGTGACTTCAAGCGAGGAGCCTTCATGTTGGCAGGACAGATAGGCCTCCCCATTGTCCCCATCACCATTAACGGATCTTTCGACATCTTTTCTCGCAACGACTATTCTGTCAAGCAGGGTACCCTACAAATGATTATCCATCCCCCCATCTATCCTGCTGAATACGAACAAATCCCCACTAAACAACTCATGCAACAAGTCCACGACATCATCAACAGTGGACTGGTGGAGAAGTATAAAAAATAGCTTGGTGCACAAGTTTGTGGATGATAAACTTGTGCACCAAGGGCGTTTGTCTTTAAATATGTGAAAAACAGCTGTTTTTACTTCATGGAATAGACAATGTCCATGATTTTTTTGCCAATTTCGTCGGCAGCTTGCATGGTGCTGGCTTCGGAATAGACACGGATGATGGGTTCGGTGTTCGACTTGCGGAGATGTACCCATTTGTCGGGGAAATCTATCTTTACACCATCGATGTCGTTGACTTCGGTGTCGGGTTCACTTTGATACATTTCCTTGACTTTTTGGAGGATGGCATCTACGTCGGTAGTGGGGTCGAGGTCGATGCGGTTCTTGGCAATGCAGTAGTTGGGATAGGTGTTGCGCAGCTGGCTGACGGTCAAACCTGCCTTTTGCTGACGTTCATGTGCCAGATGGCTGAGGAAGAGGGCGATGCCAACCAATGCATCACGTCCGTAGTGGGCTGCAGGATAGATGACTCCGCCGTTGCCTTCACCGCCGATGACGGCGTTGGTGTCTTTCATCTTTGTGACCACATTCACTTCGCCTACGGCTCCAGCATTGTATTCCTTTCCGTATTTGCGCGTGACATCGCGCAGGGCTCGGGTGGAAGAGAGGTTGCTCACCGTGTTGCCAGGCGTGTGTTTCAAAATGTAGTCGGCTACAGTAACGAGGGTATATTCCTCTCCGTACATTTTTCCGTCTTCGCAGATGAATGCGAGACGATCCACGTCAGGGTCAACCACAAAGGCAACGTCCTTGCCTCCCTGCTGCATCAGCGACATGATGTCGCCGAGGTTTTTCTCCAGGGGTTCGGGGTTGTGCTGGAAGTCGCCCGTTGGTTCTGCATAGAGTGGGGTGACGTCTTCTACCCCTAAGGCTTTCAGCAGTTTGGGCAGGATGATGCCACCGACGGAGTTGATGGAATCGAAAGCCACCTTGAAGCCTGCTGCCTTGATGGCAGGAACATCCACAAGGTCAAGACCCAGCACGAGGTCGATGTGCTTTTGGTCGTAGGAGTTGTCTTCGATGTATTTACCCAGATGGTCAACATCGGCAAAGTCGAAGTCTTCGGCTTCGGCGATGCGAAGCACTTCGTTGCCTTCAGCGGCATTCAGAAATTCGCCGTCCTGATTGAGCAGTTTCAGGGCGTTCCAGTGGCGGGGGTTGTGACTGGCTGTGATGATGATACCGCCACAAGCACCTTCCATGGTGACGGCAACCTCGGTGGTTGGTGTAGAGGCTAATCCGATGTTGACGACATCGAAGCCCATCCCCATCAGGGTGCCACAAACGACGTTCTTGACCATTTCGCCAGAAAGACGGGCATCGCGGCCCACAACAATCTTGTTGGATGTAAGCTTGGTGGTTCGGCGAATCAGCGTTGCATACGCGCTGGTGAATTTTACAATATCCAGAGGGTTCAGTCCCTCGCCGGCTTTCCCGCCAATGGTTCCGCGGATGCCAGAAATAGATTTAATGAGTGACATAGAGATGATAATAAAAGACCCCCTCTAACTCCCCCTTTAGGGGGAGGATTTTGTGGGTGGGGGAGGATGAGGGGGTGTGTGATGTTGTTGTGATTATTTTCCTAATTGATAAGTAATTTCGTAATAGAAGGGGAGTACGTAGGAGCTTGCATTGGAGGTGCCCGAAGAGTGAGGCACAATGAGGCGCACTTTCGCCACTTCGCCTGATCCTGCCGATTTCGCCAGGTTGATGTAATCTAAGGGTTTGAGCCAACCTTTGGGAACGACGGCCGATGAAGCGTATTTCGATTTCATCTTTCCCTCCGTGAAGGAGGCTGTGTAGCTGCGTCCCTGATGGGAATAGGTGCAGAGCATCTTATCGACAATGCCGGAGGAGTAGATGTTGAGACAGGTGGTGTCGGCATTTTCGATGTCGTATTCAAGGAAACGGCAGAGGATGACTTTGCTGGTGGTGCTGTCGGGTTGTTCCTTAGCCATTTCCACCATCGTCTGTCCGGAACCCTTTCTGACTATTTGCATATAGATGCCATCGTCCTCGAACAGCACAAACTGGTTGCTTGCTGTGGCGGTGGTTTTCCCCTGTGCTTTGAATGTTTCTTCGTTGATGACCGTGATGGGGCCGACAAATCGGTTGGAGCCCAGGAAATTGTTGATGGCATCTCTTTCCTTGTCTTTCATGTCGGCGTATGTTTCTCCCTTTTTGCAAGAGGCACAGCACAGTAAAAGGCAGGAAATGAACAGTAAAAAGTTTACCTTCTTCATGTTTATGCGTTTATCGTGTAAAATGCTTTAATTCAATAATTCTTTCTTCTGGCTTTTCAGCTCTGAATACATAGCTGCCAGCTACCAGTACATCGGTGCCTGCTTCGACCAGCCGTTTGCCGGTGTCACCATTCACGCCGCCATCCACTTCGATGAGGGCATGGGACTGTGTTCGCTGAATCAATGCCTTCAGGGCTTTAACTTTTTCGATGGAATGTTCGATGAATTTCTGTCCGCCAAAGCCAGGGTTGACGGTCATGAGCAGCACCATGTCCACATCCTGAATAATGTCCTCCAGGACACAGACGGGTGTGTGCGGATTCAGCGTAACTCCAGCCTTCATGCCTGCTTCGTGGATTTGCTGAACAGTGCGGTGCAGGTGTGGACAGGCTTCATAGTGCACGTTCATCATGTAAGCCCCCAGCGCCTTCACTTCGTTGATGAATTTCCCTGGCTCCACAATCATCAGGTGCACATCCAGTTTCTTTTTGCAAATTTTTGCCACGGCTTCCAGCACGGGGAATCCAAAACTGATGTTAGGCACAAACACGCCGTCCATTACGTCCAGATGCAACCAGTCGGCTTCTGAATGGTTAATCATCTCTATATCGCTTTGCAAGTTGGCAAAATTTGCTGCCAGCAGGGATGGTGATACGATAGCCATTGTTTTTTATGTTTATTTCAACGTAAAACTGGTCTGCCCAATCATCTGCTTGTCACAGAACACAAACAGTTTGTAGGTACCAGCTTCAATAAATTCCTCCACATCGCTGTACATGGTGATGGTCTGTTCTTCACCATTATACTCAATATACTTCTTTTCTGTATATTCCAGGTTGGTGTTCTCGTAGGGGAACGTGCCCTTCTGTCCCATCACCGAGTTGTCGGGCTTCAGGATGCGGGCATAAATGACACGCTCGCCGTTGCTGGCCGTCACGTTCTTGACGATGGTGAAGCCAAACGCCAGCTTCTTCACGTCCTTCACCTTCTTTGCCTCCTTGCCCTTCTTGTTCTTCGGTGTTACCCAGAAGCCAGTGGCGTCGAGCTGTGCCGCAATGTTCACCTTGTCTTTCAACTGTGTGTTGGCGGTAGAGAGGTTGCTAATCTGTGTGTTGGCTTCGGTCACCTGGTTCTTCATTTCGGTGTTTTCAGCCACCAGTGTTTCGTTCAGACGGTTCAGCGAATCCACTTGCATGATGTAGCTCCTGAGCACCTCGCGCAGCGAAGCAATCTCTTTCTTTAGTCGTCTGATTTCGGCTGCATCCGTAGCCTTTGTGCGTTCCAGTTCCTCCAGCAGCTGTTGCGTGTGTTGGCGTTCCTCTTCAATCTGTAAAATGAGCGAGTCGTTTCTCAGTTGCTTTTGCAGTTCACCATACTGCATGTCAAATTCGCGGTATTGGTCAGCCATTTCCTGTTTGTCCAGTTCTGCCAATTCCTGCAAATCCTTGTTGGCTTGACGCTGTTCCATCAGCAAATAGGCAATGTAGCCCAAGCCTGCAATCAGCAATACAATGATGACTGAAAGAACAATGTTTGATTTCTTCATCGTTGGGTCGTTTTACTTGTTTTTTGTTTATTCGCTGCAAAAATACAGAAAAGCGATGGAAAAACCACCTTATTTTTAATAAAAAACGTGATAAACACGCCATGTTCCGCAAAATCTTAATATCTTTGCCGAAAATTCACATCAATAAATGACACTTAAAACGAAAATATCATCAGAAGAAGCCGTTCAGGTGAAGAAACTCTTTGACGGCTGCAAAAACGTGGTCATCGTCACCCACCAGTCGCCCGACGGCGATGCCATTGGCTCTACGCTGGCATTGTGGGAATACCTCACCCGCAAGGGAAAGAATGCCACCGTCATTGTGCCCAACTACTTTCCCGACTTTCTGAAATGGATGAGTGCTTCGGACAAAATCATTCAGTTTGAGAGAAGAAAAGCTGTCTCTTACAACCTCCTGAACATGGCAGACCTTGTCTGTGTGCTTGACTTGAACGAGTTTTCGCGTATGGGTGAAGAAATGGGCAAGGTGGTTGCAGGACTACGCCGTACAAAAAAACTGCTCATTGACCACCACCTTGAGCCAGACAGAAAACTTTTCAACGTAGCCATCTCGCGTCCTGAAAGCAGTAGCACCTGCGAACTCCTGTTCCGCCTTCTTACCGCCATCGGAGGCATAGACCAGCTTTCCCTGCACGGAGCCGAAGATCTCTATGCAGGCATGTACACCGACACAGGCGGCTTTGCATTCAACAGCAACGACCCCGACATCTTCCTGATGATTGCCGAACTGCTACAGAAAGGCATTGATAAAGACCGCATTGTGCGCAACCTTAACAACTTCTACACAGCCGACCGCTTCCGCTTGATGGGCTTTGTGCTCTACGAGAAACTGCAAATCTTTCCCGACCTCCATGCCTCCGTCTTCTGCATTACCAAAGAAGAACTCAAGCGCTTCAACTATCTGAAAGGCGACTTGGAGGGGCTCGTCAATATGCCTTTGGGCATTCGTGGACACAAACTCTCCATCTCCTTGCGCGAAGACACCGAAAAGCCTGTCATCTGGGTTTCCATTCGCTCTTACGACGATATCTCCGCACAAGACATGGCCACTCGCTTTTTCAATGGCGGCGGCCACTTCAATGCTGCTGGCGGACGGCTTCTCGACCTGTCGATGGAACAAGCCATGGAGCGGGTAAAAGAAGCCTTGGAAGCTTTCCGCGAACAACTGTTAACCCCCGAAACGAATTCTTCAACTAATACCTAATTTATCATTATGAAACATGTATTCCTTTCCGCAGCCCTATTGTGTGCTGCAAGTGTCACAATGGCTCAGGTAGCCACAGTCT
This sequence comes from uncultured Bacteroidales bacterium, assembly GCA_902802265.1. Taxonomy (GTDB): domain Bacteria; phylum Bacteroidota; class Bacteroidia; order Bacteroidales; family Bacteroidaceae; genus Minthosoma. The sequence goes on along the minus strand of CADCLN010000028.1, from coordinate 2,265 downwards.
CAGGACCTGATGGCAAACTGAAGGTGGATTTCCAGCTGAATGGCGGCAAACTCGCCTATTCCGTTACCTACGACGGTCAGCAAATGCTCGACGCTTCGCCGCTGGGATTTGTGGCCAACATGGGTGATTTCTCCCAAGGACTGACCCTGCAAAACCAGAAGCAGGAAGCCTACAAGTCAGACTACACCCTCGACCGCAGCAAGGTCAGCCGAGTTCACGTAGAAGCCAATCAGCTTGTGCTGACGCTGAAAAACGCCCGTGGTCAGCAGTTCGGCGTGGAGTTCCGTGTCAGCAACAACGACATCGCTTTCCGTTACAGCATCCCCAATCAGCCCGACCGAGCCAACGAAAAGAAGTTCTCCATCCGCATCATGAAGGAAGCAACAGGCTTCGACTTCCCGTCGCAGACCACCACCTTCCTCACTCCGCAGTCACATGCCATGATAGGCTGGAAGGGCACCAAGCCCAGCTATGAAGAAGGCTACCAATACGACGAACCGATGACCACACGCTCTGGCTACGGCCACGGCTATACCTTCCCCTGCCTGTTCCGTGTTCCTCAGAACGCACACGACTACTGGGTGCTCGTTTCCGAAACAGGGGTTGACAGCCGCTACTGCGCTTCGCGTCTGAGCGACATGAGCCACGACGGACTCTACACCCTGGAGTTCCCCATGCCCGAAGAAAACAATGGCAACGGCACCATCGAACCAGCCTTTGCCTTGCCTGGTGTCACTCCGTGGCGAACCATCACCGTGGGCAGTTCGCTGAAGCCCATTGTCGAGACCACCGTCGCTTGGAACTACGTGTCACCTCGCTACGAGTCTGCCCATACATATAAATATGGTAAAGGCACGTGGTCGTGGATTGTTTGGCAAGACAACTCCATCTGCTGGGACGATCAGGTGAAGTACATCCAGTTAGCCCGCCGCATGAACTTCCAGTATGTGCTCATCGACAACTGGTGGGACAACAACATCGGCAAGGAACGTATGGCAGAACTTGTGCGCTATGCCCAGTCGCAGGGCGTGGATGTCTTTCTGTGGTACAGCTCCAGCGGCTGGTGGAACGACATTGAGCAAGGCCCCATCAACATCATGTGCGACCCCATCCTGCGCAAGCAATATATGCGCTGGATGCAGCAACTCGGTGTGAAGGGCATCAAAGTCGATTTCTTCGGTGGCGACAAGCAGGAAACCATGCGTCTCTACGAACAGATTCTGACGGATGCTGACGACTGCGGCATCATGGTCATCTTCCACGGCTGCACCATTCCTCGCGGCTGGGAACGTATGTACCCCAACTACGTGGGCAGCGAGGCCGTGCTTGCCAGCGAAAACATTTACTTCAGTCAGGGCGCCGCCGACAAGGAAGCCAAAGACGCAGCCACACACCCCTTCATCCGCAACACCATCGGTTGTATGGAGTTTGGCGGCTGCTTCATGAACCGCCACATCCATCGCGGCAACAAGGGAGGCAACACACGCCGCACCACCGACTGTCACGAACTTGCCACTTGCGTACTCTTTCAGAATCCTATCCAGAACTTTGCCATTACACCCGAAAACCTCCCTGCCGAGGGTGAAGCCATCCCTGCAAAATACGACTTCAATGCTCCAGGAGCTGTAGCCCCAGCACTCAGCATGGACTTCCTGCGCCAGGTGCCCACCACTTGGGACGAAACCGTCTTCATCGATGGCTATCCAGGCAAATACTGCATCCTGGCCCGCCGCAGTGGTGGCAAGTGGTACATAGCTGGCAACAATGCCACAGGTGCTCCGCTCACGCTGACCCTCTCTCTGCCTATGTTGCAGAAGGGCCAGACAGCTACACTCTATAGCGACAATCTGAAAAACCGCGAACCGCAGCAGACCACGCTCAAAGTTGCCAATCCGCAGAAGGTGAAACTCACCATGGCCGACCAGGGAGGCTTCGTCATCGTGGCCGACGCGAATACGTTTTAAGCGGAAAGGTTCTTTTCTTTCTAAAGAATAAATCATCCCAATTTCTATTTTTGAATCATTAATCACTGTTTAGCAAATCAATTTACGTATGAAGAAGATTTTTTCTACCCTGCTGCTCCTTGCAGCCATCGTGCTGAACTCAGCGGCCCAGGCACAAGTGATTAACGGAGACCTCAACCACAACGACAACCTCGATGTGGAGGATGTCACCCTGCTCATCGACGGCTACCTCACAGGGGAGACAGAAACCGTCAGCCCCGCCGTTGACCCCTTCATGGAGGACAACAGCCGCATCGTGGGC
>CADCLN010000027.1 GCA_902802265.1 uncultured Bacteroidales bacterium | reverse complement strand
GTGTTGATTAGTAAGTAACTGGTAATCACTTACAAAGGTACAAAAATAATCTCAGATTACCAACTTTTTGAACAACTTTCTTATCCCGAACTGAGGTATCAATGGGCACGCAAATCTTCTTCAGGAATCTGTGTAGGCAGGTCGTTGCGATGTGCAAAGATGTGGGGTGACATGATTTCGACACCGGCGGTGTGGAACTGGTCAAGTATGTTCTGATGCAACGTGGAATAGACAGCGGGGAGCAGTTCGTAGCTGTGGGTGTAGGCATTGATTTCGTATTCCACATAGAAATCGTCGAGGGTAGTGATGTTGACGAAGGGTTTGGGATTCTTCTTGATGTTGGGTGTCGCTTCGGCTGCCGCCAGGAGGAGGTCGCGTATGGTTTGCCACTTCACGTCGTAGCCAATGGTGACTTTGGTATGAACAATAATGCCTCCATGCGACTGGGATGCAAGCGTATAGTTGGAGGTCTGCGAGCCCATCAGGTTGGAGTTGGGAATGGTAACGATGTCGTTCTTGCGAGTTCGGATGCGGGTGACAAGCAGGCTTTTCTCGATGACATAGCCTTCAATTTCTCCGTAACGAATGAGGTCGCCGATGCGGAACGGACGCATATAAGTCATGACAAGCCCTGCCATCACATTGCCGACAATGGATGTGGAACCTAACGAGATGATGATACCGATGAAGACGGAAACGCCCTGAAATACTTCGGAGTTGCTGCTGGGCAGCAGGGGCCATATCATCACGAACATGAAGGAGTAGCAGAGGACACGCAGGACATGGAAGGTGGGGGCTGCCCAGTCGGGATAGACTCCGTTGATTTTCAGATTGCCGTTGGCTATCTCGTTGGCAAGGTAACGTATGCCTTTGACCAGATAGCGGAAGCAGAGGATGATGACGATGATTTTGAAGAAGTTGGGCAAGAAACCGATGATGGCTTGGAAGATGTCGGTCACGGGGTTCCAAATGTAGCCAATCAGGGTGTATGCCAGTCGCTTGGTTTCGGGGAATGCAGAGAACATCAGCGGAATGCTCAGAATGAAGAGCACCACGATGAGAAGCATACGCACCACACGGAATATCACCAGAAGCACAATGCCCATGCGGTGGTGGTTGAGCAGTTCGTAGTCTTTAATCTTGATGGGGTTAATCCAACGCATGAATTTGCGTGTCCAGCGCAAATGCCATTTGTTGTATATCCAGTTGGTGATTTTGATGAAGAATATTTGTGCCACAAGGACGACGACGACGAGCAGGAGGCCGAGGAGTTTCTGCCGTAAGCCATAGTAATCGTGGATTTCCTGCACCTTGGCGTTAATGAGGCTGCTGTAAACTTCTGCCAGTTGCTGACGGGTGGTGTTTTGCCAGAGTCCGTCCATATCGGTCAGACAGAGCAGCACATCTTCTCCTGCCATGATGTCGGTGGTGTATTCACTTTCAAACACATAGACGGAGTCGGCAAAGAAGGTGAGTTTCTTGCCCAGTTCAATAATCTTTTCTCGGGCATTCTCCACACGGTTTTCGGGCGATAAACCACCACGGCGTGCATATAATATAAATAATGTGTCTTTCTCGACGACCAAAGGTACGCCTGGAGTAATTTGGCGCAGGGAGTCGATGCGGGCTTTTCGTGCTACAACGCGCATTGAGTCGGCTCGTCCTGCGAGACCGATGCGTTCCAGCTGTTCACGCATAAGGATGTTGTTGATTTGTTCTTCCTGCAACTGGTTTTGAAGTGCTTGAATTACAGAATCTGTGACAGCCTTGAGGGAATCAATGTCTTGGGCAGACAAGGTGAAAAACGGCAGAACCGAGAACAATATGGAGAAAAACGTGTGACGCATAGTGTGACGTTTGTCTTTTTTTGTTAAAAATGATTGCAAAGATAGTGAAAAATGAAGAATGAAGCGTGAAGAATGAAGAATAATTCTTACATTTGCGCTGTTTTTTCAACAAATTGACACGATAAAGCACGACTTTCCTATGAAAAAATTGACCTCTGTGCTGATTTCCTTATCAGCGTGCATGGTTTCTTTCGCTCAGACAGACTCCATCAAATTGAATGAAGTGGTCGTTACAGGCACTCGGAGTGCGGTGGATGTGCGCCATTTGCCGACAACAATCACAGTGATTAACCGCGAAACCCTGACGGAACAGCATCAGTCGTCAATCTTGCCGACAGCGATGCAGGAGGTTCCTGGACTGTTTGTCACCAGCCGCAGCATGATGGGCTACGGTGTGAGTGGCGGTGCAGCAGGTGAACTTTTTCTGCGCGGACTCAGTGGCGGTGCAGGACAGTTGCTGGTACTCATCGACGGACATCCGCAGTATCAGGGCATTTACGGGCATCCCATTGCTGACAGCTACCAGACGATGATGGCTGAACGGGTGGAGGTGTTGCGTGGACCTGCCTCGGTGCTTTACGGCAGCAATGCCATGGGCGGTGTAATCAATATTGTTACTCGCGGAATGCAGGAAAATGGCATTCGCACACAAATCAACCTGGGGGCTGGCAGCTGGGGAACGATTCAGACGGAAGCCAGCAATCAGATTCGCAGCGGGAAATTCAGTTCCACCGTGGCGGCACAGTATGGTCGCAGCGACAACCACCGTCCACGTATGGGTTTTGAGCAGTATGGTGGCTACCTGAAGTTGGGCTATGATTTTACACCCCATTGGAATGCAAACTTGGAGGGGAATGTGAACCACTTCAACGCGTCGCATCCTGGCAGCGAAAGCAGTCCGCTTTACGATGCTGACCAGTGGATTACACGTGCCGAAGGTGCGCTTTCGCTGGAAAATCATTATGACAGGACGAGCGGTGCGCTGAGTGTGTATTCGAGTTACGGAAGACACAAGATTGACGACGGCACGGATAATCCTGCCAATCCCACGGCACGCTATTTCCGCTCGAAGGATGCGCTGATAGGTGTTTCATGGTATCAGAGTGCACAATTCTTCACAGGCAACCGCATCACTTTGGGTGTTGACTATCAGCATATTTACGGAGACGCTTACTACACTTCCAAGCAAACGGGCGAAACGCTGGACACGCCGAACAAGCAGAGTGGCACGTCGCACCGCAACGAAGTAGCAGGCTATGTGGATTTCCGTCAGGATTTGGGTTCATGGCTCACGGTGGATGCCGGACTGCGCATTGACCACCACAGCATTACGGGCACAGAATGGATTCCGCAGTTTGGTATTGCCACTCGTCCGACGGATGCCACTGAGTTCAAGATGACGGCAAGCAAGGGATATCGCAATCCCACGATGCGAGAAATGTATCTTTATCCACCATCCAACGAGGAATTGGAGCCTGAAAGACTATGGAACTACGAAGTAGCTTGGAAACATCATGTTGGCAGCAAATTCACCTACGGTCTGAATGGCTATTACATCAAGGGTGACAATCTGATTCAGACGGTGAACCGCAAGAATGTCAATACGGGTGTGATTGAGAATTTCGGTGCTGAATTAGAGGCAAGTTACCGCATCAGCCAGCATTGGACGATTTCAACGAACCACAGCTATCTGCACATGGAGCATCCCATTGTGGGTGCACCAGAATACAAGGGCTACTTAGGGGCTCACGTAAATTACGGCAAGTGGAACGTGATAACTGGCTTGCAATGTCTTGCCGGACTTTACACGAAAGTGGGACAGAAGGAGCAGAAGGAGTGTGCTTATCTGCTGAACGCCACCGTGAATTACCAGCTTTGCAAACTGCTTCGCCTCTGGGTTCGTGGCGAAAACCTGCTGGCACAGAGCTACGAATTTGTGCAAGGCTACCCCATGCCACGCGCCACATTCATGGGCGGTGTGAACATTGCTTTCTAATCCACAGATTACACAAATTTCTTAAACCACAGATTACACGCGTGTAATCTGTGGTTTAAGTAATCTGCGAAATCGTTGTTTATAAGCAGTCAACAAGTACAGTCAGGCGGGTGCTGTTCGAACCCTTGATCAATATCGTATAGCCCTTCGGTTTGTTCGCCGCAAGGGCTGTCTTTACTTCATCCACATTGAGGAAGGAACGAAAACCTGTTGGGACAGAGATCGTTTTCTGGGCTTTCTGAAACTCTTCACCGACAATCCAAACTTGTTCAAAGTCGGAAGAAGCGAGCATTTCCAGCACCCTTCTGTGTTCTTGCACACTGACATCGCCCAGTTCCTTCATGTCGCCGAGAATCGCCATCTTGTGGGGTACCTTGATGTGGCTGAAGTTTTGCAACGCTGCTGCCATACTGGTGGGGTTAGCATTGTAAGCATCCACTACCAGTTGGTTGTCGGCTGTAACAGTCATCTGTGAACGATTGTTGGTAGGCATATATTCTGCCAACGCCGTACTGATGTCGTCGGCTGGCACCGTAAAGAACGTGCCGATGCAGGCTGCAGCCAAAAGGTTATCCACATTGTAACTGCCAATCAAGTGGGTCTGTACAACGGAGTCATTCCAACGGAATTTCACAAACGGATTACACTCCACCAGTTCGCCCTGTACCAACAAATCGTCGGCTGGCTGCTGGCCATATTTCACTAACGTAAGGTCGTGGCTGATGCCTTTCAAGTGTTCGTTGTCGTTGTTGATAAACACAGTTCCATCGTCGCTGCGCAGAAAGTCGTAGAGTTCGCCTTTCGTCTTGATGACTCCTTCAAACGACCCAAAGCCCAAGAGGTGTGCCTTGCCCACATTCGTGATAATGCCAAAGTCGGGCTGCACAATGTTAACCAACGTCTTAATTTCGCCTGGATGATTGGCTCCCATCTCGATGACAGCCATTTCGTGTTCAGCAGTCAGCTGAAGCAAGGTCTTGGGTACACCGATGTGGTTATTGAAATTGCCTTGCGTATAGAGCACCTTGTACTTCTTCTGCAAGACGGCAGCAATGAGTTCCTTCGTGGTTGTCTTGCCGTTGGTGCCTGTAATGCCAATGATGGTTGTACCCAGCTGTTGGCGATGATAGCTGGCAAGTTGCTGCAGGGTTTTGAGCACATCGTCCACCAGCAAAATGTTTTCGCTGGTCACCGCTGCAGGGTCATCCACCACAGCAAAGGCTGCTCCCTTCTGGAGCGAAGCCTCTGCATACTGGTTGCCGTCGAAAGTCTCTCCTTTCAGGGCAAAGAAGATGGAACCCTGCGGCACGTCGCGACTGTCTGTCGTCACCGTGGGATGCTGCAGGAACAGCTTGTATAAGTTTTCTATTTCCATGCCTATTGCTCCAGATAGCGGTCAATCAGATCGGTGATGTCGCCCAGCGTCACGCTACTGCCAGGCGTGAGATACTCGTCAATCAGTCGGGTGATGTCCTCCACGCTGATGAATGTCGTCTGTTCGGTAGAGATAACCACCCGCTGCCCTGTAATCTGACTTCCGTAAGCATCCACAACAGAACCGTTCTGGATGGATGCACCGGCAGGAGCCGTCAGATAACAGCTTGCCAGAGCCAGGGTGCGGAAGTCGCCCAGTACAACCGACGAGGCGGAAACGTCAATGTTCGAGTGGCTGATGTTGAGATAACTCTGGTCGTCGGCCTTTGCCGCACTGACAATGCCAAACTTATTATTACCACAAACCGTCAGGTTCATGTTGCTGATGATAAAATACTTGCCAGCTCCGTGGTGATAGATGCCGCTCGACCGGTTTTCGCCACTCTTCTTCAGGGTCACCTTCACGCCGCTGTTGCTGGTCATGGTAGTGGTACCCGTCAGGGTAATCACCGTTTCGACGCTCGACTCCAGGGTGCAATTGCGTGTGAAACTGATGTACAGATTGTCGATGCTGCTGTTGATGGCTGCCTTTTCGCCGCTGTAGTCACCCTTCACGATGAGCATATTCGTGCTGGGATTGAACGTGAACACACCGTCGCCCAGTACATCACCCTTGTTGCGGCTATTCACCTTTGTGCCACCGATGGTGATGTCGTATTCCTCTGCAGGGGCTTCGGGCTTAGGCGTGATGACCACACGGCCAACGTGCCTTCCGCCAGCATCCACAACCGTGCGGCTTCCCGTGTCGTAACGTCCTCCAGCGGGTTCCTCAATGTAGCAGTCGGTCAGCACCACGGATGAGAAATCCTTGATACCATACTGACTGTCGTCGCCCGTCGTCTTCACAGCCGCATTCGTGATGTGCAGGTTTCCGCCGCCCCTTTCTGCTCCGTATAGGGCAGCAGCCTCCACCGAAGCGTCTTGGATGTAAATGTCCGCAGCATCTGCTACACAGACGCCGGCATTGGTGGTCAGCTTTCCGTCCGTCTTGCTATAGATGGAACCCTCGCCGCCGAACACGATAGCCGCATAGCTTTCATCCTTCATGCTGAGGTCATTCTCCCCAATCAGGTTGACGTTCAATTTACCCTCCGACTTGATAAGACTTCTGGAGTATTTCAGAGCTTGGTTTGACAGCGTAGCGTTGTCGAGCGACAAAATATTGGTTCCATGATTGTAAATCACCCTTCCCTCCAGGATGGCAGCAGCCTTGATGTCCGAGGCATTCTTGCTGTGCACTTTCACACCGCCTATCTCTACACCATAGTTGGTGACAGGCTCGATGGTTACGCCCATGGCAACCTTTCTCCACTCCGTCACCGTATATCGATATTCCTGCTGCGACTCGTTGTCATAATAATCTCCATAGAATGTGCCGGCAGGACTGGTAAACCCAGCGTCTGTCAGCGTCATATTGTCGAAGCCGCCGATGTTTTCCACCAGCCTCACGGTCGAATTGTTGACCGTAATGTCCGAGGGCACATCGTCGAATTCCCTCCAGTCCGTTATGCGCAATGCCTCTACGGTGCACCTGTCTGTAATGGCCATACTCGGCACATCCCTCAGTTCTATTCCCCCGTTCATCTTCAGCGAACCCGAACCCTTCATCCAGACAGACAGCCTGCTGGCATCTATGCCCGCATAATCCCGCTGCGTATAGACGGCGTTGCTGCCCTCCAGCTTCACGGTCAGCGTGCCTGCCATCTCCGTACCGTTCACCCTGATGCCATATTCCCGCTGGTCGCCCATGTCAATGGTGGCATCCTTCAGGGTCAGCGTCTTCGTGCGGGCGTCGTAGCTCACCTTGCCTGCAATCTGGCAGCTCCGTATGTCGGCAGCATTGAAGTTATTCACGGGCGTGCGCCCTACTCTCAGTCCGTAATACTTTATCTTGTCCTCGCCGGCAATGACCACCTTGCCCGTCACAGGCTCCCCGTTCAGGTCCGTCAGATACCGCTCGTAGGTGTTGAACCCAATCGCAGCAGGGTCAACCATCCTCGTGCCCTCAAGGTAGAAGTCCGTGTAACCATAGATGGGGTAAGACGCCGCATCGAAGAAGACGACCAAACCCTTGCCCGCAAACGTGATGGAGGGTGACACGTTGCTGGCTCCGTTGCGTACACCCCACTTTTCTGCCGTGACATTAAAAATGCCGCCGTCCGTCTCGCTGGAACCGAAAGCCACATTCGCCGTCGTGTAGATAGCCTCGTTCCCGTCGCTTATCAGGTCCACGGTGCAGTTCGGCGTGCCGACGATGGTGGTCGGTTTATAGAGCGCCAGGGCAGACTCTTTCCCCCTGACAATCGCCTCTCCGCAGAACTTGATGGTCAGTCCCTCGATGCTGGACCGTATGCCATACATGCCCCATGTCGCGCTGTTGTAGGCATATACCTGCGCCCCGTCGGCGACGGTCAGCACCTTGTCCGACGGGTCATATACAAACCATCCGTTGCCCAGCACATTGCCCGCATTGCTGCTGGTCACCCTTGTGCCGGCTACCCAGAGTGAATAATATTCCACGTCGGCAGCAGCCGTCTGCCCCACTGCCATCAGCAGGAGGGACAGGAAGATTGAGTACATTCGTTTCATAGTTGTAAAGAAGATTTTTAGTAATACATAAATTCAAACGATTTGCAAAACTACACTTTTCTGTTGACATGCCCAAACAAAACGGCGTTTTTTTGAAGAATGCAAGGAAAAAACGCATTGTAAAATTGTAGCCTCATAACAAAAAAGAATTTATGACAATCAGCGTTTGTCAATCATCATAAATTCCAAGTCAGTAATTGTTATGAACGATTCGTGTGGTTATTGCTCCAGATATTCTTGGATAAGGTTGGTGATGTCCTCCACGGTGATTTCCTTGTACTCTGTCAAACTGAGTTTCACGGCGAAGTTTTTGACAGTGATTTCCTTGAAAGTACTTGTTACCAGCGTGATGTCAGAAATCTGAAGGGTGTATTCGCCACCAGCGGTTGTCTTGTCGGTTTTCAGAGTCAGTTCCACAAATGCGCCTTCTGTGCCGGTGAAAGCACTTCCTGTGGGTGAAGTTATCTCAAACTTGTAGCTGCCGCTGCGGAGTTTGTAATCCACTTCATGGTCTGTGCCACGGTCTGTCACGGCTGCACCTTCCAATGTCACTTCCGCCGGCAAGGTCAGCTTGAAGTCTATCTCTGTGATTTCGTTGTCATTCTCCAGATTGATGGGGAGAGCAATGTTCTTTCCAGCCTTGCCTTCAATGTTGGCTGCACTAATGGACGAAGTGGGCTCTTCAATGGTCAGCTTGGCAGTAAAGTCATTGACAGAAACTTCCTTGTTGTCGGCAGTGATGAGCGTGATGTCCGAAACCTGTATGTTATAGTCACCAGGAGCCACGCTTGCATCAGCCTTCAAGGTCAATTCCACGAAAGCACCCTCTGTACCGCTGAAAGCAGTTCCTTTCTCTGAAAATACTTCAAAGTTGTATTTGCCAGCCCGCAGTTTGTAATCAATTTCATGACCATTGCCGCGTCCAGTCACGGCTGCACTTTCCAGGCTGATGCCTTCGGGCAATGCCAATTTGAATTCTGCTTCTGTGATTTCGTCTGTGTTATCCAGATTGAGAGGCAGCGTGAATGTCTTGCCTGCGCGTGCTGTAACGTCTGTAGCAGTGATGGAGTTGGTAGCAGGATTTCCGACAATCAGTTTGCCAGTATAGTCAGGAGATTGGAATCCACCTTCAACATCGTCAGCCGCAAAATCTTGTCCACTCAATACAATATCATAGCTACCTTCTTGCATGTTGCTATCAATTTTCAAAGTCACATAAAAAATAGCTCCAGAATTACCTTTAATATGAACCCAACTGTAACTACTAGCAGAAAGTTCCATAAGACTAAATTTGTTAGTGGAAGGATTATACATAATTAGTCCAGGTTTCCAGCGATCTTTATTTGCCTCAAGATAATACTCATCGCCATCTTTTTCATAAGGAACGATACTTACTCCATCTGGCAATTCTATCATTCCAGCAGCTGCATAAAGTTTGTTCTCATTATCTAGTTCAACAGTCAATGTAACTTCATCACCAGGCATTGCCGTAACGTCTGCGAATTTAAATTGACTATTGCCAGTACCAGCACTTGCCAACATCGGCAGCAACACCAATATAAAAATAGAATAAATCTTCTTCATAATTTTCTGTCTTTAAAATTAATTTGTTGTTAATAAATAAAATGAATTTTAGTCCAAAGGTCGGAGGGAAGACAGAAAAAGAAACGTGGACTAATTACTTTTCGTCTACGTTTCGGAGGTATCGCCAAACACCTTGCACACTTATACGAGTAAAAGCCCACGCCATTAGCATGAGCATCTCAACTTTCACTCTTGTGTGCTTCTTCTATTTTGGCGAAATTTCCGAAACAAGAATTAAAAGCGGACGCTTCAATTTCTATATGTCTTTTAGTCTAAATTTAGTTCATAGGCAATGCGTTTTTGAGTTTTACGCCGCAAAGGTAAGCAAAAATGCTGAAACAAAAGAACTTTTTGGTAACTTTTTTCTTTCTAAAGTCCTGGATAGTCCATGAAATTTTCAGGAGTCTATAGAAATGGGAGTGAAGTGTCTTCGGAATCCTTGAAAGGCGTAGAAGAAGAATGGGAAACAACAAAGGGGGAACCCCAGAAGTTCTGTCTTACTTCCGAGGTTCCCCCCTTGTTATTTCTGAGCATTATTGCTATTGCTCCAGATAGCGGTCAATCAGATCGGTAATGTCTCCCAGCGTCATGCTGCTGTTGGGCGTGAGATACTCGTCAATCAGTCGGGTGATGTCCTCCACGCTGATGACTAGCGACTGTTCGGTGGAGATAACCACCCGCTGCCCTGCAATCTGACTTCCGTAAGCATCCACAACAGAACCGTTCTGGATGGAGGCACCGGCAGGAGCCGTCAGATAACAGCTGGCCAGAGCCAGGGTGCGGAAGTCGCCCAGTACAACCGACGAAGCAGAAACGTCAATGTTGGAGTGGTTAATGTTGAGATAACTTTGGTCGTTGGCCGTTGCCGCACTGACAATGCCAAACTTGTTGTTGCCACAGACCGTCAGGTCCATGTTGCTAATGACAAAGTATTTGCCAGCCCCATGGTGATAGATGCCGCTCGCTTTGTTTTCGCCACTCTTCTTCAGGGTCACCTTCACGCCGCTGTTGCTGGTCATGGTGGTGGTACCCGTCAGAGTAATCACCGTTTCGACACTCGACTCCAGAGTGGAATTGCGTGTGAAACTGATGTACAGATTGTCGATGCTGCTGTTGACGGCTGCCTTTTCGCCGCTGTAGTCACCCTTCACGATGAGCATATTCGTGCTGGGGTTGAACGTGAACACACCGTCGCCCAGCACATCACCCTTGTTGAGGTTGTTCACCCTTGTGCCGCCGATGGTGATGTCGTATTCCTCTGCGGGAGTTTCTGGGCCAACTATAATGGTGAAAGGAACATCATCATGATAATAAGGAGAAAAAATGCCATTGCGGTCTTCGTTAAACACAATGGACTTAACAACACCTTCATACTCACCTGCAGGCATATCAGCACTACACGTGATAGCGATTTTAGCGAGGAAACCTTCGTCTTTCGCGAAAGCAGAATTATTATTGATGGCGACCCTCAACAAAATATCGCTATAGAGCCTGTCAGTAAAGCCAGACAATTTCGTTAAAAGATCATCGTCAACGTGAGCGTAGTGTTTTTCAACTTCATCGTAAACGAAAGTGAAGCCCTCGGGCAGTTCGACATACATATCAACCGCTCTATATTTTGACGCGTTTTTTACAAAAATAGTCAACAAAGATTGTTTGCCAGCTTCAATCTGTACATCATCTACTGTGATTCTTGCGTTTTGAGCGAATACCGTCATTCCTGCGAACAAGACAAACAATAGGGAAAAGATCTTTTTCATAAACTTCTGTCTTTTAAATGAATTTGTTGTCAACGAAATAAATAAAATGTTTTTTAGTCTAAAATTAGTTCATAGACCATGCGTTTTTGAGTTTTACGCCGCAAAGGTAAGCAAAAATGCTGAAACAAAAGAACTTTTTGGTAACCTTTTTTCTTTCTACTAACGATTCAGAGGAGAGCCCTGATTAGTCTTTGAAATCTTCAGGAGTTCACCCGAAAGAAACGAGAACTTTCCTTATAGTTCTTGAAGAACTTAGAAGAAAAATGGGGAAAACACGGCTCCAAAGTTAAAACAACGGCGATGTTTTCAGAAACAGCGTCGATGTTTTCAGAAACGACGCCGTTGTTTTTAAAAACATCGCCGTTGTTTCAAGTTTTATGCCGTTTGGAAAGAACTTTTGAGTTAAAAGTCGGAAGAAAAGAGGCTTTTTGTTCTGAATACGGCGAAGTGCTCTTGCTGAGCCAACAAAAGTGTGTTCAACCCTCTTTTACCAAGAATTTATCAATGATTCGTGTTTTTTACTACACTTTGAGTATTGCATATATTACAGAAAGTCCGTACCTTTGCAGCGAAAATCAAACAAACAACACATTATTATATTAAAAACATGAAGAAATTTATTACATTCATGCTGGCAACCCTCTTGATGGGTAGTGCCAACGCACAACAAACAAAGTACGACATCGACAAGGACGGCAGCGTGACCGTTTCGGACATCACGACATTGATTAACGTGTACCTGGAACAGGGAATGGGCACGGGAACGGACCCAGGTGATGACACCACTTTGCTCCATGAGTTTACGGGCTACATTTTTGTCACTTCGGCTTATTTCACGGACTCTTACTACGGCAATGAGGCTGTGTTGGCCGTCTATAAGACTGCGGAAGGTGAATACATCGTCACGTTCTCCGACCCTCAGTGGGGCGAAGCTACGTTCACCCACGTCACGGTGGGTCAGCAGCTGGATGGCAGCGGCACATTGACCATGCTTTATCATGGCCAGATGTATGAGTATGCCGCCACGCTGAGCGGTCCGATGACTACGCCTGTCATCAGCATCCCCGACGTGATGGGCGGCACAAGCATTACGTTCCATGTGGGCAATGCTCCCGTTTGCTACACCACGGCAGGCAACTATGCGGGCACAAACACGGTGGTTGTCGGCGGCATGTTTACTTACACGATAGACATGACGTACAAGATTACAGCTAATGCCGACGGCACCATCAACATCGTTGTGCCGGAGGTTCAACTCAATGGCACGATGATGGGCGACATCGTCATGGGCGGATACACCGTCAGCAATGTGGCTTGGGACGACGAGCGGGGCGCTTTCTACCGTGACTACAGCAAGGACGGACTCTCTGTGCACCTGACCATTTCTCAGAATGGCACCGTGACGATGGACGATGATTTTGCCTTCAGCGAAGATAATGCGGTCAACATCCTGGCAAAGCCCACAGAGGATGGCGGCATCAAGATTGTCAACAATTTCCAGCCTGGCAAAATGCCTTTCCCCATCGCTGCCACGTTTGAAGGAACGAAGACTCCAAATCTGAAATAGGACCCTCTCTAAGACCCCCTCTAACTCCCCCTTTAGCTTTAGGGGGAGGACTTTCGGGGAGGATGAAGAACCATTGGTGTAATCTGTGGCAAAGAATCTGTGTAATCCTTGGAAATATACAGGCTGTGTGGTAGTCTTTGTGCTACTCACAGCCTGCGAAGGTTTGTTTGATGGCATCTACGACCAGCCACCAGCAGCTCCTGCACCTGCGCCCACGCCAACAGAGGTGCAGACGGATAGTGACAGCATCAGCAAGGTCACTATTCAGGGAAAGCTCTACATCGACGCTTCCAGCTGGAAGGATTGGTACTATGTGGATTTGCAAGCGATGGCGCAAGCGACGGCGGCAGGACGGGACATTGACTCCACCGTGACGGCTTACCCCATCCCCACCACGCTGACGAGAGAGGACGACGGACGGACGGGCATCTACACGTACTGGTTCGATGTGTGGGTGCATGGTCTTTCGGTGAACGAATACCGCAGTTTCAAGCCTACCGACCCGCAGCCCGAACCGCCCAACTGGACTTTCGCCGTACACCGCAACAATGTGCGCACACATGGAGGGGCAGCTTACGAAACGACTGCAACAAGCATGGAGGATGTGCAGTTTGACAGGGACCATGCGACTTTCGTCTCCGACCGATGGACGGAAACGGAGGTCTGGGCAGACCAGTCGCAAATGATTATGAACCTCATCGGCAGTCAAGGCATCGAGGTGAACCCCGTCCTGTCGTCGTGGCTGCGCGTTGACATTCCTCCCATGCCGCCCGCTTTCATCCTGAACAACCACGTCTTCATCCTCCGACTGGCTGACGGCACTTACGCCGCCCTGCAGCTGGAGAACTATCAAAGTGCGACGGGCACGAAGTGTCATCTCACCATCCATTATAAATATCCGCTGTGAACCGACTATTTGCGCTCTTGATTCTGCTGTTTGCGGTCTTTCCGCTTTCGTCATTCGCCGAACAGATTGACACCACTTTCAATCTGAACGACGTGGTGGTGACGGCTACCCGTACACCCAAACTGCTGAAGGATGTGCCCATTCAGACACGGCTCATCACAGCCAAAGACATTGAGCGCACCGATGCTACCCACATCCAGGACTTGCTGCAACAGGAACTGCCAGGCATAGAGTTTTCCTACGCCATGAATCAACAGATACATCTGAATTTCAACGGATTTGGCGGACAGAGTGTGCTGTTCCTGGTGGATGGAGAACGACTGGCTGGCGAAACGCTGGACGATGTGGATTTCACCCGTCTGAACATGGCTGATGTTGGGCGCATCGAGATTGTGAAGGGAGCAGCCAGTGCTCTTTATGGGAGCAATGCCGCCGCTGGTGTCATCAATATCATCACCCAAGAGGGAGGCAGTCCGTGGATGCTGAACGTGGGCGCACGACTGGCTCGGCACAATGAGCAACGCTATGGCGGCAGTTTCAGTCTAAACAGAAAGCGGGTGAGCAACACGCTGAACGTGAACTATACGGGCATCGATAATTTCAACGTAACGAGCGGTCCGCAGCCCGAAACGCGGGTGTTCTCAACCGTCTATGGCGACAAAACTTTTCATTTCAAGGACAAGTTTACGGTCCGACCGATGGACGGCATGAAACTCACCCTCCGTGCAGGCTATTTCTACCGTACCCTTTCGCGCAACCCCGACACACCAGAACGCTACCGCGACTTCACGGCAAGATTGCGTGGCATTTGGGATATTTCTGCAGCCGACAACATCGAGGTGTCGTACAGTTTCGACCAATACGACAAATCGGATTACCAGAAGATTGCAGGGCTTGACATTCGCGACTACAGCAATGTGCAGAATGCTGTGCGAGCCATCTACAGCCACCATTTCAGCAATACGGGGGTTTTGACCGCAGGTTCCGACTTCATGCACGACTACCTTTTCAATCCCCGTCTCGACGGCAAGAGCCGCAAGCAGGATAATGTCGATGCCTTTGCACAAATGGACTGGAACATCAGCCCCCAGTGGGAACTGGTTGGAGCCTTGCGTTACGACTATTTCTCTGACAGTCACGACTCGCACCTTACCCCAAAACTCACGGCGTGCTACCGCTTTCCGCAAAACCACAAAACCGCAGAACCGCAGAACCTCACCCTGCGTTTCGGCTACGGCATGGGGTTCCGTGCCCCCACCCTGAAGGAACGGTACTACAATTTCGACATGGCTGGCATCTGGACGGTACTGGGCAACGACCAGCTGCAATCGGAGGTGAGCCACAACCTGAATGTTTCGCTCGAATGGACAAGAAGCCGCTACAACTTCACCGCTGCGCTGTATTATAATCATGTAAGGAATAAGATTGCCACAGGCATACCTTTCTATAAACCCGACCACACGAAGCAACTCTACCTCAGCTACACCAATCTGGACTGCTATCGTGTCTGTGGTGCAGAAGCTACCATCCAAGCCCACTGGGCAGGAGGTTTTTCCGGCAGACTCTGCTATGCCTACACCCAAGAGCAACTGCCAAAGGATCATGACGGCAGCACACAATATATCCCAGCCCGACCACACAGTTTGACTGCTCGCCTGGACTGGGATAAAGATTTTACGAAAAACTACAGACTGAATGTCGGCATCAGCGGACGGTTTCTTTCAGCCGTCGAGGGCAAAGAATATGTGGATTACTACGACATCAGCCGAGGTACTACTGCCATCCACTACCCTGCCTACACGCTCTGGAAACTCAGCACCATGCAAACTGTAGGCAGACGATTCCGACTGACGGTGGCTGTGGACAATCTTTTCAATTATCGTCCCAAGTATTACTATTTTAATGCTCCCGTCACCGACGGCATCAATCTGCAGGTAGGTGTGTCGGTCACTCTACAGTAGGCACTTCAATCTGACTGCCATAGCGGTGATATTCATTGGCAATGGACTGTTCCTTGATGTAGTGAATCAGTTCGATGCGACCATTGCGCACAGGGGCTGCCTGGGCGATGTATTTGTCGGCATTGGCAGCTGCCTGGAAAAGCACTTCGGGAACAGCCTTCGAAAGGGTGCGGATGCGTTCATAGTGCTTGATGTCTTCGCAGAAAGCAGCCAGATTTTGCTTTTTCACCGTCACTCCCTGCAAGTCTGCAAGCAGCGGATTGCCGTCGTCGGCAGAAACCGTCAGCGGCGTACCTACCGTTCTGGCAGCAAAGATGACCATTTCCACTTGCTCTCTGGTTTCATCTCCCATCAACCGCAGCACCATGCCACCCTGCAGGGGCAGGTAGCGGAACACATTCTGCTCGCCACGTATCTTGGGCTGGATGTTGCGGGCATGCTTAAATTCTTTCTCGTACCATTCCCTGTAAGAAGCTCGCCAATCGGTCTTCGAACCATATTTGTCGGTAATCTCCATGAACTGCGACACGTAGTTCGGACCACCAGCTTTCAGACCAGGACCGAAGGCACTCAACTTCATGCCGCCGAAGGGCTGACGATTGACCACAGCACCTGTGATGCCACGGTTGATGTACAGATTGCCTGCCTGGATGTGGTTTTTCCAGTACCGCTGTTCTCCTTCATCGAGCGACTGCAGACCGCTTGTCAGTCCGTAGTCCAGGCTGTTGACCAGCTGCACTGCTTCCTCCAATGTGTCGAAGGGCGTAACGGCGAGAAGCGGAGCAAACAATTCTGTGCGGAAGGTATAGCTGTCGGGCTTCACACCTATTTTCACCGTTGGCTTCAGGATGTATTTCTTCTTATCTACAAACTCCGGTGCAATCAGCCACTTCTCGCCTTTGTCCAGTTTGAAGGCACGTTCCAGTTTTTCGTTCTGGTTGGTAATCATCGGGCCAACGATGTTGCCGGCATTCCAGACACCGCCCACCTTCAGACTCGATGCACAGTCTTTCAGCTTCTCCATGAACTCTGCACTGTCATAGACAGAACGTTCCACCAGGAAGATGGAGCAAGCCGAACACTTCTGCCCTGCATTGCCAAACGCACTGCGGCAAGCATTCATGATGGCATGGTCACGGTCGCCCTTCGCCGTCAGAATCATCACGTTCTTGCCACCCGTCTCTGCACTCAGCGGTTTGCGGGGATTGGCATGAGCAATGGCTTGAGCCGTCTCTGTTCCACCCGTCAGGATGATATGTTTGACGGAGAGTGACGATGTCAACAGCGGTGTTGTCTCCCTGTCGGTAATGACTACCTGCAAAGCCTCCTTCGGCACACCAGCCTGCCAGAAAGCCTGGGCAAAAAGCCATGCCACAGGAGCTGCCACCGTGGCGGGTTTCAGAATGCACGTGTTGCCACTGGCAAGGGCTGCCACCACGCCACCACACGGAATGGCACACGGGAAGTTCCACGGACTGAGTACCAACACCGTACCTTTTGCCCGCATCTCGATATCCGTCAGCTGGGCAAACTTCTTCATCGTCGTGGTGTAGAAACGGCAATAGTCTATTGCTTCGCTGACTTCCACATCTGCTTCCTCTATCGTTTTGCCCGTGATGGCACACATGGCTCCGTTCAGATCGCCACGCATTTGTCCGAGCAGATTCGCAGCTTTGTACATGATTTGATGCCGCTCTTCTACGGTCGTATTTCGCCATCCGCCGCTGTCTTTCGCTGCGATGTCGATGATGCGTTCCGTCTGATCTTTGTTGGCACGCGACATGGCACACACCGCTACATCACCTTCTTGTGAACGGTCATAATACTTCACTTGGTCTTCATTGAAAACCAGTTCACTGCCTATCTGTGTCGGGAGCACATCACCAGGTTTCCAGTCGCCCCACGCCGAGGCTTTTCGTTCAATTTGGCCAGGACTCTTCCACTTCTCGAAAATCTTTTCCACCCATTGCTGATTGCAGAAACGGTCGAAGTCTGTGTCAGGCTCGTTCAGCATTTCGTCCCTTGGTTCCTGTCCTATATAGGGCTGGTTGCGGTCCTGTGTGCGGGTTGGCGTATGACTCAGACTGTCTTTCATGTTGTAGGCATCAATAAACTGCTGTTCCAGAAATTTCCACTCCTTCGACCCTGGCTTCAGCGTGAACGACTGAGTGAGGAAATTGTCGGGAGCCGTATTTTCATCCATACGACGTACCAGGTAGCTGATGGCATTCAGGAAATGCTCTTTCTTCACCACAGGTGTATAGAGAATCACGTGGTTACCCAATTTCTGCTGCGCTCTCCACACATGGTTTGCCATGCCTTCGAGCATTTCAAAGCAGAAACAATCTTTCGGCGTCTGATACATTTGTGTCAGCAAGTAAGCATAGGAAATCGTGAACAGATTATGGCTGGCCATGCCTATATGAAGAACACGGGCATTCTCAGGCTTCAAGCCCCGCTCGATGATATGCAGATAGTTGGCATCCACTTCTGTCTTGTTTGGACGCACGGGATTAGGCCATCCTCGCAAGTCACTCACAATGTTCTCCATATCCAAATTACAGCCTTTCACAATGCGCATCTTAATGGGAGCACCGCCTGCCGCCACACGTTCACGAGCAAACTCCAGCAGCTCCGACTGGAAGCCCCAAGCATCGGGCAAGTAAGCCTGCACCACAATGCCAGCTTCATAGTTTTTGAACTGGGGTAACGAGAGCACATCTTTGAACAGTTTCATAGTCAAGTGTGCATCCTTATATTCCTCCATATCTAGGTTGATGAACTTCGGACGTGTCACACCGTCGGGGTCGGTATAAGGATTGTCAATGGCGGCTTGATATAGTTCACTCATGCGGCGAATCAGTTCTGGGAAACTCTCCTTGTAGTTCAGCGCATGAGTTTGGGCATAAATGCCACTTATTTTTACAGAAATATAATTAATGTCAGGCTCCTTTAGTGCCTCCAGATAACTGTAGTAACGCTTGTCAGCCTCACCATTGCCCAACACCACTTCGCCCAGCAAGTTTACGTTCTGTCCGATGTGCTGGTCAAAACGGGTAGCCAAATGCTTTGTCAGGTTGGGTCGAGCCGCATTGATGATGACACGGCTGGTATCTCGCCGTAACCGCCACTTGATGATGGGCACAGCAGCCCAGTTGAACAGCGGTTTGTAGGCAAAAGCCCTGTACATCCAAAATAGGAAATGGTCACCTGCCGAGAGGAACTTCGGTATGCCGTACTGCTCAATCAGGTCTTTCACCCTGACAGCCAATTTCTGCGTATCTCGCACCTGAGAAGTTTCGTCCAGCATACGCACCAGAAACTTCTTGTCGTTGGGGGTTGTCACCATGGTGCCATACATGTGTTGCTCGTTCTTCTCGGTTCGGGTCAATCCTGAATAACTCTCGTCGTAAAGTTTCCGCATCCAGGCAAAGACCTCTTCAATGGTAGGTAGATTTTGTTCAGCCATAGTAATAGTATGAAATAAGATTAGAGAGATAAAAAGATTCAGGACGCAAGATTACACACATCAGCGTTTCATGACTTTACAGCTGACATTGCCTGAACGAAGAATATATGTGCCAGCAGGGAGTTCGTCGAGCAGCAGCTGGATGCTACCGCCAGCTGTGGGCTGCAGGGTCTTCAAGTGGACGCCGGAAAGGGTGTAGATGCTGACAGGATGTGCCGCAGGGGGTGTGGCGGCAAGGTGCGTTATGGGGGTGGCATCTTCCTGTGCAGGTGTAAGGATATAGGGCTGGTGAGGGGTGCCGATCAAGTCGGAAGTGAAAGACAGAGTCTGCTGTATTTTGTGCTGACGCCCCTCGTTGTCGGTGACGACGAAGTGTATAGGTTCGCTACCGCTGCCGTGGACGGTGAGGTAGATGCGTCCGTCGGCATGTGGTGTGGCGCTACCGCGCAGGTCGGTTCCAGAATAGGCAAGAAGGAGGGGTGAGTCGGTTGGACAAGCATCAAGCTGAGCAACGATGTTCATGGTGTTGGGATAGGCATAATAAGAACTGCTGGGATTATTGTCGGGGCTACAACACATCATGGCTCTTGCCTTGGCTTCGGACTGCGTATTGTATGTGTAACTGCGGGCGGTTACGCTCTTGATGAGGTAACCTTGCATGGGGGTAAGGGCCTGGAGACTGCCCACCCATTTGCCATCAGTATATACGGCAAAAGCGTCGTGGGCTGCGATGCAGTCGCCTTCGGTCCACTGGATGCCACTGAAGGCTGCGGAGAGGTTTGCAGCGTGGGGCAGCGGATAGCCGACCCAGTTCCATCCCTGATGAAGGTTGACGGTGGGTGTACCTATGGCGTAGCTGTTTTGGGGAAAGTCGTAGAGGGCAGCCTGGGTCATGTTAATTTTGTAGGCGGCTGGGGATTGGAGTTCGCGCAGTTGACCGACAATGCCGAGGACTGGGTCGTTGATGGCAGAGGTAGTTTCGCCGAGGATTTGTGTAGCTGCGGTGAATGTCTGCACGGGTATAGGTTGCAGAAGTCCAGGGGTCATCCAGTTCCAACCTTCAGCAAGAATAATGCGTGCAGGAAGGGTGTCGTTGTTGACGGTGAATTTGCGGATATCGCTGACGGAGTAGGTGATGCGATAGCCTGCTGACTCAAGGGCGAGTTCAGTAGGTGTGGTGGCGAGGATGGTGATGTGGTCTGCGAGGGAGTATTTGACTACATCGCCGTTCTTGAGCCAAAGGTTGAGGGTGTTGTATTGTGCACTTGCGTGGGTGCTGAATAGGAGGTAAAGGGCTAAAAGTAAAAAGTGTGTCTTTTTCATCGTTTTTTATTTTTCATTTTTCCAAAGTTTGTAGGGTCTGGAAAGTAGGAATTTGGAATAGTAGCGTGGGTCACCAGTAATTTCCCTGCCGAGGAAGGAGGGTGTGAGATATTCTTCTTCGGGGCTCGAAAGTTCAATTTCTGCGATGGTAAGACCTTCGTTGTCGCCGAAAAACTCATCGACTTCGATGATGTGTTTGCCGCTCTTGATGAGGTAGCGGTCTTTGATGACGGCTCCAGGCTTGCAAAGTTTCATCATCGCTCGGGCATCGTCAAGGGGTATTTCGGTCTCAAACTCATAGCGACTAAGTCCGGTGGGGTCGGCTGTGCCTTTGATGGTGAGGTAGCCTTTGTCTCCCCTAATACGGATGCGGACGGTTTTGCCTGGTTCGGTGGCAAAGTAGCCCTGCTCAATATGTGTCATGTTGTAGGCGAGGTGTTTGTAGGGGCCTTCAACGAGGAATTTTCGTTCTATTTCAAGATGCATAATATGGTATATAAATTTGATTAAAGTCCTCTCTGACTCTCCCTTAGGGGAAGGATAGTTGTTACAACATTGAAGTCAGAGGGGGGGCTTTTTTATTCGGGAAATTCCATGAGGTAGGCTTTGATGAATCCGTCGAGTTTGCCGTCCATGACGCCACCGACGTCACTGGTCTGGTAGCCTGTGCGGTGGTCTTTCACTCGGCGGTCGTCGAAGACATAGGATCGTATCTGGCTGCCCCACTCTATCTTCTTTTTGCCAGCTTCTATTTTCTGCTGTTCTGCCATGCGGCGTTTCAGGGCACGGTCGTAGAGTTGGGAACGGAGCAGACGGAGGGCGTTTTCTCGGTTTTCCTGCTGTTTGCGTGTTTCGGTGTTTTCAATGAGGATTTCCTCTTCTTCGCCTGTGTCAGGGTCAGTGTAGAGGTAGCGTAGGCGAACACCTGTCTCAACTTTGTTGACGTTCTGTCCGCCAGCTCCTGACGAACGGAAGGTGTCCCACGAGATTTTTGCCTTGTCGATGGTAACCTCGATGGTGTCGTCAACGAGTGGGGTGACGAAGACGCTGGCAAAGCTGGTCATGCGTTTTCCCTGTGCGTTGTATGGGGAGACTCGCACCAGCCTGTGCACGCCGCTTTCGCCCTTGAGGAATCCGTATGCCTGGTCGCCTTCTATCTCCATGGTGACAGTCTTGATGCCCGCTTCGTCGCCGTCCTGGTAGTTGCTGATGGTGACTTTGTATTTGTGTGCTTCGGCATAGCGTTGGTACATACGCATGAGCATGGAGGCCCAGTCCTGCGCTTCGGTACCGCCGGCACCTGAGTTGATTTTCAGCACGGCATCCATGCCGTCGGCTTCGCCTTGAAGCATGTTCTTGAGTTCGAGGTCTTCAATAAGGGCGAGTGCCTTGGTATAGTAGTCATCGACTTCCTGCTCGGTGGCCATATCGTCCTTGTGAAAGTCAAATGCCACTTCGGTGTCATCGGTGGCTGCCTTCACTGCCCTATAGCCGTCAATCCATTTCTGCAGGCCTTTCACCTTTTTCATCTGCTCTTCGGCGGCTTTCTGGTCGTCCCAGAATCCAGGTGCCTGAGTGCGCAGTTCTTCTTCCTCCACTTCGATGAGTTTGGCGTCAATGGCGAGGTAGCGGTGCAGGGCTTCGGTGCGTTCTTTGATGTCTTTTAGTTGTTCTGCTGTAATCATAAGGGTATTTTGGGCGCAAAGATAAGAAAAAATGACGAATGGAGGATGAATAATGAGAAAAAATTCTTACCTTTGCAGCGATTTTTTTCAAAAGATGCGTTTCATCAAGCGACTTGACATCTTTGTGGTGAAGAATTTCCTCACGCTGTTTGCTGGTACTTTTTGTATCAGCCTTTTCGTCGTGATGATGCAGTTTTTGTGGCGTTACGTAGATGAGCTGATTGGCAAGGGACTGTCGATGATGGTGTTGGCGCAGTTTCTATTCTATTCAGGCGAGACTTTGGTTCCGCTGGCCTTGCCACTTGCCATCTTGCTGGCTTCGCTGATTTCGTTTGGCAACATGGGCGAGCGCTTGGAGTTGCTGTCGATGAAGGCTGCCGGCATTCCGCTGATTCGGGTGCTGCGTCCGCTGATTGTGGTGAATGTGCTGTTGGCACTGGCTTCGTTCTATT
Source organism: uncultured Bacteroidales bacterium (assembly GCA_902802265.1). Taxonomy (GTDB): domain Bacteria; phylum Bacteroidota; class Bacteroidia; order Bacteroidales; family Bacteroidaceae; genus Minthosoma. The sequence continues at coordinate 16,729 of CADCLN010000027.1, read as the reverse complement.
TCCAAGACAATGTGGCTCCGATGTCAGAAGTGAAACTGCGACAGTTGCTCTTCTCAATGCGTGCGAAGTCGCCTGAACTGGACATCCCCGAAGGGGTGTTCTACGACGGCATCCAGTCGGTGAACATGTATGTGGACAAAAAAGACAAGGAGACGGGTATGCTCTACGGACTGATTATCTACAACATGAAGGACGGGGTGAACAATGCGCACATCATCCTTGCAGACTCAGGACGTCTGGAGACCAGCTATGACAAGATGCACTTGTTGCTGCACCTATGGAATGGCGAACAGTTTGAGAATCTGAACAATTCTGCGGTACAGGCTCGAAATGTGCCTTACCGACGGGAGACTTTCGTCATGAAGGATGTGCTGATTGATTTCGACACGAACTTCAATCTGGTGGAGGAAGAGAATTTCAAAGACAACGAGGGCGCGAAGAACATCAAGCATCTGTTGACGTCGATTGATTCGCTGGAAACATATTACGACAGTGTGGGACATTCGTTTTATGATGATATGCGCTGTGGTCCGCTGTTCGTTTCCAACAGTACGATGGCTCGTCGTCGCAATTACGAAACGGGAAAGGTGGAGAACCTAACCCCAGAAAACGTAAAACATGTCGAGAACGACACACTCAACATTGACAGCATGTTCCAACGGCTGGATGCTATTGCTAAGCAACGGGCTGTGTTCTCTGCGATGCAGAAAACGAGCATATTACAGATGGACACAGACTACAAGGGGGACTTGATGCGGTATGCCAACACCATGATTCGCCGCCACTGGATTGCTCTGTGGCAGAAGTTCACCATGGCGCTGAGCTGTCTGCTGTTCTTCTTCATCGGCGCTCCGCTGGGTGCCATCATCCGTAAGGGTGGACTGGGTATGCCTGTGGTCATCTCGGTCATCATCTTTATCTTTTATTATATCATCAACAATTCAGGCATGAAGGTGGGACGTGAGGGTAGCATCCCCGTGTGGTTTGGCATGTGGGTAAGCACGTTTGTGATGGCTCCGTTGGGACTGTTCTTCACAGTAAAGTCGAACAACGACTCTGTGGTGTTCAATAAAGATGCCTATGTTTCTGCTTTCCGCAAATCTTTGGGTATCCGCCAGAAACGACATATCAGCAAGAAGGAGGTCATCATCAACGACCCCGACTACGTCATTCTGGCTGGCATCCTGAACAACCTCATCAAGGAAAGCCGAGCATATCACAAACAGCATAAGTTCTTCCATCTGCCAGAGATTCTGCGTCTGGTCTTCACGAAGAAGCGTGATGAGCAGATTGTGCGGATTGACAACACAGTAGAGTATGTGGTCGATGCACTGTCAAACTCACGAGACAGACAGATATTGCTGCAACTCAACAGAATGCCTATACTCGACATCGAATCGTTCCGGTACTATCGCCGCATTGCTCGTGACCTGAAGCAGGTCATCCGAGTGAGTGAGACATTGGAGGAACGCTGCAATGAAATACTGGAACAACAGGTTCCTAAAGATACTGAAATATCTGATTTGCTAGAAAATCTTTCGAAACATGATACAATTTAGCACCATAGAGGAAGCCATTGAGGACTTCCGACAGGGGAAGTTCGTCGTTGTCGTCGATGACGAAGACCGTGAGAATGAAGGCGATTTCATCACACCAGCAGAACTCATCACACCCGAAAAGGTGAATTTCATGCTGCGTGAAGGGCGTGGTGTACTTTGTGCCCCCATCACTATGGCTCGTGCCAAGGAATTGGAACTGCCGCACCAAGTGGAGGAAAACACATCGATGCTGGGCACGCCGTTCACCGTAACTGTCGATAAACTGGAAGGGTGTACAACGGGAGTCAGTGCTTACGACCGTGCTGCCACCATTCAGTGGCTGGCAAACCCAAAAGCGAAACCTGCCGATTTCGGACGTCCTGGCCACATCAATCCGCTCTATGCTCAAGACGGCGGAGTGCTTCGCCGCAGCGGACACACCGAGGCGGCCATCGATTTGGCTCGACTAGCAGGACTTCGACCCGCTGCCGCTTTGATTGAGATTCTAAACGAAGACGGCACCATGGCTCGTATGCCACAACTCGTTGAAAAGGCAAAGACGTTAGGACTGAAACTTATTCAAATAAAGGACCTCATCGCTTATCGTTTGCAGAAGGAAAGCCTCGTGGAAAAAGGTGTGGAAGCCGATATGCCCACTGCTTACGGACACTTCCGCATCATTCCCTTCCGCCAGAAAAGCAATGGGTTGGAACACATTGCACTCATCAAGGGGGAATGGAAAGCTGATGAACCCATCTTGGTACGTATGCACTCCAGCTGTGCCACGGGCGACATCTTCAGCAGTCAGCGTTGCGACTGTGGCGAACAGCTCCACAAATCCATGCAACTCATTGAAAAGGAAGGAAAGGGAGCTATCGTCTATCTCATTCAGGAAGGCAGAGGCATCGGACTGATGAACAAGATTGCCGCCTATCGTCTGCAAGAAGAGGGCGACGACACCGTGGATGCCAACATCCACTTAGGTTTCGACCCCGACCTTCGTGACTACGGTGTTGGTGCACAAATCCTGCGAGAACTGAACATCCACAAATTGCGCTTGCTCACCAACAATCCTACCAAGCGTATCGGTCTGGAAGGCTACGGCCTGGAAATTGTGGAGAATGTTCCCATCGAAATCACCCCTAACCCCTTCAACGAGCGTTATCTCCGCACCAAGAAGGAACGCATGGGCCACACTTTGCATTTGAACAAATAAACAAACGAAAAAAATAACAACACAAAACAATGGAAAATCTTTCAGAAAGACTTAACCGTCTGTCACCCAGTGCAACACTGGCAATGAGCCAGAAGAGTTCAGAACTCAAGGCACAAGGCATCGACATCATCAACATGTCGGTTGGCGAACCCGACTTTAACACCCCCGACCACATCAAAGCCGCAGCCATCAAGGCCGTAGAAGAAAACTGGAGCCGCTACAGCCCTGTGCCAGGCTATCCGGAATTGAAACAAGCCATCGTCAACAAACTCAAAAACGAGAACGGACTGGACTACAAACCCAGCCAAATTCTCTGCTCCAATGGTGCCAAGCAGTCTGTCTGCAACACAATCATGGCACTGGTCAACGCTGGCGACGAAGTCATTATTCCAGCCCCCTACTGGGTCAGCTACCCACAGATGGTGCTGTTGGCAGAAGGTACACCCGTCTTCATCGAAGCACCCATCGAACAAGACTTTAAGATTACACCTGCACAACTTGAAGCCGCCATCACACCCAAGACCCGTGCACTGATTCTGTGTTCACCCAGCAACCCCACAGGCTCCGTCTATAGCCAGGCAGAATTGGAAGCACTGAAAAACATACTCCTCAAGCATGAACGCATCATTGTCATTGCCGACGAAATCTACGAACACATCAACTATGTCGGAGCACACGCCTCGATGGCAAGCTTTCCCGACATCAAAGACCGCACAGTGGTCATCAACGGTGTCAGCAAAGCCTACGCCATGACGGGTTGGCGTATCGGCTTCATCGCTGCCCCCGAATGGATTGTCAAGGGCTGCAACAAATTGCAAGGCCAATACACCAGCGGTCCCTGTTCCGTTTCGCAGAAAGCTGCCGAAGCTGCCTTTTCCGGCGACCAGCAGTGCGTCGAAGATATGCGCCAAGCTTTTGAGCGCCGCAAAAACCTCATTGTCCGCCTGGCAAAAGAAATTCCAGGGCTGGAGGTAAACAATCCACAGGGAGCCTTCTACCTCTTCCCCAAGTGTTCCAGCTATTTTGGTAAGACCGATGGCAATCGCACCATCCAGAACTCAACCGACTTCGCCATGTACCTCCTTGAAGTGGGTCATGTAGCCACCGTCGGCGGTGACGCTTTCGGCAGTCCCGAATGTTTCCGCATGAGCTACGCCACCAGCGACGAGAATATCATCGAAGCCATGAAGCGAATCAAAGAAACACTGAGCAAGTTAAAATAATTCACAATTCACAACACATTATCCACAATTGAAAATCTCCGACCGTAAAACCATACGCAAATACAAGGCCACGGATGTGGACAAAACCCTCATCCATGGTCTTTTGGGCACTGCATCCAGAGCAGCCACCATGGGCAACATGCAGCTCTACAGCGTCATCGAGACACGCTCCGAAGAAGGCAAAGCCGCCCTCGCACCCCTCCACTTCAACCAACCTATGGTGACGGGAGCCCCAGTCGTGCTTACCTTCGTGGCAGACTTTCGCCGCTTCACCCGCTGGTGCGACCTTTCCGACGCCAATGCCGGCTACGACAATCTGCTTTCCTTCCTCAATGCAGCCACTGACACCTTGCTCTTCTGTCAGAATTTCTGCACATTAGCCGAAGAAGCCGGACTGGGCACCTGCTTTCTGGGCACCACCGTCTATAACCCCAAAGGGGTCATCAGCGCCCTCCAGCTACCTATGCTCACCTTCCCCGTAGCCACCATCACTGTGGGTTGGCCCAACGAAGACCCCATGCAGCCCGACCGTCTTGACATCGAAACCCTCATCCACGAAGAAACCTACAACGATGCTGACGACGACACCATCCGGCAAATCTACGCCTACAAAGAATCGTTGGAAGAAAACCGCAACTTTGTAGAAATCAACCATAAGCAAAACCTCGCCCAAGTCTTTACCGACTGTCGCTACACCCGCAAGGACAACGAAGCCATGTCGAAAGGCTTGCTCGAAGCCCTGCACCTACAAGGATTTATGTAATGAACAGAGAAAACTTCGGAAGCAAACTGGGAACCATCCTCGCCGCAGCTGGTTCAGCCGTAGGGCTGGGCAACATCTGGCGATTCCCCATTGAGACAGGCCAGAACGGCGGAGCAGCCTTTATTATCATATATATAATATGTATCATCCTGCTCGGCTTGCCCATCATGATTAGCGAATTCCTCATTGGTCGCTATACCCACAGCAACACCGCAGGCGCCTACCGCATTCTCAGCGACGGCAGCCCGTGGCGATGGGTCGGCAGACTGGGCGTCTTCACAGGCTGGTTTATCCTTTGCTACTATGGCGTAGTCGGCGGCTGGACCATGCACTACACTTGGCTCTCCCTGTCCAACGCCTTTGCCGATGTGCCAGCCACAGAGTTTGCCAACATCTTTGAGAAATTCACGGCCAATCCCTGGCTTCCCTCGCTCTGGTTCATCCTCTTCATCGGAATTACACACTTGATTATCACCAGAGGTGTACAGTCGGGCATCGAGCGTTTTTCAAAAATCATGATGCCCACCCTGTTCATTATCACACTGGTGCTCACCATCTGTTCCATCTTGCTGCCAGGAGCCGCCGCAGGCATTGAATTTTTGCTTCGCCCCGACTGGTCAAAAGTCAACAGCAGCGTCATCCTTGCTGCTATGGGACAAGCCTTCTTCTCTCTCAGCCTCGGCATGGGCTGCCTCTGTACCTACGCCAGCTACTTCGACAAGAAGACTCCCCTGGCAAAGACAGCTACCCACGTAGCCCTCATCGACACCCTCATCGCCATTATGGCAGGCTTCATCATTTTCCCCTCCGTGTTCAACATTGGCATGAATCCCAACGAAGTAGGCGCAGGAGCCAGTCTCACTTTCATTTCCCTGCCTAACGTCTTCCAGCAAGCCTTTGGTGCAGGCGGACTGATTGCCACCATTTTCTCTACCCTCTTCTACTTCCTGCTCTTCGTGGCCGCCCTCACCAGTGCCATGTCGCTTCACGAAGTAGCCACCGCCTACATCACCGAAGAATTCCACCTGTCACGCCACAAAGGTACCCTCATCATCACCCTCACGGTGCTCTTGCTGGGCCTCTGTTGCTCCCTCTCTTTTGGACCACTGGCCGGCGTTCAACTCTTCCATCGCAATATTTTCACCCTCTTCGACGACTTTTCAGGCACAGTGCTCCTGCCTCTCGGTGGCATGTTTATCAGCATCTTTGCTGGCTGGAAACTCGACCGACAGCTTTACCGAGACGAAATCAGCAACGGCGGCGACTTGCGCACCCCCTACTTCAAAGCCCTCATCTTCTCCCTGCGCTATATTGCCCCCCTTGCCATCGCTTTTGTCTTCCTCGACCAATTAGGAGCCTTTGACTTTCTGAAGAACTGAAAAAAGCGTAATTGGGGAAAAGTGTGGAACAAATCAACACCCCATCCAATCCCAGCATTATTCCACGCCATATCAAGTTGCATTTTTACATATATTAAACACTTTCGAGACAAAACTTTGCTGTTTGAAATTCAAAACACAGCACTTGTCGTTTCGAAACTTAACTTCCGTTAAATTGAATATTAACTATTATAGACAACAAACTGTGGAACATTTGTCTCAAAAGCTGCAAATGTTCCACGGTTTATTTTGCACTCTTTGGGAAGAAGAAAAAAAATTTTCAAAAAAAATGGATAAATGTAAATGAAGAATGACAAATAATTCGTACCTTTGCAGCTCAATTTTAACCTCATCGTAGATGGGGCTATTTTTAACACGACTTTTTAAGGTAAAAAAGAAAGGAACTAAAGGAAGGAATAGTAAGAATGACAGACAAAAAAGAAATCAAAACTGCACTTATTTCGGTATTTCATAAGGACGGACTGGAGGAATTGCTCGCCGAGCTGGCAAAGCAGGGCGTAAAATTCCTGTCAACTGGCGGCACACAGGCTTTCATCGAAGGTCTGGGCTATGCATGTGAGAAGGTAGAGAACCTGACAACATACCCATCAATTCTGGGCGGACGTGTGAAGACATTGCACCCGAAGGTGTTCGGCGGCATTTTGGGGCGCCGTGAACTGGAGAGTGACCGCGAGGAGATGGTAAAGTATGAGATTCCGGAAATTGACCTTGTGGTGGTGGATCTGTATCCGTTTGAGGAAACGGTTGCCAACACAAATGACGAACCGACGATTATTGAGAAGATTGACATTGGCGGCATCAGCCTCATCCGTGCGGCTGCCAAGAACTTCAACGATGTAGTAATTGTGCCAAGCAAGGCTGAATACCAGATGCTGACAGACTTGCTGAAGGTGCAGGGGGCTGTGACTACAAAGGCGCAGCGCAAGGTGTTTGCTGAGCGTGCATTCGGCGTGAGCAGCCATTATGATACGGCTATACATGAGTATTTTAATTCACAATTAACAATCAACAATTAACAATTGGAGTAACAAGAAGACACAGTAAGCAAGCGGTGTTTTCACCTACAACTCAAATTGTGAATGGTTAATGATTATTTTTTCTATGGGATTTTTCTCTTTAACACAGGATATTGCGATGGACCTCGGCACGGCCAACACCATCATCACGACGAATGGCAAGATTGTGGTCGATGAACCATCGGTGGTTGCTCTCGACAAGAATAACAACAAGATGATTGCCGTAGGCAACAAGGCAAAGATGATGTACGAAAAGACGAATGAGAACATTCGCACGTGCCGTCCGTTGAGGGACGGTGTGATTGCAGACTTCTTTGCCTGCGAACAAATGATGCGCGGACTTATCAAGATGGCCAATTCGGGTCGTCACTTGTTCACCCCATCGCTACGCATGGTGATTGGTGTACCTTCGGGTGCCACAGAAGTGGAACTGCGTGCTGTGCGCGACAGTGCAGAACATTCAGGTGGACGCGATGTGTATCTGATTTTTGAGCCGATGGCTGCTGCTATCGGTTGTGGCATCGACGTGGAGGCTCCAGAGGGCAACATGGTGGTTGACATCGGCGGTGGTTCAACGGAAATTGCCGTCATCTCGCTGGGTGGCATCGTGTGCAACAACTCCATCCGTATTGCGGGTGATGAATTTACGGCCGACATCCAGGAATACATGAGCCATCAGCACAATGTGAAAGTGAGTGAGCGCATGGCTGAACGTATCAAGATTAATGTGGGTTCTGCGCTGACAGACTTGGGCAACGATGCTCCTGAGGATTATCTGGTGCATGGACCAAACCGCATCACGGCCCTGCCGATGGAGATCAGCGTATGCTATCAGGAGATTGCTCACTGTATCGACAAGAGCATTGCAAAGATTGAGACAGCCGTGCTGCAGGCGCTGGAGCATACACCACCTGAACTGTATGCCGACATCGTGAAGAACGGTATCTGGTTGACGGGTGGCGGTGCGTTGATTCGTGGTCTGGACAAACGTCTGACAGATAAAATTAAGATTCCGTTCCACGTGGACGACGACCCGCTGCACTCTGTGGCTAAGGGTACGGGCATTGCTTTGAAGAATGTGCACAACTTCCAGTTCCTGATGCGATAAATGCAGAATCTGGTTGACTTTCTCGTCCACTATAAACACTGGTTCGTTTTTCTGCTGTTAGAGGCTATCAGCCTGTTGGGGCTGTTCAGCTTTGACGGTTATCAGAAGCATGTTTATTTTACGACTGCTAATGGCATGGTGGGTTCCATCTACTCTGCTGTTAGCAGCGTGACGTCTTACCTTCAGTTGCAGACAGTGAACCGCGAACTGGAGGCAGATAATGAGCGGATGCGGAAGCAGATTGTGGTGCTGAGGGAGAAGTTGCGGGCTGTGGAGACTAACTCCACTCAACGGGTCAATGGTTTGCCCCTGGAGTATTCCTTAGTGAGCGCACAGGTAGTAAATGCCACGTTGCATCGCAACAACAATCTGATTACCATCAACCGAGGATCGGCTGACGGCATTAAGCCTGAAATGGGTGTGGTGTGCAGCCGTGGCGTAGTGGGTGTGGTACATCTGGTCTCAACACACTATTCGATTGTCATGCCATTATTGAACGAGCAATGCAAAATCAGCTGTCGGCTGCGCCGGTCGGAGTATTTCGGCACATTGGAGTGGCGGCGGGGACGCGTGGATGTGACTTGGGTTACGGGCATTCCGCGTCATGCCAAAGTGAAGAAGAACGAAGTGGTGGAGACGAATGGATATAGCGACATTTTTCCACCAGGCATCCCGATTGGCTATGTTATGAAAATTGGCGACTCGGCAGACGGCATGTCTTATCTGCTGAAGGTGGGACTGTTCACCCCGTTCCAGACATTGCGCGAGGTAAGTGTCATCACAAATTACACGCAGCCTGAACGTCGCGAACTGGAGGAGTTGGCAGATTCACTGAATGCATCCTTGAACAACTAAGAGGGGAGAGTCATGAATGAAACAAATTTAATAAGGGCAGGACGGCTGGTCATTCTCCTTGCCATTCAGGTTTTCATCCTGAATCATGTCCATATTGTTGGCTACATCACTCCGCTGCTGATGGGCTACATGCTGATTTGTTTTCAGAGCGGCGTTTCTCGCATCGGATTGCTGGTGTGGGGATTCTTGGCAGGACTGATGTTCGACATTTTTTCGGGTACGGCAGGCATGGCTTCGGCGGGCTGCACGTTGCTGGCGATGATGCAACCTGCATTGTTAAGGGCTTTTGCCCCGCACGATGCCGACGACCACTTCGTGCCCTGCATACGGACGATGGGGTTTGGCAAGTATTTTACATACGCTTTTCTGTGCATGTTTGTTCTCCATGCTGTTTTCTATTTGCTCGATGCTTTCACCCTGCACGACTGGCCTATGACTTTGGCATCGGTCGGCGGCGGTACTCTTGTGGCAACTTTGCTCTGCATTTTCACAGAATTGCTTGTAAGAAAAAAGAGACATTAATTTCATGAAGGATCATCAATATGAGGGCAGAAAGTTTGTCATCGGTGGCATTGCCCTTGCTATTGTCGTTGCATACATCATCCGTCTTGCATTCCTTCAGCTGATGAGCGGGGACTATACGGCACACGCAGAATCGAATGCGTTCCTGAACAATGTGGTATTCCCTGCACGAGGGGTGATGTACGACCGCAATGGAGAATTACTTGTATATAATCAGCCTGCCTACGACATTATGGTGGTGATGCGCGAGGTGAATGGGCTGGATACGCTGGACTTTTGCAAGACACTGGGCATCACACGCGAAGAGTTTGACCAGCGGATGAAGACCATCAAGAACGGGAAGAATTATTCTTCCTATACACAGCAGATTTTTATGGGGCAGGTTTCTGCCAAAGAGTATTCGGTATTTCAGGAGAAGTTGTTCCGCTTCCGAGGTTTCAACATCAGAGAGCGCACCATCCGACGATATGCTTACTCCAATGCTCCCCACGTGTTGGGGGACATGGCTGAGGCATCGCCCAAAGACATCGAAAACGACCCTTACTACGACCCTGGCGACTACATTGGCAAACAGGGCGTGGAGCGCAGTTACGAGAAGGAGCTGCGTGGCGAAAAAGGTGTGCAAGTGTTGTTAAGAGATGCCCACGGACGGGTGCAAGGACATTACAGGAATGGCGCATTTGACCGCAAGCCTATTCCTGGAAAGAATCTGACACTAAGCATCGACCTGAAGTTGCAGCAATTGGGTGAACGATTGATGGAAGGGAAGATGGGTGCCATTGTTGCCATCGAACCAAAGACTGGGGAGGTGTTGGCAATGGTCAGCGCACCGACTTACGATGCTCGGCTTATGGAAGGGAAAGAGCGTGGAAAAAAGATGATAGAGATGCAGAAGGACCCACTCAAACCTATGTACAACCGAGCTATTCAGGGTACATATCCACCTGGTTCCACGTTCAAGACTTCTCAGGCGTTGACATTCCTGCAAGAGGGCATCATCACGGGCAGCACACTTTATCCCTGCAGCCGTGGTTTCCGTTTTGGACGCCTGAAGGTGGGCTGTCACGGTCATGGTGCTCCACTGCCGTTGGAACCTGCCATCTCTACTTCATGCAATGGTTACTTCTGCTGGGGACTTTACTACATGCTGGGTAACAGGAAGAAGTACAAGACAGTGCAGGAGGCCATGACGACATGGAAGAACTATATGGTTGACATGGGATTCGGCTATAAACTGGGCATTGATATGCCATCGGAATCGCGTGGCATGATTCCCAATGCTGATTTTTACGACAAACGCTACAAGAATTCCTGGTCGGGTCTGACCATCATTTCCATTGCCATTGGTCAGGGTGAGGTGACGCTGACTCCGCTGCAGATTGCCAATCTGGGTGCCACCATTGCCAACCGTGGTTATTACATCACTCCGCATGTGGTGAAAAAGATTGAAGGTGGACATCTGGCCGACTCGTTGCTGCAGAAGCACAAGGTGAATGTTGACCCGAAATATTACGAGATGGTTGTTTCCGGAATGCGACGTTCCGTGATGGGTGGTACTTGCCACTCTGCCAACAATTCGTGGTATGAGGTTTGCGGCAAGACGGGTACTGCCCAGAACAAGGGTCATGACCACTCTGTGTTCATGGGTTTTGCTCCGCGAGAAAACCCGCAAATCGCCATTGCTGTCTATGTGGAGAACGGCGGATGGGGTGCCACTTACGGTGTACCTATTGGCGCTCTGATGATGGAGCAATATATCCGTGGGGAACTAAGCCCTGCCTCGGAAGCAAAGGCTCAGAAAATTCAGGAACGGCACATTAGTTATAGTGCGAGATAGTTTTTTTAACTTTTAGATAGTATCTATAGTTCCTATAGTACCTATAGTGCCTATAGTTTTTAAAAATTATGCAAGAACAAAAATCCATATTCTTATCCATTGACTGGATTACCATTACACTCTATGTGGTGCTTATCATTTGGGGGTGGTTCTCGGTGTGTGGTGCTTGCTACGATTTTTCCCACCCCGATTTGTTCAGCTGGCAAACTAATTCCGGCAAACAGTTGGTGTGGGGTGGAACGTCATTGGCATTGGCTACGGCTTTAATGCTGATAGAAAAGAAATTCTACGACACAGCTGCCTACATCATCTATGCTGGCATGATTCTGCTGTTGATTGTCACCATCTTCATTGCACCCGACACAAAAGGTTCCCACTCATGGATTCCGATTGGTTCCGTGAAATTACAACCTGCCGAATTTGCAAAGTTCGCCGTTGCACTGGCTTTGGGAAAGTTTATGGGGGAATACGGTTTCAGTCTGAACAACACCAAAAACTTTGCTGTGGTGATGGGCATGATTGTCTTTCCCATGCTTCTTATTGTAGCCCAGAAGGAAACAGGCACCGCACTGGTCTATTTGGCTTTCTTCCTGGTGCTCTACCGAGAGGGCATGACGGGGTCGCTGCTCTTTACTGGTTTCGCAACCGTAGTCTATTTTGTGGTGGGAATGCGATACAGCGAAAATCCCATGGCATATCTGCCGGTCAGCATTGGCGAATTTACCGTACTGCTGCTTGCCATGATTTTCACCATCGGCATGACGTGGATTTACTGCAAAGACATCTTCACACTGAAACTCATGACGATAAGTGGTTTTGGGGTAACCATCCTGCTGCTGCTTTTCTCTTTCTTCGTCATTCCCTTCAACTTCTGCCCCATCATGCTGGGCATCAACATTCTGTTTGCTTGCTACCTCGCCGGACTGGCTCTCTATCATCGGTCACACAAGTATGCGTTGATTGCCCTGTTCTGTGCTTTCAGCTCTGGTTTCTTCTACATTTGCAACCCCATTTTCCAGCATCTTGACAACCACCAACGCACACGCATCGAGGTGCTTTTGGGCATGAAAGATGACCCAAAGGGAGCCGGTTACAACGTGAACCAGGCTAAAATTGCCATTGGTTCGGGCGAACTGACAGGAAAAGGTTTTCTCAAAGGCACACAGACAAAGCTGAAGTATGTGCCCGAACAGCACACCGACTTCATTTTCTGCACGGTAGGTGAAGAAGAAGGATTCATAGGAAGTGTCGGCGTTCTGCTGGTTTACCTGCTGTTCATCTGGCGACTGATTGCCTTATCAGAACGACAACCCGACACGATGGGCAGAGTTTATGGCTACTGCGTCGTCAGTATCTTCTTATTCCACCTGTTCATCAACGTAGGAATGGTCTTGGGCTTAACCCCCGTCATCGGCATTCCGCTTCCGTTCTTCTCTTACGGAGGCTCCAGCCTTTGGGGATTTACCATTCTGCTTTTCATTCTGTTGAGAATGGATGCAGAACGGAATTTAAAGAACAGCTAATGTCTGTGATTCCTTGCACAGGATTGAGCCGCATCAGGTGAGTCATGCGGACAACATACGGTTTGTCAGCCTTCAATGCAACACGCAACGAAGGCTGCATTTTGTCATATCGCTCCAAACCGCGACCCAAAGCACGACCCTGCTCATCAAAAAGTTGGAACAACACGGTGTCGCGAGCCACCACACGCTGTCCGCTCACCAATTCCACCAATAACGAAATATCATTGTACTCATACTCATCGGTATAACGAATTCCCACCTGCACATCAAAGGTACGTTTAGCCACGTTCCGAAGCGTTGTGTCGCCCTGCTGGACAACCATCACCACAGTGTCTTCGCTATACCAACCCGTTCTATCCACATGAGCATAGTCAGAAAAAAAAGGGCGGTCTTGACATGAGCAAAACATCATGCCAAGCACCACCCATAGCATCTTATAATGACAAGAAAAAAGTTTCATTTCTTCTGCGCATCGCCACCACGACCCCGCCGGCCCCGACCTTCACGCCGTTTGCCATTCCGCTTCTTGTCGAAACGGTCAATATTATCCTGCGTCAGCAAATCGGGAGAATCGCTCACCGGCTCGTCACCATCTTCAAGCAAAGACTGAGGCTTATGCCCCTCACGATTCATGGTGATAATGTCAAAAGCGCGACGAGCCGAAATGGTCTTTTCGCCAGCCAACACGTGTTTGTCGGTAGAATAAGTAATCAGATGGTTCAGAATATCAGCCTTGAAGAAATAGTATTCGCCATCCGCTACATGCAGAACTATCTCGCGAGAAGGCAAACGCTTCAACGCCTCCACATACTGATCCACTTCATAATTGATGCAGCACTTCAGCTTGGCACACTGTCCTGCCAACTTCTGCGGATTGAGCGAAACGTCCTGAAAACGAGCCGCACTGGTAGCCACACTCACAAACTGTGTCAGCCACGTAGCACAACAGAGTTCACGTCCACACGGACCGATACCGCCAATACGTCCAGCCTCCTGGCGTGCACCTATCTGCTTCATCTCGATGCGTACATGGAAACGCTCTGCAAGCACCTTAATCAGCTGTCGGAAGTCAACACGTTCATCAGCAATATAATAGAATATAGCCTTGCTGCCGTCACCTTGATACTCCACATCGCCAATCTTCATCTTCAAGCCCAAGTCTTTGGCAATCTGCCGAGACTCAATCATGGTGTCATGCTCACGTGCTTTTGCCTCGGCAAACTTGTCCATATCCACCTGCCGAACCTTCCTGTAGATTTTCTTCAGCTCCGTGCCTGGTCTCAAGTTTGCTTTCTTTACCTGCAACGGCACAAGTCGTCCTGTCATCGTCACCGTTCCGATGTCGTGTCCAGGATTTCCCTCCACAGCCACAATGTCACCTTTCATCAAGTCCAACTTGTTCGTATTGATGAAATAACCCTTTCTCGGCGGCTTAAACTGCACCTCCACAATGTCACACGCGTCAGCATTGTCGGGCAGGTCAGCCAGCCAGTCATACGTATTTAATTTATCTGCATGTTTGCTGCACCCTTTTGCACAGATGCCGCCACAGCAGTTACCACATTTATATTCGCACATTTTTATTATTTACACTAAATTTCTGCAAAAATACGGCATTTATCGCAAATGACAAAACAAAATGCCAAAAATCAATGATTCTTTATCAACACAATCATCTTCAGCGCAAAATCAAAGAAAACAATCTTGGCATTTGCATTCGCTTCAATGTCACGCTGAGCAAGCGACAATTCGTCCATGATGCCCCACACATTGCGCTCATTGATAAACGGAGCAAACTTCACGGCAAACTGCGCCTCTTCCTCCGTCATGCTGTTCAACTCCGCCTGATGATGGAAATTATAAATGAAATTCTCACGCAACATCTGCTGGGCATACTGCAAAAACTCCTTCTGCCGTTCACGCCCCAGCGAAGCCAACTTGTCTGCCCATCGCTTCATGTCCTTCACCTTACGGGCATAACTCAGACGCATCAACATCACAAAATACTCAAAGAACAGCGCCGTGTCAGCATGTTCAATCGTCCGCACCGCAAGCGGAGGCATCTCGATGATTTGTGTACGGCTGCGAATGGTCGACAACAACCTTTCGGGCTGCTCACTGACCAGCAGAAACACCGTCTGAGCAGGCGGTTCCTCCAGCAACTTCAGCAACTTATTCGCACACGTGTCGTTCATCTTCTCCGGCAGCCAGCAGACCACCACCTTATAGCCACCTTGACTCGACTTCATACTCAGCTTCCGCGTCAGCGCATCACTCTCATCCCCATAAATCACCAGCTGCTGATTCTCCGCTCCACACGCAGTCATCCACTCCGCCATACCGAAATAAGGCTGCTGCAGAAACAGCTCCCGCCATTCTGCCACAAAATCATCACAGTAAGTAGGTTTCACCGAACCGTACTTCTTATAAATAGGGAAAACAAAATGCAAATCAGGATGTTGCAACTGCTCTGCCATCACATTATTGCCCAACAACTTCTGTGCAAAAGCTATCGCCAAAGGCAAAGCTCCGCAGCCCTCAGGCCCCGTCAACATCAGCGCATGAGGAACCCTCCCCTGCTCCAACTCAGTCAGCAGCCGCTGCTTCGCTGCATCCTGTCCGATAATCTGGTCAAAAGTCATAACATCATATACAAATTACCATGTACAATGTACCATTTTAGGCTGCGCATAGCGAAATGTCTCAATGAAAAAATTGTACATTGTACATGGTAAATTGTACATCTATGTTAACGAGTGGAGCTGGAGGGGATTGAACCCTCGTCCAAACGAGGAAGCCATACGCTTTCTACATGCTTATCTTGGCCTACATTTTTCGTGCAACCGCCAGAACCCAAGCCATCCACTGTTGCCTTAGCCTCTAAAGTTTCATCCTACCCCCGAGACAAAAGTAAGACTATCCCCGATTTTCCTGCACCGCCGGTCTGGACGCTTCGGAGCAACAGCTTCCAGGGCGATGTCTCGTCCTTCTGCCTGGCAAAGGGATTAAGCTTCAATCTACTATGCTTCGATTAAGCAGCGAGAGCGTAAGAAGTTTCGCCAATTAATTGTTCGCAGACTGAGATTAAAGTGAGGGCCAGCGACTCACTGCATGCTTACGTACCACTCCATCCCGCTGTCAAATCCAGTCAGCCCCAGGGTGTGGTTCAAGAGAAAAGAGATAAAAAAATGAAGATTAAGAAACGCATAGCTTTCTTCCAATCTTCAATCTTCTGTCTTCTATTCTGTAGCGGGGGAGGGGCTCGAACCCTCGACCTCCGGATTATGAATCCGACGCTCTAACCAGCTGAGCTACCCCGCCATCGCTGCAGGCATTTGCCCGAAAGCGGTTGCAAAGGTACGGCTTTTCCCCGAAGTGACAAAATTTTTTCGGCAAATATTTTAAAAGTTACAGAAAAAAGCCCGTATTCCATTCCTTTTCCTTAGCAAAGTCCTTTTGAAATATACTCATGTGGCCGCTGGGTGGGCTTATCTTCGACGGATGTAACAACCTTACAAAATCAATGTAGGTACACCCATCTGAATGTTCTGGATGTACTGCGCCGGATGTAACAACCTTACAAAATCAATGTAGGTACACCAATTCTTGGGCGATAAGCCTCGTCATACGGGTGTCGAGAGTTTACTTTTAGGCTGTACCCGTCAGTATGTCTATAAACTCGTTGAACAAGGGAAGTTGCCGACCTCACGGTTATTGGAAGCAACGGG
>CADCLN010000026.1 GCA_902802265.1 uncultured Bacteroidales bacterium | reverse complement strand
GCGGAGGTGCTGCAACGGCTCCTTTCTTGAGAGCCGCCGCCTGCACCTCCGCACAGGCGAAAGGCTTTGGGGGTTGCGTGTCCTTGCCCGTGGAGGGAAGGGATGCATTTGAAATTCTGAGACTACTGGCAGACAGCACGAACACTCCGCCCGTAGCAACGGTTGCGGCTGCTCATGCCGAAATTGCTCGAATTAAAGCTCAAGTACCACCCGTAGAGCGGATCATCTGTGTAGAGCGAACTCGACCAATAGTAGCCGTAGCTGCCCGCATAGTCGAGCGAACTGCCGTGGCGACACCCAGCAGCGGGCAAGAAAATGGAATTGCCATTCGGACCTGTCACCTTGCGGCCGTACACACCGTTCAGGGATGTCCATTCCCATGTACACTTCGTCCAAAGTTCCACAAATTCATCAAAGGTTGGCATACGCCATGCACCACCCCAATTTGCATGGGCTGCATCGTCTTCCAAGTCAAGCGTGGTCTTGTTGTCAACCGTGCCATAGTTTGAACTGGTGCAGTACTTGGTCAGGGTATTTTCCGAGCCGTTGCACCATTTATAGGTTGACCAGTCATAATAGTCTTTCGGTTCGGTTTCGCCCCAGGCAAAGTAGTCACCATACCCTTCGGGAGCATTGGCACCCACATTCATGGTTGCCCATTTTAAACCACTGGGCAGACCCAGGTCCACATATTCGTAACCATTGTTGCTGGTCTTGCTGAATACAGTCACAAAGCAGACGTCCTGTACGCCGCTGCCGTCGGCTGCGGTGCAGGTGATGGTGGCTACGCCTTCGCCTACGGCTTTCACATAGCCCTTATCCACGGTCACTACGTTTTCGTCGCTGCTGCTCCAGACGACCTCCGTATTGTCGGCATCGGACGGATAGACGACGGCTGTCAGTTGAACCGATTCGTCCACTTTCATGCCGACTTGTGTTTCGGAAAGCGCGATGCGGTTGACGGGCTGTGGAGGCAATGTGCGGTAATACACGTTGTAGCCATAGGGGTTTTGAGCAAACCTCAAATACATCACCTCGTCCGTCAGGTACAGCACGGTGGCATCCTGCATCTGTCCGTCGGGAGTGAATGTGAGGATGCGGCCCTGGAACGGCAAGAATTTGTAGGTGTAGCCCTCCATGCCCATGTTGCCGAAGGTGCCGTCGGCGTTGTAAGTGGTGTAGTTGGTCTTGGTCTGATACCATGTGCCCACGATGCGGCTGTTGTCCTCCATGAAGGGGTCAACGGCGGGGCTGACGGTTTCGGTCTCCCCTGTGAGGTAGCCGTCGATGAGCAGGGTGACATCTTCCACATCGAGGTTGTCGTTGTGGTTCAAGTCTCCGTTAATCACTTGTGCCTGGACCGCAGAGGTCAGCACGGTGGCTGCAAGGAGTAGCAAAGAAAGGGATAACTTTTTCATATTGTTTATATGTTTATGTTTTACATATTTTCGCCTGCTAAGACACAAAGCACATATTTTGGCTAATGTTGAGAGTTAAGGGTTCTCGAAGCTATGGACACACAGCACGAACAGAAAGACCTATGTAGCGAGGGCTGCTGAGACAGTCCGTCAAGTCTGAAACGATGTTCAGGGTGTGAGCATGGCTGCTATAAGCGAGCGAACTCGACCAGTAGTAGCCGCCGCCTGTATTCTTGAACTCATCATGCCAGCGGTTGCCAGCGGCAGGCAAGAAGATGGAATTGCCATTCGGACCTGTTACCTTATAACCGTTCACACTATTCTGAATGGTCCATTCCCAGCTACAATTATTTACAAGTTCTTTTATTTCATCAACGGTTGGCATACGCCATGTACCGCCCCAGTTCGCATGGGCTGCATCGTCAGACTGCTCAAGCGTGGACTTGTTGTCAACCGTACCATAGTACGAACTGGTGCAGTATTTGATCATGTTATCATCTGAGCCCTTGCACCACTTATAGGTTGACCAGTCATAATAGGCTTTCGGATCGGTTTCACCCCAGGCAAAGTAGTCCCCATACTCTTCGGGAGCATTGGCGCCCACGTTCATGGTTGCCCATTTCACAGAGAGCCCCAAATCCACATATTCGTGACCATTGTTTTGGGGCTTGGCAACCGCCACGAAGCAAGTGACCTGTACGCCGCTGCCGTTTATCTACGGTCACTACGTTTTCGTCGCTGCTGCTCCAGACGACCTCCGTATTGTCGGCGTCGGACGGATAGACGACGGCGGTCAGTTGAACCGTTTCGCCCACATTCATGCCGACTTGTGTTTCGGAAAGCGTGATGCGGTTGACGGGCTGTGGCGGCTGTGTGCGGTAATACACAACGTAGCTAAAGGGGTGTTGAGAATCCCTCAGATACATCATTTCGTCCGTCAGGTACAGCACGGTGGCATCCAGCATCTGTCCGTCGGGAGAGAATGTGAGGATGCGTCCCTGGAACGGCAGGAATTTGTAGGTGTAGCCCTCCATGCCCATGTTGCCGAAGGTGCTAAAGGTGCCGTCGGCGTTGTAGGTGATGTAGTTGGTCTTGGTCAGGTACCATGTGCCCACGAGCCCACGATGCGGCTGTTGTCCTCCATGAAGGGGTCAACGGCGGGGCTGACGGTTTCTGTCTCCCCTGTGAGGTAGCCGTCGATGAGCAGGGTGACATCTTCCACATCGAGACCTTGATTGTGGTTCAGGTCTCCGTTAATCACTTGTGCCTGGGCTGTTGAGCTTAGCACGATGGCTGCAAGGAGCAGCAAAGAAAGGGATAACTTTTTCATATTGTTTATATGTTTATGTTTTACATGATTTCGCTCGCAAAGATACAAAGCATGGAGAGAAATCGCAAATTTTTTTGGGGGAAAGTGTGCTTTTATCGTCGGTTGACATCCAAATAGAGTGTTTGGAGGATGGCTTTTGCTTTGCGGATGCGCAGCTGGGCTGCGTTGGCGGTGTCGGTGGGCTGGTCGGAGTCGAGGTCGAGTTGGGAGGTTCCTGTGGAGTCGATGAAGGTGAGGTGGGTCTTGGATGTGTGGATGGCTGTGGGGTATCGGTAGCTTTGGCTGAGGATGTCGCGGCTGAAGGTGTATTCGGTGTGGGGCAAGCCTAATTGTCCCAGGAGGGTGGCGGCAAGGTCGGACTGGTTCATCAGGGTGGGGATGACCTGCGGCCGACGGATGGCTCCGCCAGCCATGATGAGGGGGATGTGCATGAGGGCAGGGTCGGAAAAGCTGTAGTTGGGACGGGAAAGTGCTCCGTGGTCGGGCAGTATGATGAAGAGGGTGTTGTCCCAATGTCCGCTCTTTTTGAGGTTTTCCATAAAGTTGTGGATGCACTGGTCGGTGTAGGCAAAGCTGTTGTCTATCGGGTTGTCGAGCCGATGGTAGTGGGGCACGGTCCAGGGCTCGTGGCTGCTGATGGTCATGACGGTATGGAAGTAGGGAGCGTCCGTGTCGGGATGGGTCTGGATGTATTGCTGTATGTGCTGAAAAACGGTTTCGTCGGCTGCTCCCCATTCGTTGAACAGTTCGTCGCGGCTGAATTCCTTGTCGCCATGGATGCGCTGGAAGCCGTTTTGCAGCATGAATGCGCCCATGTTGGTAAAGCCTATGTCGCCGCCATACCAGAAGTCGGTGGTGTAGCCTGCCCGACGGAGTGTGCGTGCAAGGCCTGGCAGGGTTTCGGCTTTGCGGCTGAGGCGCATTAGACTGGCTGTGGGCAGTCCGAGCCACCCCGTGAGGATGGACACGAGGGCGCGGTCGGTGCGGAAGGTGTTTGCCCAGCAGTTGGAGAAGAATATGCCCTCCCCCGCGAGTTGGTCGAGGTGGGGGGTGGCTCCGAAGGGACAGCCCACACAGCCTGCGGCGTTGGCTGCGCACCCTTCCCACACGATGAGGATGATGTTGGGGCGCGGGGTTCGGAGCAGGGTGTCGGTGGTGTAGCTGTCGGTGTGAAAGATGCCCTGAATGAGTTCTTCTCGTTCCGCGTCGTCGGCATAGTATTGGAATTCGGCAGCGAAGTCTTGCTGATGGCAGAGGGAGTAGAAGAGGCTGAAGCTGCTGTTCACGGCGGCGTGGTTGAGGTAGGGGTTGTCGCTGTAGTATGCCTTGGTGACGTTGGCTGTGCTTTCGCCCACGCCGCCTCGTATCATAAGGAAGAGGAGAGGGGCGAGGAGAAGGTGAAAAAGAAGAAGCCTGGCATTTACCATGTAAATAACAATCCAGTATGCCCAGCCATAGACCGCTGCAAGGAGGATGACGGCGAGGAGGCAGCCCAGCAGGAAGAGGGGCGACACGCTGGCGAAGGCTGCGGCGGGTTTGTCGGTATAGAGGAAGACGGTGGAGTCGAGCTTGAAGTGCCAGAAGCTGTACATGACGGTGTCTGCCACGAAGACGAGTGCGAGCAGAGGGGAGAGGATGAGGTAGTAGGGACGCAGCAGTCTCAGGATGTCCAGTCGGGGGAATAGCCTGCCGATCAGCATGACGAGCCAGGGGATGACGAGGGTGTAGGCCGTGGTGGTGATGTCGAGCGGCAGTCCGTGTCCTGTCACGGCGAGGTAGTCTATGAAGCCGACGGAGGGGTCGATGTCGGCGTTGTAAATCATGAACAGGGGTTTCTGCAGGATGAAAATCAGGAGTGTCAGGATGAAAAGCCTTATCATTTACTATTTACCATTTACTATTTACCATTTACTATTTACTATTTACCATTTACCATTTACTATTTATTTTTCGGCCATGCGCAGCCAAATGGTAAATGGTACATGGTACATGGTAAATGTCCTCCCCCTAGAGGGGGTCTATTGTTTTTCCGCCTGCAAAGTAAATGATTTTTTATGAAATATGGTGGGCGTTTCGTTTTTTTGTTGTATTTTTGCCCCGAAAATGTTGATTTCGGGTATGAAACTTTCGGTTGTTACCATCAATTATAATAATCTGCAGGGGTTGAAGCTGACGGTAGAAAGTATGCTTCGGCAGACTTTCCGTGATTATGAGTGGATTGTGATTGACGGTGGCAGCGAGGATGGAAGCAGGGAGTACCTGAAGGAACACGGGGAGTGGTTTGCCCACGTGGTGAGTGAAGCGGATGGCGGCATCTATAATGCGCTGAACAAGGGCGCTCGGTTGGCTCAGGGGGAGTATCTCTACTTTCTGAATGCCGGCGACAGGCTGTATGCAGCGGATGTGTTGCAGCGGATGCTGTCGGCGGGTGATGCCGATTTGCTTTATGGCGATGTGTGTTTCTGCTATCCTGGCAGGGAAGACGTGGGGAGGCATCCGGAGCGGCTGACGTTGCAGTATCTGCGGAAGTCCCCGCTGAATCATCAGTCAACGATGGTGCGGCGTAGTTGTTTTGAACGGCTTGGAGGGTTTGACGAGCGTTTCAGCATAGCTGCCGACTGGCGACTGCTGGTGCAGCTGAAGTTGGAGGGGGCGCGTTTCCGCTATGTTCCGATAGTGGTTTGCCGTTACGACATGTCGGGAATCAGTTCTTGTTCGCAGGAACGAATGGAGGAGGAGCGGCGGCAGTTTTTCGGGGAACTGATTCCGGCTGTGTATCTGGAAGCATTGGATGAGCTTTATACGTTTGACAACAAGCCTTGCATCCTGACGCGGGATTATTGTGCGGAGCGTGGGTGTTATCGGCGATGGATTCGGTCGTTGCTGCACGTGATTACGTGGTTGCATAAATGGTAAAAAAGAGAGAGTATGGTTTCTGCCCGTCATGCATATTGCATCATTTCTCACAATCAGCCCAGGTTGTTGCAGTTGTTGGTTCGTCTTATTGATGACGAGCGCAACGACATCTTCCTGCTGATTGACAAGAAGGCCGACGAGAAGCTTTTCGGGGAAGTGAAGGCTGAACGGAGCGGGCTGTATGTATTGCCCGCCATGAAGATATGGTGGGGAGAGGATTCGCAAATTGAGGCAGAGATGCGTTTGTTTGAAACGGCGGCGCAGACGGCTTCTTATGCTTACTATCATTTGCTGTCGGGCGTTGATTTGCCGCTGAAGTCGCAGGACGAGATTCATGCTTTCTTCCAAAACCATCAAGGGAAAGAGTTTGTGGAGTTCTGGAAGCAACCCGACACGTCGGGCATCATACGGAAGCGGTTGCGGAGACATTACTTCCACAACTATAATCAGCTGGACCATCGTTCTTTGGGGCAGAACCTGGAGCGGATGTTGCAGCGAAACCTGTTGTCAATGGGTAAGCGGCTGGGGCTGCGGCGGCGCATTGGCGGTTTGCCGGAACTGCGGATGGGACCCAACTGGGTGTCGGTCACTCATGGGTTTGTGCAGTATCTGGTGGGGCAACGCGACTTTGTGCGCAGGGCTTTTCGCCACACGTATTGTGCCGACGAATTGTTTCTGCAGTCCATTATCTGGAATTCTCCCTTCAGGAATAATATTTATAAATACGACGAGTGTACGGGGCATACGGGCGAGAACGATGTCTATGGCTGCAATATGCGTTTGATAGACTGGACTCGTGGTGCTCCTTATACCTTCACACATGACGACATAGAGGAATTGAGAGGTTCTGACAAGTTTTTTGTTCGCAAAATCGACGGGTCGGACGATGCCCTCCTTTCCTTCTTCATGCAAAGCCTATCTGCGGAATGAAAAAAATGAATCATCGGTACATCCGTAATTTCTTGCTGAAAATCTGCAAGTTTTTTATCAATATCACCTCCATGCTGGTTTTCTGGGACAAGGATTTGCGTCACCGCATCAGGGAACGCCTGCACCCTTTTAATCCCAATCGGTGCATCCAGTATCTGGAGCAATATTGCGTCGTTCAGCCTGACGAAAACCCCGTGCAGGCGGAAGCGGCTCGGAAAGTCATCTGGCAGTTTTGGTCGCAAGGTTTGGACGGGTGTCCTGAGATAGTCAGGCGAAGCATCCAGTCTGTGGATGACCATCTGCCTGCGGGTTATACCCACATTGTGCTGACGGAGGAGACTTGCAAGGACTACGTGGAATTGCCGTCGTTTATCTGGGAGGCCAAGCAGAAGAACTTGATTTCGACCATCCACTTTTCCGACATTCTGCGGGTGTGGCTGCTCGACCAGTATGGCGGTGTGTGGGTGGATGCCACCTGTCTGCTCACGGCTTCCATCCCCCAAGCCATTCTCGATGCACCTTTCTTCTGCTACCGTTCACAGGGAGAATTTGCCTGCACTTACATCCAGAGTTGTTTCATCAAGTCCGATGCCCATCATCCCGTCACCCATAAACTCTGCCAGACGCTGGAACGCTATTGGCAGGGCGAGGGAACGATTATCCACTACTTCACATTCCACTTCATCTTCATTGCCCTGCTTCGCAAGGATAAAGCCTTCCGTGAAGCCGTTGAACAGCTTCATCTGACGGACGACGATGCTCCGATGCACTATCTGTTCTATGCCCTTCGCCGTGGCAGAAAGTATTCTCCGCTGTTGCTGGAACAGGCAGCCAGGCAGAGCTTTATCCATAAGCTCACCTATAAAGAACCCGACTTGTTTTCCGACAGCCGTACCGACATCACCCTGCTGGTTTCCACTTACAATTGGCCCAAAGCCCTCAAACTCTGCATTGAGTCTGCCAGCCAGCAAACGGTTCTGCCCTGCGAAGTCATCATTGCCGACGACGGATCGGGCGACGAAACGCGGCAGCTCATCCTGCAGTTGCAAGGCCGCTACCCCGAACTGAACATCCGTCACGTTTGGCATCCCGACGAGGGATTCCGCAGAACGGTCATTCTCAACAAGGCACTTGCCCAGGCACAGGGTGAATATATCATCCAGATTGACGGCGACGTGGTGCTGGAGAAACACTTCATCGCCGACCACCTCGAACTGATGGAGCCTGGATACTACGTTTGTGGCAGCCGCACCAAGGTGGGGAAAGCCCAGACGGAGAAAATCCTTGCTTCGGGGAAATTTCTGTTAAGCCATCGGGGACTGAAGCTTTCTTTCCTGCTCAACCAATTCCGCAACAAACCCCTCCGTCACTATCTGGCTTTGCGCTATGCACGCAAGATTGACCACATGCGTGGTTGCAACATGGCCTTCTGGTTGTCCGACTTTCTCAGGGTGAACGGATACAATGAAGACCTGCTGCAATGGGGACACGAAGACAGCGAACTCATCTACCGTATGCACTTTGCCGGCGTGCAGAAGAAAGCCCTGAAGATGGGTGGTGTGCTCTACCATTTGTGGCACCCCGAAGCATCACGCAGCAATGAGGATACCCACCTGAAGGCTATCCGGAAAATCATCGAGGGGAAAGTGAAATGGTGTGAAAACGGCATTGATAAATATGATATTTGTACGAGATAAAGGACAGATGTGTAACAACATCCTGCAGTATGCCCATGTCTATGCCTGGGCCAAAGAACACCATCGCCACACTGTGTCGATGCGCTTTGCCTATAAATACCAATACTTCCACATCTGCACCACACCCCATCACAACATCCTCTACTACTTGGCTGGCAAATTCCTGGCACAGTGGGGGGTCATCCCTACTGTCACCTACGAAGGTTCGACCGCGCGTAAACCTGAAAACGAGGCACGCATCCTTGCCCACCGAAACGTCATGGTGGAAGGCTGGAGTGTTCGCCACTTCGACCTCTTCCTCAAATACTTTGACGACATCAGGAAACTATTTGAATTTAAGCCTGCCATCCGTCGGAAAATACAAAAATATCTGGAAGAAACGGCATCGTCGCAGCACCTTAAAATCGGCATCCATATCCGGCGTGGCGACTACCAGACATGGTGCGGCGGGAAATATTACTTTACGGATGAAGAATACCTTGCCTACATTCGTCAGGCACTCCGTCAATTGGGGAATGACACTTGTACGCTGTACTTTTGCAGCAACATCCCCCTTGACCAAAACCTTTTCCGAACCGCACTGCAGGGTTACAACCTCTGCTTCCCCTCGGGGAATCCAGGCGAAGACCTCTGCCTGCTCTCTCTCTGCGACTACCTCATAGGTCCTCTCAGCAGTTTTACCCTTGTCGCCTCCATGTACGGCAAGGCAAAACTCTGCTGGATGCATAGCCACGAACCCTCCGATCCCCTCGACTTTCAACCCTTCGAGGTGCGGCTGCCTCAACTCGATGCACCCTGGACAACCACAGATTACACAGATTTTTCAGATTACACAGATTAGATTTTTAGTCCCCCAAAATCCATTTCATCCGTTTAATCGTTCCGCAGGAACTTGTTGTGCAAAAAACATATCGCTTTGCGATGATTAAACGGATTGAACGGACTTGGACCAATCAACACCTGTCTCAATAAAATCCGTTTCATCCGTTTCATCGTTCCGCAGGAACTTGTTGATTAAAGACATGAAAATCTGTGTAATATGAAAAATCTGTGTAATCTGTGGTATTAGAGCTGCTGCATGTCGTACAACCGCTTATAATAACCATTCTTTTCGATTAACTCTTCATGCTGACCACGCTCCACGATTTCACCTTCGTAGAGCACACAAATCTCGTCAGCATTCTTGATGGTACTCAGACGGTGCGCAATGGCAATGGTCGTTCTCGACCGCATCAGCCGCTCCAACGCTTCCTGCACCAGTCGTTCACTCTCTGTGTCGAGAGCCGATGTGGCTTCGTCCAGAATCAAGATGGGCGGATTCTTCAAAATGGCACGGGCAATGCTGATGCGTTGCCGCTGCCCACCCGAAAGCCTGCCGCCACGGTCACCTATCATCGTGTCGTAGCCATGCTCGCTCTCCATGATAAACTCATGCGCATTGGCAATCTTCGCAGCCTCGATGACTTGTTCCATCGTGGCATTCTCCACACCGAAAGTGATATTATTATAAAATGTGTCGTTAAACAGAATGGCTTCCTGGTTCACATTGCCAATCAAGCCACGCAAATCAGAAATGCCGAAACACTTGATATTCTTTCCGTCAATCAGCACCTCACCCTGCTTCACATCGTGGTAACGCGGAATCAAGTCCACCAGCGTACTTTTTCCAGACCCCGACTGACCTACCAGTGCAATCGTTTTCCCCTTCGGCACCGTCAGGTTGATATGCTTCAGCACCTCCCTGCCTTCCACATAACTGAAGCTCACGTCGCGCAGCTCAATCATCTGCTCAAACCGTGGCAACGGTTCTGGGTGTTCAGGTTCCTTGATAGGATTCTCGGCCTTCAGGATAAAGTCGATACGATCCATTGAGGCCAAGCCCAGCGGAATCTGATACGTCGCCTTCGACAACTCCTTCAGCGGATTGATGACACTGTACAGGATGACCATATAGAAAATAAACGTGGAAGCATCGATCAGGTCCGACTCATTCAGGATGAGGAAACCGCCAAACCACAACACGATCACGATGATGATGGTGCCCAGAAACTCCGACATGGGGTGCGCTGCATTCTGACGGATAATCATCTCGTTCATACCCTTGCGAAACTCATCGTTCACATAGACGAACCGCCGCAACATCTTGTGCTCTGCAATGAACGCCTTGATGATGCGCAATCCGCCCAGCGTTTCGTCCAGCTGAGCAATGATGTCGCCCCACTGTCCCTGCACAGCCGACGACTGGCTCTTCAGCTTACGGCTCACAATGCCCATGATCCATCCAGCCACAGGAGCCACCACAATGACAAATACCGTCAGCTGCCAACTCACACTGAACAGCGTGAAGAAACACACCAAAATGGCGATGGGCTGCCGAATCAGCATATCAATACTGCTTGTGATGGACCCCTCCACCATCTGCACGTCGGCACTCATGCGGGCAATGATGTCACCCTTGCGTTCCTCCGAAAAGAAACTCAGCGGCAATTTCAGCACTTTTTCGTACACCTCGATGCGGATGTCACGCACAATGCCTGTGCGCAGCGGAACCATCACCGCCGAGGAAGCAAAATAGCCCAGCGTCTTCAACCCCGTCATCACGATAAGTGCCAACCCCATGATGACCAACGTGAGAAAAGCGCCGTGCACCGAAATCAGTTCCTGAATCCAGGCATACGCATTATTGATGATAACATCCTTGTTCAGATGATGCCAGTCCACAGGCTGATATTCGTAAATCTCCTTGTCTATCTTGAACAAGATATTCAGGATAGGAATCAACACCATGAACGAAAACACATTCATCCACTGCGACAAGAAATTCAGCACGACCGACCACGCCAGATACTTGCGATATGGCTTCAGGTAGCGAGCCATGATAGAAAGAAATTGTTTCAACATATCGATTCAACCATTTTTGAATGACGAAATCCGAATTACGAACCTTTAGCTCGGCGTAGCCAAATCCGAGTTGTGAGCAACGAAAACACTCCGCATGGCATTTCGTAATTCGTAATTCGGATTTCGGATTTAACTTCCGGCTGCAAAGGTACGAAAAAAAAGCACAACCCTCAAAACAGACAACATAAAAAAGCAGGCTTGGCCCATATTCCGTTAATTCTTGTAGATTTTCCCGCGCGGTTGCAGCGGATTCAGAAAAAAACAATGCCTTTGCAGCGGAAATCCTCTAAACATCAAAAGATATGAGCGAAAGAGACAAACTAATCGAACAGGAGCGCAAGGGCGTACTCGAACTGCTCCTGAAGAAGAACGGACTGACACGCCGTCAACTTGTAGATGACCTCGTAGGCATGTGGGCAGCCAGCTGGGTGCACATACTGACTGACGAGGAGAAGAAACAGTTTCCACATCTGGTATTCTGACCCATGACGCACAAGAGGATCAATTTCAACCCAAACCACATCTTCGTGGACACCAACGTCCTCGTAGGCGGCTATAGCGGCGATGCCCGCTTCAAGAACGACGAGGACTGCCTGCACTACCTCTACTCGCTGACGAGCAAGCAGCTCTACATCTCATCGCTCAGCGTGGCGCAGTTTATCTCCATGTTCCAAAAGAAAAAGAAGAACGACGAGATAGTCCGTTATACATAAACTAAGAAAAATCCGACGGTCATTCTCGGCCTTGGCTTGAAAAAAATCCCTGAAACATTTGACAGTTTCGGGAATTTTCCGTATTTTTGCCGCTCAAAATACAGAATTTATTTAACGACAACGGATTTGACTTCGTCGAGCTAAAGGTTTACGGATTTAAGCCATACTGGTAATTAGTAACTAAAATATTATTTTTGCGTAATGAAAGTAGATCAGATTATTAAGAACGCGAGGATTTTCACGGCAGACCGAGAGAATCCTTGGGCAACCGCGATGGCGGTGAAGGACGGAAAGTTTATTTATGTGGGCGACGAGGCTGGATTGGCTGCCTACGAAGGTGAGGTAAAGGACCTCGGCGGCAAGTTCATCATGCCAGGCATCATTGACAGCCACGTGCATGTGACGACGAGCATCGGATTCGCTTATATGGACCCGGGCGAGTTCATCGTGCCCCAGAACAAGCAGGATGCGCTGAACATCATGGAGGCGAGCATCAAGAGCAACCCAGGGCAGAAGCGCTACCGCTTCATCATGGAGCGCAAGTACCTGCAGGGAGAGGACATCGTGAAAGAGGATCTCGACGCCATTTGTCCCGACGCAGAGATGCTGATTCTGGAGGGCGAGGGACACAGCGTTTGGGTAAACTCCCGCGTGCTCGACAGGCACGGCATCACGGACGCGACGCCCGACCGAGTGCCGGAGCTGAGCTTCTATGTGCGGAAGGACGGCCACGTGACGGGCAACGCCTTCGAGTCGTCGGGTTGGCACATGCTTTTCGACGACCTGGAGGTGACCGACGAGCAGATTGACTCGGAGCTGCTGCGCTGGATTGACTATTCCGTCAAAGCGGGCGTGACCGCGGTGTTCGACGCCGGTTTCCCCGAGGGGGAAGCTTTGCACGAGCGCATCTATGAACGCCTCTACGAACTGGACAAGCAAGGCAAGCTGCCAGTATATATCGACGGAAGCATTGCGCTGACCAATCCGCAGAAGACGAAGGAAGTGGTGGCAGACGTGAAGCGGTTCCAAGAGAAGTTCGACAGCGACCACCTGAATGTACACACGTTCAAGGTGTTCATGGACGGCACGTTGAGAATTGAGACGGCTGCGCAGGTGACGCCATACGTGGATACGCACAAGCGGGGCGGAACCACCTACAGCAGTGAAGAAATGGCGGAGGTGCTGAAGCTGCTCAACGAGGCAGGACTGGACTTCCACGCCCATACGGTCGGCGAGCGTGCATCGCGTACAGTTCTGGACGGCGTAGAGCTTGCACGCAAGGAGCTGGGCGACAAATTCCGCGTGAAAGTGACCTGCGCACATCTGGAGATTCAAGACGACGCCGACATAGATCGCTTTGCGAAGTTGGGCGTTACCGCCAACTACACACCGTGGTGGCACGCGGGCTGCACGGGCGGCAAACCGATGGACATCTGGCGCAGTCTGCTCGGCGAGGAGCGCGCCCACAAGATGTACCGCAGCAAGACGATGTGGAACACCGGCGCCAACGTGACTTTCTCAAGCGACAACATCATCTACGGCGACTTCCTCACCTGGAGCCCGTATCTCGGCATGGAAATTGGCATGACCCGCTTCATCAACGAGAAGGCGAAAGCGCCCGAGAGGACGCGCGTCGAGGCTGAGTACCCGTCACCATGCGAGAAGATGGACATCGAGGACATGATGCTGGGCTACACCATCAACGGCGCCAAACAACTGGGTCTGGAGGCCACGAAAGGCTCCATCGAGGCTGGCAAGGACGCCGACTTCCTGGTGTTCGACAACGACCTCTTCACCGCCGCCCATGAGGGCTTCAGCTATAACACGCCAAGCGAAGTGTACATCGGGGGGAAGAAGTTCAAATAAAGGTAAATATTCAGCGCATGAAGGTAGATGAGGATGTTTAGAAATGAATCCCCATAATTATCCATAATTTTCTCGAAGAAGCCAGCTTGCTTATTATGGGAATTAAGGTCTATTATGGGGATTTGTTTCTAAAAAGAACACTTAGCACATCATAACTAATATTCGCTGAATAGCTACAAATAAAAATTAAAAAGGAAATTAGTGTAGTAAACTATGGAATTAGATAAAATTAGAGAGGGCATCGACAACCCTGCATTGGCCGTCAAATGCAAAAATGGAACCTTCGTCGGCAAGCAGACAGACGAGCTGATTATCTGGAAGGGCATCCCCTACGCAACTCAGCCGGTGGGGAAGCTTCGTTGGAAGAAGGCACTTCCTGCCGCAGACGACGATGGAGTATATTACGCGACAAAGCCAGGCCACATACCCATCGGACCCATGAACGACTCGATGGGAACGGCGGAATTCGGCGAGGACTGCCTCGTGCTGAATATCTATTGCAATACCAGCTGCACTGACAGCAAGAAGCCGGTGATGGTGTGGATTCACGGCGGCGGGTTCTGTGCCGAATCCCAAGCGTCACCCCTCTACGACCTTACCAATATCTCCAAACAGTGCCCCGACATCGTGTTCGTGTCCATCGACTACCGTCTTGGCTTCATGGGCTTCATGAATTTCGAGCGCGTCCCTGGTGGGGAGAACTTCAAGGAGGCTGGCAACCTCGGCCTACTCGACCAGTTGGAGGCCCTCCGATGGGTAAAGAAGAACATCGCCGGCTTTGGAGGCAATCCTGACAACGTGACCATTTTCGGCGAATCAGCAGGCTCGGCAAGCGTCACTTTCCTCCCACTCATCGAAGGGAGTGAGGGACTGTTCCAGAGGTGCATCGCACAGAGCGCCAACATTGCCTACTGCGAAACGATGGAGCACGGCATCAACGTCACCCAGAACTTCCTGACCGCAGCGGGCTGCCAGACCATGGACGAGCTGATGGCACTCACCACCGAGGAGCTGGTTGTCGCCTACCAGAAGGCGGTGGCCATCGACAAGAACTGCCTGCTCGGAGCCGCGAACTTCCCGCTGCTCGACGGCGTCACGCTGCCCGAAGACCGAGCAGAGATGTACGCGATGTGGGGAGACGAGAAGAGAGCCAAGCTGGATTTGATAATTGGGTCGAACCAGGACGAAATCAGGTACTTCGTTCCGCTTGAGGGCGGCGAAGAAGGCTTCGCCGACACGCTGAGATGGATCGCGAAGAGAGACCGTGCGCTGCTCAACGAGCAGGAGAAGGCGATGTACGACGAGTTCATGGCCACACTCGCAACGGAGAGCGAGGGCAGCAGGCTGGAGCAATACTGCAACGACATCAACTTCCGCGCCGGTAATACCAATATGGCCATCAGGCACTCTGCCGCAGGCGGCAACACCTACATGTACTTCGTCAAGAAGCCTGTGTTGACCCCCGAGCTTGGCGTGATACACGCGGCTGAGCTTCCTTACCTGTTTGACACTTACATAGTGGACCCAATGGGGAGCGGAAAGATTGTTGGAACCGACGAGTGCGAGTTCCGCCACGTCGTAAAGGAGATGTGGGCCAACTTCGCCCGCACAGGCAACCCTTCCACCGACAAATACGAGTGGAAGAAGTTCTCAGGAGATAATCGCCAGACGATGGTCTTCGACGACGCCATCGGCATGCAGAAGAACATATTCGGCAGGCGCGAAGACCTAATGATGTCCTGGGCAGAGCGCCTTGGGAACGGATCGTCCAAGAGAGTCTGCTAAGAAAAATAGAAGAAACACAACCAGCCGAAATCCGAAATCCGAATTACAAGAAGCACTCCGCAAAGCTTTTCGGATGTCGGAACTCGTAATTCGGAACTCGGATTTCGGATTTAATTTTTATACAATGAAAACGAAAAGCGCAAATCTCCTTGCAAAAGGATATGAACTGATTGATGGCATCACGGTTCCCGTGGGGACATCGAACATCGATTTGGGCGTAGAGGGGAAAGAACCCCAGAACGCTGAGAAGCTGACCATTGTCGTGGGCGACGAAAGGATAAACTTGTACGTGTTCCGTCCATCAAATTACAAAGAGGGCGAAACGACGCCGCTTGTCTATTTCATTCACGGCGGCGGCTACCATTTTGGCAACGTGAGCATGGATGAGGCAAAGATACAGGGTGTAGCAGATGGGAGCGGTGCCACGGTTATTGCTCCTGACTACACGCTCTCGCTGGACCCTTCCTACAAATACCCGATGGAACTTGAACAGGTCTATGCCGGACTACTTTACGCCTACGAACATGCCGAGGAATTGAAGTTGGACCGAGAATACTTCGTCATCGAAGGAGAAAGTGCCGGTGGCGGCCTGACTGCACGTTTGGCTCTTTACAACAAGGACAAAGGAAAGGTTCCGCTGAAAGGACAAGTGCTCATCTATCCCATGCTCGACTACCGTACCGGCGGAGAAAAGGACATCTACAAGAATGAATACGCAGGACACTGTGTCTGGACGAAGGAGAACAACGTCTTCGGATGGGGAAAACTCCTTGAAGGCCAGGACAGGGAGCTTACCGATGAGGAAATGATTTATTTCTCACCGGCAGTGGCAACCGTCCAGCAGCTGAAAGGCCTGCCCGAGACTTTCATGATTGTCGGCAGCCTTGACCTTTTCTGCGATGAAGACATGACATACGCTCAGAAGCTTATGGAGGCAGGTATTTTCACAGAGCTTTATGTAGAACCTGGAGTTCCTCACGCTTATGAGTACTTAGAGTGGACACCACAGGCACACAGATTTTTTG
This sequence comes from uncultured Bacteroidales bacterium, assembly GCA_902802265.1. GTDB lineage: Bacteria > Bacteroidota > Bacteroidia > Bacteroidales > Bacteroidaceae > Minthosoma. Next base: position 25,769 of record CADCLN010000026.1, on the reverse strand, counting down.
AACTGAGAAACCGCGCCACGGCACGGATGCTTGGAGCTGAAAAAGACGTAAAAGAGTCTGCCGAAGAAAAAGCTTTCAGAGAGTTGTTATCAAAGTATAACATTGAGCAGTAATCTTAGCCACTATATCACATAACCGCCGATTTAACAGCAGTTAAGTTTCGAAGAGACAACAGCCGTGTTTCGAAGAGACAAGTGCTAAGTTTTGAAGAGATAATTGTAAAGCTTTAACTTCATTATAGACAAAATATGTGAAAAGTGTACTGTCACCCAGCAGGTGTGATGGTACACTTTTCTATGCGTTTCGCCTTCGCAGGATGACGTAAAGGATGACGGGTGCGCCAATCATGGGGGTGACAGCGTTGAGGGGAAGGAGGGTGCCGGCAGGCAGCATACAGAGCAGGTTGCAGAGCAGGGCTATGACGGAGCCTGTCAGGATGGTGGCGGGCAGCAGGTAACGGTGGTTCTCCGTGCCTGTCAGCATCCGTGCAATGTGGGGAGTTGCCAGTCCGAGGAAGGCAACGGGGCCGCAGAAGGCGGTGCTGACAGCTGTAAGCAGTCCTGTGGACAGCAGGAGGCTGGTGCGGATGCGACGGATGCTGAAGCCAAGGTTCTGGGCGTAGTGGTCGCCCAGCAGCAGAGCGTTGAGAGGTTTTATGAGCAGCAACGAGATGAGCAGCCCTACGATGCAGGCAGCGGCGAACCAGGGCAGCTGCTGAAGGGGAACGCTGGAGAAACTGCCCATACCCCAGACGACGTAGGCAAAGACGTTGTCGGAGGATGCGAAGACGTTTAGCAGGGATATGAGGGAGCCTGTGAGGTAGCCGAACATGATGCCGACAATGAGCAGCATAGTGTGGCTGCGTATCAGACTGTTGAGGGTGAGCAGCAGTGTCATGACAAGGATGGAACCGAGGAAGGCAGCCATGATGACGGCAAGGATGCCTGCTATCTGGATATCTGCTCCGAGCATATTCGTGCCAAGCACGCCGCCGGTAGCGAGCATGACGATGGCGACGCCGAGAGAGGCTCCGTTGGTGATGCCGAGGATAGAGGGACCTGCCAGGGGATTGCGGAAGGCCGTCTGCAACATGAGTCCGCTGGCTGCGAGTGAGGCTCCGCAAAGCATGGCGGTGACGGCTCCAGGCAGTCGGGATTCAAGCACGATATATTTCCAAGAAGCCTTTGCCACTTCGCCTCCTGTCAGTGCCCCGAAGACCTCTGTAGCGGGGATGCTGACGGTGCCGAAAAAGAGATTGGCTACGAAAAGGGCACTGAGGGCAAAGCAGAGAAAGATGGCATGGAGGGTGGTTTTCATTCTTTCATTTTCTTATAGTAACGAGTTTTCTCGCCCTTTAGTATGTCGGGGTGGAGAATCAGAATGAAGTCTCTGAGCAGAAGGTCGGGGTGGAAAGGAGCTTCCTTGTAGAAAGGTATGCGGGCTGTGTTGCAGGCATAAATGTTATGATTGCGGAAAGCTGCCATCTGCGCATAGTTGGTATATTCCAGGCTCAGTTCGTCATAAGTTTTGTCGGTAGCCTGGTTGTAGCGGATTATCCAGTATTGAGCTTCGGCGGCTCGGTCGAAGACGGTTTCCGGAGCGAGTGTGAGGTTGCCGCTTTCGGGGTAATCCTTGAAAATGTAGTCTGCGGCGGCATCCGCCAGCATTTGTCCTGTGGTGCTACCTCCTGCGGGAACATACCAGGCGGCACCATACTTCAGGTCGGTCACGACGGTAGGGTGTTCTTTGGCGGTGGCAGCCAGTTGTTTGAGAGAATCATATCGGCAGACAACTTGCCGGAAAAGGCTGTCGGCAGTCTGTTCGCGTCCGTAGAGCAGTCCGTAGAACTTCATCCATTCAGCCCTGCCCAGTGCGGAGGTTTCCATGTAGTCGGCACATTCCACGATGGGGATGCCGAGTTTGCTGAGACGTCCGTAGCCGCCGTCGTTTTGGAAGGGTGAAAGCAGGATGGCATCGGGCGACATGTTGATGATAGCCTCGATGTTGGGGTTGAGGCCCTCACCGAGGTTTTTCAGTTTGCCCGTCTTGGCATCGGCTTGCACCTTGGGAATGTCTATGTAGCGCAGGTCGCACACACCCCTGATTTGGTCGTATGCGCCGAGTTCGTCAATCAGTCCGCAGTGCACCATCGTATAGACCACGCTGTTTTTTAGCGGTATGCGCACAATATCCCCCTGCGGCAGGTTACCTGTGGGCTCTGGTGCATCCCGCGGGACGAGGATATAGGAGTGGAGGATGGCAGCCGAATCCCATGGGTTGCGGATTTGGGCATAGATGTAGCCAGGGCACTGCTTCATGGTAATCAGGCCCGCATACTGCATCTGTATGTCTGCTCCCTGTGCTGTGGTGGAAGGAGAGTTGCCACCCCCCACACAAGCGGTGAGGGAAAGAAGGAAGAGGAGACCCCCTCTAACTCCCCCTCTAGGGGGAGAAAGGAGATGGCAGATGGTAAATAGTAAATGGTAAATGGTAAATAGTAAATGGTACATGGTACATGGTAAATATCCTCCCCCCTAAAGGGGGAGTTAGAGGGGGTCTTTTTTTATCATTTTACAACGACCTTCCTTGTCGTGCCGTCAGCATACTTCACGATGTTCAGTCCATGCTGGAGCGTGCTGCGGCGGATGCCGTCCAGGGTATAGATGGCTACAGGCTCATGGCTGTCTGCCTGCAGACTCTGAATGCGGACGGAGGGCTGCTCTGGATTTTCTGCTCCGAAATTGTCGATGCAGAAGTAGGCGGGTGTGTTCATGCCAAACTGACCGCTGTCGCTACTGCTCATGTCGAAGTCAATGCGGGCTACTTGACCTAAGCCGCTGAGGTCAACCCACTGCCAATCGCTGACGATGTAGGCATCTTCACGGAAGTCTGCCAGATAGAAATCCACACGGCCTGTTTCGCCACCTGCGACATCCTTGCCGATGAAGGTGACCTTGAACCAGTCGCCTGTGTCGAACTTCTTGGCATAGCCATCACCATTGAGCATAGACAGGTAGGCGCTGGCGGCATTGGTCACATAGCAGCCGCTGACAACACCTTCTCCGTCCAGGACCTCAACGCCTTTAGGATTCCACGCATTCAGATTGAAGACGGCGTAGGTGGCAGAACCCTCTGCTCCGTGGCCCACACAGCTGTTGTACTGGTCGGTGGCATAGTCGGCAAACGACGTTTCCGTCATGTTGCTGTAGTAGAAACCGTAGGCATAGAGGTAAGAGCCGTAGTCGTCGCAGCCATTTTCAAAACGGAAGCTGCCCGAAGTGAAGCCCCCCGTTCCGTCGCTGCCGTTCCAGAAACTGTCCTGCTCCAGGGGCAGGTCTTCAAAGGTTGCCACTCGGTTGTTTTGCTGAGCCATGGCTGGCATGGCCATCAGCAGAGATAAGTAAAAAAACTTTTTCATGAAAAATGAAATTTTAAAACGCACCGCCACCCCACCCAGGGGAGGGTGGGAGTGGCTGAGTGCAAACAACAAATAAATGATATTAATAAAAAAGGGTTTATGGTTATGACAAACTTATTTGATTCAACTTCGCTTGGAAGTTAAAGGGAAGTTAAAAGGAACTTATCGCTTTGCTTGGAAGTTAAAGGGACGAATGTTATGCTGGCGGCAGGGCAATGGTATCGTCCCTTTAACTTCCCTTTAACTCCTCTTCTATTCCTTTCAATTCCCTTAGGACTTTGGCTTGCAAAAGTTGAGTTATTTGACAAGAAACTTCTTCTCTGTGCCGTCAGCATACTTCACGATGTTGATGCCAGGCAGCAGTTCGTTCTGGAGCACACCGCCCAGACTGTAGATGGCTACAGGTTCAGCCGTCCGGTCTGTCTTCACAAGGCAGATGGAAGTAACAAGCGGTTCTTCGTATTCGGGTTTTTCTCCGCCCAGATTGTCGAGGCAGAAGTAGGCGGGAGTGTTCATGCCCCACGCGTTGCTGTCGCTACTGCTCATGGTGAAGACGAGCCGCTTCACCTTGCCCAGTCCGCTGAGGTCAACCCACCGCCAAGTCTCAACAATGTAGGTGGCATTTGCATCACGGAAGTCTGCCAGATAGAAATCCACAGAGTCCGTTTCTGCCCCTTCGGCATCATAGCCAGTGACGGTGAGTTTGAGCCAATCGCCCACGCCGAAACGTTTGGCGAGGTCAGTGCCCTCAGTCAGTGCCTGATAGGTGGATGCAGCGTTGGTCACGTAGAAACCGCTGACGATGTCACCCGCTTTGCTGCTCATCACCTCTACCCCCATCGGCAAAGCCTTGTTCATGCAGAAGACGGCGTATGTGGCAGACCCTTCAGCCCCTTCACCCGTACAAGCGTTGTAACGGTCGGCTGCGTAGGTGGAGAAGGCAGTAGAAGTCCTGTTACTGTAAGCAAACCCATAGGAGTAGTTGCCGTATGAGTTAGTCTTGTAACCATTGTCGAAACGGTAGGCACCCGATACGAAAGATCCCGCTGCGTCGCTGCCGTTCCAGAAGCTTTCTTCCTCCAGGGCCAAATCTTCCATGGTGGCAGGACCTGGTCCGTAGCCATTGAAGTCGTCCATGCAGAAGTAGAGTGGAGTGGTGTAGCCCCAAGTATTCTTGCGTGAACTCTTCAGACTGAAGGTGAGTTCCTTCACGACGCCCAGTCCGCTGAGGTCAACCCACTGCCAGTCGCTGACATAATAATGGTCGGCGGCGTTTTCAGAACGATAGTCGGCCAGGTAGAATTCCACTTCCTCGTCGTTGTCGGCGGTAATGGTAAGCAGGAAGTAGTCGCCCTGTTTGAATCCGACGGTGCCATCCACAGGCTTGCCGTCAGCATCCCTTTCGCCCGTCTGCCCATCTCCATTCAGGATAGCATCCACGGTCCAGGCGGCATTGGTGATGTAGAACCCACGAACAAGGTCGCCGTCGGGTCGGTTCAGCACGGTGACAGTCATCGGAGCAAAGCTGTCCTCGAAGAAGACGGCATAACTCTCGGAACCCTGATGCCCGCTGCCCGTGCAAGCATTCCACTGGTCCGTGACGTAAGAATGGAAATCGCTGCGTGTGCTGTTGGAATAGCTGAAGCCAGACCAACTTCCCCAGTCGATGCTATAATTATTGCTAAAGGCATAGCTACCACTGATGAACGAGCCTTGATACTGGTCGTCGCCGTAGAGCCCTACTTCCCTGCTGCCCTTGGTGTCAGGACCGCACCAGTGCCCGTCGTCTGCAAGATAGAGGTTCTCGAAGTCGGCTATCTGTGCTGCGCCTGTCACGACGATGCGGCAGGTGTCAAGTGCAGTCTTCTGCTGTGCGTCTGTAATGGCTACATAGTAGTCGCCCGACTGTGTGGCTGTCAGCGGGGTGAGGATTTCTTCACCCAGCAGGTCGGTCTGGAAAGGTTCGCATACGGGCTGATTTTTGCTGTCTGTCCAGCATACGGTGAATGGAGCCAGACCGCTTGCTACCATCACTTTCAGGGAGGTATCGCTGCCAGCAGCCACTGTGGTTTCAGGCTTTGTGCAAGCAATCAGCAAGTCGATGGGTTCCATCGGTGTAGTAAATATATCGGTGACGATAAGTTCTGTAGCATTGCCACGTGGACTTACTGCCAACAGATAGGCTATGTAGTCGGTCTTCTCCTGCAGCGTGTCAATTTTGACAGATGCCTCGGTGTCTTTGGTCAGCGTGAATGTAGTGCCTACAGCCAACAGGTCGTCAGCCGTAGGAGCCGGAGCGTCGGCGCGCAATACGGCCACACAGGCCTTGCCGTTCATGTCGGTCTGCATAGACAGCATGGCAGTGTGCCAATCCACGATGCTGACCTGTGGATAGTTCTCGGCTACCACGGGAATTCGGGTCAAGTCGGGGTCGTATTCAAAAGCGCCGACAGAGATGTTCTCCGCAGGACGCACCGTGCCGTTCACGTCAGTTGTGACGTAGTTCAAAGGCAAAGCGCAGAGCAGATCGCCATCCAGTGTGTTGGCAGGTTCCAGAATGTCGTCGCTGACAAACACGGCAGCCTTGTTGATACAGCCCGTAGCACCTGTTTTCTCCACGAAGGTAGCAAAGTCGCCCGTTGTGCTTGAAGCAGCACGGAAGAAGGTCTCGCCAGCTGTATAAATCAGATTGTTCTGGAAATTCACTTTGCCCAGATTGTTGTCGTTGTAGAGGTTTACGGCATAACCGCTGGTCTCGTTCTGGATGATGTTGTTCACCACGTTGATGCCAGTGCCATAGCCGTCGGAGAACGTAGAACTTGCCCAAAGGGTAGCACCGCCATTCGTACCCGTCATGCGCAGCGTGTTGTGGGCGATGTTCACATTCTTGATTTTTCCGCCATTGAACTTCAGTGCCGCGTAAGAGGCGTTGAGCGAAGCCAGGTTGATGACGTTGTTGGCTACGATCATGGGTGCTCCCTCCGTAGCTTCCACCTGGCGCAGGTTCATCACGACACAATAGGTGTTTGGAGCCACGTTGAAGGTGTTGCCTGTAATCTCGAAGGGTTCGTCATACGCATTTCGCAGTTGCATGTCCAGGATGCCCACACTCATCTTCGTCTCTACATCAGCATCGACGATGACGGTGTTGCCCTTAATCTTCGCACCCAGTTCGTCCATCACATAGATGGCTTTCGTGCCCTGATTCTTGAAGGTGTTGCCTTCGATGACACCACCCACTTCCTTGGGCAGGTTGGGGTTTACGATGCTGGTGCCACCCATGTTCACACCGATGTAGCCACCCTCAAGCAACGAGTTTCTGATGGTGAGGTAGTCGTTGTTGGTGTTTTCCAGATATTCGTCACCCCGCTTGTCCTCTACATAGTGGCCAATCAGGTTGATATCCTGCTGGGCTGAAGTTGTCGTGGCAGCATGGATATAGCAGTTGTCAATGATGACGTGTCGGCTTTCGTTTCGCACCATGATGACGGCATCGTAGTTTTGGTCGGTTGTTGTGACTTCCACGCCCTTCAGCGTGACGTAGCTGGCTTGGTGGAGGGTCACTACGCCGTAAACTTTGGAGTACTGGTCGTCGCTGTAAGCTCCCGAGGTGTAGCTGTCGTGGTAAATCTTTACGTCGCGCAGACCGCTTTCGCTCTGGATGGTCAGTGTGTTGGTACTGCCCATGCCTTTGATATAAGGAATGTGTACACGCTCATTGTATTCACCCGCACGGATGTTCAGCGTGACCGGTCCCTCCATGCCGAGTGTGCCGAGATCATCAATGGCTCCCTGGATGGTAGCGTAGTTGGCCAGTTCACCACCCACGGTGTAGGTACCCTTCTTGCCTTGCGCCACGGTAATGTTGCTGACGACAGGTTCTTCGTTCATGACGGTGATGGTTTCGCCGCCAGCTACGATGCTTTCCAGCTGAGCCTGTGCTGTTTCACCCACTTCTGCTTCCGTGTTCACGTCGTAAGCCACCCAGAAGTAGTAGGTGCCTGGACCACTGATGGTGTATTTCTCTTCGAAGGATTCTTGCGTAGAGAAACTGTTTGAAGTACCCGTCTGGTAGATAGTCTGGCGTGCAACAACGGCAGCATCTGCGATGCTGCCCAGATTAAAGCCCGTGATGTCGAGCGGAGTCTTTTCGCCGTCAGCTTCCACGGTAATCTTCAGCATCTTCACGTCTGTTTGGCCTTTCAATACCTCGTTCACGCTGACATCTTCAACCAGGAGGCTTTTCACATATACATCCTGCTTCTGGTAAGCACTCACCTCGATAGCAAAGCCTTCAGGACCGCTGCTGCCTGTGGTGAACTGCACGGTAATTTTACCATCCTCGCCCAGGGCACGGATGGGCAGGGACTTGTCTGGATGGTCGTACATGCTGTACTGGGCATCGTAGCCACCTTCGGCATCGCCCTTCTGGTAGATGTTCAGTTTCGTTGTGTAATACACGTTCCAAGTTTTGAAGTCGAGCATGATGGCGTCGGCAGGTTCTTTGGGAACGAAAGTGATAGTACCCGTGAAGTTCGCTGAAGCATTGGCATCACTGCCGCCGTCGTCGTAGAACATGATAGGGCAGTCCCGCGAAACAATCATTTCACCGTTGTCGCCCGACTGTAACAGGTAGATATTCTTCAGGATGCGATTACCCGCTGGGTCACCCGCTGCAACGGCTATCTCTGTCTCGCCCACTTTCACGGCAACGACCTTGGCGTCGATGGTTTGTTCTGCAGCGGCATCACTGCTCACATCCACCTTCACCGTGAACAGGTTGTTGCCCTCTGTCAGCGTAACAGGATCAGCAAACGTTACTTCCACTTCAGCGGCGGCAGCAGCTTCACCCAGTTTCTGGTCATTCACCCAAACGGAAACGTTGGTTATGTTAGCCTCGGTTCCTTTCATATTCACTTTCATGCCATTCATCTGGAAGGCATTCAGCCCACCTTCGGCTTTCACATTCACCGTGAGCAAAGCTTGGTCGGCAGCACCGACAGAGGCGATGGCGGTACTTGCCTGTGCTACTTCCACGCCTGCAATCTCCATATCCTTGGGTTGATATTCACTGACCGTAGCTTTCCAACCTGTATAATAATAACTGTAGCTAGTCTTCGGGTTGAACACAATGGTCAGCGCACCGTCGGCAGCCGTAGAACGCAGGGTCTGTCCAGGACCCACCGATTCCTGAGCATTGTCGCCCAGTTCCCAAAGCAAGGTGCCCTCAGTACCCTGTCCAGCATACACTTTGAAAGTGGACTTGTTGCTCCAGCTGTAGGCACCGTACTGCACATTAAATTCCGAAAAATCAATCTGAGCCACCATGCCTTCATGCTTCGGCACAAAGATGTTCATGCGGTCATCCGTACCAGCTTCGCAATAGCTGCTATAGTCAGAGGCCGTCTTGGTATTGAAGGCGATAGCGCCATTCACGGTCTTGGTCACTGTGCCCTGATTGGCCTGCGACAGTACGATATTCTCCACCATGCGCACTCCTTCAGGATTGCCTTCTGTTGCCATTTCTGTCTTTTCTGCACCATTCACCCAGGCTGTCACGCTGATGAGCGCAGCGTCGATGGTTTGGTCGTTCTGAGCCTCGTCGTTCACGGTATAAGCCAGATAGAAGTTGTTATCACCTTCCACCAGCGGCAGTGCTTCGGTCGGGCTGATTTCAAAGGCATCGCCCGTGACGTCGGTTTCACCCACCATTTTTTCTCCGGCAAAGAGGGTGGCATGGGTTACGATGGCGTAGGTCCCGTTTGTCGTGAACGCCATCTTCGTCAGCTGCATGGCTGGTTCTGTGTTTTGAGTCTTCACGTTGATGTCAAGGATGCGCTGGCTGGCATCACCGGCACAGACCGTCCCCGTGGTGTACTGAGCCACAGCCAGTCCGTCGAAGTCCATAGGCTGCGGCGTAAACAGGCTTACGGTTGCCTCAAATCCATCGGCAGCTGTCGTCGAACTTAAAGCATCGCTGAAGAGCACTACTGTCAACGCACCGTCGGCTGCCGTTGAACGCACAATCCCTGTTTCTCCTTGTTGCAGGGTGCGAATCAGATTCTCTGCTGTAGCCGCCGTGCCGTTGTAGATGCGCAGTTCCTGGTTGTAGTAACTGCCGTGCCAGATGGCATTTTTTGTGAAGTTAATCATCACTTTTCGTCCTGCTGCGTCAGGAACAAATGTCACCTGTCCGTTGGTTTTGGCTTGTATGCCACCGTCGGCACCACCTTCATCGAAGAACTGCAGCGGAGTTTCACCCACCGTGACCGACGATGCATCGGCAGTCAGCAGCACGATGGCTGGATTGACAACCGTCACAGGCGTACCAGCCGTAAAGGGAGCAATGCCTTCTGTATAGTTTGTAGTGATGACTCCTGTCACCGCCACCTCTACCTTTGCACCCACGGCTGCTGTGCTCTGGATATCGCCTCTCAGCGTAAACGTAGTGGTACCGTCGTTCAGTGCCTCGTCCAACGCCATCAGGTATCCTTCACCGGCAGCCGTTATGGTGGAATTCACCTGTTTGTCACCTTTGTAGAGTTTCAAGGAAGTGGGGTTCACCATACCTTCGTTCTGCGGCAGCGTAAACATGATGCCCGTCACGTGGTCGGGGTTCATGACACCCGTAGCCGTCACGTAAGCCTGAGCCAAAGCCACATTCTGTTTCGACTTGGGACTTGCCACCACAGCGTCATAGCTGCTGCCGGCACCTGTCACGGTCATATTCTCCAGTTTCACGACCTTCACCTTGGCCATCCAACCCTCGCAGGGGTTTGAATTGCGGTGCATAAAGCCTACACTCAGCGCACCGTCGGCAGCGGCCGAAGTGTAGATGGCAGGCAACGAAGGTTTGTTGTCGTTGTTGATTTTTTCGACCAGCAAAGTGCCGTCCAGCCCAGCCAAACTTGATGTACTGCTGATGCTGCTTGTGCTCGTTGCCCACACAAAGGCATCAGTGGCATCTGCCACTCCATCGTAAAGGTTTATGTACATGTAGTAGCTGTTGCTGTACTGGTCCAGGTCGATTCTCTCAAACGTAATTTGGACACTCATGCCAGCCTCGGCGGGCTTAAACACCGTCAGCGATTGCGAATTGTACGAATTGGCGTCAACTATGTTCGCCGTCCCCCATGGGTCGTAGAACGTAATGACTTCGTCCGTTGCAACCTCAATCAGCTGTTTGCCAAACTGCAACTGATTCACCTCTCGGTCTGCCCTCATCTCCACACAGAGTGCACAGAATGTCCACAGCACAGAGAGGAAACGGGGTGAATAATACTGTTTCATGATTACTTGTTTTTTAAGGGTTCATACATTTAACGGTTCATAAAGATACATATCTATCAGTGTCGTAATGTCGTCAATCGTCAGACGGCCATCGCCGTCCAAGTCGTAGGGACTGGGTTCCACCTCTGCCGGTATGGGGTTTCCGTCGGCATCGAGCATGTGGAGGTCCCAGGCATCGAGCACTTCTGTGCTGGCTTCTCCCAGCCAACCATTAAACTCCTGCACGCCTGTATAGACTTTTACGAATTGGATGTTAGGCAGTGATACGCTTTTTCCGTCGGCATCCACAGCCCAGTCAATTTTGAATTCCGACACATGGCGCAGATGTTCAGGAATGAGGGGGTCGGAGGGGTCGAGACGGGTGCTGTTGGGATGGTTGTCGGCATAGCCCCAATCAAAGCAATAGAGGGTGTAGTCCGTGCCGCCCGCGCCGCCAGCCACGGAGTTGCAAGGCAGACGGGTGCCCGTGAAGGTGAGCGAGTCGGTGTCTATCCAAGCAGGGAAGTATTCCTGCCTGTGGAACGACAGTGCCTGCACGTAGCCTTCCTCGCCGTCGGCTGCTTGCCAGCGGATGTATGTGGTGTCCCTCACGTATTTGTTCGTGGGGTGGGGCGTAGCCACATGGTCGGCGGGGGTGCGGAAGTATGTGCATCGGTAGGCGTGCTTCGTCAGCGAATGGCTGTGGTGCGACCCCCACAGTTCATACCACTCATCGTCGGGCAGGCTGTTTCCGTTGGCATCGTAGCTTACACACACCACACCTGGTTCGGCTGCACCGCTCTTCGTGCTCACCTCCCCCGACTCCGTTTCGTAATACAGGCTGTTGCCCAGCAACTTGAAGTCGTACTCGCCAGGTTTGTTTTGAATGGGATGGTCGAAGCCGAAGACGACGTATCCGCCCCAGCTGCCCAGCGTGATGGCTATCTGCTGGTGCTGGGCAATGCAGTCTTCTGCCTTCTGGCGCATGGCTTCAGCGTTGTCGCCTTCTTCCCATTCCGGCAATTCGTTCACAAACTGACCAGGTGCGGGCATGTATTCAAACACCCTGTTGATGTAGGGAGATTCCTGCGCCCGCGATGTAGCACAGAGGGCACAGAGGAGACTGAGGATAAGGAGTTTTTTTCTTTTCATGTGTGTTTATTTTTTAATGATACCTATTGTTTTTTTTTGGTATGCCTCGAAACGCAATGTGTGCGGGGATGTCGCCCGTGCGGACGCTCCACTTCTTCTTTCCCGCGGGGTCGAAGCAATAGAGTGTGCCTGGATTGACGTAGTTCTTGGCATCCGTGAGGTAGATGTCCTTGGTCAACGGATTCACGGCAATCCCGTATGGTTTTTTGATGACTGTGCCGTCGGTGATGAAGCCCCGACTGACAATCTGGTGCGTCTTTACATTTATAATGCCGTATGTGATCTCGTCGTCCATCGAAACATAGCTCCACGCCGTTCCGTAAAAATAGAGCGAATCGCCGTCGAGCCAAAAGTCCGATACAGCTACATCCACCGAGTCGGTCACTTCTTCTGTTGATACAGCAATGCAATACAGTTTGGCGGGTACGGCGAAGTAGTCACCCCGTGAGGAAACCCACAGCTGCCCATGGTTGTCGAGGCGCACATGGTGCAGGTTGGGCGACACGGGAATGCGTCGCAACTCACGGAACGACTGGAGATCGACCACCGACAGCGTGTGCTCGTAGTTGCCCAACCTGTACCCGCCGGAATTAGCCACATATATCTTCCCATCTGCAATTTCCAGTCCGTCGGGCTGAAATCCCACCACACAGGTATCGACCACTTGCAGCGTAGCTGTGTCAATCCGTGCCACGTACCCCCGCTGCTTGTACTCGTCGCTGATGACCACCGGACCTGTATAGCTGGTGACGTAGGCGTAACGACCCGAAAAACGGATGTATCGGCAGTTTGGAATATCTACCTGACCGATGCGCTCTGCCGTCTGACTGTTCATCACTTCAATCTTGTTGCTACAGTTGATGACGGCATATAGCCGACCCCCGTAGATGGCCAAGTCGTTCCCCACGTCGCCCAGCTCTTTCGGCACATGGGGGTTTGCATTTCCGTAGATGTTCCGGATGTATTGCCCTGCCGAGAAGTCGTAGTAATCCAGTGTGCTCTTGTTGCTTCCCATGTTCCCCTCGTTGAGCAGGTAGAAGCCCTCCACACGTTCATACACAGGCAGGAAGGTGTTGCTGGCAGCCTGCGAAGCACTATCCACCAGCACCTCGCCTTCTGCCACTTTTTCCACTTCGGGCAAAAACACTTCTGTGTCGTGGCGGCAAGCCACGCACAGGAGGAGGATTAAAAACCGTATTTTACTATGCATTTCCAGTTGCGCCCTGGCATGGGGTAATTGAGTACGACATCATATTGTTGGTTGAGCAAATTGTTGATTTCGAGGGATAAGGATAGGGATTGAATGTTCCAGCCCACTTTCACGTCGTGCGTGTACCACGGCTCTTCATGGTTCTGGCGGATATTTGCCGAATTGTGATACCGCTCTCCTACGTATATAAAACTGTAGTTCAGCATCCAGCGTTTGTAGCGGAGGTTGCCGACGACCGACCCGCTATGCCAGGGTATATAGGCTATCTGCCCACCCCACGTGCCTGATGCAGGGTCGTTGTCGGTCGGGTCGGTGTAGTCTCGTGCACGTTGGTAGGTATAGTTCAGCGTCAGGTTCAATGTCCAGTCCTTCAGCAGATTCCATTCCGTCCCAGCACTTACGTCCACACCCAGAATTTTCACTTTCCCTATGTTCATCATCATCCAGCGATATTGACCACTGCCCTTCGGTATGGCTACAATCTTGTTATCTACTTTATTGAAGTAGGCATCCACTTTTCCTTCAAAATGCCACGACTGTCCAAAACGTTTCTGGTAGGTTGCCCCCACATTGTACTGCGTGGCAAATTCCGGCTCTAACGAAATGTTTCCTATGTCTGTGTAATAGAGGTCGTTGAATGTAGGTTGACGGAATGATTGTTTGTAGTATGCACGAAGTGTGATGGCTGAAACGGGCTGGAAGGAAAGGAAGAGGGCAGGGGTCAGTTTGCCCACACATTGTGCACGATGTACATCGGTCACGTCGAAAGCGTGTGTTCCAATCACATTTCCCATCGCCTTGAAGCGTCCCCACTCAAATGTACTGGCTGCAGCCCATAGGAACGTATGCCGTTTGGGGTAAACAAAATTGGCCAGGTCCGCATTCAGGGCGTTGAACTGGTAGTCCGCCGTAACGGCTACATCCCACTGGTCGCAGAGGCTGTAGTGGTTGGCAACAGAAATGTATGCCTCTGTCTGTCGGAATACATTGTTAATATATAGGGATGTCGTGTCGGGGCTTAGATAATGCAGGTAATCCCAGGCAAATTTCCCGTTCAGCATCAGTTCATACCGTCCCCAGCTCTTTTTCATCTGACCCTGGGCAAAGAAGTTGTGGTCCCACTGCCGCTGCGATGTCTTCCACACATTGTTGACAATGGCTCCAGGGATGCCTTTGTTCGACGTGTAGTAATACACCTTGGCATTCCACACCCCGTCATTCAACCGTCCAAACAGTCCCCCTTCCAGCCTGAACGCTTCCATGTCGCCATTCTGGCGTATGGCTGTCGTGTCCCATGCTGTCGAACCGTCGCTCAGCACCCGTCGGTAGCGGAACTTGTATTTGCCCGTAGCCGTCAGATATTCCGTGTTGAAACTGCTGTTCAGACGGGCAGACCATTTCTGCTCCCACAAAAAAGACGGATTGATTACGCCAAACGACCCTGCCTTCAGGCTTGCTCGGACGTTGTAATTCTTTCCTTCTGCAAACTGTGGGCGTCTGGTTCTTATGTAGATAACTCCCGCCGCGGCATAGTCCTTTGCCGACTGCAGAATGTCGCTCTTTTGTCCGTTGTACAGGCTGATGCTCTCCACGTTGTCGAGGCTAAACTTGCTCAGATCTACTTGTCCGTTCTGAGCATTCCCCAACTGGATGCCGTCGTAGAACACCCCCATGTGGTTGGTGCCCATGCTCCTGACATCTACAGTTTTCAGTCCACCCACACCTCCATAGTCTTTCAACTGCACGCCGGAGAAATACCGTATGGCATCGCCTACCGAACTGCTGCTCAACGCCTCCAGTTCTGCACCGATCAATCTTTGTGCCGGCACAATCTCCTTCCTGTTTGTGCTACCCCACACCACGACATCGTCCAGCTTGATAGCTGTACTATCAACCACTGTCTGCGCCGTTGCCGCTAAGCTACCTGCGCAGATGACTGTAAATGCCATGAATCTTTTACACATACTTTAAAGCACCCTTATCCACGAGGGCACCTCAATATCATAAATGCAAAGGCAGGTCTTCGGACTTGTTCCTCCAAACGCCACACAACCTTCCCAGGCATTATGCCCAGTGGCAACAAAGTGGCTTGGATATTAGGAATTTACCGCTGCGGGACAGTCGAGGATTTGCACCCCGTTCCCTTTTAATCCCCCCTTCGGGGAACCTGTTGCGCCGCAAAGGTACGACTTTTCACTGAAATCACCAACAAGAAAGCGGAAAAAATGTGAAGTGCCCCCTCGGATGTTAAACAAAAAACTTTCGGGATGCACTTCGAGTTTTGCTTATATTCTGATGGTTGTCTGGGGCTAATGGTGTGTGGTTGTCTTGTTTCTGGCTTCAAACATTTTCGCTATCATGATGAACTGGTAGTAGCCGTCGAGACAGGATCGGATGAAACCAGGTGTGCCGTCGAGAAAACCTTTTTTGAGAAAGTAGGATTTCAGGAATCGGTGTAGGGGCCGATAGATGAGGGCCAGGGGTGGGTAGTGCTTCAGGGCTTTCTTGCGGAGTTCGTTGTCGGTATATTGGTCGGTTTTCTGCAGGCGTTGGGATATGGTGTCGTCGGCGAGGTGGTCCAGGGCAAGTTCTTTGTGGTTGGCAGGGATGTGTCCGATGGAGCCTGAGACTTGGGGCTGGATGTGGATGATGGGTGGCCAAGTGGTTTTTTCTCTCCGAAAGAAGCGGAGGTTGTAGTCGGGATAGTATGCGTGCATGAAACGGCCCATGAAGTAGTTTTTGCGGGGGATGTAGAGACCGTCGGGGCAGTCGGGCTGCTGAATGATTTGGTAAAGGTAGTCGTGGAGCTGTGGGGGGACGATTTCGTCGGCATCGACGACAAGGCACCATTCGTGGGTGGCGTGGTTGATGGCGAATTGGCGGGCGGGCTCTACGATGTTGTGTTCACCACGGGGGAAGGTGAGGATGTGTGCGCCGTGGTTTTGGGCTATGGTCAGGGTCTGGTCTTTGGACTCCATATCGACGAGGAGGATTTCGTCGAAATGTTTGACACTTTCGAGGACGCGTTCAAGGTGTTTTTCGGCGTTGTAGGTGTTGATGATGACGGTGATCATGGGGTTTTAATTTTTTTATCTATAGTTTATTGAGGATGCGATGGCGTTCCTGTTCGTTGAAGAGGGCGTCGAATTCGGATCGGGTGCGTTTCCATCGGTTGTGGCTCCAGAGCCAGTAGGGCGGGTTGCGGCGGATGGTGGCTTCGAGCATTTCAACGTAGCGTTGTGTGAGTTGGAATTTGGGGAGGGCGCCAGGGTTGTCGGTGAGTTTGATAAAGGTGCCGACATAGTAGCCTCGGCGAGGTCGGCGCAGGTCAACGTAATAGACGGTGTAATCGAGGATGCGGGAGAGGCGTTCAGCACCGGTGAAGACGGGTGTTTGGGGATGGCTGAGAAAGGTGGTCCAGTAGTGCATTTCTTTGTAGCCAGGGACTTGGTCGGCAATGAAGCCGGTGTAGCAGATGCGGCCTTCCTTCTTCCAGCGTAGCAGGGTTTGGAAGGTGTCGTCCTTGCGGATGTTCTTAGACCCGAAACGGGTTCGGATGCGGCAGAAAATGTTGTCGAAAGTTTTGTTTTCCAAGGGGTGAAAAATTTGTGCACCCTGCGTTTGAGGTGGACAGTGGCTGGGTATGCTGCTGACCCATTCCCAGTTGCAGTAGTGCCCCAGAAGGATGCATACGGATCGGCCTTGAGCTAAGTCGGCATTCATTTGTTCGATGCCAGGGAATTGCATTCGGCGGTGCATCTCTTTGCGGGACATGGTGGTCAGCTTGACCGTCTCCAGGAAGTAGTCGCAAAGCCAGTGGTAGAAGCGGCGCTCAATGTCTCGGCGCTGACCTTCGGTTTTTTCGGGAAAGCTGTCTGTAAGGTTTTTTCGGACGATGTGGTGGCGGTAGCGAAAGACTCTGTAGAGCCAGAAGTAGCAGCAGTCGCTGATGAGGTAGAGGATGCGCAGCGGAAGGAGGGAGAGAAGGTAGAAGAGTAGGTAAGTCATTTCAGGAATCGGTTAAGGATTTCGGTAGCTTTGTTAAACGCTTGTACGTCAAAGTGGTAGTCGCTGACGGGGTTCATGTGGGCATCATAGACTTGCAGTCCGCCTTCGGCACTTTTCTCAAGAATGGTGTCACCAGGGATGATGAAGGCGTAGTTGAGTTCCGAACCGACGATGTGCCAGGATCGGCTGGTGGTGTCGGTCAGGAGGTGTCCGGTGGAGTAGGCTGAGGGTGGGGTGGTGACGTTCATGGCGGTCGTGAGGATGGTGGGGACGATGTCGTAGTGTGTAGTGCGGTGTGTGTATATCTGTGGCTTTTCGCCAGGGATATGCACAATGAGGGGGACTTTGATTTGGTGCTGTGAGAAATTGCTGTTGTGGCCCCAGTAGTTTTTGTGGTTTTCATTGAACTCCTGGCTGTGGTCCCCCGTAATGACGACCATGGTGTGGTCGGCAAGTCCGCTTTCATCGAGGGCTGTAAGAACCTGTCCTATAAGTTGGTCGGTCTGGTAGCAAGTGTTGCGGTAAAGATTCCAGAAGGGGGTGGGGTCGAGGTCATTGTGCAGTTTGGAGTAGTCGGCGTATGGCCAGCTGGGTTGGAAGGGACAGGGACGATGGGGGTCGAGCTCAAAGCTGTGTGGTCCGTCGTAGAAGAGGAAGGAGAAGAAGGGCGAGTCTGTTGTTTGCTGGATGAAGTCCTGTGTTATCTGTGCGTCCCGTTCATATACGGTGGATCCAGGTGTTTCGATGCGGACGTTTTTTTCACGGGCAAAAAGTACTCGGCCAAAGGGTGGATCGAGCTGGGAGGCACCAGGATAGTTGCGGAAAGTGATGCCTTCCTGACGGCAGACGTCGAAGATGACAGGTGTGATGTGGTTTGCCTCTGCCATGTTCCAGTAGTAGGAAGGAATGGCGAAGACGAGGCTGAAGACGCCGCTGCGGGTACCGTTGCTGCCACTGAGGTGGTTTTTGTACCATTGGTTCTGAAGGGCATAGCGGTAAGTGTTTGGCATACATTCGGGGGTGAGGGAACGGGGGTTCCACGAGTCGATGAGGATGAGCAGAACGTTGTAGCGGGCAGAATCGCCGTCGAGCGGTTGTAGCGGATAGACCATGTCGCCGCCCGCCGGACTGATGTCAAGGTCTGCGGTTGCTGGAGGTGTGAGATGCAGGGTTTCGGTCAGCAGTCCGTAGCTGGTCGTGGGGAAATAGTACGGCAGGAGGCGTTCACTGACGATGACAGATTGTTTTTGGTAAAAAGAAGCAAAGATGTGGTAGATGTGTGCAAAGAGCGTGCTGCCGACGAGGATGCTGACGGCAAGGAGAATGTGCTTACGTTTCAGTCGTTTTGCCATGCGGTCTGCTATCCACCATCCACCGATGCAGACGGCAAAGATGAGCAGGAGGTAGGCGCTGTAGAGGAGTTTCAGACGCCAGTCGAAGGTGAAGATTTGTGAGGCTCCAGGACCAGTCAGCATGTTCAGGACAAAGCCGTTGATATGGAATCGGTAGATTTGATAAACCTGTTCGTTGACATAGCCTGTCAGCAACAGCAAAGTAGCCAGCAGAGACATGACGATGCGTGCCGTTTTGCTTAATCGGAACAGGCTGAACACAGCATATACGATGTAGGCCATAAGGCTGAAACAGGCTGCGTGGCTGATGGAGGATGTGAGGTAGAACACCCAGCCCATGAAGTCCATGACGGGCAGCACCTGGCTATCGAGCAAATACCAGATGAAGAGCAGGGTGAGGGCTGCGGTAAGAATCAGGAAGTAGGCAAAGCCAGATTTGAACCTGTGTGGTTGCGGTTTTTGCATATTGCAGGAGGGTTATGACGTTATTTTGCTATTTCAAGTTGGTTGTTGTTCATACGAGACATATAACTCTGGATGATGGCTTTTAGACGGCGTTCCATGGCTATTGCTGTGGTTTCCGACGGTGAGTTTTTCAGCAAGTTGTGCTGCATGAGCCAATCGGACTTGATGTCGTAGAGAGCCGTGGATTTTTCGCCGTCGAATTGCAGGACGTAGTCACCAGAGACATATTGGTAGATGCCGTTCAGGTAGTTGACAGCCCAAGTAGCGGAGTCGGCTGTGGTAATCAGGTCTGAGCCAAAGGCAATGTAAGGTTTAGGGTAGCCCAAATAGCTGAGCACTGTCGGCATGATGTCGATTTGCTGAGCGATGCAGTGGCGGCGACCAGCTGGCAGTGTGCCGGAAGGGTCGAAGAAAAGGATAGGTGCACCGAAAAGTCCCAAGTCGGTCTGATATTCAGCGTGGTCGCTCCAGTTGGTGTGGTCGCTGGTCAGGACGAAGATTGTATTTTCGTACCATGGTTGCTGTCGTGCTGTGTCGAAAAACTTTCTCAACGCCATGTCGGTGTAGCGTATGCACTTATGGATGGGGTTGGGGTCTTCGTCGGGGTACACATCTTTATATATAGAAGGTACGGCATAGGGGTGGTGTGAAGAAGCCGTAAAAAGGGCCGTGATGAAAGGTTCTTGCATTTCGTTCATTTTCAAGGCATAGAATTGCAGGAAGGGTTCGTCCCATATTGCCCACATGCCGTCGAAATCCTTGTCACCGCCGAATCGGGGGTCGGCATTGTACTCTGTGCGACCGTAGTAATGCTGAAAACCTGTGGTTCGGGCAAAAGCCAAAAAGCCCATTGAACCGTTTTCGGCACCGTGGAAAAAGGCTGATTGATAGCCCACTTTCCCCAATTCACCAGCCAGCCCGCTGACATCGTTCAAGGAAGCTGGTGTGAGGAAGAAAGGCTCGACAAACATAGGGATGCTGCTGAGGATGGAAGGCATTCCGTCGATACTTTTACGTCCGTTGGCAAAAGTGTAGTCGAAGCTGAGGCAGTGGGGATAGAGGGAGTCGATGAAAGGTGTATAGCCCTTGTCTTCGCTCAGTTCGTTATAGGCTCCAATGTATTCACGGCCAAAACTTTCCACAATGAGCACCACGACGTTTTTCTTGGTCAATGAATCGGTGGCAGCTGTGGTGTGAACGGGGGAATAGAGTGCAGCCAGTTCTTCTTTCGAGAAATATTCGGGGTTCACAAAGGTTGTCTTGTTGAGGGTACGAATCAAGGAGAAAGGTGTATTCAGCACGACTGCCGCCTCGGTGGGATGGTTTACATACTGGTTTGCATTGCTGAGGGTTATCGGTCGCACAGCGGTGGTTGCTCCGCCACGCATTCCGCAGATGGTCAGAGGAATATAGAAAAAAAGACAAGTGGTGGTGATGAGGTAGTAGGCTGTGTGTCGTCGCCAGCCAAAGCGTCGGGTTTTGCTCTGAGGATGGCTGTAGAGCAGGTAAATCATCATCCACAAAAGGATGGCAAACAGCACCAAATACCAGTGGCGCAGAAACTCTGTCAGGAAAATGCTGCCCAGATTGTTTTCGTGGTGGAATTCGCTGAATACCGACATGGTGGTGCGTCGTCCTGTATATTGGAAATAGACCGAATCGGCAAGGTTTGCAGTCACACAGACCGAATTGACTATCAGGAATATCCACTTGGCTATCCTTCGCCAGACATTGCTTTCAGCCCATGGTGCCGGTAGCAGCATCAGCAGGGCATAGAGGGCATTGGTGTAGAGAATGGCCGAGGTGTCGAACAGCAGGCTTCCCTTTAGCAAGTCCGTCCAGCTGTTCTGGAACAGGGTACCTTGAAATGTCTGCCAGTTTTCCAGCACAAACTCCAGGCGGCACAGGGCATAGACAGCATAGACCAGCAGCAGGTTGCACACCAACGCCACAGCATTGCTGTATGCCCCTCTTTGTATGTGAATCAATCTTTTCAATTTTTCATCAGTTTTTTATACACTTCTGCTAATTGCTGGGCAGACTTCTCCCACGTATAGAGTGTCAGACGTTCCCGCTGCTTCTGTAGCAAGGCTTCCCGCTCATTGCTGTTGAGGTGGTAGAGCGTCTCGAACTGCTCTTCAAAGTCAGACTTGCCATCCTTCATGTGGAAATAGACGGCAGCATCGCCTGCAATTTCTGGAAAGCAAGAGGCATGGTTCAGCATCACCGGACAATCAGCCTTGTATGCTTCCAGAATGGGGATTCCAAACCCTTCATATTCCGATGGATAGACAAAGCAAATGGCATTGTGGTACAGGTCCATGAAGTCTTGGTCAGACTTGACATAGATTTGCACGAAACGGTCGGTCAGGGAAAGGAAGTCCAGCAATATCTTTTCTTCGTAACTGAATGGTTTACCTGTGCATACCACTTTCATATCCTTGTGCCTGTTCAGGATGGGGACAATATCGTGGAGAAACTGGTTGAAATTCTTATACCAATGTCTTTCACCTACATAGAGAATATATTCGCCGTACTTGTTGGCATCGGGAGTCGGTGTGTAGGGGGGGGTGTCTGCACCATGGTAGATCACGGTGATTTTCTCTTCGGGCACATCGAAGAAGCGCATGATGTCTCGCTTCGTGTTTTGGCTCACGGCGACAATGTGGTTTGCACGGGGAATCAGCACCCGCTTGTTGTTCAGCTGTGGTTCGTCGGCAGGATAATACTGCGGGTACAACTCCGTAATCATGTCGTGAACAGTTAGCACAAACGGCGTATCCTGCAGATAAGGGAGGAAATAAGGTGAGAAGAACGTGGGGTGGAACACATCCACGTTGCCTTCCGAGAGCAGTCTGATGGTCTCATACCGATTCAGGTTCGGCTTAATGTCCCACTTGCTGTAATAACCATATTTGAAATTATATTTCAGCTTATAACAGAACTTCTTGAGGCTGTTGTGCCCAGGCATCATGAATCGTTCATAAGTCTGTCCTGCTGGAGGGAAACCGATGTTGTTGAGGTATGTGTTATCCGTTTCAACCACACCCATCTGTGCCTTGATGTCTACTGGCAGATGGGTGGAAAGTTCTGTAAAGCAGCGAGACACACCGCCGTGAGTTTGCATGTCAAAAGCCTGGCTGTCGAACAGTACACGGATGCAGTCGGATGCCTCCCTCTCCCGTTTATGAGGCTTTGCTTCCTGGTGGAAAAGGTCCTTGAACAGGAACTTAGTACCATAGCGAATCAGCGAAAGGTCGCGAGAGACGGGAGACTTTTCCATAGACTTCCTAATCTTTCGCTCTATCCTGCTTTCCTGTTTTTCGTCTTTCGCTTTTCGTTTTTCAGCATTCACAAATCTCTCCTGTACGCGTATGGGCAAAAGTTTGCAAATGACATCCTTGCGCTCCACCTCTATCGTCTCGACATTCTGTGCGCTGTAGCCACCCAGGTAATAGTAGGACACAAAGAAATCAAGCGGTTGATATATAGCTCCGCGCAGCCATTGCTCAAAGAAGAAAGCCCAGTCGCTGACGATGCGGTAATGCTCGTTGTAGGGGTGTGCCTTCAGCAACCGTGTTTTGGTGAACGTCGATTGATGGTAAATGGACGTTTTCAGCAGATGCTCAATCGTCATGGTCTGAGGAGCTGTGAAGCATTGCGACTTCTCTGCACCCACTTCCACCGTGTGGCCCACATACAAATCGGCATCACCCAGACACTCGTTTGCTTTGGCAATGACCTCGTCGTCGTGAAACTTGTCGCCAGCATTCATGAAGATGCAAAACTCCCCTTCGGCCATCCCGACGGCCTTGTTCATGGCGTTGTAAATGCCTTTGTCGGGTTCGCTGACCTTTTTGTTCACAATGTCTAAGGCCGACAGATACTCCTTAGTTCCATCCGTCGAACCTCCATCAATGACGATGTATTCAAAATGTTTGTCAGTTTGTGACAACACCGACTGAACGGTCTTTTTCAGTCCCTCCAAGTCATTATATACAACGGTAATAATTGAAATCTTCATGTCGTTTTGATATGTTTTATTTTTTGTTCATTCTTCACCACAGATTACACGGATTTTTCAGATTACACAGATTTTTCTTTACCACGGATTTCACAGATTTCTTCTTCACCCCATGCGCAGCCAAAATGGTAAATAGTAAATAGTAAATAGATTCATTTCCAAAGACTATTGGTCAGATACCGCAAAGATTCCCTCCGCAACACCTTCAGTTTCCTGTCTATAGCCCACCAGTTGATAGGTTTTCTCAGCATCTTCCGGATGTCAGTATCATCCGTTACGATTCTGTCCTCCAGTCCCAACACCGAAAGGACGTTTATCACCCGATTGTTCCCTGCAAACTGGCTGTCGGGTCTGAGGCAGACAAAGAAGGGCTTGTGCAGCAAGATGGAGAAAATCAAGCCGTGGAACGATGTCGTAAGCACATAGCGGCTCGCGGCAATCAGCCGAATCCAGTCCTGAATGGTGGGGTACCAGTACTCCGCATCCTTCAGTATCTCAATATCCTTTTCCCCCTCTCCGTTGGCATGTACAGCGATGTTGCGAAGGCCCTTCTGCCGATTATATTTGCTGAACATCTTCCAGTGCAAATCCTCCGCGTCGGTAACGTTCACATGATACACCAGCATGAACCGTCGAGGCAATGCCGTCTCCGATTCCCTGGCTAACCACCTGTAGTGCCAGCCGCCGAGCAGCAATGTGGGGTCAAGCACCAGCTTGGCATCATAGCCCACCTTCCTGCAAATCTCCACCCCCGACGGCTCCCTCACGCTGATGGCATCGAAACGCTTCAGCTGTGCCTGCAACTCTTCGCAAAGTTCCGCAGGGTATTTTTCCACCGCAAAACTCGGAGCGTATGCAATCCGCTTCGTGTCAGGAAAACCAAAATCTAGGAAGAATGTCCGGTTGTTCGGGTTCGACAACAGCTGCGCCCACACCTGGTCGCTCCCCGTCAGGTAGCAATCTGCCAGGGGCGGGTATTTCTGCAAATCCTCCACACAATTATAGACGTACTGCGACAAGTTTACGTGCATGCGGCGAAAATCATCGAAATGCCTGTCCTCCCTGGTTCCCGCAGGGAGCGGTTCGCCACTCTCTGGCCGTCCAAACCGTTCCTTCAGAAAAGCCTTCAACCTCTCTTTCAACGTATGCGGCGGCACAGGCACCGCCGACGGAATCTCCACCATCTCGCCGTGTACAGGCTGCAAATACTCATGAAACCCATACCGAATGGTGTAGGGATAGTGTCCCATCCGCTTCAGCACCACCTGCAGCGCATACGCCTGCAGCAACTGCCCATAGTTGGTCTGCGACTGAAAAAACGTTGTTATAGCAATTCTCATGTAATAAAACTGTCAAAACAATTCCTGTACTCCTCAAAGAACGTACAGCGGTCGGGGTTGGCAGGGTAAGACGCCGCCCACGCCCTGTTATACTGTATCGCATCCTGGAAAACCACCTCCTGCTTCCTGCATTCCAGTGCATCGAAGACCCTGGCACCCCTCTCCGTGTTCACCAGCACCAAACTTGTGCCGCCGTCATCGTCAAAACCGTCCACCACCCTGTGCACATTCCAGAAATCAGCCAGCGTGATGTCGCTGCCGCTGCTTCCACCCTTTGCAAAACAATGGTGACATGACGGACGCAAATCCACATCCTTCAGGAAAGCACGCATATAGGGATTCTTGTGATAGACCATGTCCTGACGTGCCTGCGAAACCCTCAACACGAAATGATACTGCTTCCAGCCCTTCTCCTTGTTGCGAAACTCCACCCTCCGAATCAGTGACAGCGGCCTCAGCCAATATCGCAGCCACGCCGTCCAGTGCTCCTTGGCATAATGCCGAGCCTGACGCTTCAGATACCACTGCCACACCGCAGGGCTGGGCACACCATGGCAGATGAAGTCCACCGCCAGCAACCCCTCGTAAGGCTTCCCCAGAAACCCCCGAAGACCCATAATCTGACAAGGTGTACCGACAAACAGCACCTCCCTGCCAGCCTCCAGCAGTTCCTTCGCCTCGCGGAACGTCTGCCCCGTTTCGCTCTGCACATACTTGCTGCCACGAAACGCCCTCAGCCCCTCTTTGCTGTCTGTCCGAGTGTGTACCACATTCCAGTCCTTGTCAAACGCAGCACCAAACACCACGCCTCCCTTCTCCGCCATCTGTTCTGCCAGCAACGTGAACACACCGCCCGAACTGCTCTCTCTGCGCACACATTCATCGGGGTTGATGGCAGCGAAAGCATGGAGAGGCGTGCCATTGTGCGGTTTTGCAGTTTCCTTCTTCAACGACGGGCACACCCTCATGCACAGTCCGCACTCCTTGCACACTTCCGTATGCACTTTCGGGTAGAGAAAACCCTCCTTGTCCCTCTCCATCGAGATGCAATCCCAGCGGCAGACCTGACTACAGGCGCCACATCCACAGCACGCTTCCGAGGTTGGTAATACGGGATAAGCCATGATGAACGTTCATTTTCCGTGCAAAATAAGTAAAAAAAAACCTTTTGGGCAAACTTTTGGCTGTGTTTTTTATTTTCGCTCCTTATATCGACCGGAAATAGCGAGTTGTTCCGCATGGGGGCTTCGCTTGGAAGTTAAAAGGGAAGTTATGCTTTGTTTGGAAGTTAAAGGGAAGTTAAAAGGAAGTTATCGTTTCGCTTGGAAGTTAAAGGGACGAATGGGATGCTGGCAGCGGACAATAGTATCGTCCCTTTAACCCGTATTGCTGATATCAGGTTCTTTAACCACTTGATTTTCTGCGCCTTCATTTTTTTTGCCCTAAAAATTGTACCCCTACAGATTTTCTCATCTTGTAAGGAATAGGGCTAATGCCGACCTTCTCGCATATCTCCCTAACCTGTTCTGTC
>CADCLN010000025.1 GCA_902802265.1 uncultured Bacteroidales bacterium | reverse complement strand
CAATGAAGAGACAAGCATATGGATACAGAGACGAGAAGTTCTTTGAACTCAAAATCCTTTCTCTACACGATAAGACCTATGCATTTGTCGGATGAACCAAAAATAAAATCCCCACAGCAAAAAAAGTCCAGCTGTGGGGATTTTTATGTAATCATGATGTTAGTCGCGCAGTCCTGATAATGTAGCTTCGCTCATATCATTTCTTTTCTGTTAATGAATGATGTTTACTTTTCGAGATAAGCATCAATAAGTTTGGTGATGTCACTCACGGTGAGTTCACCGTCACCGTCAATGTCGAGACTACCTGTGCCAGTCAAGGAAATGGTCTCTTTCACGGTATCGGAAGGTTGATAGCCAGTAGCTGTAGCATAGACAGTAACTTCAAAGGTGGGAACCAACGAAACTTCATTGGTGGTGTAGTCGCCTGAACCTACAGCAACAATTTTGCTGACGAACTCTGCGCCCTCTGTTTCGCTGGAGAACTTCACCTTGCCGTTCTCAACAGCAATGGTCGGAGCAGCGCACTTAGGCTGGTCTGGATTAACTGGCATTTCTCCGTCAAGTGCTACAATATTGTCACCAAAGACACCCCATGCTTCATCGTCATGGTAGGCTTTGATTGAATTTGCGGGCACATGCAGGGTGGCGTATTCTGGTTCATCGCCAGAGAACACATTAGAACCAGTTCTTGGAACATTCACCGCGTAACAATAGACATCGGTAATGTCACCACAATAAGCAAAAGCTGAGCTATAAACCTTATCTACATCTTTTCCAATGTAAATTGATTTTACTGAGCGGCATTCGTAAAAAGCCGACTGTGCAATGGTTGTAACGCCATCTGGAATCACAATAGTCTCTATGCCATCACACATCGCAAAAGCAAAGAATGGAATCTCTATGATGCCAGCAGGTATGAACAAGTTCGTAATCTGTTCACCATTCAGATACAGTTTATGATAAGCAACAAAAGGACTACTACCATAATCAATTTTGCACCATGCTGCCAAATCAGAAATGTAAATTGAAGTCAGATTGTTACAACCAGAAAAAACATAATCTCCAACCAAAGCTATACTTTTGCCAAATGTCACGGCAGACAATTGCGTACATCTGGAAAATGCTTTATCTTCAATCGTTGTGAGAGCATCAGGGAATACCACCGTTTGCAGACTTTCACATCCAAAGAAAGCTGATTCTCCGATGAAATTCAAGCTACTGCCCAGCTTCAAAGTTTCCATATACTTGCAATATTGGAAAGCACATGTGCCTATCTCAATGACATCGGATGGCATCTCTACAGCCTTTAATTTACAGTTCTGGAACGCAAACTCTCCAATAGTCTTAAGAGCCTCTGGCAAATCTACAGAAGCCAGTTGCGAGCAAGCACTAAATGCGTTTTCGGGAATAGCCGTTATACCAGAACCGAGGTGAGCAGATTCAAGAGAGGAACAGTTGCTGAAAATATTTTCTCCGATTTCTGTAACAGAGTTTGGAACAACAATAGATTTAATGCCAGTATTCACAAAGGCATAAG
The DNA here is from genome assembly GCA_902802265.1 of uncultured Bacteroidales bacterium. Taxonomy (GTDB): domain Bacteria; phylum Bacteroidota; class Bacteroidia; order Bacteroidales; family Bacteroidaceae; genus Minthosoma. Next base: position 57,898 of record CADCLN010000025.1, on the reverse strand, counting down.
CTCCAATGGAAGTAACTCCTTCAGCAATAGTAACAGAAGCCATATTCGAACACGAAGCAAAAGCCTCTTTACCAATGGTTTTAACACTGCCAGGAATCTTTATGGCAGTCAGATTACGACAATAGTAAAAAGCATCTTCTCCAATAGATTCCACCGTATTAGGAATGGATACAGAATACAAGTAAGAGCAGTTATAAAACGCCTCGTTTGCAATGGATTTCACCGTACAAGGAACGCCTTCGACCTCAATGGTTCCTGGAATCACAATGTCGCCAGAATAGTAACTACTGGAATTTGCTCTAACTTCGGCTGTCTTTGCCTTGGTAACAACATAATACGTAATACCGTCAACAACGGTTACACCTGTATATGCATTTGCCATCAGAGGCAATGCCATCAGGACAGAAAGTAATAGTTTCTTCATTTCTCTTTGATTTTAAATTAGTTAATTAGTTAATTAAGATAGTTATGGAATGAAATAGAATTTCAAATTCAGATTGACAGAATCCATTTCGCGGCAAAGATACACATAATTATTATTACTGACAAACTTCTATCCTATTTTTGTAGCAGACTGCCAAAGATTGTAACAAATAACAATATGAAACTGATGAAACTGAAAAAACATTTTTCTTTCCACTTTGAAAAATTCTTAAAACATCGGCGTTGTTTCTATAAACATTGGCGTTGTTTTTGAAAACATCGGCGTTGTTTATAAAAACAATGGCGATGTTTTAAGTTTTTGATGCAGTGTGGATGATTTTTTTGTTATCAGCGGGACGTTTTATTGATTTCTGTGGAAAGGATATGTGCACGCTGCGGAGAGGAAAACGATGATGTCCGACAGGCAAATTCATGCTGTTCATTTGCGCTCCGAAAGGGGCTTTTCTGTAAGAAAAACAAAGGGAAAATGCAAAAAAAGCCTATTCTGTGTGCTTTATTCCACATTCTTCGTGCTTCATTCCCTATTTTTTCGTACCTTTGCAGCCGATTTATGCAGTTAATAGAGAGATACATATTCAGGATGATGTGGTTTGCCATGATGGCATTACCACTGAGTGGCTATGCGCAAGACACGGTCGAGAACGCTCAAGACTCCATCGGGCAGGAAGGCTCAGCCTACGACGACGGGCTGCGATTCTCGTTGCTGACCTGCACGCCTGGGACGGATGCGTATGCACACTTCGGACATACTGCCATTTTGGCAGAGGACGAAATATCGGGGAAAACTGCCGTGTTCAACTACGGCTGTTTCGATGCTACGCAGAAGAACTTTGTGATGAACTTTGTGAAGGGCGATACCAACTACCAACTGGATGCCGAAACGCGGAAGTTCTTTCTGTGGCGATACAGCGAAAGCGGCAATGGCGTGACAGAACAGGAACTGAACCTGACTGCGGAGGAAAAGAAACGGCTGATGAAGTTGCTTCTGGAGAACATACGGCCCGAGAACCAGACCTATCTGTACAACTGGCTGTACGACAACTGTACGGAGCGTGCCCGCGATGTCATAGAACGGGCTGTAGATGGAAAGGTGGTCTATACGCGGACGGAACGTGTGGTGACTGTGCGGCAGATGCTGCACGAAAAGCTGGAGAAGGCTCCGTGGCTGAAGTTCGGCATTGACATGGTGCTGGGGGATGAGATTGACAAACTGGCAGAACGCCGTGTGCAGATGTTCATACCCGACTATTTCCAGGCAGAGATTGACTCAGCCTTCATCGTGAATGCAGACGGTTCGCGCCGCCCCATGGTAAAAGCCACCCGACAGCTGTTGCAGCCCACGGTTCAGGAGAAGGCTTCCCTGCTCTCCCCTGTGGTCGTGTTCGGATTGCTCTTGCTGATAACCCTGGTCATTTCGTATTACGACTTCAAGAAGAAACGACAAACCGTCTGGTTCGACGTGACACTCCACACGCTGCAAGGCTTGGCTGGCATCATTATTGCTTATCTGTTCTTCTTCAGCAAACATCCTGGCGTGGACAGCAACCTGCTGGTGTGGATATTCAACCCCGTGGCGCTCTGCTATGCCCTGTGGATAGCCGTCTGCCATTTCAGACAGAAAAGAAACCGACTGGCTGTTTTCAACACGATTGTCTGCATCGCGTTCATCGTGCTTTTGATGGGAAAGCAGCAGGTGTTCAATACCGCTGTCTATCTGATAGCTGCCATTTTGTTTGTCAGAAGCGTCGTTCAAGTGGAAACCAATCATGCCCGTGCATAAAAACCAACATAAAAAACAACTGATAACGTCCATCGTGGTGTATGCTGCGATGATGAGTGCGATGGCACAGGTGTCGGCTGTGGAAACTCCACGGCTTGTGGTCGGCATCGCCATTGACCAGTTGCGCACGGACTACTTGGAGGCTTTCGCGCCGCTCTATGGCGAAGAAGGATTCAAGAAGTTGCTCTCGCTGGGACAAGTCTATAGCAACGTGCAGTATGCATCGAAAGACATCGACCGAGCCTCTGCCATTGCCTCCATCGTGACGGGTTCTGTGCCCTACAACCATGGCATCATCAGCGAAGACTGGATGGACCGCAACTCGTTGCAGCCCATGCATTGTGTGGACGACCCAGCCTACAGAGGTGTGAACACACCCGACTGCGCCTCGCCCAAGAATCTGCTCGTGTCCACCATTGGCGACGAACTGAAGATGGCCACAGCGGGCAAAAGTTTTGTCTTCTCCGTAGCCCCCAACAAGGAGGAAGCCATTCTGGCTGCGGGTCATGCCTCGGACTGGGCGATGTGGATTGACAGCTACAACGGACACTGGGCTGGCACCACCTACTATGGTTCGGCACCTTTCTGGTTCAAGCGTCTTGACGAAACGTCGAACCTGCAAAAGCGGATTGCCGAACTGAAGTGGAAGCCCGCAAGTGAATTCGCGGGTACGTACAACTACTACCTCGCCACCAATCAGAAAACCTTCTCACACTCCTTCGACAAAGACCGTAGCTTCCGCCAATTTAAGCGTTCCGCCCTGGTCAACGAAGAGATTACCCGTGCCGCCAGCTATTGTCTGAACAGCGGACTGGGCGGCGCCGACAACATCACAGACTTTGTTTCCATCTGCTACTACGCAGGAAACTGGGACGGGAAGTCGCTTTCAGAGACCACGACCGAACTGCAAGACACCTACAAACGACTGGATGCAGAAATAGAAAAACTGCTGAATACCATCGACCAACTGGTGGGTCTGGACAAGACGCTCATCTACCTGACCTCCACAGGCTACGAATCCCACACCGACGACGAATCCATTTCGAAATATAACATTCCGACGGGCAACTTTGCCATCAATCGCTGCGCAGCCCTGCTCAACATGTACCTCGTGGCCATGTATGGCAACGGGCAGTATGTAGAAGCCTACTACGGCAATCAGATTTACCTAAACCACAAATTCCTGGAGCAGAAACAGCTGAAACTGTCTGAAGTGCTTGCCCATTGCGAAGACTTCCTCTTCCAGTTCTCAGGTGTCAGAGATGTTTACACCTCTACCCGCATGACGCAGGGCGCATGGACCCCAGGCATCAGCAGCGTGCGCAACGGCTACAACCCAAAGTGTTCGGGCGACATAACTATCCAAGTGGTGCCAGGCTGGAACCTGGTCAACGAAGAACGCGGCAGCCGAAAGATGCAGCGCGACTCCTTCTTTGAGTTTCCGCTCATCTTCTACGGCTACAACCTGGAGCCCAAACGCATCTCCACACCTGTCACCGTGGACTGCATCGCACCCACCATTGCCCACCACATCAGAATCAGGGCACCGAATGGCTGCAACACTCCACCCCTATTCTGAGATCATTCCCCATTCATCATTAAGTAAAATCGTAATCAAATAAAAATATGGCATTTTCATTAAACGCTTTTCTCAGCAGCATCTTTGGAAACAAAGCCACGCGCGACATCAAGGAGATTCGCCCCATCGTGGACAAAGTGCTGGCTATCGAACCCTCCATCAAGAACCTGTCAAACGATGAACTTCGCGCAAAGACCGAAGAAATCAAGGCTCAGCTGCAAGAAGGAGTGAAAGAATACCGCGACAAAATTGCAGAACTGAACGCTAAAATTGAAAAGACAGACATCGATCAACGCAAACCCATCTTCGACGAAATAGACAAGATTGAAGAGCAAATCCTCGAAAAGTTTGAAGAAGAACTCAACGAAGTGCTCCCCACCGTCTATGCCATCGTGAAGGACACCGCCCGCCGATTTGCAGAATGCGGCGACGAAGGCGTTGTCGTCACAGCCACAGACTTCGACCGTCAGCTGGCAGGTGAAGGACGCGACTTCCTCGACATCGACGGCGACAAAGCCATCTGGCACAACCACTGGATTGCCGGAGGTAACGACACCGTCTGGAACATGATACACTACGACGTGCAGCTCTTCGGCGGTATCGTCCTGCACCAGGGCAAAATCGCAGAAATGGCTACCGGTGAAGGAAAGACCCTTGTGGCAACCCTGCCCGTCTTCCTCAACGCCCTCACCCGCAACGGTGTGCACGTCGTAACCGTGAACGACTACCTCGCCAAGCGCGACTCCGAATGGATGGGACCGCTCTATATGTTCCACGGACTCTCCGTTGACTGCATCGACAAGCATCAGCCCAACAGCGAAGCCCGTCGTCGCGCCTATCAGGCAGACATCACTTTCGGTACGAACAACGAATTCGGCTTCGACTACCTGCGCGACAATATGGCGATGAAACCCGAAGACCTGGTACAGCGCCAGCACAATTTCGCCATTGTCGATGAGGTTGACTCCGTGCTCATCGACGATGCACGTACACCTCTTATTATCAGCGGACCCGTGCCCAAGGGCGATGACCAGATGTTTGAACAGTACTGCCCCATCGTGGAGCAACTGGTCGAAGCCCAACGACGTCTCACCCAGAACTACCTCACCGAGGCTAAGAAACTCATCGAAAGCGACAATAAGGACGACGTGACAGCAGGATTCCTCAGCCTGTTCCGTGCCTTTAAGGGTATGCCAAAGAACAACGCCCTCGTCAAATACCTCTCTCAGCCAGGCATCAAGTCGGGACTTCTCCAGACCGAAGAAACCTACATGGAGAACAATAACCGCCGAATGCCCGAAGCAACCGACCCGCTCTTCTTCGTAGTGGATGAAAAGCAGAAGTCAGTAGAAATGACCGACAAGGGCAACCAGCTCATTGCCAACATCGTGAAGGACGACCAGTTCTTCGTGCTCCCAGACATCACCACCCAACTCTCATTGCTGGAGAACGAAAACCTCAGCGACGAAGAACGCCTTGCCAAGAAAGATGCTCTGATGCAGGACTACGCCGTCAAGGCAGAACGTGTGCACACCATCCAGCAACTGCTCAAGGCCTACACCATGTTCGTCAAGGACGACGACTACGTGGTCATGGACGGCGAAGTGAAGATTGTCGATGAGCAAACGGGCCGTATCATGGAAGGTCGCCGCTGGAGCGACGGTCTGCATCAGGCCGTGGAAGCCAAGGAGCGTGTCAAGGTGGAAGCCGCCACACAGACCTTTGCCACCATCACCCTGCAGAACTACTTCCGCATGTATCACAAGCTCGCAGGTATGACGGGTACAGCCATCACCGAGGCAGGCGAATTCTGGGACATCTACAAACTGGATGTGGTAGAAATTCCAACCAACCGCCCCATTGCCCGCAACGACATGAACGACCGCGTCTATAAGACCAACCGCGAAAAATACAAGGCTGTCATCGAGGAAATCGAGCGCATGGTCAAGGCTGGCCGCCCAGTGCTTGTCGGCACAACCTCGGTGGAAATCTCGGAAATGCTTTCCAAGATGCTCCAGCTGCGACACATCGAACACAACGTGCTCAACGCCAAACTCCACCAGAAGGAAGCCGACATCGTGGCACAAGCCGGTCAGCGCAGCATCGTGACCATCGCTACCAACATGGCAGGTCGTGGTACCGACATCAAGCTCAGTGACGAAGTGAAAGCCGCAGGCGGTCTTGCCATCATCGGTACCGAGCGACACGAAAGCCGCCGTGTGGACCGTCAGCTCCGTGGACGTTCCGGACGTCAGGGCGACCCAGGTTCCAGCGTGTTCTACGTTTCACTCGAAGACAAACTCATGCGTCTCTTCGCCAGCGACCGCATCAGCAAAATCATGGACCGACTCGGATTCGAGGAAGGAGAAATGATTGAACACCCCATGATAAATAAAAGTATCGAGCGCGCGCAAAAGAAAGTAGAAGAAAACAACTTCGGCATCCGTAAGCGTCTGCTTGAATACGACGACGTGATGAACAAGCAACGCAAGGTCATCTATGAACGTCGCCGCCACGCCCTCATGGGACAACGCATCGGCATGGACATCTCCAACATGATTTGGGACCGAGTGCTCCACATCATGGAAGGCAACGACTACGAAGGTTGCAAAGAAGACTTCCTGAAAATCTTCGCCATGGAAGTGCCCTTCACAAGCGAAGCCTACGAGAACGAGAACCGTCAGAAACTGGAAGACCAGACCTTCGACAACGTGATGAAGCACTTCAAGGAGCGCACCGCACGCCTGGCCTCGACAGCCTACCCAACGATTAAGCGTGTCTATGAAGAAGCAGGCCACATGTACGAAAACATCCTTGTCCCCATCAGCGACGGACGCGGCATCTACCAAATCAGCGTGCCTCTCAAGGAATGCTACGAATCGGAAGCCAAGTCCATCCTCATCGCCTTCGAGAAAATCGTTCTGCTCCACACCATCGACGAAGCATGGAAGGAAAACCTGCGTGCACTCGACGAACTGAAACAGTCCGTACAGAACGCCAGCTACGAACAGAAAGACCCGCTCCTCATCTTCAAGCTGGAGTCGGTCAACCTCTTCGACAACATGGTCAACGAAATCAACGACCGCACCATCTCCACCCTGATGCGCTGCTCCATCCCCATCGCCGACCCCGAAGAAGTGAAGGAAGCACCGGCACAGATGCCCGAAGCACCACGCCAGCGACTCACCGAGAACAAGCAAAACCCAGACGACCCGCGCCAGAACATGATGCAGAGCGATGCCGAACAGCAAGCCGCTGCACGACGCGACACACGGGAACGCACCCCCATGCAGCCACTCGTGAACACCGCACCCAAAATCGGGCGCAACGATCCTTGCCCTTGTGGCAGTGGTAAAAAATATAAAAATTGCCACGGCAGAGGTCTGTAAAGAAAAGGAATCCGAGCTAATTGTTCGGATTCTTTTTCTTATTTTATGGCTCTTTTTGCTCTATTACTTTCAAAAATTGACTTAAAACAAAAAATTAGCACAAAAAGTTTTGTCCATATTAAATGTTTTTCCTACTTTTGCCCACGAAAAAGTAAACATACAAACGCAAAAACACAAAAACGCAAAAACATAAAAACGCAAAAACGCACAAAAACGACATGAAACAAACCATTCTTGTGACCGGTGGCACAGGCTTTATCGGATCACACACCACAGTAGAACTTCAACAGGCAGGCTACGATGTAGTCATCATCGACAACCTCTCCAACTCAAACGCCAATGTAGTTGACGGCATCGAAAAAATCACAGGCATCCGTCCAGCTTTTGAGCAGGTAGATTTGAACGACATTGACAAAGTAGAAGCCGTATTCAAAAAATATCCCATCCAGGGAATCATCCATTTCGCAGCATCCAAGGCTGTTGGCGAATCAGTGGAAAAGCCACTGCTCTACTATCGCAACAACCTCAACTCACTGATGAACGTACTGGAGCTGATGCCCAAATATGGTGCAAAAGGCATCATCTTCTCCTCTTCATGCACCGTCTATGGTCAGCCCACCGACGAAAACCTGCCCGTCACCGAACAGGCACCTATCCAGAAGGCACTTTCGCCCTACGGCAACACCAAACAAATCAACGAAGAAATCATCCAGGACTACATCCACTCAGGAGCACCCATCAAGTCCATCATTCTTCGCTACTTCAACCCTATCGGCGCACATCCATCAGCACTCATTGGCGAACTGCCCAACGGCGTGCCCATGAACCTGATTCCATTCGTTACCCAGACAGCCATTGGCATCCGCAAGCAGCTGAAAATCTTCGGTAACGACTACAATACTCCAGACAAGACTTGCATCCGCGACTACATCTATGTCGTAGATTTGGCAAAAGCACACGTCAAAGCTATGACCCGCGTGCTCGACCAGGAAACCGACCCCGTAGAAGTGTTCAACATCGGTACAGGACACGGTTACTCCACCCTCGAAATCGTAGAAGGATTCGAGCGTGCCACAGGTGTGAAACTCCCCTGGGAATACGCACCTCGCCGCGAGGGTGACATCGAAGCCATCTGGGGCAATGTGGACAAAGCAAACAAAGTGCTCGGCTGGTCTGCCGACACACCGCTCGACGACATCCTCCGTTCTGCATGGAATTGGCAAAAGAAACTCCGTGAAGACGGGATCCAATAATTTCGTAATCTCCCCATAACTACATTTATTAATGTAGTTTTGTCGTGTTTTATTTTGTGTTTGTGTTGTGGCTATTCTTTCGCGTGAGCGACGGGGTAGCCCTTTTTTGTTAATATTTCAGAAAAAGCGACGTGTTTGTCACCAAACCATTTGGACACTATATTGTTAAACATTAAATTTGTGGCGAAAAAACACTTCTTTAATTAATAATATAAAACTCAAAACAAAAAACTTATGAAAATGACCTGTAAAAAACTGTGTGCACTCTTGGTAGTAGCACTCACCGCTATTCCTGCGGCGGCTTACAATTTTGAAGTCGATGGCATTTATTACTCAAAACCCAGCAGTACAAGCACGACGGTATATGTGGATAAAGGCACCAATCCCTACACTGGCAGTGTGACGATTCCTAAAACTGTTTCCTACGAAGGCAACACCTATACGGTCAACGCTATTGGGAGATATGCTTTTGACGGCAATCAGCACCTGACCAGCGTCAGTATAGGCGATGAAGTAACAACCATAGACTCTTACGCATTCCGCAACTGTACGGACTTGACGACAGTGCAATTGGGAGCAAAAATGGCAACTATCGAAAGCTATGCTTTCTATAATTGCAACAACCTAAAAAATATTAACTGGAGCAACAACATAACAAAGTTGGGCGAAAGTGCTTTTGCCAAATGTACGTCCCTATCCAGTACCGAACTGAGCGCAAATTTGCAGACAATGAATTACAATGTATTTGAAGGGTGCATCAAAATAGAAAAAGTCACTATCAATGAGGGATGTATGGTCGTCGGAAACCGTGCGTTCTCGGGCTGTATTAGTCTGAAAGAAGTCAGCATTCCCAATAGCGTGACCACTTTAGGCACTTATGCTTTTGACGGCTGTACAGCCTTAACCAGTGCGAGCATTGGTGACGGCATCAAAGTAATTGATCAATATGCATTCCGTGGCTGTACTGATTTAAAAACAGTGCATATTGGCGCGAAGGTGGAAGAAATAAGAAATTATGCTTTCTACAATTGCAATAATCTGACAGATATTAATTGGACCAACAACATCAAAAAACTGTACGAAAGAGCCTTTGCTGGCTGTAAATCCTTGTCCAATGTTGAACTGAGCGCAAACTTGGAAAGCATGAACGGTGATGTATTTGAAAATTGCATCAAAATAGAAAAAGTCACTATCAATGAGGGATGTATGGTCGTTGGGAACAGTGCGTTCTCAGGCTGTATTAGTCTGAAAGAAGTCAGCATTCCCAATAGCGTGACCAGTATTGGCGCTTATGCTTTTGACGGCTGTACTGCCTTAACCAGTGCAAGCATCGGTGACGGCATCAAGGTAATTAATCAATATGCATTCCGTGGCTGTACTGACTTGAAAACAGTGCATATTGGCGCGAAGGTGGAAGAAATCGGAAACTATGCTTTCTACAATTGCAATAATCTGGCAGATATTAATTGGACCAACAACATCAAGAAACTGTACGAGAGAGCCTTTGCAGGCTGTAAATCTTTGCCCAATGTTGAATTGAGCGCAAACCTGCAGTCAATGGGTGGCGATGTTTTTGAGGACTGTATCAGATTGACAAAGGTTACCATCAATGAGGGATGTATGGTCGTCGGAAATAGTGCTTTCAGTGGCTGTATCAGTCTGCAAAACATCGTTATCCCCAACAGCGTAACTACGTTAGGCAGCTATGCTTTCGACGGCTGCAAAGCTTTGGTCAGCGCAGCCATCGGCGACGGCGTGAAGGAAGTGGGCAGCTACGCCTTCCGTTACTGTACCAGCCTCACTTCTTTGACATTGGGTAAGAAGATGGAAAGCATCGGCACCTACGCTTTCTATGGTTGCTCGGCACTGGAAAGCATTTCCATTACCAGCGAAAAAGTGCCCGTTACAGCCAGTAGAGCATTTGACTACTTCAATGCAACACTTTATGTGCCCGCAGAACTACTTGGCCAGTACCAGACCACATCACTCTGGAGCAATTTTAAAGAAATCAAGACGCTGGAGAACAATGGTATTGAAACACCCAGTTGCTATGGTCGCAGAGGCGATTTCGCTATCCTGACGCTCTTGGTTCAAAATGTGGACGAATTTACTTCCTTCCAATTTGACGTGACACTGCCAGCAGGCGTGACATTGACAGGAAGCCCATTGAGCTACCGCAGGGCTGAAGACCATCTGTGGTCATTCTATCCAACGGGCAACAACCAGTATCGCGTGAAGGCACTTTCGCCCAGCTCGGCAACGTTCAGTGGTGTCAGCGGCGAACTGATTTACCTCTATCTCTATATTGACCCAGAAATGGAAATGGGTAACTATGGCATCGAGGTGAAAGACTTCATCATGGGCTATGTAGGTGGTAATCAATCCAACATCGGAGGCTGTTCTTCCATCATGGCTGTAGGTCCTGCCTATATAGAGGGTGATATGGACGGCGATGAAATCATCACCGTGGGCGACATCACCAAACTCATCGACAAGTATTTGGGCGAATAAAAATAGTCTTAACAACGAACAATAAGACGCTTTCTCCCGTCCTAACCTTTCCGCGATGGAATGGTTAGGACGGGCGTGTTTTGTGAAAGAAAAACCACACACTTACAATAAAATAAATGAATTTGCGTTTAAATTACAAAAAAGAATTTAAAGGAAGAATGATAGGCATAATGAGAAAAGCTGGCCTCCTGGCTCTGATGCTGACAGCGAGATTCATCGGCGTGACGGCTCAAAGTCTGGATTCAGGGTTGCGCATTGATGCGGAAGTGGGTGGTCAGCTGAGTAGTGGCAGCATGGCTCCGTTGTGGCTGTCGAGCAATCGGTATGGGGTAACAAGCCCTTACGACCATGCGGCGTATGAACGTGTGGGGGCTTTCCGATCCCTCGAAACGGACTCCGCAAGACAGTGGCGCAGGGGCTATGGGCTGGACTTGATGCTCAGCCAGAATGCCCCTTCACGATTCATGGTGCATCAGGCTTTTTTCGAAGTGGAATGGAAAAAGCTGAATTTAAGTGTTGGTTCAAAAGAACGGCCGATAGAACTGAGAAACAACGAACTGACAAGCGGTTGCATGAGTCTTGGAATCAATGCACAACCTATCCCGATGGCTCGCGTGGCGGTGGACTATTTCAGCATTCCGTTTACCAATGGCTGGTGGAAGTGGAAACTGCACATTGCTTACGGCATGACAACCGACGGGTGTTGGCAAAAGGACTGGGTGAAGCTGCATGGCAAATATACTTCGAACACGCTGTATCACGACAAATCACTCTACTGGAAGTTTGGCAAGGAGGATGCCCGCTGTGTGCCGCTCACTTTTGAAATCGGTTTGCAAATGGCTACACAGTTTGGCGGAAAAGCATACAACGTGTTGGCTCGCGACAGCAAGGAACTCGCCGACATGGATTTGCCTGAAAACCTAAAAGCATTCTGGAACGCCACGACAGGTAAAGGCCGCGATGCGACGGACTTCACTGAGAGCAATGCTCATGGCAACACGCTGGGCAGCTACAATATGCGGCTGCGGTGGAACGGACGGACAAGTGGTGGAAAACGATGGACGGTGGGAGCCTACTTTGAACGTTTCTTCGAAGACCAATCTATGCTTACCCTGCAATATGGCATTCAAGACCACCTCATCGGCCTGGATGCCACGTTGCCTGAGAATCCCTATCTGTCGGCTGTCTGCATGGAGCATATCAGCACGCGTGACCAGTCGGGAGCTGTGTATCACGACCAGACCAAGTCGATTCCAGACAAGATGAACGGACGTGACAACTACTATAACCACGGCATCTATTCAGGCTGGCAACATTGGGGCATGGGCATTGGCAATCCGCTGCTCATCAGTCCTGTATATAACGACGACCATACCCTCACGTTCTACAACAACCGTCTGAAAGCATGGCACTTCGGACTGAGCGGAGACCCTACTCCACAACTGCACTGGCGACTGATGCTGACACTTTCGGAGAACTGGGGCACGTATGACAGCCCACTGCCCGACAAGCAGAAACAGCAATACTATTTGGCTGAAGTGGGTTGGACGCCTCAATTCCTGCGCGGCTGGAGCGGAAAGATTGGCTTTGGCTATGACCACGGAGGTTTGCTGGGCAATTCCTTCGGTACGCAACTGACGTTTAAGTATAATATATACACCAGAAAATGAAGCATTTCAACAGATACCTCTATACCCTATGCCTGCTCTGCGCCCTCTGTTTTTCTTGCGAAAACAAATGGCCAAAGAATGGCGACTTGGACGGCAACTGGCAGCTGCTGACCATCGAACATAAGGGCGAAACGACAGACGTGAAAGGACAGCAGCTCTTTCTCTCCATCCAGCTGGATTTGTTCCAGCTCAGTGTCACAGGCGACCGCCAGCGTTATTATGGCTATTTTGACAAGGGTGAAAGTACCATCGTGTTCCGCCAGTTTTCTGACATGGCCGAGAACGACCTTGAAACCACAGACAACCGTCCGCTCGGAAGTGCCGAAACGCTGCACCGCTGGGGCTACTACACACTGAACGAGGTGTTTCGCATTGAACGGCTGACCAAACAGGAGATGATACTTCAGTCGGACTCAGCACGCGTGACTTACCGAAAGTTCTGAGAACAAACAAGAATATATGTACCTGCAATTTACCATACCTTTCCTGCTCTGTTTTGGCATCAGCCTGTTGCTGACACCCTACATCATCAGGCTGTGCAACAAGCATGAATTTTACGACCAGCCCAATTCGCGGAAGGTGCATCAGTATGCCATTCCCCGACTGGGAGGCATCATCTTCATGCCCATCACAGCCATTGGCATCATGATTGGCCTGGGTGTGATGAGCGGCGGAGAGAACAAGGAACTGAACATCTTCCTCTCCACCGTCCTCATTGTCGTAGGTGCCATGCTCATTTATTTGATTGGATTGCTCGACGACCTGCGTGGGCTGAAAGCCACACACAAATTCATTGTGCAAGTTGCTGCTGCATTGATGTTTCCTGCATGTAACATGATGATTGACAATCTGCACGGACTGTTCGGATTTTATGAACTGCCTTTCTGGCTGAGTTACATCATTACTGTGCTGACCATCCTGCTCATCGTGAATGCCATGAATCTTATCGACGGCATCGACGGGCTTTCTTCGGGACTTGCCATGCTCATCCTGCTCATCTTTGCTTACTTGTTCTGGCAACTTGGTGCCCCCATATACGTGCTATTGTCCGTCAGCCTCTGTGCTACGCTCTTAGGCTTCTTCATTTACAATTTCTTTGGCAGCATCGGACGCCACAAGATTTTCATGGGCGACACAGGCAGCCTGTTCATTGGGTTTGTCATTGCCTACCTCGCCATCAAGTACCAAATGAGCAGTTGGGAAAATGTAGGCTACCGCGAAGAAGCCTTGCTTACTTCTATCACGCTGGTTTTCTTGCCTTGCATCGATGTAGTGCGCGTTGCCTTGTTCCGTCTCATCAATCGTAAGGAGATGTTTGCTGCCGACAAGACACACATTCACCACCTCCTCATGCACATGGGACTCTCCATGCACCAAGCACTTTTCACCATCATTCTGCTCTTTGCTATGCTCTGCGTCATCAACTGGGGACTCTACCTAAGCGGCATCTCCAGCACCTGGATTGTTCTACTCGACACCCTCATCTACATCTCCATCATCTGGAGTGCATATAAAATCGGAGAAACGAAATAGGATGATTGCCCTCCTTCAAATGCTTTGTGACCAATAAACGTAACCGTATAAGTACCGTCTAATTGGCTCTTTGTTTTTGGGATGGTACACTTCCTTTGTACAGATTGCACCCCAAATGGCATACATGTAAAAACTCGTATAGAAGAGATTTCCCTATAGGAAGCAAGCCTGTGAAAGATGTAACAAATTCAGTTCTTCCGCCACCACAGTAGCACTGCATTGCCACTCCGGTAGCAAAGTTCTCTCGCTGCGGTAGCAATGCAGTGCCACAGCGGTAGCAATGCAGTGCCACAGCGGTAGCAATGCAGTGCCACAGCGGTAGCAAAGTTCTACTACGGCGGTAGCAAAGTTCTCCCACGGCAGTGGCAATGCACCTCCAAAAAAACCTCGCTGTTTCAGTATGTCTATCTGTTCAACGAAGGTGATGGGTTGCTTAGTAGCAGTTGAAAAATAACTTGGTACAACCCCCGAAATAGACGACATAAAAATCAAGCCGCGGCTGAGACAAAACATGAATATATTGTTTTGTCTCAGCCGTTGGTCTCAGTGCTCCGAAGATATCGCAGCTATAGCGGCGAGGCTTCGGAAAAGCACGAGATCGGGTATAGGCTTAGATTTTTGAGAGTATGTAAGAGGCTTAGCAAAGCCAAATGTTTTAAGCCAGGTAACTATTCAGCGAATTTGCAATGGTAATTGCCTACGGCGAAAATCTTTTATCTCAACGGAACCGATTCTTTCAAATTTTTTAAAATTCCTTCTTTAAAAATTGGGCAGATTTGTTAGATTTGAACGATTTCTGCCCCGAAAGGAACACTAAAAGACGTAATGAACATGATTCGCTGAACTATTACGTAGGCATGGCATTTTGTAAAAAAAGCCATAAATATTTGTATCTTTCCTAAAGATTCTTTACCTTTGCACATTCTCTTGCCGAAACTCCTCTATCAGAAGTGGATTTGTGGGAGGGAATCTTCATATAAGAAAAGGTGTTACTTGACGCTTTATGCTTGACATTCTGGAATCTATCAGTTCCAGAGTATTCGCCAAGAAAAATGCAACAATAACAAAAAAGCGTGAATATTGAATAAAAAGCAATTATAAATCAAATATTGTCAAAGCCAATTCGCTGAATAGTCTAATTCTCATTTCTAAAAACAAAGATTATGAGAAATTTTATTATTATACTATTGGCTCTATTGCCAATGTTAATCAATGCAGAAACAATTGAGATAACCTGTAAAATTGAAAACGGCAATAAAATAACCTTTAATCGGCAATATCTCGGTTCCGCAGAAAGCCTTCCTGGCTGTGCTCAAACTCGACGATGATTAAATACCACAGATTACGAAGATTATGCTGATTACACAGATTTTCCCATCCAAAAAAGTGAACCAATAATTAAGAATTTCAATCATCTAAAAAATTATACATACATGAAACACCTTTGTCTCCTTCTCATCGCCCTTATGGGTATGGTCTCTACAACTGCATCCGCACACGATATTGAAGTTCCCAATAAGGAGGGCGTAACTATTTATTATAATTACATAAACAACTTCTTTTATACGGAATTGTCTGTCAGTTATCGGGGAACCTCTTACGATTCCAATTCGAGTGAATATTCAGGCGATGTTATTATTCCCGATACCGTTACTTACAATGGAAAAACGTTGAAAGTAACAGCCATTGGCGATGAGGCATTCCAAAATTGCAGCAGGCTGAAATCAGTGACAATTCCCAACAGTGTCAAAACCATTAGCTCTTGGGCATTCTGTGGTTGCAGCGGCCTGAACTCAGTGACAATTGGCAACAATGTCACAACCATCGGTACTTCTGCATTCGAATATTGCAGCAGGCTGAACTCAGTGACAATTCCCAACAGTGTCACGTCAATTGGCTCTTGGGCATTCAGGGGTTGCAGCGGCATGAACTCAATGACAATTGGCAACAGTGTCAAAACCATTAGCGATTATGCATTCGCTTGGTGCAGCGGCCTGAACTCAGTGACAATTCCCAACAGTGTCACAACCATCGGCGATGATGCATTCAAAGGTTGCAGCAGGCTGAACTCAGTGACAATTGGCAACAATGTCACAACCATCGGCGATGAGGCATTCCAAAATTGCAGCTGGCTGAACTCAGTGACAATTGGCAACAATGTCACAACCATCGGCGATGAGGCATTCCAAAATTGCAGCAGGCTGAACTCAGTGACAATTCCCAACAGTGTCAAAACCATTGGCTATGGGGCATTCAAAGATTGCAGCTGGCTGAACTCAGTGACAATTGGCAACAATGTCACAACCATCGGCGATGAGGCATTCTATAATTGCAGCTGGCTGAAATCAGTGACAATTCCCAACAATGTCACAACCATTGGCGATGAGGCATTCTATGGTTGCAGCGGCCTGAACTCAGTGACGATTCTATGTAAAAACGTCGGTTCGTGGTTTAGCGGAAATACGTCTATTAAGGAAATTATTCTCGGTGACAGTGTCACAACCATTAGCGATAATGCATTCAGGGGTTGCAGCGGCATGAATTCGGTGACAATTGGCAACAATGTCACAGCCATTGGCGATGAGTCATTCGTTGATTGCAGCAGCCTAAACTCCGTGACGATTCTATGTAAAAACATCGGTTCATGGTTTAGCGGAAAAACGTCTATTAAGAAAATTATTCTCGGCGACAGTGTCACAACCATTGGTAATGCGGCATTCAAAGGTTGCAGCGGCCTGAACTCAGTAACGATTGGCAACTGTGTCACAATGTCACAACCATTGGCGATGAGGCATTCTCTGAATGCAGCGACCTGAACTCTGTGACGATTCTATGTAAAAACGTCGGTTCGTGGTTTAGCGGATACACGTCTATTAAGGAAATTATTCTTGGTGACAGTGTCACAACCATTGGTAATTATGCATTCAAAGGTTGCAGCGGTCTGAACTCAGTAACGATTCCCAACAATGTCACAACCATTGGCGATAAGGCATTCTCTGGTTGCAGCGGTCTGAACTCAGTAACGATTCCCAACAATGTCACAACCATTGGCGATTATGCATTCGCTTGGTGCAGCGGAACACGTCTATTAAGGAAATTATTCTTGGTGACAGTGTCACAACCATTGGTAATTATGCATTCAAAGGTTGCAGCGGTCTGAACTCAGTAACGATTGGCAACTGTGTCACAACCATTGGCGATTATGCATTCAAAGGTTGCAGCGGCCTGAACTCAGTGACAATTCCCAACAGTGTCACAACCATCGGTGCTTCTGCATTCAATTATTGCAGGGGCCTGAGCTCAGTGACGATTCCCAACAGTGTCACAACCATTGGCGATGAGGCATTCGAATGGTGCAGCGGCCTGACTTCCGTGACGATTCCCAACAGTGTCACAACCATTGGCGCTTTTGCATTCTGTGGTTGCAGCGGCCTGAACTCAGTGACGATTCCCAACAGTGTCACAACCATTGGCGGTGGGGCATTCCAGAATTGCTACGGCCTGAAGTCCATAATAATTGGCAACAGTGTCACAACCATTGGCGATGTGGCATTCTATAATTGCAGTGGCCTGACTTCCGTAACGATTCCCAACAGTGTCACAACCATTGGCAATGAGGCATTCTATGGTTGCAGCGACCTGAACTCAGTGACGATTCTATGTAAAAACGTCGGTTCGTGGTTTAGCGGATACACGTCTATTAAGGAAGTTATTCTTGGTGACAGTGTCACAACCATTGGTAATTTTGCATTCAAAGGTTGCAACGGCCTGACTTCCGTGACAATTCCCAACAGTGTCACAACCATTGGCGCTTTTGCATTCGCTTGGTGCAGCGGTCTGAACTCAGTGACAATTCCCAACAATGTCACAACCATTGGCGATGAGGCATTTAGTAGCTGCAATAACCTCACATCTATTATTTTGTCTGATAACATAACAGATATTGGGTATTCCGCTTTTGAAGGTTGCAGAAATGTATTGAACGTGAACCGTGGAACCATCAGTCTGTTTTCTTTATGGAATAGAGGATATATCCCGTATGAAATGGGAACAGAAAACAAACTGGTTCCCCCATCCATCAATCTGCTGTCCACTACACAGACAACAGCAAAGGCAAAGATAGATAACAGGTATGAAGAATTTACCTACAAGTTCAATGGGGAAATATTCACTGACGAAGAATTGACTTTGACAGGATTGAAGCCAGAAGCAGAACATTCGCTGACATTGACAGTTTCTTTGGACAACACCCAATATTCAACATCGCAAAAATATTGGACAAACAGCATTTCTCCATCTATCAGTGCAACGAAAACGGCTTCGTCCATTTCGCTGAAGGGTTCATATATAGAGGGAGATGCCGAAGTGACATTACAAGAAGTGACCATCAACGGAAAGACTGTGGATAATAATGAATGCATGGTGACTGGACTTGACCCCAATAAACAATACATGGCAACATACTCCATTCAGGTTAATAATGAGAATGGGGATGATTGGATTTACCGCAAAGAAATACCCATCATGACCGAACCTCTTGTATTCAAGTCGGCTCAGCCAAAAGTCATCAGCATAGGGAATGTTATTGTTTCTGCTCAGACGAATTTGGATAATACTGAAACCAATGTGGGCTTTGAATGGAGACGCACAGACTGGACGGAAGAGTTTGCATCAAATACTGGAGCTGCATATCTTTTCAATCAAGAAATGGAGGGATACATCCGTAATCTCTATATCGAGAAACTTTGGAAGTTCCGTCCCTATTATTTGTCCGATTCAGGAGTCTATCATTATGGGGAATGGTTAGGTATTGACCCGACGAACACATCTTATTTTGAACCTACAGTGCATACATATTCAGACATTCTGATTGAAGGAAACACTGCTCTTATCAAAGGCTATGCCCTGAGAGGGACAGACAATATTACGATTCAGGGATTCAAGTACTGGAAGCAGGATATGAATGTCAAGGAACGAAACGGCGAAATGGTCTCAGTACCCAACAACGCACAGACTGTTGAAGCAAAAGGACAGATAATGAGTGCAAACCTCACGAAACTGGACTATGATTCTGATTATTGCTACGTAGCATTTGTCACTACATCTGAAGGTGAAACGTTTTACGGTGAGATACAAGTTTTCCACATTGGCCAGGATATGTCGGGCATTAACGATGTTCTTGCCGATGCACCTACGATTATAGCACGATACAATATGAAAGGACAGCGCATTACTGAGCCACAACGTGGCATCAACATTCTGCACATGAGCGATGGTACTACCAGGAAAGTTTTGGTCAAATAATTCATTTTTAGCACATAATGAAACGTCTTTTATCCGCTTTCTGTTTCTTGCTAATAATCATGAATGTCAAAGCTCAGTTCCTGAAAGGAGACATAAATGAAAATGGAACCATTGACATTGAAGACATTACCATGCTTATAGATTATTATTTGGAAACAGATGGTTCGAAAGACAGCATTGATATAGACAATTATGATTTATCCCCGAAAGCAGTCATATCGCATTTCTGCCAATTGCCAGTCATGGAAATCATTACCCCTAATGGTGATGATATTACAAACAGAAGAGATTACATGGATGATGTAGAGATTACTCTTTATGACTCCAATGGTGAAATATTGATAAAAAGCACTGCACAAGTTCGAGGCAGAGGAAATACAAGCTGGAGCCATTTCCCTAAGAAATCCTACAAAATAAAATTTAACAAAAAGCAATCGCTCTTTGGTGAACCCAAAGATAAAACGTGGGTTTTACTGGCCAATTACAATGACAAGACTGCTTTAAGAAACGACCTTGCCTTCTGGATGGGACGCAAATTAAGCAATTTGGATTATACCAGTAGTTCGCATTTTATTGGTCTGATTCTAAATGATAAGTTTCTGGGGCTTTATCAAGTGGCAGAGCAAGTGAAGATTGCACCCTACCGTGTCAATGTTGAAGAGGATGGCTTCTTGATGGAAATTGATGCAAGAGCAACAGACGAGGATGTTCATTTCAGCATTCCACACTGCCACTATCCTATTGTCATTAAAGACCAAAGCACAGATGTACTGAATAAAGCTGATTCCGCATACTGTGCCCAATTTGTAAACACCGTGGACTCTGTCCTGTTTAGTTTCAACTATACTGACACAGAAGAAGGATATGCCAAATATCTTGATACGGATTCTTTTGTCGATTGGATGCTCATCAATGAGATAGCAAAAAACAATGATGCCATTTTCTATTCAAGTTGCTATATGAGTCTGGCTCGTGGTGGAAAGTTAAAAATGGGACCACTATGGGATTTCGATATTGCTTGGGGCAATGTAAACTACAATGATAATGACTCTCCAGAGGGATTGTGGATTGGGGAAAAAACAATATGGTTCCAAAGACTGCTTAAAGACAGGAATTTTGTCAACAAAACCAAAGAACGATTCGAACACTTTTACAGTAACAAAGAAAATATTATTGACCGCATAGATTCACAATCAAGATTATTGAGGAATCCTGCTTATATCAACAATAAAATCTGGAAAACATTTGGTACATACGTATGGCCTAATCCTGTGTGGTATGACACTTATGAAGAAGAAGTCGATTATCTGAAATCTTGGATTCTTAAAAGACTTGAATGGTTAAAAGAATATTATGGTAATTTATAAAAAGAACTTTTTAATAACATTATTTATTATGACAAAAAAAATTCTCATTCATTTGTTGCTTAGTCTTTTGACGATACAGCTTTGTGTTGGCTGTAATCAAAAGGACGATACGGAGATGACGGAAAGTGACAGCATGAACACAGACAATGCGGGCACAAACAACGCAAATAAAACTGATACTATTGAAATCAATTATATTTACGCATCTTCACTCAAAGGGAAAAGCATGGCATTTCTGGGAGGAAGCCAATGTTATCACGCCTTTGAAGCTGGAGGTTCAGAAATGTATGACCGCTTTCCTTTGCGTGAAGCTTTGGAGAAACTGGGTGTAAGTGAAATCCGAGTAATGGCAAGGGATGGGGCAGGTTTGACAACGCCAGTCTATTCTCACGAAACCCCGAATATTTGCCGTCAGGCTGAAATGATGGGGGAAGACAGAAAACTGCACGACTTCTACATCATTTGGCTACAGACGAATGACCTGACAAGTACAATGGGTATGCGGAATGGCGTTGGGGATGTGTCGGATAAAGCAACCCTCGATGACGTAAAGAGAGATCAGCAATCTTTCACAGGAGCTCTGAGCTATGTCATTGATAAGCTTGTTGGTCTTAATTATGATGGACGCATTTGCATCATTTCCCCTTCACGCTGTTTCCTGTACAAGTTCAGTAAAGATGACCCTGGATACATTTTTGCTGACTATGGTTACGGTTTGGAGGGCGAACAAAGACAATCTTTATACTCTATTGTAAAAACTATCCATGAAGTGGCAAACTATCATGGTGTGCCATTTCTTGATCTTTTCTCGAACAGCGGACTGACCATCGGCAACTGGACAGACCCTGACAAAGTAACAGGCATTTGGTACACCACCCATCTTGACGGCACTCACCTCAATCCGAGAGGATATGACCGAATAACTCCCGCCATTATCAACTTTCTGGCGAACTATTGAAAACGGGTATATCATTTTCTGAACAAGCTTTGGCTAACATGGCTTGGGCTTCGGGGGATATGGTGCTGACACCGAGCGACTTCTTGTCTGTATAATATTCATTGAAAAGCTGTTCCAGTTCGGTGCGGCTCATGCGCTCTTCGGATGGGTAGAGGATGCTTTCGTGTTCTATAATTTGATCGATGGTGAAACGTGAAGCAATGATTTTGGCAGGACTGCCAGCCACCACTGCGTATGGCGGTATTTGCTTCGTGACAATGGCACCTGCTGCCACAATGGCACCACGCCCCACGTGGGCATGAGAAAGAAGATAGGCACCTGCGCCCACCCAGCAGTCTTCCTCCACAACAATGTCGCCGTCGGCATCGTTGATGTGGTAAATGGAAAGGAATTGCGGAATGCCCACCGTCGGGACATGTGCTCCAGGAACAATGGTACAGTCGGCACCGATGGCCGTATATTTTCCAACGCGCAGTTTTCCATTCGTGGAAATCATACGAATACCTGGCTGCAGACGCACATGGTCATCCAGATAGACAAGGCTTGGCTCCAGATTGAGAGGCCCAAAGAGATGGACATGTTTCCCGCAGGCAGCATAGTTGCGAGGGTTGCAGTTTCGGAAATAACACTTGAACTGGGTATAAATAAAGATGCGAAGTCTATCGAAAAAATTGTTCATATAGCAATGAGTATAGTCAGGATGATTGAAAATTGAAGATTGAAGATTAAGTATTGAAAATTGAAATTAGTGATGATGCCGACGATTAAAAAACAGAAGCTTCAGTAATTCCACTGCCATACGGTAGCGAAAGCGAAGTTTTTGGAGAAGAGTATATTGGCTGGAATGTGCCGAAGAAGACGCACTGCCCTCGTGACGACGAAAATAGACCAGACGATCTGGTAAGAAATGTACACGAAACAGGCAGGCTGCCACATTGCCAATCCAGATGTCGTGCATCGGGATAGCAGGGGGAAAAGGCAGGCATTTTTCCAGAACACGCCGATTGAAAGCCATACAGCAGCCTATATAGCAGTTTCGAATAAACAGATTGTAAAACATTCCCTTGTGTTTACCCAGCAGATTCTGAAATGATTCATAAACAACATGAAGGTCTGTGTCCGTTACATAGCAATCACTGACGACGCAATCGTACCGTTTGAGGTATTCCAGCGATATTTTCACTTTGTCTGGTAGCCATTTGTCATCTTGGTCAGCGAGGAATATGTAATCACCCTTGGCATGATTCAGCGCATTTTCAAAATTCCTTACCACCCCCTGACATGGCCCATCCAAGAGATGTATCTGCGGAGACGCATAACCGCCAATCAGTTCCCTCGTGGCGTCAGCAGAGCCGTCGTCCGAAATGATTACTTCGTCCTCATCGGATAGTTGCTGCAATATTGAGTCGAGCTGTTGCTTGATGTATTTTTCACCATTGTATGTGGCAATGCAAACAGAAATCATTTGGAAAAATTTTCCGCAAAATTAGGTATTTCACGAAACGTATGCAACAATTCTACATTTTATTTACAAAAAGGCAGACTTTCGCCACCGTTTTTTACAACTTTCCATCCAGAACGAATGTTCATATCAGAAAAATGAAGTAAATTTGCAGAAAATTTCAGGCAATGATAGATTACAAAGTTTCATTCTGTATTGTATTGTACAAGCAACCCCTTGAGGAACTGAAAAGAGTCATCAGTTCCATCCTGCTTTATGAATACGAGAAGCGCATCTATCTCATTGACAATTCCGACACCGACAGGCTGAGAGTTTTGCAGTCCTTAGACACCAGCATCACTTACCTGTGGTTGGGACAGAATCTCGGTTTTGGCAAAGCAAACAACATTGCAATCCGTCAAGCCCACGAATGGGGCAGCAAATATCATGTGATTGTCAACCCCGACATATTTTATCACACTGACGTTATTGCCCCGATGACCCACTACATGAACATCCATTCCGATGTGGGAGCCATGATGCCGCAAATTCTGAATCCTGATGGCACTCTACAATACTTACCCAAACTGACTCCATCGCCTTGGAAATTGTTCTGGCGCAAATGTCCGTGGCCCCAAACTCTGCACAGAAGAGTCACAGACCGTTTTGAAATGCGTGGAATGAAACAAGACAGAACCTATGACATACTTCATGTGACGGGCTGCTTTGCAATATATAGAATGACTACACTGTGGCAGGTTGGAGGATTTGACGACCGCTATTTCATGTACTTTGAAGACACCGATCTTAGCCGCAAAATCCACGAATGCCAACGCACCATCTATTATCCCCTTGCACACGTTTATCACGACTATGGCAACGGAGCCTCAAAAGAAAAACGACTGTTTTTCCTCTTCATCATTTCCGCATTCAAATTCTTCTGGAAATGGGGATTCCTTGACTTGCAAGGGCACAAGCTGAACCGTCAAGTCCTGGCTCAACTGAAAGCATAGCGTAATTTATAATAAAAATAGGAAAAGGGGGATTTCAAACCAAAATGGCGGGCAAGTCTGTAGCGTGCCATATTTAGCCTAAACACACGCCGCAAAGAAGCCAGTCGAGCCAGCACATGACCCAAGCCACGGTGATTCTCTGCACCCAACACATTGGCTGCGTGTTGGCGGTAAAGCACCGTTTGTTCGAGCAAAGCTTCGATAACCCCGCCTTTTGCTGCTACACAGAGCACAATCCAACTGTCGTGCATCATGGCAACTTTGTCCAACGGCAAGGAGCACACTTTGGCTGCATGATTTATCATCAGTGTACAGCCTGTGGCTAAATTGTGTACATACAGCATTTGCAGACTCCCTGCCAACAACGCCGCCTTGATGTCCGACATTTTCCAGAAAGACTGAGAAATAGGATTAAGACCGGCATCGACCACCACCAAATCTGTACATACAGCAATGGGCAGCTCCCGCCGCTCCGAAGTAAGACGCTGCATGGCTCCATAAGTAAGAGCAATCTTTTCTGGCAACCAAACATCATCTTGGTCGCAAAACATATAATAATCCGCTTCGACCCGTTCCAGCAGCGACATGAAATTCCTCATGGCCCCCCCCACATAACATTCTGGTTCCACTACAATCACTCTGCCATCCCTTGTTGCAACATTTTGCAAAATATGCACCGTACCGTCGTCCGAACCATCGTCCTGAACAAACAGCGTCCATTCAGACATGGTTTGTTGTTGCAGCGACAACAACAGCTCTCCGATATACTTCTCGCCATTGTACGTGGCAAGCAGAATGGCTATGGGTGTAGGCGACTTGTATTTCATTGGGGTGAGAAGTTAGGGGTGAGAGGATAGAGGTTGTGCGGTATATTCCGAATAAGAATAAGCGATCCATATCATCAACATACCTGTAGAGGAAAACAACAGTGGATTCGTGCCTGCAACCAGCAGGTAAGCCACATATGTAGCCAGAACCCCCATTGCAAAATCATCCCTTCGTGCCTGTGCCCACAACGTTTTCAAGGGATAGAGCAACACAGCGACAATCAGCAGCGACAGCACGCCGTAATTACGCACAAGCTCCACATAGCTCCATTCCGTTTCTGTCATCATGCGCCGCAAGCCCTCCGTATAGAACGAAGTTGCCGTTCCCTGTCCTATCAACAAGTAAAGCGGATGGTCGGAAAAGAGCTTCATGTACGACGCTATGTGGGCATACTTAATCGTATTGGAAGCTTCCTCCGTTTCCGATGCTAAAAGCAGAATCACCCCCACGACGAACAACGCGAAAAGCAATAGCAGTGGGTACAACACGTAGCGCATCCGCCCCATCCCCTTCAACAAGGAGAAAGAAACCACTGCCACCATGAAGAAAGGCAACAGCATCGTACCACGTGTGCCGCTCATTAGGAATGCCACAAAGAAAAGCAGCGACAACAGCCAGTAACCTACACGTTTCCACCGTGAGCAGGCATAGGCTGACTGATAAAAAACGAAGTACATCCCGAAAGATAGGCTTACAAACGATTTGTAGTACATGCCAAAAAGCGGGATACCCAAGAAGCTGCGCTGCGTCATCATCACCATATCGTTATGCTCACTGAAGAAAACGTACATGGCGTATTCATACGACTCAGAAGCAGAAGCCATCACATAGAGCACGACAATCAATAGGCATGTCAACACAGCAGGAACCACAGAAAGCCGAAGCACATCATAATACCTGACCCACAGCAGCAGCACCAAAGGGGCGATGGATTTGTACACACCCAGCAACCGCTCCCCATCCACTGTGTTCTGCTGCACCTCTGCCATAAGGTAACCTATGGTAACCACAGCAAAGACTATGCAAATGTGTGGAAGGAACTTCCAGTCAGGCTTGAAGCACACTATGTTGTAGCCCACAAGCAGGATGAAGAATACGTCCTTCAGGTGAAGCACCGTGTTGGTAGGGTCCAACATGATGACCAGAATGAGCAAAAAGAAAAGTGCGTTGCCCGTCTGCTGGCGGAGGTCGATAGTCATTAAAGTAAGAAGCTCAACGAAGTTAATTTGACTGCAAAGGTAAGAAAAAATGAAGAATGAAGAATGAAGAATGAAGAATAATTTTTACAAAAATGGTAAATGGTAAATGGTAAATGGTAAATAATTTTTATCTTTGCACCCAAATTACTTATGAACAACAGTCAACGTGTCATACTGAACACACTTTTCCTCTATGCCAACATGGGGGTGAACATCGTGGTGCAACTCATCGCGGTGCGCCTTTTGCTGAAAGCCTTCGGACTGGTCGATTACGGACTCTACAACCTTGTAGCGGGTGTGGTAGCCCTGTTTGCCTTCATGAACATTGCCATGAGTGCGGCGACACAACGATTTCTGTCCTACGAATTAGGTCGTGGCAATAAAGACAGAATCAAGGAGACTTTCTATAACAGCTTGTTGCTGCACCTCACCATTGGCCTTGTAATTGTCGTGGCACTGGAGGCAGGCGGCAGCTACTATGTGAGCCACTTGCTGCAAGCCCCCACCGACCGCATCGGAGCTGCCCTCATCCTGCTTCACTGCATCACTGCCAGCACCTTTGTCAATATCATCACCGTGCCCTACGAAGCGGACATCAATGCTAACGAGAACATGGGAGTCATTGCAGGACTGAACATTCTGGATTCGCTGATGAAACTCGCAGCAGCCCTCTACATCCGCTACACCACGAGCGACCGCCTCATTGTTTACGGTGTGCTGACCATGTCGAGCCTCATCATTGTATTGGTAGCAAAACGAGTCTATTGCCTGATGCATTATCCCGAATCGCACTACCGATGGCACAAGATTCGTGACCCTAAGCAAATGAAACAAATAGCCACATTTGCTGCATGGAACTTCTTCGGCACAGGGTGTGGAATGGCACGCTACCAGGGCACAGCCATGATTCTGAACCAAGCCTTCGGCATCCTCATCAATGCCGCCTACGGTGTGGCACAGCAAGTAAACGGACTCATCGTTTTCTTTGCCAACACCATCGTCCGAGCCATGCGTCCACAAATCATGAAAAGCGAAGGTGCTGGACAGCACAGCCGCATGATCCGCCTGTCAACCACCACCAGCACCATTACGTCCCTGATGGTGGCACTCATAGCCGTACCTCTATTTATTGAAATCCCCTTCGTGCTCCGACTCTGGCTGGGCAAAGAAGTTGACAGCAACTGCATCCTCTTCTGCCGCAGTTTCCTGGTCATAGCCTTTATCAACCAACTGACCATCGGTCTGCAAATTGCCATCGAGAGCACAGGACGCATCCGCTGGCTGCAAAGCATCATGGGCACACTGCATCTTATGGCATTGCCGCTGGGCTATGTAGCCTTCCGCATGGGGTTGCCGCCCGTAAGCATCATGCTCTGCATCATAGCAGAAGAACTGCTGGGCATCTTCATACGTACACAGGTAGCTCATCAGCAGACTGGCATCGGTCGCAGGACACTGCTCATAGGCAACATCCTGCCCGTCGTCATGCTGGTTTACGCCGTGACCCTTCTCTGCATGCTGATTCATTCAGGGTGCGGCACAGGTTGGCTCAGCCTGCTGTCAGTAACGGCTGCAAGCACAGTGCTGCTGTGCGGACTTTCTTATTATCTAATTTTGAACAAGGATGAAAAAGCGGCAATCCTTGGATTCTTATTACCGCTGAAACAAAAGCTTCACATATAACCAACCACACGTTCCCGTGAAACTCAGGAACAGGAAAGCTATCAATATCAATAACTTTTTCGGCGAAGAAGCCTTGTTGGGCACGGTGGACTTCTCAATCAGCGTGAAGGCTGGAGTCTTCTCCTGCACCTTAGCTTCAGCCATCTGCACATGCTGTTTCATTTGCGTATAGGCAGAAAGAGCCACCTGCAGTTCGTTCTCCAGTCGTTCCAGTTCCGTCTGATAAGCCTGAAGAATGATGCCCTGATGCGAGTCGCAATAGTCAGCATACACTTTCTGCGATTCAATATATTTCTGGTTGGTTTCTTTTTCCATTTTCTGATAGAATTGCAGGTCATTGCGAGCCTTGTTCGTGCGATAAGCCGTAATGAAGTTCTGCAAATGCACCATCACCGTATCGACCATTGTCTTCGACACATTGGGGTCTTGGGCATATACCGCCAGATTGATGGTAAAGTCTTTCTGATTGATTTTGCAACTGATAAGGCTTTTCATTCCCTCCACCAACGATTCTTCTTCACGAGTCATGTGCTCAGGGTCAATGCGTTCACCTTCCTCTGAAGACTTCTTCTTTTCGTCAGGCAAGATGGATTTCAGTGTCTTGCCGATGGCCTTTGTGATGAATCCCCACCACGGCAAACGTGTCTTCGTCTTCAGATAGTCGTAGTAGGTCAGGCGTTCACCCTCCTCAGTCGTAACCTCCACATAGAGCAAATCAACCAGAAAGCTGCGCGAAGAAACGACACTGGGATAGAGGTCGGGACCTATGGCATCACTGCTGTTCGCCACATTGATACCCGCAATGGAAGCCAACGCACCAAGATTGCCACCTATATCCTCACTCTGCACTTCCGATGCCAAGGTGCATTGGGCAACATATTGCTTCGGAATGCTAAACGCAATCACCAACCCGACAAACAGTGCGATGACACAGTTTGTCACGATGCGGCGGCGAGCATTCCACAAATTTCTCAGCAGTGTTTTTATATCAAATTCGTACATGTTTCATACGGTTTATGTCTGCAAAAGTACGAAATATTTACCATTTACCATTTACCATTTACCATTTTTGTGCATTTTTTATGATAAGCATCTGAAAAACCACCCCAGAAGTGCAATAAAAAGAGGGAAAATTAGTTAAATATAATAGAATTTAATAATATTACAAAAAATAAAGCAATGGATAAATTTTTGAACAAAAACAGCGACAAACCTGTCTATAAATTTGCTTCATTAGCCCTGTCAAGCAGCTATCTGCCTCGCTGGGGAGTGCTGGCTGTGGATTTGTGTCTTGCGAGTGCGGCATTCGTGATGAGTTTCTGGGCTGCCAATGGCATATTCTCATACAAAAGTTCGCTGATGAATCTGCAGCTGCACGAACAGTTGCCCATCGTGTTGTTTGTACAGCTGTGCTGCTTCCTCTTGTTCCGCACCTACGCAGGCGTGCTGCGCTTCTCCACCTTCATCGACACGCTGAAAGTGCTCGGTGCTGTGGTGACTGGCGCCATTCTCATGCTGGCTCTCAACTTCACCTGCGAAAATGTATGGGACTACAAACTGCTGATGAACAGCACCGTGGTCTTCTACATGGGACTCTGCTTCCTCCTGCTGTTCAGTCTGCGTGTGGGCGCAAAGACGGTCTTCGAAATGCTTTCCCACAAAATGGTCAACCGCAAGCGTGTATATATCTACGGAGCCGATGCCAAAGGTGTTGCGCTGGCAAAAATGCTCCGCAGCGACATCTACACCAAATACAAGGTCGTGGGCTTCATTGACAACGGAGAGGATTTTAAAGCGCACGACATGGCAGGACTGCACGTCACAAAGCTCGACGAGAAACTGGCAAAACGCATGAAGCGCGACATGGTCGATGGCATCATCATTCCCGAATCAAAAGTGAAAGAACTGAATGCCGACAAAGAACTGAACAATCTGCTTGAACAGAATATCAATATCTACACCGTAGGCGATTTCGAAGAATGGAGCGATGTGGACGACATCGACACACAGGCCTTCATCATGACAAAAATCAACAGCATCAAGATTGAAGACCTTCTGGATCGCCCTGTCATCAATATCGATACGGAGAACGTGCGACAAACTATTCAGGGCAAAATCGTCATGGTGACGGGAGCTGCGGGCAGTATCGGTTCAGAACTGGTTCGACAAATCATCCCCTACGGTCCCGAAGCTGTCATCCTCTACGAAATGGCAGAATCACCTCTGCACGACCTCACACTCGACCTCAAAGCCCAGTTCCCCAACCAGAAGCTTGTACCACGCATTGGCGATGTACGCAACGAAGAACGCATCGAAGAGGTCATGAAAGAATACAACCCCACTGTCATCTACCACGCCGCAGCTTACAAGCACGTGCCCCTGATGGAAGACCACCCCAACGAAGCCATTTGCGCCAATGTGCTCGGTTCGATGAACATGGCAAACATGGCTGTAAAGTACGGAGCGGAACGCTTCGTCATGGTATCTACAGACAAAGCCGTCAACCCCACCAACGTGATGGGCTGCAGCAAGCGACTGGCAGAAATCTATGTGCAAAGTCTTGCCAAGCAACAGACAAAGACCAAATTCATCACCACGCGCTTTGGCAATGTGCTGGGCAGCAATGGCTCCGTCATCCCTTACTTCAAGAAGCAGATTGCCGCTGGCGGTCCTGTCACCGTCACCCACCCAGAGATTATCCGCTACTTCATGACCATTCCCGAAGCATGTACACTTGTCATGGAAGCCAGCACACTGGGCAACGGCGGCGAAATCTTTGTTTTCGACATGGGCAAGCCCGTCAAGATTCTCGACTTGGCAAAGAACATGATTCGCCTGGCTGGATTGGTACCTGGCAAAGACATTGAGATAGAATTTACAGGACTGCGTCCAGGAGAAAAACTCTTCGAAGAGTTGCTCAACCAGAAAGAGACTACCCTACCCACGCAGAACGAGAAAATCATGGTTGCCAAGGTGCGCGAATACGAATACAAACAGGTAAAGAAAGACATCCTCGAACTCATCGCATTGGCACAAGGCAACAAACCCTTCGTCACCGTCCAGAAGATGAAGGACATCGTTCCAGAGTTTAAGAGCAAGAACTCGCCATACGAGCGGTTGGACAAGGAGTAACCGTAAGAACGCAAAAATGTAAAAACGCGGGGACTTTCGGATTCTCCTTAAAATTCATATAAAATGCTAACTCAGAGCCATCGGTTCTAAGTTAGCATTTTACATTTATCATCTATTTTCAAGCTAAAACTGAGCTGTTGAAAATTCAAAACACAGCGCTTGTCGATTCAAAACTTAACTGCTGTTAAATCGACGATAAACTATCGTTCAATGGATGCCAATATATTTTCGATGATATACTGCACGTCGTCGTCTGTGACCATGGGACCAGAAGGCAGGCAGAGACCGCGGCGGAAGAGGGACTCCGAGACTCCGTTGACATAGGCAGGATTGTCCCGATAGACTGGCTGGCAATGCATGGGCTTCCACAAAGGACGGGATTCAATCATTGCCTTGTCAAGACAAATACGCATGGCTTCCACGTTGGCATTTGGTTCCACAGCGGTGTGGAGCGACGAGGCTGCATGAGTAACACCTGCAGCACCGCCCACGGCACCTTGCACAGCTGTGGCGTATGCCTGCTCCTGACCTTTCACCTTCAAGTCTTCGTCGAGCAGGATGGTGTTGAGCCAGAAGTTGGAGTCGTAACGTGGAGAAGGATTATCGTGGAAAGTGATGCCTGGCACTGCAGCGAATGCCTCCTTGTAGAGGGCTGCGATGTGATGATGATGCTGAATGTGCTGGTTGAGCACAGTCATCTGACCACGTCCGATGCCTGCACAGATGTTCGACATGCGGTAGTTGTAGCCTATCTTCTCATGTTGATAGTATGGATAAGCCTCGCGTGCCTGAGTGGCATAAAACATGACTTCCTGCTTCGAAGCTGCATCGGGACAAACCAATGCACCGCCTCCAGAGGTGGTAATCATCTTGTTGCCATTGAACGAGAGTATGCCGTACTGACCAAAGCTGCCCACTACCTTGCCGTCGAAACGGGAGCCAAGTCCTTCAGCAGCATCTTCAATAAGCGGAATCTGATATTTTTCTGCTATCGCCATGATTTCGTCAATGCGACCAGGCATTCCATAGAGATAGACCATCATGATGGCTTTCGGCAGACGACCCGTTTTTTGCTGACGGTCGATGATGGCTTTTTCGAGCAGTTCAGGATCCATGTTCCAGCTGTCGGCTTCGCTGTCAACAAACACGGGCGTTGCACCTTGATAGGTAATGGGATTGCTTGATGCACAGAACGTAAAGTCCTGGCAGAGCACTTCGTCACCACGTTTCACTCCACAGGCAATCAGCGACAGATGGACTGCAGCTGTACCGGCAGACAGGGCAACCACTTCTTTCGTAGGGTCAACAAACTGTTTCAGGTCTTCTTCAAACGCATTCACGTTGGGACCAAGAGGCACTACCCAGTTGGTGTCGAAAGCCTCTTGGATGTATTTTTGCTCATTGCCCGACATGTGGGCAAGGCACAGATAAATTCTATTTCTCATATATAGTTATACGGTTTTGAGGTTATGCTATTTTTATGTATGTTCACTAATTCGTTCCATCAAACTTACCGATGGTTGCCTGACCTTCGGCACTGATTCCTTCGCGCACAAGGACTTTCTTCACAGTAAGGAAAAGTATCTTCAGGTCGAGCCAGAAGGTGAGGTGGTCAACATACCAGACGTCCAACTCAAACTTGCGGGTGTGGCTGATGGCGTTACGGCCATTGACTTGTGCCCAGCCCGTGATGCCTGGACGGACTTCGTGGCGGCGCATCTGTTCTGGGGTGTAAAGGGAGAGATAGTCCATCAACAGGGGGCGTGGTCCAATCAGAGCCATATCGCCACGGAGCACATTCCACAGCTGCGGCAGTTCGTCGATGGAAAGCGAGCGCACAACGCGACCTACAGGCGTGAGGCGGTCTTTGTCTTCGAGCAGTTCACCATCGGGGCCTCGCTTGTCGTTCATGGTTTTGAACTTGACCAGACGGAAGGGTTTGGCGTCCTTTCCTGGCCTTATCTGTGTGAAGAATGCCCCATCGCCACGGTTGGCAAAGTGCAGACAGAATGCAACCAGCAGAATGAACCAGCCAATGCAAAGAAGGGCAACGAGAGCCAACGTGAAGTCTATGGCTCGTTTCAGATAGTTTTTGTACATCTTTTTATTTACTATTTACCATTTACTATTTACCATTTAGACCCCCTCTCACTCCCCCTCAGGGGGAGAACCTGTATTCTTCATTCTCTGATGGTACATGATTAAATTTCCACCAATTCCGGAATGGTAACGTTCTTCAAGTTCAGCAGCATGGTGCCCCAACTGAGTCCCAGACCGAAGGAAGAACAGAGCAAGCGGGTTGGTTCCCCACCCTGCAGCCGCTCGCGAATGCGTGTGACCATGAGCGAAGGGATGCTTGCACCACCCAGATTTCCGAACTCTTCCAGATTGTAAGGCACTTTCTCCAGCGGCAACTTGAGCTTCTTCACCACGCGGTCCACAATGAGTTTGTTGGCCTGATGAATGAGGAAGTAATCGATATCCGTGTCTTTGTCGAGCTGATAGTCAGTCATAAACTGGCTGACAGAACGTGGCGGCTTGCTGATGGCAAAGGCAAAGACCGACATGCCGTCAATCATAGTGTGCATGGGAGCACGCACAATGCCGTGGCCAAAGTCTTCATAGACAAGCGACTCCGCAGTGAACGGATGACGGAATCCACCGTGAGGCGTGTGCAGAGCCGTATAGCCTGCACCGTCGGTGTGGAAGTCGATGACGATGGGTTCAGCCTCGGTGTCAAACTCTAAAGCAATCGCTGTGCCAGCATCACCAAAGAGGGGCACGCGGCTTTTATCCTTCATGCTACCCATGCGAAGCGCTGTGTCGCCTACCAACAGGAGGGCACGATGCACATTACCAGTGGTGAGCAAATTGCCACCCACAACGAGCGCGTACATGCAACCGCAGCATCCCATCGGAATGTCGAGGCAGAAGCAGTCGGCACTCAGTCCCATGCGGTCTTGCAAGAGGCAAGCAGTGGGCGGTGTGCGATAGTCGCCTGTAACAGATTCAAAGATAAGTGCATCGACGGTGTCCTTCTCCCACCCTAACTCTTCAAGGAGTCGCTCGGCAGCAGCCTGACACAGGTCAGACGCACAGATGTCATCGGGGGCAATGCGACGTTCACAGATGCCCACAGTCTTATCGAATGTATCGGCTTCTTCCTGTGTGAAAATGTCGTAGTCAGCAGTCTTGACAATCTGCTTAGGCACACAGGCTGAAACGCCGGCAAAGCGTACATTCTTTATTTCCCAACGAGCCATAGTTTTATTTACTATTTAGATTTCGACACCGTTTCTGCGCAGAATATCCTTGCCTGCTTCGTAAGACGTGCAAGCCACGATGTCCTCGGGGTCGAGCATGAGGTCGAAGGCATCTTCCATCTCAGAGATGATATTCAGCTGGTGCACAGAGTCCCATTCGGACACGTTTTCCTTGCAGTAGTTAGCACCAAGCTGATCGGGCTGCGCTCCAAACACGTTTGCAAAAATCTCGTTGTATTTCTCTAAATTGTTCATATGTATATATTATAT
This sequence comes from uncultured Bacteroidales bacterium, assembly GCA_902802265.1. GTDB lineage: Bacteria > Bacteroidota > Bacteroidia > Bacteroidales > Bacteroidaceae > Minthosoma. The sequence continues at coordinate 23,281 of CADCLN010000025.1, read as the reverse complement.
ATAATGTGTAAATCTTTCATCTTTATTTATTGGGCAACTGTTTGAAAAGCTTTTTGCCCGTCTCGTTCTTTGGAATCTCAGGGATGATGCGCACCTCGAAACTTGTAGCAACGATGTGGGTTTTCTCCACCAGCACCTGCTTCACCTGCTCCTGCTTTTGGGCTTCGGTGATATAGACAATCATCTTTTCGTCGGTGCCCACACAGGCGCACTCGGCTCCTGTCTCGGTCTGCACAATCTGTTCACATTCGTCCAGACCGACCCGCATTCCGAAGAGTTTGAGGAAACGCCCCATGCGGCCAACGATGTAGTAGCAGCCGTCTTCGTCGCGGTATGCAAGGTCGCCCGTGCGGATAAAGCCTCCGCGCTCGTCGCCCAGGGCAAGGTCGCTCTGCTGGCGTGCATAGCCCATCGTCACGTTCTTGCCTCGGTAGCACATTTCACCCTCTGTGTGGGGAGTCAGGATTTCGTTGCCGTCGCTGTCTTGCAGAGAGAGTTCTGCGTTGGGAACGGCTATGCCGATGCTGCCCACCTTTTCGATGGCCCATTTTGGGGGAAGCCATGCCATGCGAGCAGTACACTCCGACTGGCCGTAAGTAGCAATCCAACGCTTGCCGTGCTGCTGACAGAATTCTGCGAACTTGAGGTTCAAGTCGGTAGGCATCTTGCCTCCACCCTGCGTGAGCAGTTCCATGTCGGGCAAATCCATGCGCATAAATCGCATCAGGTTGAGGATGTGGAAGCTGTAGGGTACACCGGTGAAGCTGGTTGCACGTTCTGTCTTGATGAACGACCAAAAGAGGCGGTCAGTCATGTTGAGACCTGTAATCAGCACGGTTGCACCCACTTTCAGGTGACTGAACACCACAGAAAGTCCCATCGTATAGTAGAGTGGTAACACCAACAAAGGGCGGTCGCTGGCTTTTAGTTCAAAGAAAGTGGAGATATTGAGAGCTGCGGCTTCGATGTTCGCATACTTATGGCGCACCAACTTCGGACTGCCTGTGCTGCCACTGGTAGGCAACAGGTGGGAAAGTTCTGGGTAAAGCGCACAAAGCGGATTCGCCGTGCGGATAAGTCTGTAGCCGAACTCAGCTTTCACTTCGTTGCTGTCACAAGTCTGTTCCAGTGCAAAAGTTTCAGGAACACAAAGATAAGCAGGTTTGTAAGTATCCATCAACGACTGAAGCAATCCTGCCTCGGTTTTCACATTGAGGATGAGTGGCACCAGTGTTTCACTGGCTAATGAAGCCATGACCCATGCCAAAGCGCCAGCGGTGTTTTCCACCAGCATGAAGCACAGGCTACGCTCGCCAACAGACTGTTTGACAGCAGCAGAAAGTGTGCAGATGTCGCCATAGGACACTTTGTTGCCACTTGAATCGAGCGCGGCAATGCGCTCAGCGGGTATTTTGTCTAAATCTATCAACATTGCTTTGTCTTTCAAACTAAATCGAAGCACAACCATCTACGCCCAAAATCTGACCGGAGATGTAGCTGGAGCGGTCGCTTGCCATAAAAGCACAGGCATTGGCCACATCCTGCGGCGTGCCCAGTCTGCCAAGGGCTATCTTCTGGATGCGCTGGTCTATCTTGTCGCCGCTGGCCTCGTAGAGTTCAGCAAAACGCTCGGTCTTCACGATGCCTGGAGCCACAGCGTTCACACGGATGCCCTGTGGAGCCAGTTCCTTAGCAGCCGATTTTGTCATGGCAATGATAGCTCCCTTCGTGGCAGAATAAGCAACCTGCCCAGGCGAACCCAATACCGCTGTGACCGAAGCTATGTTTACGATGGAGCCACCCCCAGTGCGTGCCATCAGTCGGCTTGCAAGCTGAATCATCTCAATGACGGCAATCACGTTGACACGGAACATCAGCTCCGTCTCCGGACGCACAATCATGCCCATCTTTCGATTAAACACCACGCCAGCATTATTGACCAGCGCGTCAATCTTGCCTTCAGTCTTATGCACCTGCATAAAGGCCGCTTTCACCGCCGCAGCGTCTGTCACGTCAAAATACAAAGGCACCACGCGCGTCTGGGCTTTTGCAGAAAGCTGCTCGGCCCACACATCCATCGTGCCCTCCTTCATGTCCGTGGCATACACCACCGCACCGTCAATGGCAAACTGCTCAGCAATCGCCCGCCCGATGCCCTGCGCTGCACCCGTGATGATGCAAATTTTATTTTGTAAAAGTCGTTCCATTCTGTTTTAATTTTCCTTTTTATCAATCGTTCTATTTCTCTTTCGTCAAAACTTGTTCAAATAATTCTGTCAATTGCTGAGCTATGACTTGAGAGGAAAATTGCGCTTGACAATCATCTGCTATTTTCTGACGATCATATTGTTTTGATGTTTCCTGCATTTGCTTCAATGCCCTTGCAAACGCAACCACATCATTGGTCTGGCACAGCAATCCATTTTCTTTATTTATAAAACTTTCTGGACCGCCACATTTCGTTGCTATCACAGGCAAGCCACAAGCAAGCCCCTCAATACAAACCACACTAAAAGTTTCAATATCAGAAGCCAACAACATTACATCCGATTTCTGATACAACTCTGCTATTTCCTCCTTCTTCTTTTTTCCCAGAAAAAGAATATTCTGTTTTAAGCCTAAACGTTCAGATAAATCTTCCAAAAATTTCCGCTGCTCTCCATCTCCTACAATATAAAGCAACCAATCTTCTTGTGGAATTCCAGATTTAGCAAAAGCTTCAATGATTAAATCCACACGTTTAATCGGCAACAGACTTCCCACAAAAATATAACGTTTCTGTTTAGAAGTTTGCTTGGAAGGATTATAAAGAAATTCCTTTCCTACCATATTATACACTACGGTAGAATCCACCCCAAACTTCTCTTTAATTTTTTTCTGAAGAAAAGGCGATACAGTTATCAGCAAGTCAAGGTTTGAATAAGTTCTATGGCCCCAGAAATCTATGCGAGGCGAAAGATTTTCTTTCACAAGTTCCGACCAATGTTCTATGCCAACAAGCGGAATACTATATTTTTTCTTTAAATACAAGGCATAATAACTATTGTATAAATAATGGCTATAAAGAAGGTCTGGCTTACCGTAATCTTTCACGGCTGCTTGATAGACCAAATCCAATTGTTTATTCCTTGTGTATTGAGAAAAACGTTTTCCAAATAAATCAATCAATTTTCCTGGAACAATGAAAGAATCGTATGATGTAACACCGTTTCCTTGTTTTTTTGTTATTCCTATATGCCGCCAAAAAAAGCGAAATCGTCTGTCCACACTCAACATGGCGACTTCATGCCCCATCCGCACCAGTGCCTCAGCCTGATCTTTTTCAAAACATCCCCTTTGCGGTTCTCTCTTTGACGGATATCCACGCGATATAATAAAAATTCGCATACTACAATAATCTATTATTCAACCTTTATACAGTCACGAATTGCATCCAGATATCCATGTCCGAAGCGCAAGTCGGGTTCCACATAATTACCTTCAGCCCACTCGTTCCAGGATTTCAGGAAAAGAATCTTGTGTTCATCCTGCTTATTCTTGATGAGTTCAAGAGCCTCTTTTATTGTTTCCTTAAAATACTCTGGACGCGAATTGTGATAAATTCCATTTATGCCAGAACGGGGACTGCGGTCCCACTGAGGTAACAAACTGGGATAAACATTCTCACGAGCATCTTCCGGAACATAGTAATGGCGCATCACCTTACGGTAATCGTAGATATTGGAAACCTTCATGTTCAGACGATAAACCAGCTGACGCTGCAGAGCAAACCAATAGCGATTCTTCGTGCAGATTTCCGCACGCCATGTGCCCATGCTTGCTGCAGCATCGTAACCCAGTTCCTTGGTGACATAATCGTAATACTTGCCAGCCTCGTTTGTGGTGAAATAGCCCTTAGTGTAATCATTTCCATTGGCATCTTTCAATGGGCGATTATTGCAATTTTGTATATTGCCCACGAAATGAATGCCTGGCAATCCTGCTTCAATGGCCCATTTACGCCATAAAGGAACAAAGTCGCGCGGAACAGCCACAGGGTCGAAGATTAAGAAAAGCGGCTTTCCATCTACCGTGATGTAACGTTTATCCTTGAAAGCAGGAAGCACGTATTCAAAGTGCTTTCTGTAATCATCCTCACCAAGATACTTCTGCTCCACCATCATGGCGTCTTGCTTCTTGCCACCACTCGTCCAGGTGTTTGTGCGCCATGAATGATTTCCCCAAGCCAAAGCAAACGGGAAATCGGGCTTACCGCTGGCCAAAACCTCATTGAAGGGACGTTCCAGCAATTGCTTGCCACCACCGAACCAGTAGTGCCAGTAGCAGAAACCTTCGATGCCTGCTTCACGTGCCATTTCGGCTTGGGCTTCGCGCACTTCTGGCATACGGAGGTCATAATAACCTAAATCGGCAGGAACTCTTGGTTGATAATGTCCTTTGAACAGGGGTTTTGCCTTACCCACATTGGTCCATTCCGTAAAACCCTTTCCCCACCACATGTCATTCTCTGGGATGGGGTGAAACTGCGGAAGGTATAGGGCGATTACTCTTGCTTTTCTATTCATAAAAAAAATTAACTATTAGCTGAGTGTCATTCCGCCGTCAATCTTCAAGGCTGTGCCCGTGACGAAAGACGAAGCGTCTGACAACAGATAAACAATGCCTAATGCGATGTCAAGAGGCTTTGCAAAACGACGCAAAGGATAATTCTGCATTTCCCGCGCCTTCTCTTCTTCTGTAAATCCACCTATCAGGGCTGTCTCCACCATGCCTGGATTCACGCTGTTGCAACGAATACCCTTGGGGCCAAACTCCAGAGCCACCGTGCGCATGAAAGCATCAATGCCGCATTTCGTCGTAGCATAGATGGCATTGCCAAGCGATACACGATAGACACCGGCGGCCGAAGCTGTGAAGACGATGGAACCGCCCTTGCTGATTTTCTTTTTCTTCAGCAATGTGCGTGTAAGCAAAATAGGCGCATTCAGGTTAATACGCTGAATGCGGGTGAGTTCTTCTTCGGTGATGAACTGTGTAAGTGTGAGCTTCATCACACCGGCATTGCACACAAAGCCATCCAGGGCAGGACAGGCATCCACCAACGCTTGCAATTCTTCGGCCCTCGTCAGGTCTGCCTTCACCGCAAGATGTTCGCCACAGCCCACTGCGGGCAGGGATGCAAGGACTTCCTGCAACACATCTTCACGTATATCAGTAAGTACAACACGTGCGCCCGACTGGGCACACACTTTTGCCACCTCGCTGCCAATGCCACCGGCACCGCCTGTTATCAGGATGGTTTTACCTTCCAGGGTAAAAGGATTTTCGTTCATCATATTATCTCAATGTCAATCCGCCGTCAATTTTCAGCGCCGTACCCGTCATCCAGGAAGAAGCGTCAGAAAGCAGGAAGATAGTGGCATGGGCTACATCTTCTGGCCGTCCGTAACGTCCCAGCGGATAGTTTGCTTTGTCCTTCTCATGCTGTTCTGGTGAAACTTGTCCACGATTGATCAGGGGTGTTTCCACCATGCCTGGGTTCACGCTGTTGCAGCGGATTCCCTTTGGAGCAAGTTCCAGTGCCGCTGTCCGCATATAGGCATCTATACCACATTTCGACGTTGCATAGATGGCGTTGCCTACAGAGGCACAGAACACGCCACCAGCCGAAGCCGTGAACACAATGGACGACGGACGGTTCAGTTTCTTTTTCTTGACCAAGTATTTAGTAAGCAAAATGGGAGCCAACAGGTTGACGCGATGAATGCGTTCCACCTCCTCTGCCGTGATAAATTGTATCGGCACCAGATTGGTAATGCCGGCATTGTGCGAACATCCATCTATCTGTGGCAGTTGCTTCGCCATCGCCTCAATGGCAGATTCGTCACACAGGTTGACCACACAGCAGAGGTGTTCCCTGTCCTGTCCCTCCAGCATGGCGAGCGTGTCATTCAGCGCAGCCTCGTTGATGTCAACCAGGACAAGGCGTGCACCCATCCGAGAACACTCCACAGCCGTGGCACGTCCGATGCCCGAACCTGCACCTGTCACCAGAATGGTCTTGCCTTCAAGAGAATACGGATTGTATGCCATACGTCAGATTTCTACCAATTTTGAAACTACAATGTTTTCGGTCTCAAAATGCACAGCACCCCAAGAAAGTCCCACACCGAAACCGCAACCGATAAACTTCGTGCGGCGCTCTTCAAACTGTCCGCGCAGCTGAGAAACGATGGTCAACGGAATGGAGGCAGAAGCGGTGTTTCCGAAATCCTGCAAGCAGTAAGGAACTTTCTCGGCTGGTAACTTCAGTTTCGTGCGGATTTTCTCATTCATCAGCAGGTTTGCCTGATGGAAAATGTAATAATCCTGGTCCTGATAATCAAAGCCGAAATGCTCTGCAAGACGCTTCACAGACTTGGGTCCCCATGAAATGCCGAAAGCAAACACGTCCATGCCCTTCATGCGAGACTGCAGACGGGTCAGCATGTGTCCATCCACATCCTCCGGAACAAAAGACTGGTCGGAGAACTGGTTGCGTGCGCCGCCATCAGGAATGATGAGGGCGTCAAAACCACTACCATCCGTACCGAAGTAGAACTGCATGGCAGGTGCACCTTCCTGATACTCCAAGGCTGTTACGGCTCCTGCATGTCCGAAGAGAGGGTCCACATAATTGATGCGACGCTTGCCATCTCCGCTCATCAGCAATGCTTTCTTCACACCGCCCGATGCAAGCAGTCCGGCAACCGTACTCATGCCATAGACCCAACCCGAACAACCCAGCGAAAGGTCTGCCGTATAACACTCCTTCGAGAGACCCAGTCGGTCCTGCAAAATGCAGGCTGTAGCTGGCAGGATATAGTCTGCGTGCTGAGACACAAATATCAGCGCCTCAATTTCCTTCTTGTCCCAGCCCAGGTCTGCAATCAGCTGTTCGGCAGCGGCATAGCAAAGGTCGCCAGCCGTGTATTCTTCCGACACGCGGTGATTCTTCACACCTGTGGACTGGATGAAGGACGATGCGCTGTATTGCCCTTCGTCCATCGACTCGTTGGTCAGCACAGTCTTTGGAACGCCGGTGGCAAATCCCGCTACACGCACATTGTTAAAACTCAGATATGCCATTATTGCTTGCTCTTGACAATGTTGAACAAATCTTCAATGGTCACAGCACTCTTCATGTCATCACCCTTCAGCGTCACGTCATACTCCTCGTCAATCATGGCAATGATGGAGAGAGCTATCAGCGAGCTATATTCGGGCAGTTCATGAAATACTGTACCGGCCTTGAATTCACTGGCATCTGTGTCGTCAAACTGTTCTGCAAAATTCTGGATAAATTCTTCGAGATTCATAATCTAAAATTGTTTTTATAAAGTTAATAATCAAAATTCCGTCTTCTTTGCTGGGTTGCCCATGTAAAGTTTGCCGTCCTTCGGCTTTGTGAGCAGCACACTGCCAGCGCCGAGGGTGACTCCGTTGCCCACTTTCAGCCCTTGCAGCACAATCGATGCAATGCCGAAGAAGTTGCCGTTGCCCACACGTGTCTCACCAGAGATTCTCACGGCGGGCATCAGGACGTTGCACGAGCCCATCTGCACATCGTGTCCCAGCACCGTGCCACCATTGAACACGTTGAAATCGCCTATTGTGACATCGCACGAAAAGGCCGATCCACGCTGCACAATGTTGCCCTGCCCCATCTGCATGGAGTCGCGGTCAGAGAACACCACTTCGGGGTGGATGATATTGGGGAATGAAATTTTAGGATTGGTGACTCCAGCAGTGATTTTCAGCATATTGGCAGTACTGCCAACAGCCACCACCAACGCCAATTCACTGGGCCACGCATTCACTTCGCTGATGCCTCCCAGCACCGTGCCGTAGTGTCCCACGGGTGCGCCTTTTTCCTTGCCGTCATCAAAAAAGCCAATCACATTCCATGTCGCCTCTACGGCATTGATTTTATTGATTAGGCAGAAGACTTCTCGGCCAAAGCCGCCCGCGCCATATATTGCAATATCTTTCATCATTCTTGACTAAAAATGTTACGAAAAAGAAGTCACAACAGCACTTCCATTCACGTTTCAACTTGCAAAGTTAAGCAAAAATTTCTTCATAAAGGGCATGAACCTGAAAGTTTTTTGCTTATACACCTATAAAAACGTAGGAAAGCGGGATTTATTGTTAAAAATGAGCGGGGTTCCGTTAAAATGTCAACGATAAAAACATACACACACCATGTCGGCAAAGAACCTCGCTTTCAAATTGGCAAAACTGTCCTTTTTCAGCATCAGTACAGTCCTTTTTCAAGAACCAACCGACATGTTTTTGGAATTTGTTCATTAGACAAAAATCAAAACTGCACCAAAAACTTAAAACATCGGCGACGTTTATAGAAACAAGGGCGATGTTTTTAAAAACAACGACGACGTTTTTAAAAACATCGGCGTTGTTTTAAGTTTTCAGTACAATTTCCTAAGGATTTCGGTTCAGCCTATTTGAAAAAAATGAAAAAAAATCGGTTTTTAGGAATTATCTGTGGCAATTATTGCTTAACTTTGCAGCCGAAATGAGTTCACTCGCCCCAAGATGGCAGTGGACTCAGATAATCTACATTATTTAAATATGGAAAAAGGATTTTTTATTTCGTTATCGAAAGCGCTTTGTATTACAGCGTGTTGCATCGTGTTGACGGGGTGCAGCAAAGAAAGTGCAGACAGTGTTGAGTTGCAATATATCAAGAACACGCCCCTACCCATCGGGAAGAAGAACCTGAAGGTGCTGGCCATCGGCAACAGCTACACGACAGACGGAACGGCTTGCATCAAGCACATCATTGGGGGCACGAGCATAAAGAACGAGGATTATTGCGTGTACATATTGAATCATGGAGGGGCAGCGCTGGAGTATTGGGACGAGCGGATCACCGCAAATGCTGTGGATTCGCTGACTCTGATGGCTGGCTCACTGAAGATGCCAGTGGTGAAGGGTACGATGACGGAACTAATTGCTCAGGATTGGGATGTCATCGTGATGCAGCAGTACAGCTCGTATGCCCCTCAGTTTTCCACCTACGTTCCTTACCTGTACCATCTGCTGAGCTTTTGCAAGGCTAACTGCACGAATGAGCAGATCAGCTTCGCTTGGCAAATGGTTCATGCCTACAGCACGAAGTATTATCTGAACAAGGGACTTGCGGGGGAAGAGAGATGGGAGGCGATTGCGAATGCCACCAAAGATGTGCAGGAGAAAGTGGGCATTGACATCATCATCCCTACGGGCACGGCCATCCAGAATGCACGCAACACATCGCTGCATACCCCTGCGGAGCTGACTCGCGATTATACGCACCTCTGTTACGGTACAGGGCGCCACATTGCTGCCTTGGCCTGGGTGCAGACGCTGTTTGCTCCCGTATTCAACATATCCATTTTGGACAACACGGTGAACCATCCGCTGGCAAACTGGGAACTGACCTCCACCGCCATCATCGAGGACTCGTCTGTCCCCGTGACGGACGAAAACCGCAGCCTCTGCATTGACTGTGCCTACAAAGCCTGCCAAAATCCGTATTCACTAAGTTATTAGATTATTTTGACTGAAAAAATGGAGAAGTTATCATTAAGGCAGAAATTATCGAAAAGACTGAACGAACTCGTTACGTCGTATCACCGGATGCGCGGATGCGACATTGGGGAGAACACAAAGATATCGAGAAGTGCGCTGATAGACCGTGCACACCCGCGTGGGGTACATATCGGGAAGAATTGCCGCGTGCTTATCGAGGCTTGGGTATTGGCTCATGACTATTCGCGCGGTGCGCTGGAGGGCAAGAGCATGTGGTGTGATACGTACATCGGTGACAACTGCGTCATTGGTGGCCGCTCAATGATTATGCCAGGTGTGCGCATCGGCAGCCACGTGTATGTGGGGGGCGGCAGCATTGTGACAAGAGATGTGCCGGATCACTGCATTGTGGCAGGTAATCCGGCACGTATTGTTCGCCGCGGCACGGTAATCAGCGACAAGGGGCAAATCGTTGTGCCTGGGGAGAAAGCTTAGTGTCCTGGGCGTTCAACATTTAGCGTTCACCAATGGCTTTTAGGTATTTTGAGTAGGCAAGTAAGTAGGCGCAGCGGGCTTCGACGGCACTGGCGGAGGCTTGTTGCCAATTGGCGTGAGACTCCAGATAGTCTGAAAGCGGTTCGGTGCCTACTTCGTATTGCTGTTTCGACATTCTCATGTTTTCGGCGGCCTGTTCCACGGACTTCTGGGTAAGGTCTATCTCCAATGCGGCTTCGCGCAAGTTGTTGCTGGCTTGCAGGGCTTCGAGCTGCATCTTTTCGTTCAAATCCTCCTGCTCTAAGAGTGCAATCTGATAGGCAGCCTTGGCTGAACGGATTTTCTGTGGACCTTCTCCAAAATGGAAGATAGGCACTTTCAGCATGACACCCACTGTGGCAGAACCGTTTTTGAAGAGCGTTTTGCCCAGCAGTTTCATGCCGTGCAGGTAGCTGTACGATCCGAAGAGCAGCACATTTGGCAGAAAGTCGCTGCGTGTCAGTTTGATTTGCAGGCGGGCCATATCGGTCTTGTCGCTGAGCAAAGAGTATTCAGGGCGGCGAGTGATGTCAAACAAAGCAGAGTTTCCTGTGTTTTTAGAATAATCTGAAGAGTTTGAAAGTTCGGAGAACTCTGACAAATCGGTGACATCTATCTGCTGTGTAAGTGGCAGTCCGATGATTTGCGCCAAGTTCATCTGTGCCAGACGAGAGGCATTGTCGGCCTTGACGATGTTCAGTTCTGCTTCGTTCAGTTTCACTTGCACTTTCAAGGCATCGTTACGGGTCTTCATGCCGTGCCGGACAGCAGCCTCCACGTTCTTCTGAAGTTCCAGCAAAAGAGTGCGGTAACTGCGTGCCACCTCGCCGAGTTCTTTGGCACGGATGCAAAGCACGTATGCCTGGTCGGTTTGGAGCAAGACGTCCGATTCCTTCAGACGCACATTGGTATTTGCCATCTGCACACCCAGCTGATTCATCTTGTAGCCTGCCGTAATTTTTCCACCCATGTAGAGCGGTTCGGTCAACATGATGCTACCCCCAAAGACGTTTCCCACTTTGAATTCAAAGAAATCGTCGGGCATTTGAATGTTCTGGGCATAGCTTTGCAAACCAGTGATCAGCGGTGCATAGACAGGTGACGCTGCCAGTTGAGCCAGCAAGGAATTCAAGCCAGCCATTCCGCCAGGAAGAATGCCGTTCAGGTCTGGCTTCAGGTTCACTTTGCTTGTATTGTAGAAGTCTGTTGCCATCAAGTTGAAATTCGGCAGGAAATTCGTCTTCATGGCTTTCAAGTCAGCTTCCTGCTTTTTGATTTGCAGTTTGGCTGTAGAGAGCGTCTTGTTGTGCTGTAGAGCCTGCTCGCGACACTGCTCCAGCGTCAGTTTTTGAGCGACTTGACTATGGGCGACTTGACCATTGCCAAATGCGAAAGCGACTACTGCAAGTGAAAATATATAATGTGTAATTTTCATATCTTTCCTTTATTTTACTTTGAAGAACAGTGCGTAGAGCACAGGAATAAAGATAAGTGTGATGATGGTGCCCGCAAAAAGTCCGCCCATGATAGTGACTGCCAGCGAACCGAACATGGCATCGGGCACCAGGGGAACCATACCGAGAATGGTGGTAAGACTTGCCATCATTACAGGGCGCAGGCGCGACTTGGAACTCTGTATCAGTGCCGTGCGAGGTTCTATTCCCTGAGTTATCTCCAGATTAATTTCATCCATCAGCACGATGCCGTTCTTTATCATCATACCTATCAATCCCAGCACACCCACAATGGCGACAAAGCCAAATGGTTTTCCTGAAACAAGCACCGACGGAATCACACCAATCAGAATGAGCGGAATGCAACAGAAAATAATGGTAGGCTTCTTGTAATCCTTAAACAAAAGGATGAGGATCAATACCATCAAGAAGATGGCCAACGGAAAGGCATTGAACAGATACTTCATGGACTGGTCGCTGGCCTTCTTTTCACCTTCCCACGAGAGCGAATAGCCTGCAGGCAACTTTATCTTTTCTATTTCTTTTGCAATGGCCTGGCGAGCCAGTTCTGTGCCCACTCCTGGACGGGGGCTGCACTGCACGCGTTGTGTACGCTGACCGTTGTATCGGCAGACGACGGGTTCTTCCCACACGATGTCGATGTCGTTGGCCACCTGCAGCAGGGGCGTTGTCTTGGTAATGGCTTTGATGATATCTGCCTTTGTTAGGTTGCCCGACATCAGCTGCATCACAGTGCTGCGATTGAGGAACTGGGTCACGTTGGGCATTGTGCTAAACAGTTCGACACCCGTCAGTCGGCGCACATCTTCACCCTGTGGGTCTGTACATTTGATATAAATATTCTCAGGATGAATGCCGTCGAAGAAACTACCAATCGGAATACCACTGGTATAGGTCATCATAGACAGAGACACATCAGAACGAGACAAGCCCTGTGCACGCGCCATCTGCTGGTTATAGTCCACCGACAGCACGGGCACCAGTGGTTCCCAGTCACTGGTAGGCAGATAGACCTTGTCGCTGCGGCGAACAATCGCCATCGCACTGTCGGTCAGCCGATGCAGCACGGCGGGGTCTGGACCATGGAAGCAGGCTTCGATGGGATATTTCTTGTACATCAAGTTGTAACGCTTAAATTTCACGTATGCATCCGGATATAAGCGGTCAATCTCTGACTGCAATTCATCGATATGTGCCACCAAATCGGCAGGAGAATTGAAGTCGATGATAAGTTCGCCGTAAGCCAACGATGGGGTCGGCATGCTTCTCACCAGATTATAGCGACTGGGAGCACCGCCCACCGATGCAGTGATGTGCTTGATGTAATCCTTTTTCTTTAAAATTTGAGAGATGGAAATGAGGTCTTGCTCCGTCTGCTTGTAATTGTTTCCTTCGGGCAATTTATACTCCATATAGAGCTGGTCATACTCCATATCGGGGAAGAAGGCACGGTCAACAAATTTATAGGAAATTCCGCTGACTGCCAGCATAATAAGAGCCAGCACCACCATGGTCCAGCGGTGCGACAGTCCGAAACTCATGATTTTCTGCAACACATCGTAAGCCACTCCCTTGTATAAATCGCTGCCCGTCGCATCACCGCCTTCAGCAGCCGTGCCACCCTGATAACTCTTGGGCAACAGCCAGTTGTCTGCCATAATGGGCACATGAACCAAAGCCAGCACCCAACTGAGAAACAGAGAAACAGCAATCACGATAAACAAGTCACGCACATACACACCAGCCGTGTCAGGGCTGAGGAAGATGGGGAAAAATGCCAAGATAGCAATCAACGTGGCACCCAGCAACGGCATGGCAGTCTTTGTGCCGATGGAGGTCAAAGTTTCAATCCTCGGCTTGCCCATCTTGCGGTCAACCAACACTCCGTCGACAATCACGATGGCATTGTCCACCAACATGCCCATTGCCAAGATAAAACTTGCCAACGAAACACGTTGCAGCGTTCCGTCAAAACCTTTCAACACGAGGAAGGAGCCAAAGACTATCACCACCAGACTGGTGCCGATGATGATGCCACTCTTCAGTCCCATGAAGAAGATGAGAACCACTACCACGATGAGCACGGACTCCAGCAGGTTGATTAAAAATGTGCTGATGGCAGCATTCACTCGCTCTGGCTGGAAAAACACTTTTTCGCATTCCACACCGGCAGGCATACGGCCTTCCAATTCCTCCACCTTTTCCTCCACTTTCTTCCCCACCTTCACAATGTCGAACTGTGAAGAACAGGCAATGGAAATACCCAGCGCACGAGTGCCGTCGTAAGCCATCTCGTTGCGAGTCACGCTTTCATATCCCTCATATACTTTGGCAATGTCTTTCAGCCGCAGCTGGTCATCCTCATGTCCCTGAATGACCATGTTCTGAATATCCTCCACATTGTCAAACTTGTCGTTCACCGTCACACGTACACGCCGATTGCCATTGTTGTAATATCCCGCATAGCTCGTCTTGTTCTGATTACTGATGGTTAGCAGCACCTCTGTAGGCATCACACCCAGATTTGCCATCTTGTCCTCCAGCATCTCAATGTTGATACATTCATTGCGCTTTCCATAAATGCTCACACGGGTTACGCCCTCAATTTCTGCCACTTCACGCTTAATCAACTCTGCATAGTCCGACAGCTGACGGTCGTCCAGTCCATCACCTGTCAAGGCATAGAACATACCATAGACATCGCCGAAGTCGTCTTTCACCACAGAGGTGGAAGCGTCGGCAGGCAACTGCGATTGAGCGTTGTTCACCTTTCGGCGCAACATATCCCACTCCTGCTCCACTTCGCCAGGAGGCGTGGTTGTCTTCAATTCCACCGTAATCAAACTGAGGTCAGCATAACTCTGGCTCTGCACATAATCCACCGCAGCCATTTCGCGAATGGACTTTTCCAGTGGGTCTGTCACCTGAAGTTCCACTTGATGTGCCGAAGCACCAGGATAGGTTGTCACCACCATCGCCTGACGAACTTTAATCTCTGGGTCTTCCAGTTTGCTCATTGCATTGTAGGCAAAGAAACCTCCAACGACAAGGCAGAGAACCAAGAAGTTGATTAAATTCCGATTGTCAAGTGCCCATTTACTATAATTCATCATTATTTATTCCTTATTACGTTTTTACAACAAATTACCCACATTCGACTTTGACGCAGGCTTCAGCACTTCCACCTTCTGTCCGTCCACCACGTGATGAGCACCCGTGGAAACAATCCTTTCACCCACTTTCAGTCCGTCTGTAATCGTCACCGTGCCGTCAGGATTAATCGACTCAATCACCACAGGGCGAGACTTCACGGTGCCCGATGCAGCATCATAGACAAACACGCTGGACTGAGTGTCTTTCCCGATAATGGCAGAGGCAGGCACAAGGATGTTGCCCGACGTTTCCTCCTTCACCTGAGCATAAACCATTGTAGTCATACCTGGTGTAATCTTCTTTCTGTCGTAATCGCCTTTCATCTTCAGGCTCACCTTGTACAGCTGGTTCGCATTGGCTTCCTGGCTGGTGCGAACCACTTGCAGCGGATAGCGAGTGTCGCCCGTAATGTTGAACGTGCAATAAAAGCCCGTGTATTTGTCCATCTGGATATATTCCGCAGATGGCAGGTTGATCTCCACCTCAATATCTCCGGCACTACTCATTACCAGCACAGGCATACCAGCCCCCACTGTTTCGCCACCCTCAAAGATTTTTGTCTTGATATAGCCCGACATCGGAGCACGCAGCTTTGTGTCGGACAGCTGATTCTTGTGATGATTCAGTTTCTGTGTAATCTGGTCCAGTCCATAGCGGGCACGGTCATAATTCTGTGCCGTCGTGTTCTGCTCCTTGTACAAAGCCATCACTCGCTCAGCATCTGCCTTAATCTGTTCATACTCAGCCTGTGTTGCTGTCAGCTGAACCTGATAGTCACGCGGATCCATTTCTGCCAAAACCTGACCCTGACGCACATAGTCACCTTCGTTCACCAACACGCGCAAAAGTGGACCAGCCACGCGAAAAGCCACATTCACTTCCTCGGCAGCCTTGGTCCTGCCCGTATATGACTGCGGAGGCAATTCGTTGGCATCGCGAGCCACAATCACGTTCACACACTTCAGTTCCTCTGTTTTCACACTTTGATTTCCACAACCGCAAAGTGTGGCGACAAAAATCACACAAAAGATAGTCTTGTTTAATTTTCCCATTTCTTTTAAAAAATATGTAACATCACAAAAAAACGGGGCAAAGTTAGCCATTATTTTCCACAAGGCAATAACTAAAAATGTTTTTTTCGCCCCAAACACAAGCTTTTTTCTATTTTTGATTGGTAATGTTGATTTTTATTCGTTATTTTGCGCTAATTTTCTAAAACAACCACATAACCGAGAAAAAGATGAGAAAACCCATTTTCCGCCTCACAGTCTTGCTGAGCACCGCCCTGCTGCTCTTGGCATCCTGCAGTAAAAAAGAAAACGCCACAGCCGACATCGGCTACTACCCCACACTCGACAGCATCACCTGGGACGAAGAAGCCGACGCCATCCACTACGACAAAGTGAATGCAGCCCTGAAGGAGTTAGGTATCATCAGTACCCCGTTCAACATCAAGGCTGAAGCCGAAACCACACACATACCAGATGCCGTTTGGCTCTGCGACGAAAAGGCAAAGCAAACCTTCAACAGCATGCTGAACAACGTACACCTCTCCGACATTCGGACGAAAGCAAACCTTCCAACGCTTTCCCCGTTTACCGTACACATCACGCTGCACACCTCCTACGTACCATCCACAGAGTATAACATCATCAGTCAATACGATTACAGATTTTATTAAAAAGGAAATCATCATAACAAACTAATCGCATGAAGACAATCCTGCACCGCATACACAGCATCCTGCTGCAGACTTTGCTCTGCGTTCCACTGGCAGCACAACCTGCCTACGACTATTCACGCATACAGACCGAAGACCTGGGGCGCGGACTCATCTGTGTTCGTGACGGCGACAGTGTAGTCATCTCTTGGCGGCTGCTCAACGACGATACAGCACAGACAGCATTCAACGTTTATTGCAACAATAAGAAACTAAATGCCAAACCTTTAATTAACTCCACCTTCATCAAAGCTAAAGCAGAAAAACAAACTGCAACCTACCGCGTAGCCACGCTTGACGACGGCAAGGAATCGGGGAGAAAAGACGGCACATTCACGCTGAAATCATCCTCCACAGGCCCATACCTCAGCATACCCCTGCAACAGCCTGCGGGCGGGATTACCCCCAACGGACAACGCTACCGCTACAGTGCCAACGATGCCAGTGTCGGCGATGTGGACGGTGACGGCGAATACGAAATCATCCTGAAATGGGACCCTTCCAATGCCCACGACAATTCTCACGAAGGCTACACCGGCAACGTCCATCTGGACTGCTACAAGCTCACAGGCGAACACCTCTGGCGCATTGACTTGGGTAAGAACATCCGAGCCGGTGCACACTATACCCAGTTCATGGTCTATGACCTCGACGGCGACGGACGGGCAGAAGTAGTCTGCAAGACAGCCGACGGCACGCGCGATGGACGTGGCACCGTCATCGGCGACTCCACCGCCGACTACCGCATAGACCAAGACATTGACAAAGAAATCGAAGGAAAGGGCATCCGCCAACGCCAACGTGTCAGCGGGCGCATCCTGCAAGGTCCTGAATACCTGACCGTCTTCAGCGGACTCACGGGTGAAGCCCTCTCCACCGTGGACTACATCCCAGCCCGAGGCAACGTCAGCAGCTGGGGCGACTCCTACGGCAACCGCTGCGACCGCTTCCTCGCCTGTGTGGGCTATCTCGACGGCATCCACCCCTCCGTCATCATGTGCCGAGGCTACTACACCAAAACCTATCTCGCAGCCTTCGACTGGGACGGCAAAGCCCTTACCCTGCGCTGGCTCTTCGACTCCGAAGCCGTTGACCAGGAACGGCGCACCGCCGACCCTCACGCCCTGCCCTATTCCGGACAAGGCAACCACAACCTCCGCGTAGCCGACGTCGATGGCGACGGCTGCGACGAAATCACCTACGGATCCATGGCTGTGGACCACGACGGCACACCGCTCTACACCACAGGCATGGGACACGGCGATGCCATTCACCTCATGGCGTTCTACCCCGACTCCACCCAACTGCAAGTGTGGGATGTGCATGAAAACCGTCGCGACGGCAGCGACTTCCGCGACGCACACACAGGGCGCATCATCTTCCAGATAAAAGACAACAGCGACGTGGGCAGAGGCATGGCAGCCGACATCGACCCCACCAACCCAGGGCTGGAAATGTGGTCATCCAGCCAGCGTGGCTACTTCGACGTGAAGGGGCAACTGCACCCGACCGACTTCTGGATTCCTCAAAACTCTGCCGTATGGTGGGATGGCGACCTCTGCCGCGAACTGCTCGACCGTGGAGCCATCAGCAAATACAACTGGAAGCAGAACAGCATCGACCGCATCTTCCAGTTTGACGGCTGCGAATTCAACAACGGATCCAAATCCAACCCCTGTCTTGCAGCCGACATCCTCGGCGACTGGCGCGAAGAAGTCATTGTGCGCACCCGCGACAGCAGCGAACTGCGCATCTACCACACCACCCTGCCCACCGACCGACGCTTCCCCTGCTGGATGCACGACATACCCTACCGTCTCAGCGTAGCCACCGAAAACGTGGGCTACAACCAGCCCCGTGAACCTGGACGCTATTTTGCATCGGACATGAAAGAATAATTATATGGTACATAGTTCCCCAAACATTGCTGCTGGCAACAAAGTAGCGACCGTACTCTTCATGGGAATACTATGAAAATGTTTTAAATCTATTGTAATCAAATATTTACAATAGATTTTATTTATTTTGGTGCAACATTGGTGCAACAATTTGTCTTTTTTCGTAGAAAATGCTTACCTTTGCACTTAATTTGATGGATAGTTGTTATTCTTTACTCATAATTAAAGTCCCTACTTTCTGTGAAGATGGGTAGAGACTCTTACCCCCCCGTGGGGGGCTTATCGAACTTGTTGCCAATTATTGGGTGGGCATAATTGGCCGAAGCGAAAATTTTAAAAATGAAGCCAAAAATCAATCATCAGAGCCATCTCCAAGATATAAGAATTTGACTTTTGCCTTATGAGTCCCATTATAAGTTTGCATAACACCTACAAAATTAATTCCACGGCTCATTGATACCATTTTGATAGTAATCAACTCCAATGAGTGATTTTCTATATCATACATGTGGATAGTATTATTTGTAAGCACATAAGAAAACCTCACAACCCCATTTCCATTATTCATAATGGCTATTGGTTTCCCGTTATTTTTAACGTCTGAAAATGCGAAACAACCTATTTCGCTTGCAGAAATACTAACCCAATCCTTTGCATGTTCATCATAAACAAAGGACGCTAACCACATTCCTTTTATATCAGATTGTCTATAATTAGTCATCTTTGTTTTCTGTGAACTTCCTTGCGTAGCAAAAAGAATTAGCGCAAGCATTACAAATATTATCTTCGCTTTCATATCAATCTTATTTTGGTTCACCCATCATATTCATGTTTATACCCACACTTTTTCATTAATTAATACCCATCGTCTCAAATATAACTTACTACTTTAGAAATCAGACAAAAAGGAGTCTTTTTTGTTCTTAAGTCTGTCATACAAGCCTGTTTTGTATTCTTTAGTTATTTCACTAACATCAAAATCGGCTTCGACATCAAGATTTCTACCCAATGTCTCTATCCTAAACTTCGAAACTCCAGTTTTTATAATATTATTGAGTTGTTGCGCATTTATAACATAACTTACACTTGCATGATACAAATCATCGGACATATAACGTGCAGGACAATCTTGAGTTGTTTTAAGCATTATAGTCTGTCCATTGGTCAGTTTAATTAGCAACCGACTATTTTTTACAATGTGAAAATCAATATGGTCATCTATTGCAAAACCCAATTTATATAGAATTCTTTTCTTTCCATTCTTAAAAGTTTCTGAGGTTAAAACATTGTAATATGATACAAATATATCCGTATCTAAGTTTTTAGGCTCTACTATTACCTGCTTTTTAATGCGTTGATATGGCGTTTGAAGATGACGTAAAATAATACCATTGTCTTGCTTTTGGGTTATATCAAAATAACCTTCCTCATCTTTTTGTGACATCGCACTCACATAAGGCAGTATTGCCAATAAAAGTAAAATCACTTTCTTCATTGTTGTTTTGGGTATTTATATGCCATCACCCATCGGCTCTATTTGTTAATACTATATTCATTTAAGCATCTGCAAATTCCATAAGAAAAAGGCGCAGAACTACTCCATACGCCTTTGAGGTTCACCACAAACTCGAACATGATACGGAAAAGCCTACGCCAATACTGGTTCGGCTCTATCCATGTTCTGTTTGCTCTCTTTGTTTGAGGTGGTGATTTCAAAGGCAATCGAGCAATATGTCTGCATCATTACGATGCAAGTGCAAATGTACACAAAATAATTCAAAGAACTTGGAATATTCCAAAATAACTTTCTATTTGGCATCATTTTTAACATTTCCAATAAAAAGAGCCTCCTATTAGGTATAAATAATTAATTATATTATATTAATTAATATATAGAGAATTAATTACTAAATATAGTGTGGGGTATGTGTCTTTGTTATTTTATGGCTATGAATGTTTGCTTGATACTGACATACCTCTTTTATTGTGTGATAAAAGCATAAGAATTATTATGCTTGTGTGGTTTTCGGAATAATGCCTTACAAGCCTTTGAATTTGCTTTCTTGATAAAGTATGCACCCAACAAAAGAAAAGTGGTTGTAGGGGTGTTTGTGTGCATTTTAAGGGGTGCAAGTTTTGTTTATTGCCTCTTGCAGATTATTCCGCAAATCCCATTGGCTTTCAGTGGGTGTTAGCAATGTTCCTTGTATCTTAGTAACTTCTCTTTTTCTTGCATCTTTGTCGGATTTAGAAAGTGTGGTGGTGGCATTGTTGATGGTATTATACAACATTCCTTTTACTTCTTCGGGGGAGCAGTCCATATTGATGGCTAATTCTGTAAGGGTATGGGCATAGATGTTTGGTGTTCCAAAGTTCTTTTTGTCTGTTGGTATGGCTATTTCCTTGTATGGATATAGTCTTTGGTATTGTTCAAACAAATCTTCCTTTAGTCTATCTTCCCACTCAGGATTTGCCAAACAATAGAGTTTCATTGCCTTACCATTATTTAAGCAAAGATGAGGCTTTTTGTAGTGGATTTCAAACTTGATATATTCTTTATCATCATCCCATCCTGCATTTCGGATAACTTGTTTTCTATTCTCATTTTGCTTTGTCTTGATATTCCTGCCTGCATCATACAATTTAAGTGATACGGTTTTATCTTCCCACCATCTAAATTTACCTTTGTCTTTGCCTTTCTCATTCTGTGTAAGCCTTTCCCCTTGCTTTGCAGTGTGGTGTATTATGTAGTTTCGGGGTGTTGTGGGCACTTCCATAATCACACCAAACTCAAACTCATCAATATCAGACTGCCAAAAGTCTATGTTTGTAATGGTGTTTATATATTCAATGGCTTGCACAAACTTCTTTCTGTCAAAAGTGAAATTATGGCCTTGAAAGAAATATGGCACACTACCTTTCAGCCTTATTTCTCCAATGTTGTGCATGATTATTATTTTCATTTCCTCACACCCATCAATGGCATAATAAGTTCTGTTGTACTTGAAATTATTACTTTCAAGTACCAAATGTGAAAAATTTATCGTATCTTTGCACCCAGATATGGTTGCACTTATAAAGTCAATCATAACTAATTAAATTATATCCAATGTGGGGGTGCTGTGAAGCATCCCCCACATTGGTCTGTTTGTTATATAATACTTGCTGCATATCTAAAAGCCTCATCCCGAAATTGTGGTGTAGCCATTCCTATAAAGAAGAAGATAGTTATTGTTTCCCATTTGTTGTTAGAACAAAACACCATCAAGTCTCCAGTGTCTTGTGTCTCTCCATTCTCATTGGTTATTCCACAAGTGCCATAGCCTATAAATTGGGGATAGTCTTCTATCTTCCAAATCTGTGTTCGGACTATGTAAGGAGGATATTGTTTTAGCATTGATTCCTCTTTCTTGTTGAAAGTGGCTACAAACTGCCCTGCTATTGGTTGTAAATTTCTCCCTTTCTTTCTAACTTGTGTAAAGCCATCAGGAGTTATGCCTACTCTATTAGGTAGCAATCTTTCCCCACCACTAAAATAGTAACTTGATTTAGTACCTTGTTTCAGTTGGTAGGTACATATCCGCAATTGCTTGCGCAAAAATTCATTCTCCATCCCACACCTCCTTTCGGTCTAATATTGATATTATCTTTTCCTTTGCAGCCTCATCTGTATAACCTAAGATGTGATAGTACAAAATAAATTCTTGCAGTAATACTTCATCCCTTATTGGCTTAGATGATTTTTCGTACTTCTTTAGTCTTGGGCAAATAGCACTACATAAGGAAAACCTTAAATCTTCCAACAAAAAACTTTTGGCTTTCTGTCCTGCTGCCAATGGTGGCACACTGATACTTGCATATTCCTTTGCATCTGCAAGCATTCCATCAATAAAGTCTTTGGCACTCATAATAACCTCCTTTCTTATTTTGAATTAATATAATGGTCTTGCATAAACTTGTTTAAGTCTCCCCTCTTTACATAGATTTTCCTGCCGACTTGAACAAATGGAATAATTCTATTATCTCTATATCCCTGCCAAGTCTTTTGGCTCACACCTAAGAGTTTCCTTGCTTCAGTAGATTCTATCCACTGGGCATTAAGTTCTTCACTACTCTTTACCCTTACAAGTTCTTTAAGTTCTTGCAAGTCTGATTTCATACCCTCCCATTCAGTCTGTGGGAGCATAACCATTGTTGTGGTTGGTTGCATCATAATTTCTTTTCCCATAATTATTATTTTTATAATTGAAAAAATTACTCTAAAATTCTGATGCAAAGGTAGTGGGATTTCTTAGGGATAAAAAGGTACTTAATTAAAAGATTTTGCAGCAATTAAGTACCAAACAAAAAGCCCAATAGGAATGTTCCTAAAGGGCATATAATAGCAAATCCAAAACTATATACTTACAATGGTGGGCTAATAAATACAATGTTGCTTCTTTCGGCAGCAATTACTCTATTCTTCTCATAGTTCCTTTGGTCAGCTTTTTCCATTGCATCTGTGTTTTTTTTGATTGTTGTATAACCAAATACTTGCAAGCATTCAAAGATGCATCTATTCTTCTTAGCATTGCCCCTTTTCCCCCATCCATTAAAGCCATCACACTTGCAAAATCCCTTGATGGCACAAAGCATTCTAAAAGTGTCTGTTACTTTGTTAGGTGTCTCTTGGGTATATGTAGCCTTACCTGCCTTTTCCCGTCTTGTGTTTAATTCCTTTAGTTGTTTGTTAAGTTCTGATTCCTTGTGGTATAAGTGTTCCAGATTATTGGGGTTTAATATTTGGGAATTGTTATCCTTATCTTTGGAGACAAAAAGGTATGGACTTTGATTAACCCAACTTTGACGCTTTGAACTTTTTTCAAAAAAGTTGCATTAGATTTTCAGCCAGTTAGCCTCGGCAAGATGCCAAAACCGCGTTGTAGAAC
>CADCLN010000024.1 GCA_902802265.1 uncultured Bacteroidales bacterium | reverse complement strand
GGCGTTCTTCACTAATGCACATATACTGTCAGCAATATGTTGGCATCTCTCCTGTGTATATATGCTGCCATGCAGAATGCAGTATGCCGCCACAAACTGCTTGCGGAAAGCCTTGTTCTGCTTCAGATTGCGGTAGAGATAGATGATGTCATTGGCATCCAGATCTTCCACGTTATTCGTATTTTCCCATGTCAAGTCCATGTCGAAGAACACGAAGTGGAATTTCCCGTCATCCTGCGAGCGATAGCCCTTTACATTGTTGTCGTTCAGCACCCAGTCACTGGTGCCTGCATAGCAGACCGTTGCCATATATCGGGCAAATTCATCCGTGTCTAAAAGATCCCGAACACGTTCAAAGCCTTCATCGGTATCAGCATGATACGAAAGTTGTATCATGCGGTCAAACGCTTCGCGCGTGCCGCTATTTTGATGGTAGAGATGACTACTATATTCAAATGAGTCCATCTCGTCATCGTCGTAGCCGTAGTTGGCCGCACCGTGGAAACGGTTACTTGGCTCGCGTACATTCATCATGGCCAAATACTTGCCGTTGATGAAAACATGGACAGGCTGATACTCCTGTGCATCCACATAGAAGCCACTGGTCGTCAGCACCTGCTGGGTAATAGCATCCTTGATACGAGAGCCGCCATCCATTCTATTGTTGTTTCCTCCGTTGCGAATCATCAATTGCTGATACTCGCAGTATGGCTTGGCGGCAAAAGGGGATTGGGGGAAATGTCCGTTGCTGTCATACAGTTTCTTGGCTGTAAGTTTGAACGATGC
Organism: uncultured Bacteroidales bacterium; assembly: GCA_902802265.1. Taxonomy (GTDB): domain Bacteria; phylum Bacteroidota; class Bacteroidia; order Bacteroidales; family Bacteroidaceae; genus Minthosoma. Next base: position 40,978 of record CADCLN010000024.1, on the reverse strand, counting down.
AGGCTTGAAATGGCGGCTCCAACCGCCAGCCACTTCAAAACTCGTTTCCTGATTGATGACCATTTTGCTGTCTGCCGTCAGATATTCAAAGTTGACAGGACGCACCCAGTCCATGTTAAGGTTGGACTTTCCCGTTGAGCCACGTCCCAGTACACCGTTCTTGCCGTCTACATAACAGCCAATCATGTTGTCGTAGAGATTGCGTGGGTCTGTTGTGACAGCTACGATAGGCAAATAGTAGTTCTTGTCCTTGTATATATATGTACGTGTGACCACGCCGCTTGGGAGTTTGTCTTCAGAGAACAACCGCAGACGCAATACTGTGGTCTTTGAGACAGGGAAAAGACCATCTGTGCTTGTACTTCCATTTGTGAGTGTCGGAGTGCTACCGTCTGTCGTGTAGCGGAGAGTCGTGCCAGAAGGAATCTGTACATGTACGTCGAAACCAGAAGTGAATAGTTTGGATTCACAATCAACCTCCGGTATCGGTAGGCATTCCTGCGCATAGTGCCCCGCATTGGCTCTGCCTGGAGTAGGGATGCCACAATACTGCCATACGTCAGCCTCTAAATTTACTCTCGCATAGCTGCAACGTGGAACAGATACAGGATAAGATATGGACAGGTCCACCTCCCTGCCATTTCTTGACAGATACAGCGTGCCACCTTTTCTGTTTAGTTTGAATCTCACTTGCTTTGTTGCATCGGATCCATATTCACCATCGGCTGCGTTATGGTCGAAGAAAATGCACTGATAGCATCCGGACTTCAACATGCCATAGCCTGACAGACGATGTTTCGCCAGATTCGTGACATCATCACTTAGATACCACCCATCCAACGAAACGTCTGTTGCAGTCGGATTGTATAACTCAACCCAACCGCCATAGTTGTTCGAGTAATCAATCGTTTGGTCGATGTTCGCGACACAAACTTCCGTGAATAACAGAGCGTTTTGTGCATTCAACCCCAAAACCAGTGTGAAAACTGAGGTAACGCAAAATAGTCTTTTCATCTTTTGATTATTTTTGAGTTTGACGAAGTAAATACCACGCTGATGTAGTATAGAAGTTACGTAGATATGGAATACTGGCAAAGAAAGTCCACTGGCGGCGAGGATTTATATGGAACTTCTGTTTGTAGTGTGGGTTGATGAACCAAAGGGTGCGCTGACAAATGGTATAACCGACTTCGGAAATCAGTCGTTCAAAGCCCTCTACAGTCATCCGCGAGGCTCGTATGCTCATCAGTTCGTCCATGCTGCTTGCCGTGGCTCCGCCTGTCTTCAACAGGGCTTTGTAGAGCGGCTTTGGCAGCAAATGAATAAATGGAAGTTTGGAGGCAAGACCCGCGCTTATTTGCTGATGACCACCAAATGGGTTCTGCCAGGCAGGAAAACCAAAGAAAGCAATACCGTTATGTTTGAGAAATGACTTTATATGAAGAAGAAAGCCTCGTTTATAATTTGGTTCGATGTGTTCTATTACATCGTGAACAAGTACAAGGTCGTATCGTTCATCCTCCGTCTTTGGATTTCCTGAAAGGAGAAAGTCCTGACAGATGAATGTGCCCTGCTGATGGCATTCCGTAAAGAAAGTCTGTGCTTCATTGATACGTTCCTTACAGATGTCAATCCCCGTTACTTTACAGCCCTGTTCCGCGAAGGGAAGCAAGTTGCCGCCCTCGCCACAACCTATTTCCAGAACACGGGTGTTTGGCGACAAGGTAATGTGTGGCTGCAGATAGTTTAAGTAGAACTCGCGGGCTGTATTTGCCAATTCATAAAAGTATTGTTTGCGATCCTGATGTCGTTGTTGCATTGTCTTTTCTTGTTTTGTTTCTCTATGAGGATAGATGCCACAAGACAAGAAAAGACTGCATGGGGTTCGGGTTAGATTTTTACCATGTTATACGGATTCCTATCGGCAAGGAGAACGTGAACGGGTGCTCCGTGCGATAGGTTTCTATGCTGCTGCCCGTCGGGATGTAGTATTGCAGGCTTGGTTCGGCAAAGAAACCGACATGAGGCGTGATGTTGAATTGCAAGCCAAGGCCTGTGCCAACTGACCACTGCAGCGGAACTTGGAGTCTGGAGGGTTCGGAGAGTTCTACGCGCCCGTTTACAATATAGCTGGTACTGAACGATGCACTGGTGGGTACTTCCAACTTCACGCCAAGACTTCCGTAGAGACTCCATCGCTTAACATTATATATATTATAGGAGCCCTTCAGCGGAATACCAAGGTAATGAATGATCTGCTGCTCATGGATGGCATTTCCACCTGTGCCTATTTCGGACTCTGATTTCAAACGGCTGTAGCTCAAGCCTGTCTCTATACCAAAACGGTTATTCAGTTTATACTTCAATGCCAAGGAGAAAGTGATAGGCATGTAATGGTGAGTATTACGCTCAATCATGTCCGTACCAGGCTGAGCAGCGTTGTTCTGGGCAATCTTCAACAAGATTTGATACGTCTTGTAATCGACATCAAGTGTCCCACTTTGCAAAGCTTCAGCATAGTCGCTCCATTTATCGAAAGAGCGGATTGGCGGAACATCGCTTGTTACATCTGTCATCTCCGTCGCGGTGAATATAAACGGGCGGTTGGCATTCTGATCACCCATGCTGCCTGTGTATGCCAATTCTACTGACCACTTTTGCCCCTTGTTCGCTGCATCTATCGGCTTTTCTGGGAACAGGTCGGCAATATGAGTGTCTTTGTCAGGACGCAAGTCGGGCACTAGCTTGTTGTCATGTATAATGCTTGTCGTGTCGGTGCACTCTATATCTTCGCCTGTATGATGGAGCGTGTCTGCAGGAGCAAGACTGTCTGCTAAAACAACTTTGACAGGAACAATGGCTATCTGCTGTGGAGTAATAATTGGAATGGTTGGGGTTCCTTGATCTATCACTGGAGTTTCTTCGTCATCATGCTTTGTGTCAGGCGTGGTATGCTCTTGTTTTGTTACTACTGGCCCTGGTGCTTCAATAGTCCTTTTCGTTTTGTAAAGATAGATGGCCAAAGGCAACAGAAGCAGTAGGAGCCACAACAACCAATACTGGGCAAGTGACTTCTGCAACATCTTCTTTGCCCTTGACAGTTGTGATGATGAAGAGTGAGCAGCGATTCCAAGAATTTCGGCTATTTCCTTATGCGACATATCTTGTATGACCGCCAACTTGAACACTTGTCCATAGCCTTTGGGAAGCGCATCTACAGCTGCCATCAGTTCAGCCATCGTTGGCAGCGGTTTGTCGTCTGCTGGAACAGGTTCCCCAGGAAGTTCTTCTTCTGAGAACGTGGAGAGTGAGAGCATGGCAGGGTCGTGATGCCGCTGCACATAGCGTCGGGCCACATGGGTTGTGATGCTTGTCAGCCATGCCTCAAAGCGCCTAGGGTCGTGCAATTGATTCATCTTGGCAAAGGCTAGCAGAAATGCATCATGTGCTAATTCCTCTGCCACTTGACGATTGCCTGTGATGCGTTGGCATATCCCCGTCATTTGTCGGTGATATGCCTTATACAGGCTTCCAAGTGCAGTCTCGTCGCCTTGTCTCCCTTGCTCTATAAGTTGTTCTATATCCATCGAAAACTTTTTGCCTCTACTGACATAGATACCACTTTTCCAAAAAGACTGCACGGAAATTACAACTTTTTTCTAACAAACGCCACTTTACTCTACTTTCTGAACCACAGATTACACAGATTACTCGGATTTTTTGAAACTACGAACCTTTAGCTCGACGGAGTCAATTTGACGAATTTGACGAATTTTTAGCTCAACGAAATCAATTTTTTGAACAACGGATTGAACGAATTGAACGAATTTCCCCAAGCCCCACAGGGCTTTCTAATCTGTGAAATGAAAGAAAGAATCCGTGTAATCTGTAGTGTAAAAAACAAATTACACAAACTGCACGAAGTGGGTACAAACCTGTGTTTCGCGTAGTTTGTGTAATTTGTGGTCCCCGAGGGGGGAGGGGTGTATGGGTTTTTAGTCGATTTCTTCGTCGGCTTCGTAGCCTCCCATTTCGCGAATGGCGTTCTTCAGCATGGTGTATTGCTGGAAGAGGTGGTTGACGGGTTCTTCACCCTTTGTGTAGTCGTGCATGGGGGCTTTGAGGAAGAAGCTGAGGAAGCGCTGTGTGCCGCTGCGACCGGCACGGGCTGCAAGGTCGCTGAGCAGGCAGAGGTCGAGCAAGAGGGGTGCGGCAAGGATGGAGTCGCGGCAGAGGAAGTTTATCTTGATCTGCATGGGATAGTTCATCCAGCCGAATATGTCGAGGTTGTCCCAGCCTTCCTTGTTGTCGTTGCGCGGCGGGTAGTAGTTGATGCGCACTTTGTGGTAGTACTGGTCGTCGGCGTCGTTGCCGTGACCATAGAGGTCGGGCTGTGCCTCGGGCTTGAGGATGGTTTCAAGCGTAGAGAGTTTGCTGACTTCCTTGGTGCGGAAGTTGGCGGGTTCGTCGAGCACCAGTCCGTCGCGGTTGCCGAGGATGTTGGTGGAGAACCAGCCGCTGAGCCCGAGACAGCGTGTGCCGATGATGGGTGCAAAGCCTGACTTGACAAGGGTCTGACCTGTCTTGAAGTCTTTGCCGGCGATGGGGAGGCCCAGCCGCTCGGACATTTCCCACATGGCGGGGATGTCAACGGTGGTGTTGGGTGCGCCCATGATGAAGGGTGCGCCTTCTGCCAATGCAGCGTAGGCATAGCACATGGAGGGGGCGATGTTGACGGTGTCGTTGGCCTTCATGGCTGCTTCGAGGTGTGCCTGAGTGTCGTGTACTGCCATGTTGGGCTCCACGTAGATTTCGGTGGATGCGGCCCATGCGACTACGATGCGTGAGCAGCCAGTTTCTGCCTTGAATTGGCGGATGTCTTCACGGAGGGCTTCAACCATGTCCCAACGGGTGGCGCACTGCTTGACGTTGTCGCCGTCGAGACGCTTGGCAAAGTTTTTGTCGAAGGCTGCCTTGAAGGGGACAATCTTCTCCAGCTCGTCCTTGACGGGCAGAATGTCTTTCTCGTTGAGCACCTGAGCGTACATGGCACTCTGGAATGCGTTGGCAGGATAGACGTCCCAGGCTCCGAACACGATGTCGTCAAGTTTTGCGATAGGGACAATGTCGCTGTATGAAAGGTATTTCTTTGCTGCGCCTTTTCCTACACGGATTTTGTCATACTGGGTCATGGAGCCTACGGGCTTTGCCAGTCCTTTGCGTGCCATGAGCACGCCTGTCATAAATGTAGAAGTCACGGCACCCAGTCCCACGACCATGATGCCAAGCTTGCCTTCTGCAGGCTTTACATTTGGATTGTTCATTTCTATTGAAAATTGATTTTAGACAATAAATTGGGTGCAAAGGTAAGGATTTTAAATAAGAATGAAGAATGAAGAATGAAGAATCTTGCAAACTTTAACACTAATTGAAGGTTGAAGGTTAGAAAATGAAAGATTGTTACTGCGCAAGGTAGCGGTCGATGAGGGATGTGATGTCGGCGATGGTGACCGTGGAGACAGATGCGAGATAGCGGTCGATGAGGGCGACAATGTCGCTGAGGTAGATGGGGCTGACGGAGAGGCTGGCAAGGTATTCGTCGAGGTTGCTGGCAAAGCCGATGTGCTTGATGATGCTGGTGCCAGTGTTGGAAGTGAGACCCAGGATGGTGGCTCCCTGGGTGATGCTGTACTGGGTGCCGGTGTTGTTGCCGTCGAGTCCGGTGGTGGTCATGTCCCAGATGAAGACGAGGTCGATGTAGCGTTTGCCTGTGGCATCGGTCTTGACAAAGGATTTGATTTGAGTGGGAGCGACACTGGAACCACGGTTGACGCCGTTGAGCCACCAGAGGTATGAGCTGCCAGTGGTGCGGCTGAGGTTTTGCCCCATGACAACGAGGTACTTCTGGGATTGCTGAAGAAGGTAGTCGCCCAGTTCGTAATCCAAAGAGAGACAGACGTTATTAGCGCCTGTCCCCGAATGGATTGTAATGGTGTTTCGTTCTGTGTCGTAACTGAATTTATCCTGCGATACGCGCCCCGTATCACCTGTCTTCCAGTCTGTGCAGCGCCAATGGTAGGCGTGGTCCTGGAAGTCTTTCAGCAAACGGACGTAGTAAAGTCCTGGGCAGAGGGTGTTGGAAGATGCCTGCAACCGGAAGGTGAGTCGGGTCTTGATGTTGCCGTCCTTGTCGATCAGGGCTTTGGCGGGAATTTTGTATTCTTCGTTGTAGAAGCCTTTGCTGTCTTGTCCCTTGATGGATGAGGGGACGGTGATGTCGGCAACGGTTTCACCTTCTATATAAAGCGTACCTTGGCGGCCCTTGTCTGCCACGGTGAATCGGCACATGACGGAGAGGTTGGGGTCTGTGGCATTGAGCCGGCGAACCACGCTGTCGGGGATGGTAAGCACATACTGTATGTAGCCGCCTGCCTGTGCATCACGGTAGAATTCTCCGTTGTAAGAGCCCTTTGTGGATCCGTTGGAGTAGGAAACATCATGACCTGCTTCGCTCTGCTGTTCGCCAGTGCCTACGTAGTCAATGGTGCGGGCACCCAGTGCAGCAATGGCTGCTTCTTCTTTTGCCATGTCGCTCTGGTTGTAGCCTTCTTCATTCTGCTGGTACCAGTAAATGACGTAGCGAGCATGATGCAGGCTGAAGAAGGGTTCGAGGGTAAGTGTCTTGTGGGTGTTGAAGAAGGACTTGCTGGCATTTTCTACAGGTTCAGGCGCTGTCAGCGTGAACTGGAGTTTGCCGAGGTCTTTGGGCGAAACGAGGGGCAGGACTTCGCTCCGTTCACAAATGAGCAGAGGGGATGTGGTAAGCTCCATGCTGCTTGCCATGCTACCTGGAGCGTGGTCCATACGGCCTTCACGAGCATATTCATTTTGAAGCCGCTCGTAAGAAAGTCCCGTCTGCCGAGCTTCTGCCTGTGTAGAAGCGGTGGTCTTAGCCGCCAAAAGGATGGGACCATATTTGAAGGCGATGTAGTCGGGCAGGTTGGGACACTCCTCAATGCGGAGTTGCATGGGGAGATCGACTTCTATCACGTCGCCGACTTTCCATGAATTGGTGAAGCAGTAGAAACCACTTTTCGACTGCCCGTCGGCCTGCTGCGATGTGGTTGCACCGTCAGCCAGCCAGGAGGGGCGACGGATGGCAAGGGTATAAGTGCCTGCCTTGGTGATGATGAGTCGGCTGCGTTGTTCGTAAGGAAATTCTGTTTCCTGACGGATGCCGAATTTCTTGCTGTTGAGTTCGGAGGCTGTAAAGAGGTTGACAAAGAGGGTGTCGTTATCTACGGAGTGGGTATAGATGAAGTGACCGTATTTGCCGTGGTTTTCCATGCCTGTTCCGACACAGCACCACATGCCCTGATTCACTTGTGAGTAGATTTTGTAGCCCTGCGGACGCAGCGTGGTGAAATAGACGTAGCCGCCAGTCTGCGGGTCTTGGGTGGAAAGGATGTGGTTATACATGGTGGCTTCGTAGAAGTCGGCATATTTGCTGTCGTGGGTTTCGTCGAAGAGGTCTTCGGAGAGTTTCAGCATGTTGTTAGAGTTGCACGATTCGGGGCCATTGAGATTGGAGATGTAGCGGTTGGCATTGGAGGCCGCAAGGAAGTGTTCATCGACGGAATTTCCACCGATGCAGACGGTACGCTCGTTGGCTACGTCTGTCCAGAAGTTATGGGCTGCCCGACGGTAAGCACTGACGGCATTGGCAAGCGACTGGCTTTTGTCTCTTGACACTTGCCAAACTCGCTCGAAGCCGATATACTTGGGCACTTGTGTGTTGGCATGTTTGCCGTCGAGGAAAGATTTGTTGAGGGTTGACATGCCGTCAATCATCTGCTGATGGCTGTATTTCTTGGCAGCGTCCAGATACTTGGTTGTGCCAAAGAGTTTGTAGGCATCGGCCAGGGTTTCGTTCATGCCACCATGTTCCCAACCGAGCATCCCCTGCATATCGGAGGTGGAGAGTTTGCTCACGACGTTGACACTCCAGTCGGACAGTCCACGGAAAAGGTCTCTTGCCAGGGTGCTACCTGTATAGATGTAGGCATCACGCAATCCTGCAAGAACTTTGTGCTGGCAATAGAAAGGCACCCAACCGCCGTATTTGCGAAATTCTGTCAGGTCGTTGGCATAGAGTCCTGTCCACACCTGATTGATGGGTTGTCCACCGATGAAACCTTTTAAGCCTTTGGTGTCGTTGGTGTAAGCATCTTGGCAATCTTTCAGGATGTCAAGGCAGTAGTCCAGACGTTCTTTCAGCTTTGCCTTCATGGTAGCATCGGTGGTGGAAGCATAACCAAGAGCAAGAGCGGTGAGGTAGTGGCCACCGACATGTCCTTCCAGACTCCAGCTGTCAAGACCCCAGTTGGGGAACGAGGGGTGCTGATTGAGCCAGCCGTAGTATTTGCTGGAAGATTTAGTGTGAAGCCCTGCTTGACGAATGAAAGGAGCCATCAGGCGGTCGGCATCGTACTTGAGCAGAAGCTGGTTGTTGGTGTCGAGAGCTGTTTTAAAGACCCCATTGAGCAGCGTCACCTCGCTGAGGTCGAAGTGCTGCGGATAAAGTTTTGACTGTGCGTTGACCGACAAGGCGGACATCAGCAGTCCTATAATAAATAATGTGTATTTCATATCTCAATTTTCAATTTTATAATTCCTACTTCTTTTTCTTCCAATACTTTTCCAAGGCTTTGGCTTCCTTCACGGTTAGCGGAGCCACGGCGGCATGTTTCTGTTCTGCAAAGTTGGCACGCTTCATCGGGCTACCCTCTTGGTCAAAGTAGCCAATCATCTGGAATGTCTTGAAGTCGGTCGTTTCCACAAAGCCAAAGTTGTGAGGACGACGGCTGTAGTTGTCGAACATAATCACCCACTTCTGCTGCCCCAGACGTTTCCAGCAGTTCGGTGCTTCGTGACCCTGCTTCTCGCCATCGTTGTAGAGGTCGTCCTGAATGTAGGGACCTGTCACGTTGCGACTGGTAGCGTGCTTCACCGTAGCCGTATGTTCGTGAGAAACATAGAAAAGGTGATATGTGTCACCTACTTTGATGATGTCGCTGTCAATCACGGTGTAACGGGGAACGCCGTTGGCATCGTGAGGTGCCTCGAACAAGAGTTTGGGTTCGCTCAGCATTTGGGTGAAGTCGTCGTTCATATAGACATAGTAAATCATGTTTGCACCCGTCTTCATGCGGATGGTAAAATGCACCAACAAGTGACCAGCCTCGTAGTCATAGACGGTTTCAGGTGCCCACACACAACCGACCTCGCTCCACGGCACGGGTACTCCGTGGATGTCGGTAATGCCCGTGGGACACGTCAAAGCAGAGAAATCCAGATTGGTGCGTGTCCAGTGAATCAAATCAAACGACTTCATGAGCACCAGCCCACGATTGTTTCCCCATCCATAGAGTTTACCGTCACGCTCCCACTCCGTAGTACGATAAGCAGGAGCCTCCTTATAGCCAGCACGGTCGGCTGCTTCACGTTGTGCAAAGATGTGCAAGTCGGTCATTGCCAAATAGAATCCCCCATCGGGTCCTCGGAAGATGTGCGGGTCGCGAATGCCTTTCTGCACAGCAATCGTGTCGCCACTGATGACGGGCTTATCATCGTTCAGCGACGTCCAGTTGTAGCTGTCGTAACTCAGAGCCATGTGCAGACTGTGGTCGCAGTCTTTGTGATAAACCATGATGTAAGCACCCATCTCAGCCTCAGTAGGTACCGCCCTCTGTTGAGCAAAGACCGACATCGCAGTCAGTGCCATTCCGCATACAAGAATTGGTTTTTTCATGATGAAATGTTTTTTATTGCCGTCGGCAGTTAAAGTATTTTGCCACAAAGGTAAGCATAAAATGACAAACTGCAAATGCAGAAGGAAATATTTTATCAAAATTGCAACGAAAAAGCAACATTCTGCAACAAAAACACTCAAACAAAGCAGGGCAGCCCCTGCGCATCGCTGCGAAGGAGCTGCCTTCATTCTGTCCGTGTTTACCTCCACGAAAGAGGAAACACACAACAAAATATCAACCTAATGCCCCGCGAACCTCACGGCTGGCTGGTAATGGGCATAATTTCTTTTTTAAAAAATATGTTGTCGCCCAATGGGCGTTACAACCTGTTTAATTACCAGAGGTCGCCGAAGTTACCATCTTCTGCTGGCTCGTAGTCACCACGGTCTTTTGCGGCTTTCTGGAAACCAGCTTCAGTACCATTGATGGAGCCTTTTATGTTAAATTTTGATTCGCAAATCAGTTGTACTGCGCCGATTTCGTTCACCTCAACGCGGGGTGCAATATATGTCTTCTTCATTGTTATATTTCCTTTTTTTCGATGTTTTACATTATAATCCATGAATACACATTTTTATTTCACAAGAATTTTCTTTCCGTTCTGGATGTAGATGCCCTTCAGAGGCTTCACTACACGCTGACCGTTCAGATTGTAGATTACGTTGCTCTTCACGTCTTCGGTTGCAATAGCCTGGATAGCAGTAGCCATTTCGTCTTCAACTGAAATGCGGAGCTTAGCAGCACCTGCAGCAGCAGTAACGTAAACGTCGCCAGCATCCAATGAGCCTGTAAATTCATAGAAGCCAAGACCATTGGCATCTGTGTATGCCAAGATGTAAGCACCACTCAAAACACCTGCACTTGCAGCAGCCTGCAAAGCATTGCCAGAGAAGTCATCAACACTTGCAGCAGTTGTCTCAGTCAGTGTGATGACATAGTCTGTTGCAGCGGTCTTCAAGATAACAGCCTGACCAGCAGGAATAATCTTGCCATCAACAGCCGTGATAGCCACCTCATCACCACTAACATGTGCAGCCTTGTAGATAGTAGTGTTCTCATCCACCTCAAAGCTCTTTGTAGCATTGTAGAATGTCTTGTAGCCTTCAAGCTCGGTTGTAGAAACAAGGATGTCAGCAGTCTTTTGGATGTAAAGATAATCCAGAACCTTTGGTGAATTTCCACCATTACCAGCTTGTGCAATAACAATATCTGTTGCTTTTGTTAGCGTAAATTCCTCACCTGCGGTATGTACAGGATTGCCGCTAGTTGTAATTGTTAACACAGTAGCTTCACCTGCTTTAATCGTGAAAGTAGTTCCTGCATTACCGTAAGTAGCTCCAGATACTATATATTTACCAGCAGGAAGCGTAGTAACAACAACGTCTGCTTCAGCATAAGCACCCTGCCTGTTAGATGCACGAATATCTGTGTTACCTCCACTAATGACAGTCAAGCCTGTAATGTTTTCTGCTTCTTCGCAGAAAACAATATTTGCGACATTTTCTACCAGATTATAGCTGACAGTTTGGATTTCATTGTTTTGAGCGGGTGTAAAGCTCTTGCCCCACCAAGGATTACCACTTTGCTTTGCGGATGTATAGAGTGTTCCATCAATTGCAATGTACTGTGGATATCCATAATTAGCCGTTTCGCCTTCAACAACCGAATTTGTACTAAGTGCTTTCAGTACATTGTTAGAGGCATCAACTGCATTTACAGTATATGTCCATGTTTCAGCCTCACGAACTGCTACATTGAATGTGTTAGTCCCTGCTGCAATCGTAAATTCAGTATTACCTGTTGCATAGTATTTCTTCGTTTTACCAGCATTCCAAATAGATGTTTCTGCATTTACTTTACTACCAGCTTCACCTGCACCTGCCACCTCTGCTATAGTAGTATTATTTAACTGATAGTTTATAGTATAAGCGTATTCTGTCACTGCATTATCATAGACATTGTAGAAAGACACGTTGTCCATATAAGAATCGTATCCCCCATGGGTGGCTGTAAGACCTTTCACATCAACTACGCCATTAGGTAAATCGTAAGTTCCAGTAAGAGTTGAATATGAATTGTTGCCACTTGAAACTAAAACAGTATAAGCAACTTTTTTTGTGGTTAAATTAATATCAAGAACAACACGGTTATGACCACCACGTGCCTGACGGAACCAGTTCGTACCTAATGAAACTCCATTGCAAAATCCCCAATTCATGGTGCCATTACCATTATTCTTACCACAGTCTGTGGTACCAAAAATCTCAACACCATTGCTATCTACCACTTTCCATGTTTCTTGTCCATTTGTTGTGGCAGTATAGTTTGCCTCGAAATGTACTATACCCTTTGTTGCAACGGTTTCAAATGATTTTGAGAAAGATGTACCAGAATACAAAACCGAACCACCAATAGGCATGGCCGCATCACAATTGGCTCCATTGGCATCTGTATGTGTAATGTCTGATGCCGTGGTTCCATCAGCAGATGTAAAGTTTGTCTGTGGTGTTACTCCGATAATGGTTGTTTCGTCTGTGTCATAAATTGGAGTACCATAAAGAATTGTGTAGACATCGCCTGCCCACGCACTACTTCCCATACACAGTCCAGCTGCAATGAGAAGCGTTTTTAAAGAAGTAATTTTTTTTCTCATTTTGTTGTTGATAAATTAAAATGGTTAATAATAGGGTTAAAAAGAAAAAGTTCCTTATCAACAACCGCCCAGCCCTGCGGCTACTATATATAAATAATGTGAGACAAAAAGAGCGTAGAACTGGCGTGCCCTACATCTCTAACTTGAGGTCGTGAGAATTTACCTATGAACAAAGATATAGTGATACAACAATCCCACGCCATAGGCGCGGAGAAATCACTATGCCATCTTGTGTTCTTTTGAAATTTCTCACGTTTCAAGTTACAAGACGAGCATACGCTCCTCGAATTAACTATGTCAGCGAAAAAACGCAAATCATGCGTTCCGCAATTTCGGCAAAACCGAAAGTCGCCGCAAATGTACGGACTTTTTCTTTTATCGCCAAACATTTGTCTGTCTTTTTACTGTTTTTTCAACAAAACTTTACACTTGTCAAATCAAAACACTGCACATGACAAATCAAAACACTGCACTTGGCGTTTCAACACTTAACCGCTGTGGGAGAACTTTGCCACTGCAGTGGTACTGCAGTGCTACCGCCGTGGGAGAACTTTACCACTGAGGTGACACTACATTGCTACTGCCGTGACACTGCATTGCTACTGCAGCGAGAGAACTTTGCCACCGCGGTGGCAATGCAGTGCTACTGTGGTGGCGGAAGAACTGAAATTGTTACATCTTTCACAGGCTTTACAAAACAACATATTCATGTGTTTTGTCTCAGCTTGATTTTTATGTCGTCTGTTTCGAGGGTTCTTCATTTTTAAAAAATTCTTCATTTTTCATTCTTCATTCTTCATTTAAAATCCTTACCTTTGCAGAAAATTTATGGAATCATGGCTTATATCTTCGACATCAAGCGTTTTGCCATCAACGACGGACCTGGCATCAGAACAACCATTTTCATGAAGGGTTGCCCCCTGCACTGCGTGTGGTGCCACAACCCTGAGGGATTGAGCGAAAAGCCTGTCAAACTCTATACGAAAAAGAAATGCATTGGTTGTCAGAGTTGTGTGGAGGTTTGCCCACAGCACAATCTCGTGCTGACGGCTGACGGCATCCAGGAACGAGGCAACTGCATCTTGTGTGGACGTTGCACGGACGAATGCCCCACGTTGGCACTGGAAATGGCGGGGAAGGCTTGGCAAATGGATGACTTGATGACCATCGTGGAGAAAGAACGCAAGGTAATGGAGGATTCGGGCGGTGGTGTCACCATCTGTGGAGGTGAACCACTGATGCACCCCGACTATCTGTGCGAACTGCTGGACGAACTGGGCAGAAGGCATTTTCACAGAACGGTCGATACGACGTTGTTTGCCTCGGAGCAAACCGTAATACGAGTAGCAGAACGCTGCGAACTGTTCTTGATAGATTTGAAGCTGATGGACAGCGAGTTGCACCAGCGTTACACGGGTGTGCCCAATCAGCAAATCCTGAAGAACATCCGGTTGGTCAGCAGCAAGGGATGTCCGTTCTGGATTCGCATTCCGCTGATTGTGGGTGTGAATGCAGATGACCAGAATCTGGAACAGAGTGCAAAGTTCATCGCAGGACTCCCCACACAGCCCGAAATGGTCAATCTGCTGGTTTACCACGATGTAGGGAAAGGGAAGCATGCACGAATGGGTACCACATACAATCCCGAAGCCATCCACATGGAGGCTCCTTCAGAGGAACTTCAAAGGCACGCTTTGGACATTTTCAACAAACACCATCTAATAGCAAAAATAGGAGGATAAAATGCGATTAACCATTAAAATCGGCAGCAATGTACTGACCAGACAAGACGGGTCGTTGGATGTAACCCGTATGTCGGCACTGGTGGACCAAATTGCCGAACTGCGGGGACAGGGACACGAAATCATTCTGGTTTCATCGGGTGCAGTAGCCAGCGGACGCGGAGAGTTGAAGCACATTCAGCACGACTTGGACTCGGTGGATCAGCGGCAGCTTTTCTCCGCTGTGGGACAGGCAAAACTCATCAACCGCTATTTTGAGTTGTTCCGCGAATATGGCATTGCCGTAGGACAGGTACTGACCACCAAGGAAAATTTTCAAGACAATGAGCACCGCAAGAACCAGGAAAACTGTATGCGCGTCATGCTGGAAAATGGTGTGCTGCCTATCGTAAACGAAAACGACACCGTGAGCATTACCGAACTGATGTTTACCGACAACGACGAACTGTCGGGGCTGATTGCGCAGATGACTCACTCGCAGGCACTCATCATCCTGAGCAATATCGACGGCATCTATACAGGGAACCCCACAGAGCCTGGTGCGCAGCTCATCAGCATTGTGAAGCCTGGCAAGGACCTGAGCGATTACATCCAAAAATCGAAGTCATCGGCAGGTAGAGGCGGAATGCAGTCGAAGTCATCGGTAGCTTTTGCAGCGGCCGCAGCGGGTATCAGCGTCATCATTGCCAACGGAAAACGCGAGAACATTCTTGTTAAACTCATGAACGACCGAGATAACACACCATGCACAGAATTTTTGATTTAGTCAAGGACGCATCGCTCGACCTTGCACAGATTGAGGGCGAAACCATCGACCGCGTACTGAATGCCGTTGCCGATGCCGCCATCCAGCAAACACAAGTAATTCTTGATGCCAACGCAAAGGATTTGGCAAGAATGGATGCCGCCAATCCAATGTACGACAGACTGAAATTGACCGCCCAACGTATTGAGGACATTGCCCACGACACACGAAAGGTAAGCACGTTGCCATCCCCATTAGGACGCACGCTGAAGCATCATGTTCTGCCCAACGGACTGGAACTGACGCGCATCTCTGTACCATTCGGGGTGATTGGCATTGTCTATGAAGCACGTCCCAACGTGACTTTCGACGTGTTCTCGCTTTGTCTGAAGTCGGGGAATGCCTGCATTCTGAAGGGAGGAAAAGATGCGGATGATTCTAACAAAGTCATCGTCTCTATTATAAAAGATGTGTTGCGGCAATTTGGCATCAATGAGCACGTCATCGAACTGCTGCCAGCCACGCACGAAGCCACGGCCGCCCTGCTCCACGCCAACGGCAAGGTGGATTTGGTGATTCCCCGTGGCAGCAAACGGCTCATTGATTTTGTACGCCAAGAAGCCACGGTGCCTGTGATTGAAACGGGAGCAGGTGTCTGCCATGCTTATTTCGACAAGGATGGGGATGTGGAGATGGGTGCACGCATCATCAACAACGCCAAGACTCGCCGTGTCAGTGTTTGCAACGCGCTGGATTGCACCATCATCCATGAAGACCGCCTGGGCGATTTGTCTGCACTTTGTGAGCCGTTGCAAAAGAGCTGCGTGCTGATTTATGCGGATGAGCCTTCGTTGGCAGCCCTGCAAGGTCGCTATCCGGCCGAACTGTTGAGGCCTGCCAGCGTAGAGACATTTGGCACAGAGTTTCAGTCTTACACTATGGCTATCAAGACGGTAAGCAACATAGAAGAAGCCCTGAAGCACATACGTCTGTATGGTTCAGGGCATTCAGAATGTATTATTACAGAAGATGCCAATGCTGCCAGCCGTTTCCTTCGTGCTGTAGATGCAGCCTGTGTCTATCACAATGCACCCACCAGTTTTACGGACGGTGCGCAATTCGGACTCGGTGCCGAGATTGGCATTTCCACTCAAAAACTTCACGCTCGTGGTCCCATGGCACTGGAGGAAATCACCACCTACAAATGGGTCATTAAGGGAAACGGGCAGGTAAGAGGTTAATTTCCAATAGACAAATACCAGTCAATCAAGTCGGTGATGTCTTTGATGTTGAACAGACCGTCGCCATTGACATCATAGCGTGGCAGCATGGCAGACTCATCCAAGTATGCATTAATCAGTGTTGTCACGTCGGCAATCGTGAACATACCGTCGCCATCCACATCGCCCTTCACACCTGTAAGGGACGGAGCCATTGCGGGTGTAAGGATATTGCGCGACTGTGGTGTGGGACGTTCCATCAGGCAGCAACGCAAGGCTCCATTAGGATAACGCCCGTATGACTGACGATCTGTATGTTCGGTGTATTCCAACACGTTCTGATAGACAAGTTCGCCATCAGCACCGTATTTTGAAAGCATCACAATGCCACCTTCCTTCGCCAACTTGAAATTAGCGTGAATAACACTACCGATGTTGACGAGCTTATCACACCATATTTGCTTGTAGCCATGTGCCGGAATAATGGTGTTCAAGGCAGGGTTATCAGTAGGAATCTGATATTTCTGTGGCTTTGACAGATTGTCGGTGAGGTAATAGCCTGCCAAATCAATGTCTTCGTCGGTGGTGTTGTACAGTTCCACCCAGTCGTCCTTCTTGAAATAGTCGCTGACGTAAATATCGTTAGCCGCAGACACTTCGTTAACCACAACGGGTGAAGCCTTCATCCCTGCTGCAGCCAGTTCTTCGTCGGTCATTTTCACCCAAGTAGCCCTGTAGGTCTGCATGGAAACTGTGGGCAATTCCAGCTCTGGGGTTTCAAATTTAATCGTTTTGCCGGTGATGTCTGTCCAGCCTTCAAACTTGTAGCCAGCAGGTGCAACGGCTTTTACCGTCAGCGGATAGAACATCTTACCCTTCATTTTACCGGTGGGAACTTCTATATTATTAATAATGATGCGGGCTTCGTCGAATGCCACTTGATTGCCCTCTTCGTTGCGAATGTAACTGGAGAGGTTGAGGGTTGTGTTCTTGGCAGACTTCATCTGCATGGGCGTATAGGCTTTCAACGTGTTGAACATGGCTGTCTGGCGGGTTGAACTGAGCCTTGTCGTCACGTTTGAGGCTGATGTCGAACAGCTTTCATTGGTCAGACTCATGCCCATGTTCATGTAATCGCGCATTTCATTGACAACATTCTTCACGTAAGTGGGGTCGAAGACGGATCCGCCCAGGATGCAGTAGGTGTCGATAAACTGTCGGCGGAACGATGCATTCTTCAACATACGGGTGAAAATGGTAACAAACTTAATTTCCTCCGTCTTACGGTCACCTGTATGCCAGGGAGTCACCCATTTTTGTTCCCAATTGTCCGTATCTTCGTCGTAGTACCATTCGGTTTTACCGTAAAGAGAGTTGAAATTGTAAGTCTTTTTGCCTGCAAAGGCAGTAAACGGATTGGGAGTGTTGGTTTCCTGGTCATTGCCGAAAGCAAAGTCGAGGTCGAAAAGCACAAAGTGGAACTTTCCATCGTTCTGGTCACGGAAACCCTTTACGTTGTTCTGTGGCCAGTCAGTATTGTTAAGGTAAAGTTCTACTGCCATATAGTTGATATATTCATCGATATCCACTATTTTGCAGATTTCCGCGTATGCGGCAGAGTCTTCGGCATTGGCGGAGAGGTCATACCACTCCAGAAACTTGTCGGCTGTACCCACCATCTGCACATAGCCAGAGTCTGGTGACATCTCGAACAAGTCTATCAGGTCGGGATCCATGCCATAGTTCGACTGGGCAAAACGCTTGTTGTTCGGCTCACGCATATTAAGCACAGCGTAGTATTCGCCGTTCAGGAAGACATGAACAGGTTGCCATGCCTGACCGTCCACGTAGAGACCGGAGCGGCGAATCACCTCCTGCAAAGCGGCATCCTTAATGCGGTATTTAGTGTCGTTACCACCATTACGAATTTGTAGTGTGCGGTGTTTCAGTCCTGGCTTTGCATTGGGGAAAAAGTCATAGTCCAAGGTGTTCTTGCCCATGTAGTATTTCGCAGCCTTCAGCTTGAATGAATGGGGTGTCCATGCACGGCTCCATCCACCACACATCGACATATCTACTTCCTGACTGAGGGCGTATTCACCATCAGCCGTGATAAATTCAAAATTGACAGGGCGATCCCAATCCATGTTCCAGTTACAGTTATAGCTTTTACCGTTGCCTGGACGTCCGTATTCACCATAAGACGAGAATAATCCTTTGTCCCAATCGTACAGATTACCTTCTTCTGTCGCTACAGAAATAATAGGGAAGGGATAGTTCCATCCATTTGTGATAAAGGTTCGTGTTGACACTTCGCTGGGCAGATAGCCTGCGCGGAAGGCACGCGCACGAATCACGGTGTTTCCGTTTATCTTAATGGGGGCTTTGTATTCTTCGCCATATTCAGGCGTAGGTGCAGACCCGTCCAATGTGTAGCGAATGGTGGCTAAAGAATTGCTGCATGTGAGCGTCACCGTCTTTCCGTTCTTCACGAAAGGAGTCTCCACATCAAACACAGGTGCGTCCATCTGTTTGGTGGCAAACCTTGAACCCACATTGGTCCCGTTGGGAGTCGGCGTATAAGTGACAGCCCAGATATTGCCGCCATCCACCCTGCGTGCATACGAAGTACGTCCGATGGCTTGCGGATAAGTTGCCTTTGCCAGCACCATTTCGCCGTCAGTCAGCATAATTACGCCGCCTTCATATTCCAGTTTGAAATTCACCTGCCAGGGTGCAAACAAATCGTTATGGTCAAAATAGATAACCTTGAAACCTTTGCCTGGCACTTCATTGTCGTAGTCCTTTTCGTTCAGACGGAACTTCTTCAAGTTCAGCGAATCATCCGTCACGTATATTCCTTCCAGACTAAAAGCCTTCGAGTCTGGATTGTAGAGTTCCATCCACGAGCCGTAATTCATGGAGGGGTCAAGCACCACGTCCACATTGCTCGCCATAATCTCATTGATAACAACCTTTTGAGCCGACGCAACTGAAGATAGCAAACACATCAGCCCCGCTGTCAGTACTTTACTTTTCATTTTTCACTGGTGTTTTATTACAAATTTGGCTGCAAAGGTAGTGATTTACTTTGAATTATTCAAAATTTTACAGCGTTTCATACCCACATTTTTCACATTCCTCCCCCTCCATGACATTTTTTCCACTTTCACACGTCTTCATCACAACATTTACCACACACAAGCTGAAAAGTCGCAACATTTCACACTAAAATTGAAAATTGTCAGCTCAAAAGTTAAAACAACGCCACCGTTTCTGAAAACAACGGCGATGTTTTCAAAAACAACGGCGTCGTTTCTACAAACATCGGCGTTGTTTTAACTTTGGAGCCGACATTTGCAAACTTTTCATTTCACAATCTACAAAAATAGTGACGCAAGGTGCCAAGCTGACGCTGAAGTGCTGAATCAGGAAAACAACTCGTGCAGCACTTCGACAGACTTGAGTTCGGGGAAATCGGGCAGATGCAGGCGGTAGTAAGTATTCAGCAGTTCGATGATGCGGCGCCGCTGAACGGAAGAAAACTTAAAAAGATGAGCCGTGGCATACTTCATGCGGAACAGCATGGGAAGAGACTGCGCCTCCACATCTTTAATATAATAAGAGTGGTGAGGCAGCAGTGGCTGAAAGGTGCCAGAGAGCAGGTCGAAGATGCGGGCAGGCTCTTCGATGTTGGGATAAATGCCCAAAAAGCGGGTGAGATGCATGAGGAATACCAGATGAAAATTGGCAATGGCTGTGGGGAAACGTGCTTCGTCGAACCATTGCATGGAGTGCTCTATGTATTGATAAAGCGGCGCGTTCTGTTTCTCTTCCTTCAAGGCTGCGGAAAGAAACTCTGCCAGGAACAAGGCAATGGCTGACTTGACCGGCGAAAAGGGCAAATGGGTGTAATTGTAATAAAAGCGGACCTCCCGAGGACGAGATAAAGCAACCGTTGGACGTACCTCTGCCTGAAATTCCACCATGGATAACGGTTGCCAAAATGCAGTTGTCATAGGGGAGCGACGGCTACGGGTCACTTTGGTGATAAACGACATCCGCCCGCGACCTTTTGTAAAGAGATCGAGAATCAGTTTGTCGTCACCATATTTGACCGTTCTAAGTACTATTCCACGTATTGTTTCCATGATTTCAGGGTGCAAAATTAGTAAAAAAGTAAGATTTCACGAAAAAAGTAGAGAAATATTTTGGCAGAAAACAAAAAGTTTGTACCTTTGCACCGCAATTCTGGGAAACACCCCCGTTTTGCTTGGCGAAAAGCCACAGGCTGGTCCCTTCGTCTATCGGTTAGGACGAGAGATTTTCATTCTCTAAAGAGGAGTTCGACTCTCCTAGGGACTACCAAGGGCAGGACAGAAAGTCAAGCCCTTAAATTTTGGAGAAGGGTGCGAGGTCAAGAAGCCATACCACATCGAACTCCAGTAAACAAAATCACATTAACAATTAAAATTTAAAAGAAATGGCAAATCACAAATCATGTCTGAAGCGCATCCGCCAGAGCGAAAAGCACAGACTCCACAACCGCTACTACGCAAGAACTATGCGTCACTTCTTGAAGAAGTTCCGCGAAACAAAGTCAAAGGCTGAGGCCGAAGAAATGTTCCCAACGCTCCAGAAGATGCTCGACAAGCTGGCAAAGCAGAACATCATCCACTGGAAGAAGGCCGCAAACCTGAAGTCAGGTGCAGCAAAGCTGATGGCAAAGAAAGACTAACAAAGGAAAAGTTTTGTTTTCATTTTCATTATAGATTTCCCGAAAGGGGGACAAGCAGGATTCCGTGAGGTATCCTGCTTGTTTTGTTTTATTGCTATACAAATGAAGGATATTGGGTCAGCGGATTTTGTCAGAAGAAGCATTTTTGCATCAGGAAGCACGATGAAAAAATATTTGATAGAATAAGCGTAAAATAAAGTGGGTTTTATTTTGTATTCCGAGCTTTTTTCCGTACCTTTGTAGCGTTTTAAGAGTTTTGATAAACAATGGATGAAATAACAAACAACACAGAAAATTATTCAGCCAGTAACATCACGGTGCTTGAAGGTCTGGAAGCCGTCAGAAAGCGTCCGGCGATGTACATCGGCGACATCAGCGAGAAAGGTTTGCACCACTTGGTGTATGAAACGGTTGACAACTCGATTGACGAAGCACTGGCTGGGTTCTGTACACACATTGAAGTAACCATCAACGAAGACAACAGCATCACCGTTCAGGATAACGGACGCGGCATCCCTGTGGATATGCACGAGAAGGAGCACCGCAGTGCGCTGGAAGTGGTCATGACTGTGTTGCACGCAGGTGGCAAATTTGACAAAGGCTCCTACAAAGTCAGCGGTGGTCTGCATGGTGTGGGCGTAAGCTGTGTAAACGCGCTTTCTACCCGAATGCTATCGCAGGTTTATCGTGACGGAAAAGTCTATCAGCAAGAATACGAGAAGGGAAAGCCGCTGTACGACGTGAAAGTGGTAGGCGAAACGGAACTTCGCGGCACACGCCAGCAGTTCTGGCCTGATAAGACTATCTTCATCACAACAACTTACAAGTACGACATTCTTGCCAACCGTATGCGCGAATTGGCTTACCTGAATGCGGGCATCACCATCACGCTGACCGACAAGCGCCTGGACGTGAATGCAGCTGCCGGCATCGAAGGGGAGCGTAAGGAAGTGTTCTACAGCGAGGGAGGTCTGAAGGACTTTGTACGCTACATCGATTCGACCCGTACACATCTGTTTGACGATGTCATTTATATCAATACAGAAAAGAACGAAACTCCGATTGAGGTTGCCATCATGTACAACACATCGTATTCGGAGAATCTGCACTCATACGTTAACAATATCAACACTATTGAGGGTGGTACTCACCTGCAGGGTTTCCGTACAGCATTAACGCGCGTACTGAAGAAGTATGCCGATGACAACAAGGTGACGGAGAAACTGGAGAAGAACCACATCGAGATTTCGGGTGAAGACTTCCGCGAGGGCCTGACCGCCGTCATCAGCGTGAAGGTGGCAGAACCACAGTTTGAAGGACAGACGAAGACGAAGCTGGGCAACAGCGAAGTGGCTGGTGCTGTGCAGCAGGCTGTGGGTGAAGCCTTAGGTGCCTACTTAGAGGAACATCCGAAGGAAGCCAAGCTAATTGTTGACAAAGTGGTGCTGGCTGCAACAGCGCGTGTGGCTGCCCGCAAGGCACGTGAAAGCGTACAACGGAAGAGTCCGATGACGGGCGGCGGACTGCCAGGCAAATTGGCAGACTGCTCGGACAAGGATGCTGCCAAATGCGAAATGTTTATTGTGGAGGGTGATTCAGCCGGTGGTTCTGCCAAACAGGGACGTGACCGCCATTTCCAGGCTATTCTGCCTATCCGTGGTAAGATTTTTAACGTTGAACGCGTAATGTGGCACAAAGCTTTCGAGCATGAAGAAGTGAACAACATCATCCAAGCGTTGGGCGTGCGCTTCGGTTTGGACGAAGACTCGAAAGAAGCTAACTACGACAAGCTGCGCTATTACAAGACCATCATCATGACCGATGCCGATGTCGATGGTTCACACATCGACACACTGCTAATGACGCTCTTCTTCCGCTACATGCCACAACTGATTCGTGATGGTCGTCTCTACATCGCTACTCCCCCACTCTACAAGTGTACGAAGGGTAAAGTGAGTGAATACTGCTACGACGAAAATGCCCGCCTCCGCTTCATTGACAAGTATGGCGACGGCACGGAAAGCAGCATCAAGACGCAGCGATACAAAGGTTTGGGCGAAATGAATCCTGAACAGTTGTGGGAAACCACCATGAACCCAGAAACACGCTTGTTGAAGCAGGTGACGATTGAAGACGCTGCCGAGGCTGACTATACGTTCTCTATGCTGATGGGTGAAGATGTAGGTCCACGCCGCGAATTCATCGAGCGCAATGCTACTTATGCAAATATTGACGCGTAGTTTTTCGAAATGACGGAAACATAAGAATTTTCATTCAATTCTTACATATATTCCCCGTGCCGACCAAAAAGAAGTGATTCTGACCGAGTCGGCACATTTTTTAAAGAGGATGTGCCTAATTTGACACACCCTCTCTTTATATCAAGCAAAGCTAATAACTGCACCTGCCTCAACAGGAGATGCACTAGATTTGCCTGCCACTTCGTTGAGCTGTTTGAGAGTTTCTTTGGTACGCTTATAGGTGGGAGATGTTTCAACGGTGCTGATAACATCTTCGTCGTCCAGCTCTTCGTCGCGGAAAATATAGCTGTAAACAGGACGACGTATAGAACCGTTTGTATGGTCAGCACCATAAAAATGGCTACGACGCTGCGCCTTCTCTGCTTCCGCTTCAGCACGTTCCACCTCTAATTGCTGCTGTTCTTGGTCGCGCTTATGAAGTCGCTGACCCAGCTCGTCAGAATCGATGTTCTCCACGCCGAAGCCTGTGGCAAGAATCGTAATCTTCACCTGGTCTTTGAGCGAAGGGTCAACAGAAAGTCCCCACTTGGTTTCCACATCTGCAGTCTTGACTTTCGCCATGAAGTCGTGTACTTCGTTCATTTCATCCATCATCAGCGTTGCACCTTCTTCACCCTCATCGGGGAACGAGATGCGAAGCAGGATTTTCTTGGCACGGTAAATATCGTTGTTGTTGAGCAACGGAGAGTGGAGTGCGTCATTGATGGCTTTGGTCACACGGCCTTCTCCCGAGCCAAAGCCTGTGGACATAATGGCTACGCCACCATCCTTCAGCACGGTGCTAACATCGTTGAAGTCAAGATTGATGATACCATGCATGGTGATGATTTCGGCAATGGAACGAGCTGCATTACACAGCGTGTCATCAGCCTTAGCAAATGCCTTGACTACGGTATAGTCTTGGTAGATTTCACGCAAACGCTCATTGTTGATGACAAGAAGTGCATCGACATTCTTGCTGATTTCTTCCACGCCGTCAAGTGCCTGATCAATTTTGGAATTGCCTTCCCAACGAAACGGAATAGTGACAATACCGACTGTCAGAATGCCCATGTCCTTGGCAGTCTTGGCAATGAGCGGTGCTGCACCTGTACCTGTTCCGCCACCCATACCAGCAGTTATAAAGACCATTTTAGTGCCATCACTGAGCATCCGTTTCACGTCCTCAATGGACTCTTCCGTTGCCTTTCGAGCCTTGTCTGGACGGTTGCCTGCTCCCAGTCCTTCTGTACCCAACTGTATCTTGTCGGGCACTGGAGAGTCTTGCAACGCTTTGTTATCGGTGTTGCAAACCACAAAAGTGACGTCGTGAATGCCTTCGTTGTACATGTGGTTTACGGCATTGCTGCCGCCGCCGCCCACGCCGATTACTTTTATGATGCTTGTGGTGCCTTGCTGAAAGTTGAAAACACCCATATCTTCATTGTTGAAATCCATATTTTACTCCTTTCTTTATAAACAATCTAATTAACCTTAACTTTCATTGACCACGTCATCAAGCCATCGTTTGGCTCGTCCAAAGAGGCTGTTCTCCTTATTTGCCTTGTTGACGGCTTCGGTAAGTTTGTCAACTTCTTCACGAAGCATCTCTGCCAGATTTTCACCTTCAGTAAGACTTTGCTTAAACTTATCTTTACCCTGAAGGGCTTTCGAGGTAGCTTCATAATTCTCGCCCAAGACATCCAAGGCTGTTAGCGTAAGTTCCTTTGCCTTTTGGCGCACGCTCTTGTCGCTGCCATAGCGTTCCACTTCCTCTATCGTCTTTTTCACCTTTTCAAATTCTTCACGAATGGCAGCCTTTGCTTCATCAAATGCCACAGCTTCCTTCCTTTCGGCTTCTTCCTTAGCCTTCTGCTCCTCCATGCGCTTGTTGCGAGCCTCATCTTCTGCTGCTTGGCCAAACATATCATTCCCCTTATATTCAGCTCCGCCACAAGGCACTGTTCCTGCAAGCAGCAGGGAAACAATCGTGTTGGTCATCGCGTTGTCAGGAACAAAAGTTGGCGCATTGGAAGTCTTGACAGTAGGCTGGTTTATGGTACGGGCAATGCGGCATTTATCCACCTCAATACTTGCCTTAAAAGCCTTGTCAATGCCCTTCATGCTGGAGCCACCACCCGTCAGGATAATTCCTGCAAGCAGCTTGTCGCTGTAGTTAGACTTTACGACTTGGTTGCGTACATTGGCTATAATCTCCGTCACACGAGCATTAATAATCGTCTTAATCAGGGAAACTTCGATCTTACGGCCATCCGAAGAGGTATAGAACATGGATTCCTCGCCTTCATCTGTTCCAGCAGGAGTTTCCAAATCGCCATATTTCAGTTTAACCTCTTCGGCCTCGGCTTCGTCAATCTGGATAGAAGCAAGGTCCTTATTCACATTATTCATACCCAGCGGAATCGTCACGAGATATCGAACAATGTTGTTCTTATAGACAAGCACAGTCGTGGTTTCCGCGCCCAAATCAATCAGCACACAACCACTGCGCTTTTCTGAGTCAGAAAGAATATTGTTTGCAAGTTCCAATGGAGCAATCAGCGTGTCAGCCACCTCGATGTCAATATTTGCGAAGACCGTCTGGATATTGCTACGCATCTTCTGCTTGGCAATGACATCCAGAAATTCGCCCTCCACATTAGTGCCCATCACACCTACGGGTTCTATCACGGTGTTTTGGTCAATGACATACTCCTGCGGGAAATTCTCCAGCACCTCATAGTCAGAGAACGGAATGACATAGCTTTCATTGCGAATACTGTCAATAACTTCCGTTGTAATGTAGCTA
This sequence comes from uncultured Bacteroidales bacterium, assembly GCA_902802265.1. Taxonomy (GTDB): domain Bacteria; phylum Bacteroidota; class Bacteroidia; order Bacteroidales; family Bacteroidaceae; genus Minthosoma. Next base: position 15,019 of record CADCLN010000024.1, on the reverse strand, counting down.
TGTGTAAGCATATTCCGCTTAATCACACAACGATAGGAGCGCATTGACTGACCCGCCAAACCTACATACATACGAGTAATCTTGGTTTTCAGCACATTCTCCAACTTCAGCTGCAAACTGTTAATACACTGATGTGTTTTCTCTATATTGAACACTATACCACGCCTAATACAACCATTGGCTTTCTCCTCCGCATAAGCCAAAATTTGCATGGTACCTTCTTTCTTTCTCCCTGCAATAGCCGAAATCTTCGATGATCCGAGTTCTATTGCGACAATAAAGTCCTTGTCCGTAAACGCCTTATCCATGATATATAGTTTTGTGAATGATTATTGTTAATTCATTTTATCGTTTTCTGAGAGTGCAAATAATTTGATTCTTATATTCCAGATTTATTCTTCCATATTTATTCCAGCCCACTGTACCCATCGCCTTTTCATAAAAAATCTTCAGGCGACGCAATTTCTTTTCATAATCATTTAGGCTACCCAAATAGACCACATGGTCGCCTACACGGGGTATGATTTCGACAACAGGTTCACCCTTTGGACCCTTCGAGATAAACACTTGCTCTATCTGGTTGTTCCAAAACGCATCACGCTGAAGAAAAGAACCGAATTCTGCCAACTCTTCTGATGCATATTTCTTGGTAATGTCACCCGTTGCAACCACCATATTCGTCGTAAACACATCGCTCGGAATGATTTTACCATTCCTGTCCACATAGTAACCGTCCTTACCTTCCGGAATGATATACATGACCGGAGTGCGCTGTTCCACCTGAATGTTCAACTTTCCACCAGCAGTCTTATAACATTCCACTTTCTCCACAAAAACATTCTCTGCAATCAGTCTTTCAATACTGCGCGTATCTACATCCTTCAGCAACTTACCTTTAGGATACAGATGGTTCGACTTCAACAAAGCCTCTATCAACTTGGCATCCACAAAATCCACCTTCGAGTTTTTGCTAACCACCAATTCCACATCCTTGCATCGCTCCTCTGGGTCAGGCTCTGTCATGGTACACATAGCATATACAATATAGGCAATAAGTCCCAAGAGTAGCAGAACTATTGCTGAGAACCTTATATATTTAACGACTTTTGCCATATTCATGCACAATTTGCCATGCACAATTATTAATTATCTATCTTCTTCAATATTTCAGTAATCTGTGGTACATAGTTTTCGACATCGCCAGCACCTAAAGATATCAGCACATCGAAGCCCCCTTTTTTCACCATGTCGGGAATATCTTCCTTATGAATGAGATGTTTTTCTATGCCAGGACGAAGTTCGTCGTATATGATTTTCGACGTAACACCAGGTATAGGCTGTTCGCGTGCAGGATAAATGTCGCAGAGATATACCACATCAAGCAACGAAAGTGCGGCGGCAAAATCCTGATAGAAATCACGAGTACGTGTATAGAGATGGGGTTGGAAGATGGCTGCAATCCGCTTGTCCTGGTACAATTCCCGAATAGATTTAACACACTGGGCTATTTCATTAGGGTGATGAGCATAATCGCTGAGAAACACCATCTTGTCCGTCTTAATTTTGAAGTCGAAACGGCGATCCACCCCCTTAAAGCTTTCCATACCTTGACGTATTTCATCAGCAGTCACACCATTCAATTGAGCCAAAGCCATGGCTGCAATGCCATTTTCTATATTGATACTGACCGGAACACCCAACTTCACGTCTGAAATATTACCCAGGGGAGAAACAAAATCAAACACGATTTCACCATTCCCTATGCGAATGTTCTCTGCATGAAAATCGCCGTCTTCTCGATCATACTCATACACCTTCACATCGGGAGCCACATCGGGTTTCATCTCTAAGCCTTTGTGGATAACGAGTGCGCCACCTGGTTGAATCAACGTAGTATAATGTCTGAAAGACTCCAGATAAGCCTCCTTCGTTCCATAAATGTCAAGATGGTCAGGGTCTGTAGCAGTAATCACCGTCATATACGGACGAAGCCAATGGAAAGAGCGGTCAAACTCATCTGCCTCAATGACGACGTAGTCACTGCCTTCCGAGAGAATATAGTTTGTGCCATAATTCTTTGAAATGCCACCCAGGAAAGCATTACAATCCACATGACTCTGATGCAGCAAATGAGCGGTCATGGTTGATGTCGTAGTCTTGCCATGCGTACCTGCTACACAAAGTCCCTTCAACGACTGGGTAAGGAATCCTAAAACCTGCGCACGCTTTTGCAAGTCAAAACCATGCTCACGAAAATATACAAACTCCGTGTGGTCTGCGGGAATCGCAGGTGTATATACCACCAACGTAGTATCTTTGTCCTTAAAGCAAGAAGGTATGGCTTCCACCTTGTCTTCATAATGAATCAGGGCACCCTCATCCCTCAACTGCTCCGTCAACTCACTGGGCGTCTTGTCATAGCCACCCACAGCGTAGCCCTTCGTCAAGAAATATCTCACCAAGGCACTCATACCAATGCCACCAGCTCCTATGAAATAAACAGATTTTATCATCTTTCCATGTACCTTTTACAATGTACAACTTTTCATGTTTCTAAAACACTCGTTATTGTTTTTTCGCCAACTTGTAAACTTCCTGTGCAATAATGTCAGCAGAATGATGAAATGCTAATTTCAGCACATTTTCCGACAGCGATTTCAACTTCACATCATCATTCACCGTATCAAGCACAATGCCCACCAGCGTACTTCTTGCATCCCTGTCTGCGACAAAGATAGCTGCATCCTTTGTGGATAGAGCTAAGGCGTTCTTCGTCTGATGGTCTTCTGCTACATTGGGCGACGGAACTAGAATACAGGGTTTTCCAAGCAGACAAAGTTCCGAAATGCTACTTGCTCCCGCACGAGAAACGACCAAATCTGCAGCTGCGTAGGCGGCATCCATATCCGAAATAAAGTCAGTAACATAGAGGTTGTCTATCCTTTCCACCTTTGCCAGCGCAGCTTTTATCTCCTCACGGTAAATCTTACCTGTCTGCCAGATAAACTGCACCTCGCTCTTGCGGATTTCTTCCAAATGCTGCAAAACACTTTCGTTCACAGTTCGTGCGCCCAGACTTCCACCGACAATCAACACCGTTTTCTTCATAGAGTCTAAATGGAAGCTCTTTCTCGCATCTTCTTTTGAAATTTTATTATCCAAAAGATTCTGACGAACAGGATTCCCCGTCATGACAATCTTTTCAGCAGGGAAAAAACGCTCCATGCCACTATATGCCACACAAATCTTCTGGGCTTTCTTGGCAAGCGACTTGTTGGTCACACCTGCATAACTATTCTGTTCCTGAATCAAGCACGGGATTCCCATTCCGTAAGCGGCATTTAGCGTAGGCGCAGAAGCATAACCACCCACACCCACTACCACATCGGGCTTGAAGTCACGAATAATCTGCTTCACCTGTGATCGGCTTTTCATGAAATCAATCATCACACCCACATTCTTCGGGCTCCACAACGGACGCGCCAATCCTCTCACAGGCAGACCCACAATCTCGTATCCTGCTGCAGGCACACGCTGCATCTCCATTTTACCCAACGCACCCACAAACAAAATCTTTGCATCAGGATGCTGATCCATAATGGCATTGGCAATAGACACAGCTGGAAAGATGTGTCCTCCGGTACCACCTCCACTGACAATCACTCTCAACGGTTTCTCTGTTTCCATATTTCTGAGCATTTTAGGTTTTATATCAACCCGACTAATGAAAAAGCAAAAGTACGAATAATTATTTGACTATTAAAATCATTCTTTACAAAAATGCTTTCAAAGGCCACTTTTTATCATCCAATGGCATTTTTTACGCCATTGTGCCATCCGTCAGATACTCTTTTGTCTCACCTTGAACCGTTGAAGGCTGTACCTCCGAGTTATAATACTGCGACTCTTCAGCATAACGGCTCACACTTAGGATGACTCCAATATAACAGCTTGTAATCAAAATAGAAGTACCACCTTTCGAAATGAGCGGCAATGTCTGTCCCGTCACAGGCAACAGTCCTACAGCCACACCCATATTGGTCAAAGCCTGCAGCACCATCATGATGCCAAAGCCTAAAACCAAATAAGCAGGGAAGAACCGTCGGCATTTCTGTGCAATGCGTCCACAGCGTATCAACAGACTCAAATAAAGAAACAGCACAAAGATTGCTCCGCCAATACCCAACTCTTCAATGATAATGGCAAAGATGAAGTCCGACTCCGCATGTTGCAGGAAGTCGCGCTGAATGGAGTTACCTGGTCCCATGCCCACAATGTTGGAATTTGCCACAGCGATGGAGGCATAGGTCGTCTGCGAATTTTTGTCCTCAAACAGATGCTTGAAGGAGTCTTTTTTATCGTCTGTGTCACTTTTATGAATTCTACGTTCCAAACGAGCTTTCACGGTTTCCACACGCTTGCCAAATGGCAACGACGGAAAAGCCAAAAGAAGCACGAAAGCCATGGCGCCAACAAGGGCAAAGCCCAATGCGCCTTTTAGCATCAAATCCATTGGAACATGCGCAATAAACATCATCAGGACGATGACAAAGAACAGCATAGCAGCCGTAGAGACATTATCAACGAAAATCAGCCCGCAGACAATGCAAGCCATAGTGCCCACCACAGCGAAAGCCATGTAGCGTTTTCCTTTCATGGCACCCACAAAGATGCGTTCTTTTCCACCTCGCTTCACCACTTTTTCTGCTTGAGTCTTAGCCAAGACCACAGCTGCCGACATGATAAGTGCAGCCTTCGCCACTTCGGACGGCTGAAAGCTAATGCCATAAATATGTATCCACCGGTTTGTGTCATTAAGCGAACCACCACCCAGCCCCATGATAGCAATCAACAAAAGCAGCACGGCTACAGGAAAAAGGATGAAGGGCACCAACATAAACCATTTGCACGGAATACGGTGGATAAACAGAATAAGCACCAATCCCAACAACAGAAAACCTGCCTGACTAATCAGTGGTCCCCAGTGGCTTTCGCTATCAAACGTCATACGGCTGGATGCACTATAGACTTCTACCAGTGAAATCATGCAGAGGAAGAAGTAAATCATCCATACACACTTGTCACCCTTAAACAAATTGCCATGAAAAAAGTCAGAAACAAACTTTCCCATATTTACACACTCCTTTTTTATTTTACAAATTTCTTACACATTCCTTAAATTGTTCACCACGGTCTTCCATATTTTTGAACAAGTCAAAACTGGCACAACACGGACTTAGCAGCACACAACTACCTGGCTTAGCCATCTTATAACATTCATCCACACAGTCTTTCATGGACTTTACGTCTGCAATAGGAATGCCAAAGCCATCAAATGCAGCATGAAGTTTACTGTTGTCAACGCCAAGGAACACAAGACCTATACACTTTTCACGAACCAGGTCAAAGATTTCCGAATAATCATTTCCCTTGTCTTTTCCACCGAGAATCAGAACCGTAGGCTGAGTCATGCTTTCAAGTGCATACCAGCAAGCATTCACATTGGTAGCTTTCGAATCGTTCACAAAGTCGATGCCCCGTACACGTCCAGCCTTTTCCAAACGATGCTCCACACCGGCAAAGTCGCTAAGTCCCTTACGAATTTCCTCTTTCGACACCCCTGCAATGTCGGCAGTAATAGCTGCCGCCAAACTGTTGTAGAGGTTGTGTTTACCACGCAAAGCCAATTCTTCCTGTTCCATGTTGAAGGGTTCGGGACTTTCCACTACAAATTCGCGGTCTTCCACGTAAGCAATGGCACCCAATTCCTTAAACTCACTGAACGGAAAAAGACGTGCCCTGATGTTATATTTCTTCAACTCCTTCTTCACGATGGGGTCGTCATTCCAGAACACGAAAGCATCATTCTCCGTTTGATTCCGAGTAATACGCATCTTGCTGTCCACATAATTTTGCATTTTATAGTCGTAACGGTCAAGATGGTCAGGAGTAATATTCATCAGGATAGCAATGTCGGCTTTGAAATCATACATGTTGTCCAGCTGGAAACTGCTCAATTCAATGACATAGTAATCATAATTCTCTTCTGCCACCTGCAAAGCCAAACTGCTGCCGATGTTGCCTGCCAACCCCACGTTGTAACCAGCCTGCTTCAGAATGTGGTAAATTAGCGAAGTCGTGGTTGTCTTACCATTCGAACCAGTAATGCAAATCATCTTAGCATGGGTATATCGACCTGCAAACTCAATCTCAGAGATGATAGGGGTACCTTGCGCCTTCAACTTCATCACCATCGGTGCATTCTCAGGAATACCAGGGCTCTTGATGATTTCGTCTGCATTGAGAATCAACGCCTCGGTATGTCTGCCCTCTTCCCACTGGATGCCATGGCTATCCAGCAGCCTCTTGTATTTGTCCTTGATATTCGACATATCACTGACAAACACATCAAAACCTTTCTTCTTAGCAAGCACAGCGGCTCCAGCTCCACTCTCTGCTGCTCCAAGTACAACAATTCTTTTCATACACATCCTCCTATCTTATTTTCAGTGTTATAATCGTAATGGCTGCCAACAGGACGGTAACAATCCAGAAGCGAGTCGTAATCATTGATTCAAGTAGAAGCCCATCGGGCTTCTTCAGCAAATACTTCACACCTGGTTCCATCCTGTGTCGATAATGGTCATGGAAGGGAGCACGTTTGAACACACGCCACTTCTCTCCACGAGCATTGCCCTTCTTGGCGTATGCCACCTGAAGAATGACCGAAACGCTCTCCATCAGGAAAATGCCACAGAGCACAGGCATCAACAATTCCTTATGAATAATGACAGCCGTCACAGCAATGACACCGCCAATGGAGAGGCTACCAGTATCTCCCATAAAAACCTTTGCAGGATAAGCATTGTACCAGAGGAAACCCACCAATGCACCGACAAAGGCACAAAGGAACACCACTATCTCTTCGCTGCCAGGGATATACATCACATTCAGGTAACTGGCAAACTGAATATGTCCTGACACGTACGCCAATATTCCCAACGCAGTGCCAATAATCGCAGCGTTTCCCGCACACATACCATCCATGCCATCGTTCAGATTGGCACCATTCGAAACGGCCGTGATGACAAACGTGGTTACCAAGATAAAGAAAATCCAGCCACAAGCACGTTTCACCTTACCATTTTCAATAAAGTCAAACAGCTCATAATAGTCTATGTTGTTGTTCTTCAGGAAAGGCACCGTCGTCACAGTACTTTTTCGGGCCTTACTCTTGTGAAAAACCACTTCTTTGTCACCAATCTCCTGTACCACGTTTTCACGCACCACAGCCTGCGGACTTAGCCAAAGGGTCACGCCCACAATCGTGCCAAAAGCTAACTGTCCCAACATCTTATATCGGGGTTTCAATCCATCCTTGTTTCCACCCAGCTTAATCTTGTCGTCCAGGAATCCCAAGAATGAAAAAAACAGTATGGTAGCCAGCAGCAACAACATATACACGTTGCTCAGTTTACCAAACAGCAGGGCTGGTATGATGACAGCAATCACAATCACCACACCACCCATGCTCGGCACACCTTTCTTCTGCACGCCGTAGGGGTCAATGCTCGGATCGCGTGCATCCTCTATATAGTGCTTTCGACGCATATACTTGATGAAATACTCACCAGCCCACATGGAAACAATCAACGACAATATCAGTGCCATCAATGAACGGAATGACACATACGTCAACATGCCCATACCAGGGATGTCGAACTCATCGAGCAGTTGTGTTAAATAGTAAAACATGCGCGAACCTCCTCTTTATCGTCAAAATGATGTTTAACGCCTTTGATTATCTGATAGTCTTCATGTCCCTTGCCTGCAATCAGAATGACGTCACCTTTCTGGGCCATCATACAGGCTGTCTTGATGGCCTGCCGACGATCGACAATGGTGATGACTTTCTGCAGCTGCACCTCGTCCAGTCCTGCCAACATATCGTTGAGTATGTCTTCCGGCTCTTCAAAACGCGGATTGTCGCTAGTCAGAATCACCTTGTCGCTCTGCTTCACCGCTTCACGTGCCATCAGGGGGCGTTTTCCCTTGTCACGATTTCCACCAGCACCACACACCGTAATGACCTGGCCCCGTCCCTGCAACACACCATGAATGGCACCAAGCACGTTTTCAAGCGCATCGGGCGTATGAGCATAATCCACAATGGCCGTAAAACCCTTCGGAGAACGCAAGGCCTCGAAACGCCCATTCACAGGCTTCATCGTACTCAAAGCCACCAACACCTGCTGCGGGTCTTTTCCCAGCATGACAGCTGCACCATACACAGCCAGCAAGTTGCTCACATTGAATTTGCCAATAAACTGCACACCGACTTCCCTGCCATTGATTTCCAAATACATTCCCTCAAAATGACACTCGATAATCTTTGCCTTGAAATCCGCAGGACTTTGCACACTGTAAGTCTTCACCGTTGCCTTTGTGTTCTGCACCATTACCAACCCATTCTTGTCGTCAATATTGGTAATGGCAAATGCAGTGGAGGGCAGCAAGTCGAAAAACTGCTTTTTAGCCTTGATATAGTTTTCAAATGTCTTGTGGTAATCCAAATGATCGCGCGTGATGTTGGTAAACAGACCACCCACAAACCTCAGTCCACCAATGCGATTCTGCACAATGGAGTGGCTGCTTACTTCCATGAAGACATATTCACAGCCAGCCGCCACCATCCTGTCCAGCAACGCATTCAATGTCACAGGGTCGGGAGTTGTATGCTCCGTTGGCACAGCTTCACCATCCACATAATTGACCACCGTTGACAGCAGTCCAGCCTTATGTCCCATGGCACGAAAAAGGTTGTAAAGCACCGTGGCAATCGTCGTCTTGCCATTCGTGCCAGTCACCCCAACCAACTTGAGCTTACGGGTGGGGTCACCATAGAAGTTGGTGGAAAGCTGACCCACTATCTGCTCAGAGTTTTCCACCCTGACGTAAGTGATACCCTCCACACATTCAGGCATATCCTCACAAACAATCGCACGCGCACCCAGAGCGATAGCCTTACCGATATACTGATGCCCATCTGTAGCCGTACCCTTCACGGCAACGAACACATTACCAGCCGTCACCTTGCGTGAATCAATATTCACACCTGTCACGTCCACATCCGCATTGCCCTTCACGTCAAGAACAACCAGACCTTTAAGTAAATCACGCAGATTCATATTCACTATCTGTTAATTAAGTTCTATCATCACGGTCTGACCCTTCACCAGCTGACTGCCAGCAGCCAAACTCTGTCGCTTCACAACACCGCGCCCCCTTGTCTTCACTTTCAGTCCGCGACTGGCCAGTTCGTACACCGCATCGCGGGCACCCAACCCAGTCACATCGGGCACTGCCGTTTCGTTGTAAATCACAGGCGTCTCTGCACGATCTTGCCCTTGAATACCCAGAGCTTTCAACACAGATTCAGCCGTTTGGTTATAACTCAACTTCACGTCCGGCACAAACATGGCCGTAGAGTCCTGTGCCAGTTTCAGATTCGTTGTCACATTCTTGCTATATACACGCTGAGCAATTTTCGAGAACACCACACCAGCCTGTCCGCCACCACTGGCCACATAATAGGAGTGGCGGATGGCAACAATGCAAGTGTATTTCGGGTCTTCCGAAGGATAGTAACCACAGAAACTGACCAGGTGCTCATTCTTTCCACCCTTATAACCATTGCCATTCGACACCTGAGCCGTACCCGTCTTGCCCGAAACATGGAAATAAGGATTGCCAGCCTTCTTTCCAAGTCCCTCCTTGTCACACACCACACGCTGCAAAATAGTCTGCATATCCTTCAACGTCGAAGGTTTGCATATCTGCTTCTTGATGACCTCGACAGGAAATGCCTCCACCAGTTCGCCATTCTTTTCAATCCCCTTCACAAAACGCGGACGCACCATCTTCCCACCATTGGCAATGGCATTGTAGAAGGACACCGTAGAGATAGGCGGAATCTGCGTTTCATAACCAATGGACATCCACGGCAAGGCCGTAGCCGACCAGTTGTCCGACATGCGGTAACCACCCTTGATATCCTTATGCGGTGTACGGATACGAGGATCGGCAGCACCGTTGAAAGGCAAACCCAGTGGAGCACCGATGCCAATTCTGCGCAAACCCTCCACAAACTTTTCCGGCTGATTATGATAATACTTGTCAATCAGCTTGCTGACACCTACGTTGGAAGAATACATCAACACATGGGGCACATCAATCGTACCATAACCCCCACGATGCCAGTTGTGATCCTTCATCATGGCACCATACATGGGGCATACACCACTTCCCGTGTCAACCCAGTCGCTCACCTTGATGTAGCCATCATCAATGCCCACCATGATGCTTGCCGTCTTGAACGTAGAGCCTGGCTCCATCAACGAAGCCAATGCATAATTCCGAGCCTCATAATAATTACCGTCATCATATCGCATCAAATTCACAATGGCCTTCACGTCGCCCGTTTTCACCTCCATCAGAATCACGACACCCATCGAAGCCTCCAGTTCTATCAGCTTCTCCCGCAAAGCACTCTCGCAAATATCCTGCATACCCACATCCAGCGTACTCACAAGGTCATAACCATCTACAGGCTCCTGGTCTATGATGCTCAGATATTTCGACAGCACCTTCTTGTGATGCTCCTTCCCTGGCACACCCCTCAGCAGCGAATCGTAAGCCAACTCCAAACCTGATCGGGCAGAATCTTTCGCACCATACATCTCACCCAGGGTACGCTTTGCCAACGAACCAAAGGGCTTGTTGCGATTATTACGTTCTTCGGTGCACAAACCGCTCTTGTATCGATTCTTCAGATTGAATACAGGCAACTTAATCAATTCATGATACTGTATATAATTCAGCACCACATGGGGGCAAACCTCCCAGTAACGCTTATGCTTATGCAAACCCTCCAACAGATGATCCCTGTACTGCTCAGCCGTATAACGGGGACAAATCTCCGCCAGACCAGCACAGATGACATCCATATCCTTGTTCCACAAACTATCCTTCTTGGCCAATTCCTCTTTCACATGGTCCGACTCATAGTCAAACATCCTTACCCGCTTGCCCTTGCTGTTCACCGTGTCAACCTGGGTGATGCCCGACATAAAATCAACATACACCTTATAGTCAGGCAGACTGCTGGCCATCAGCTGACCGTCAGCCGACAAAATATTGCCACGGGCAGGCTTCACCACGATGGTGTCCGACACCGTCTGCTGACCAACCTTCTGCCAATATTCACGCTCCACCGTGGCTGTGTACATCGCACGCCACACAATCAGCACACAGATAATCAGTGCACCAATGACAATTCCTGCGAATCGTCCCGCTATGTATTTCTTGTCAAACTTCATCGCCTGTAGGTAAATTAGGGTCGTTTTCTTCTTTTATGATAGGCTCCACCTCGCCGTCCCTCCGAATCAGGAAGGGGGGGGTAACAGGATTTTGCAACACACTGTCCTTCGTCGTCCGCAACATCTTCTCCACATTCGACTGCCGAGTCAAATTCATCAACTCACTCGACTGCGTCATCACATTATACTTCACATTCTGCAAATCCTGACGCAAACTGTCAATCAAGATAGCATCCTGCTGACTGGCATACCGATTGCCCGTATAGAGCAACATCAAGACGACGCAAAACATCACAAAAACCACCTGCTTCAGAAAGAACTTGCTGCCCAGCACATCACCGCCCAAAACCGATCTGAGCGACAGTTCGCCCATATCATTATCATCCTCCTCATTCGTGAACTTCTTGATGGCCTCCACAGCCTCCTCCGCCTCCGTCTCATCCTGACGCAGTTCATTCACATCATCCCATTCTTCCTGTTTCAAATCTTCTTCCTTCATCATTTTTTACATTTTTTATTTTTCACTATCATATCCTCCCCCTAGAGTCCTCCCCCTAGAGGGGGAGTTAGAGGGGGTCTGGGGGTCTTTCTCCGCAATTCTCAATTTTGCACTTCTGCTGCGCGGGTTCCTCTCCTGCTCCTCCATACTCGGCACAATCACCTTATTATTAATAATGTGTAGCGGAGCACTCACCATGCCAAAGAAATCCTTCACCTCATGCCCCTCCACATTGCCCGTCTTCATCACATTCTTCACAATCCGATCCTCCAGCGAATGATAAGTGATGACCACCAGCCTGCCACCAGGCTTCAGCAAATCCACCGCCGCCGTCAACATCTCCTGCAAGGCCACCAGTTCCTGGTTCACCTCGATGCGCAGAGCCTGAAACATCTTTGCCAAATCCTTCTTCTCGCGGTCTTTCCCTTCAAACGGCTTCATGATTTCCATGAAATCCCCGACGGTACGAATCGCCCTCACCTTCCTCGCAGCCACAATGGCGGCTGCAATTTTGCGGCTCGACTTCAACTCGCCATACAGATAAAACACATCAGCCAGCTGCTTCTCACTATAAGTATTCAGCACATCAGCCGCCGTTTTGCCCGCACGCTGATTCATGCGCATATCCAAATCGCCCTCAAAACGGAACGAAAAACCACGGCTGGCATCATCGAAATGGTGCGAACTCACGCCCAAGTCAGCCAACAATCCGTCAACACCGTCCACACCATAATAGCGCATGAAATTCCTCAAGAAACGAAAATTGGAACGCACAAACGTAAAATGATCCTGTGCCACCACATTTCCCTCCGCATCCTTGTCCTGGTCAAACGAATACAGATGTCCCGTTCCCTGCAGGCGATTCAATATCTCACGGCTATGTCCACCGCCACCAAACGTCACATCAACATAAACACCACCCTTGATGATGTTCAATCCGTCAATGCTCTCCCCAAGCAACACCGGAGTGTGATATGTCAACGCCTCTGCCTGCATCATACTTTATTTACCATTATATCCTCCCCCATAAAATCCTCCCCCTGAGGGGGTAGAGGGGGTCTGGGGTCTAAATCTATCCTAATAAACTCTCCAACGTGTCACCCAAACTGTCACTCTCTTCAATCAACCGATCCAAAGCCTCCTTGTTCCACACCTCAATCCGTTCATCCACCGCAAGGAAACGCACATCCGAAGTGATACCTGCAAACTCCAGCTTCTGCTTCCCTATCAAGAAACGCCCATTGCTATCAAGCTCCACAGGTTCAGCATCCGCCACAAACTGGCGCAACACATTCTGATGCTCCCGTCTGTAGGTCGTCAGCCGCTGCTTTAAGTCGTCGAGCGTCGCATTCCACACCGACTCAGGATACAGCACCAAACAAGGCTGGAACAAATCTCGGCGCAACACCAGGTGCGACTCACCCGCTGCCTCCAAGACCTTTCTGAATGCCGCTGGCAAGAACACCCTGCCCTTGACATCTGTTTTTGCTGTAAAATCACCTATGAAACGCATACTTCTGAAAAATTTTTGCAAAAATAGGAATTATTCCCCACTTTCCTCCACTTTTTCCCACTTTTTTTCAATTTTCCGCAAAAAAAGTTATCAACACGATGTTGATAACTCATATTCATTTGATTTACACCCCTATTTTAGGGACTTATTAAAGTGGGGCAAAAACATGCCACAAAAATGCCCAAACCGCATTTTGCAATGTCCACATTACATTCTTCCGCATTTCTTATCCTCCCCATAGAAGGGGAAGCCAAGGGGGCTTCTTTATTTCTTATAATACTTCATCACCTCAGGCATCCACCCCTGAATCTGCTGAATGCGCTTTGCGTCCGAAGGGTGATCGCTGAAGATAGAGGTAGAACCGCCGCCCGAAGCACTCGCCATACGCTGCCAGAAACTCACAGCCACCTGCGGATCATACCCAGCCATCGCAGCAAAAATCAGTCCGATGTGGTCTGCCTCACTCTCTTGACTGCGCGAGAATCCCGACGACCAAGCCTGCGCACCGATGCCGATGACACTCGTGCCCAACTGCTGCAACTCAGGGCTGACACCTGCAGCCTGCGCCACACCCGACAGAATCTGCATACCATATTCCTGCCGGTAAGCATTGCTGATACGCTCTGCAGAATGTTTAGCCACAGCGTGAGCAATTTCGTGCCCCAGCACTACAGCCAGCGAAGCCTCGTCCTGCGTCACAGGCAGCAAACCCTCATACACCACAATCTTTCCACCAGGCATACAGAAAGCATTCACCTGCCTGTCCTGCACCAGGTTAAACTCCCACTTATACTGCGACACATCTGCACCCATACCATTCTGGTTCAGATAGTTCACCACGGCAGTAGCCAACCGTTGACCTACTCGTTTCACCATTGCCGTGTTCTGAGCATTCGATGACACCTTGGCCGTCGCCATATACTCCTGATACTGCTGATTGCTCAGTCCCAGCACCTGCTCGTCACTTACCAGCAAATGCTGCTTACGTCCCGTGATGGGCACTTTCGACGTTGTGCCGCAACCAGCCGCCAGCACAGCCACAACCGCCAATAAAACAATTCTAAACTTTTTCATCTTTCTGTTCTATTTTTTCGTTAAACACTTTTCATCATGCAAAGTTACACCAAAATCTCATTATGACCAAAGGAAAAACAAGAAAAATGCAAGGCGTTTTTATTTTACCCCCATCTGTATATATAGATTAAAATACTACTTAGGTACTCTGGTGACTAAGTATAAATTTTTAATATAATTAAAGTTTCGTTTGTTCTTTTTTTATCACCACAGATTACACAAATTACACAGATTTTGCTTATGTACCACAGATTACACAGATTCTTCATCCTCCCCATAGAGGGGGAGTTAGAGGGGGGCTTTTTCTTTTATTTCACAGATTAGAAAGCCCCGCAGGGCTTTTGGGAAAATCTGTGTAATTTATGGTTTCTGTGATGCAAAATCAAAAGGATTTAATCTGTGTCATCTGTGAACCTTTAGCTCGGCGTAGCCAAATCTGTGGTGTAATCTGTGGTTTTTATTACTTCCGAAAGTTGAGCAAATTATAAATTCGCTGCAAAATTAGCAAAAATCTTCATGTCCGTCATCGTTTTTCTTCATCTTTTTTCAATCGCA
>CADCLN010000023.1 GCA_902802265.1 uncultured Bacteroidales bacterium | reverse complement strand
TTATCTACGGTCACTACGTTTTCGTCGCTGCTGCTCCAGACGACCTCCGTATTGTCGGCGTCGGACGGATAGACGACGGCGGTCAGTTGAACCGTTTCGTCCACATTCATGCTGACTTGTGTTTCGGAAAGCGTGATGCGGTTGACGGGCTGTAGCGGCTGTGTGCGGTAATACACGTTGTAGCCAAAGGGGGTTTGAGCAAACCTCAGATACATCACTTCGTCCGTCAGGTACAGCACGGTGGCATCCAGCATCTGTCCGTCAGGGGTGAATGTGAGGATGCGGCCCTGGAACGGCAGGAATTTGTAGGTGTAGCCCTCCATGCCCATGTTGCCGAAGGTGCCGTCGGCGTTGTAGGTGGTGTAGCTGGTCTTGGTCTGGTACCATGTGCCCACGATGCGGCTGTTGTCCTCCATGAAGGGGTCAACGGCGGGGCTGACGGTTTCCGTCTCCCCTGTGAGGTAGCCGTCGATGAGCAGCGTTACATCTTCCACATCGAGACCTTGATTGTGGTTGAGGTCTCCATTAATCACTTGTGCCTGGACCGCTGAGGTCAGCACGGTGGCTGCAAGGAGCAGCGAAAAACGCTTGAGTAGTTTCATTGTTTATTGAATTGATTTAGGGTTTAAACATTTTTTGTTGATTAGCTTGACGGCAAAGATAGGGCGTTTTTCGTTCACCACAAAGTTTTGACCTGATTTTTTTCAGTTTCATGGGGAAGAATTACATTTTAACCCTCGTTTTGGGTAAATAAAGAATACGCCACCGTGTAGCACAAGGCTGCTCGGTGGCGCATTTTATGTTCCCGTCGTGTGCGGGGGACTGTTTTTTTAGTTCTGAGACAGGTAGCGGTCGATAAGCTGGGTGATGTCCTCAATGGTGATGGCTCCGTCGTTCTCCAGGTAGCGGTCGATGAGCTGGGTGATGTCTGCCAGGGTGACGGGCTGTTCTGCGGGTTCGTCGATGTCTTCACCATTATACACGCGCATGCCTAAGTCGTAGCTTTCGGGGGAAAGTCCGATGACTTTGGGGACTTCGGTGCTGCTGCCCTGAATAAGGTTGGAGACGGGTATCCAGAGGTAGGCTGCATCCTTGGGCAGGGTGATACTGGTGGGGGCTTCTGGGTCCACATGCCAGTCGGTGTGGGCATACTGGATGAAGGCTCCTGCTTTCTCGTTGAAGACGTATGCGTAGTAACATTCGCCGTCGGGGTCGTTGCGGGTGACAACGGCATTGGCGTTTCGGTAGGTGCCTGTGCTCCAGTAAATCATGTCGCGGTAGTAGGCTCCGCCGCCGACTCTTTCGGCACGCAGGGGGATGGTGAGTGTCTTGACTGCGAAACGCACTTTGCCTTTTCCCCACATGACTGTGGCGTAGCTTCTGTTGTAGGTGGTTTCGTTGAATCCTCTGTATGTGACTGCGGTGGTGTTCCAACGACCGTCGCCTCCCTCTTCCATATTCTTGGCGTAGCAACGGCCTGCCTCGTCGGTGTAGATGTCGCTCTGAATCATTTCGATGCAGTAGGATTCCTTATCGTAATGGGGCAAGTACCAGCATTTGTCAAAGCCCAGCACGCGCCAGCCGCCTTCTTCGGGGAAGTCGATGACGGGGGCTTTCTGGTCGTAGAAGTTTGCGTAGAGGTGTTCACCGCCTGCCACCATGAAGGTGTAGGGGTTGTCGTGGCTGACCACTTGACCGTCGGCGTCGGTCCAGCAGTCGAAGGCATAGCCTTCGCTGGGCATGGCTGTGACGGTCGCTGGTCGGCCTGGCTCGTTGGGTGTGATGCTGACGGTGCCGCTTTCTTCATCACGGGTATAGATGTAGGGTTCTGCCACGGCTCCGTTTGTGAAGTAGGCAAAGAGCGTCAACTGGGGCTCAGTGGGTTTGGCTCCAAACTGCGCTTCCAGGTCGTCGTCGAAAATGTAGATGGGGTTCACGTTTTCGGTAGGCAAGAGGTACATGACGGGCGAGGTGATGCCTCCCTCGGTGTAGAGCTGGTCTTTTTCGGGGTCGAAAAGTCCGTCTCCGTCGTCGATGTACAGGCCGGCAAAGGCATACCCCTCGGCGGGGTCGGTATAGACTCCCAGCATGAGCAAGTCGCCGAAGGAGGTGGGTGCGGTGGTGTTTACATCTACTTCGGCTGCGTAGGCTGGTTTCGTTGTCGTCGAGAAGGTGGCGGTGACGGTGCCTGAGGATTCGGGCACGGCTTTCACTTTAATCCAGGTATTGACGTACTGGGTGCTTTGTGCGGCGGCTGTCAGGGCCAGCAGCAGGAGGGAGAGGGTGAGGTTCAGTTTCTTCATAAATGGTTTTTGTGTTTTAGTTTTGTATTAAGTAATTGTTGATGAGCGAGGTGATGTCGCCGACGGTAAATTGTCCGTCGCCATCAATGTCTGTGTCTGGGGTGGCGGATGCGCCTTCCAGATAGAGCATGATGAGCTGGGTGATGTCTTCAATAGTGATGCGCTGCTTCACGTCGGCTTTGACGGCGTTGACCACTTTGCCCGTCTCGGTGTCGAGCAGGAGGACGATGCCGTGGAGGTTTTTCTTGTTGCCGTTCAAGAGACTGAGCGCGGTGTTGTCCAGCGTAATGGTTTTGGCTGCCGTGATTCCCTGTCCGCTGACGATGGATGATTCGATGGCTGTGTCGTCGCCCATTCCCACCGAACTGCCGGCGATGGCTACGTGGTTATAGACCATGTCAACGACGGGGTCGGAGGCGGAACGGAAGAAGTCGAGGTCGGCATCGCGGAACTGGCTGCCTGGCAGGTAGTTGGCTTGTGCCCACTTGCCAGCTGTGCCGGTGATGCTGTCGGCGGTGATAAAGTAGGCAAGGCTGTAGGCGGCGTGGTCGTTGGTGTAGAGGAAGGTGGTTGTGGCCGAGAGGGAAATCTGTGTGCAGTCGTCGTCAACCCAGGTGGCTGTGAGTTGCAGTTCTGCCTCGGTGGGTGTTTCGAGGGCCCTGCGGAAGTCTTGGTCGGAGGCGTAGTGCGTGCCGCGGAGGGTGCCCAGGTAGGGTTCGCACTCGATGGTGCGGTCGATGCGGCTGCTGGGGAAGCGGTCGGTGAGGAGGTTGTTGTAGAATTTCTGGCTCATGGGGTCGTCGGCGTGCATGGCTATGCCGATGAAGCGGTCGCCAAATTCGCGTTCAAGGTTGGCCATGCCGACGATGCCGCGTGGACACCATCCACACCAGGTGCCTGTAAATTCCTCCATCACGCTGCGGCGAAGGGCACTGCGGTCGAGGGTGAGCATGGCTGCTGTGGCTTTGGTGATTTCTGCGTCGTTGGGCTGTCCGTTTACCTGGGTGATTTGCAAATCGTAGGAGTAGGTACCCGATGTGGCGGGTGCGGTAAATTCGACGGGGAAGGTGAAGCTGCTGCCGTAGGCTGTGATGGGGTTGGGCAGCGTGTAGTGGCGCTCAGCCTGCGGGGTGCCGTCGATGCTGACGACGTAGTCGAGGCTGGAAACTCCTGCCAAGCCATCGACCAGACCTGTTGCCATCACGATGCTCTGCTGCGATTTTACGCCTATGGCCTTGGTGAGGGTTTCCACAGAGACGGCATGGGTGCCCAGGTTGGGGTTGCTGATGAGCAGTTGGGTGGAGAGGTTGCCGTACCATGAGGTGTAGTTGCTCCAGGGGTTTTTGCCGAGTTTCAGCCAGAAGCCGTCTGCCATCTTTGTTGAGGCGTAGAGGACGGGGTGTATGTCGTAGTCGGTGGCGTTGTCATTTACCTTGAAGGAGTAGCCGACGTAAACGTCTCCCTCGACGGTGTAGGCTGACGGCAGCATGACTTCAATCATTTCGCCGTCGTGAACATAGTCTTTCAGCAGGGTGTTTTCTACATTGATGCAGGTGATGTCTGCCTTGTCGGGAGATGTGGGCCGAGTGGATGAAATCCATACCTTGACATCGGAGAGGTTGGTTTTATCGTTCAGGTAGAAGCGGACGCCGTGAATAGTGGATCCGTACATTTCGGTACGCGACTGGCGATAGAGCACGGCACAGTCGTAGGAATCCTTTTCGCCCGAACCTATGGACTTGAGGGTGGAGCCGTCGGTGTAGTTACCCCACCAGGCTTGGTCGGGAACGTTGGTGCAGCGGATGGTGACGGAGATGCGACGCAGCTGTATCATGACTTCGAGGGTTGCTTCGAGTGTGCCGTCGGCTGTGGGATAGACATCGAACTGCACCTGGGTTTGTCCTCCTGCGGGGAGGGTGAAGTCTTTGGAATACTGGGAGTCGTAGAATCGTTCACACGAACCGCCCATGCACCACTGGAATGGGCTGGTGGTGAGTGTGTTTTGCTGTATGGTCAGCATGGATGCGCCAGACAGTTGCTGGTTGGTCAGATTGACCAGGACCAAGCCGTTTTCGGGGTCTTCCGATGGATTGGAAGAGAAGTATGGCGGGTCAATCTCGAAGGGGTCTTCTTCCATGTCGAGTGTGACGGTGGCACCGTTTGCCAGGGGTTTGCCATGAAAGCGAAATTCTGCTGGCTGCTGGGCTTTGAGGGTGAGAGCCACAGCCAGAAGCATGAGGTAGAGGGTAAGGAGTTTTTTCATTCGGATGTTGAGGTTTTTAGGGGGTTACGGTTTTTCGTTATATCGTTATAACGTTATAACGTTGTTATGTTTATGGGGTTTTAAGATGGTTTTCGGTGACTTGCAGAACGCCTGTGTCGTTGTAGAGAAAGGCGACTACGGAGAGGTTTTCGGGGATCCACTGTTGGTCAATGGTTGCTGTAAAGCTGAGGGTCTTGGTTTCTTTTTCGCTGAGTGAACAGGGGTCGCCCCAGGCACCATTGACTGCTGTGCGGAAGACGTGGTTGTGGACGTAGTCGCGATTGGCTTTCCCGTTGGGCATCATTTGCAGGGCTATGATGTCGCTTTCCGTCAGCCATATTTGCAGGTGGCCTGTGAGGGAGATTTTACTGAATATTTCCACTTGAATGGAAAGACTGCGTGTGGCGGCATCGTAGTGCGACGTGGCACGGAGGCTGACGTTGGCGGGTTGTGACAGGGCGCTGCGGACTTGTGTCTGCCACAAGTCGGGTGTGGAGATGGTGCCGTTGCGGTTGATGTGCCCTGCGGGTTCGGCATCGATGTTCCAATGCTGGTAGTAGTCATCGCCTTGCTGGGTACGCAGACCTACAGCTTTGTCGGTGGGAAAGACGGCAAGGGGTCCGCTGTGGATGCCTACTGCCACAATGGTGCTGTCGCCATATTGTGTCTTCAGACGCTGAATCTCTTCGGCTGCTGTGGGGCAATTGACACAGCGTTGTCCGGTGAAGTCTTCAATCAGCACACTGGGCTTGATGGTGATGGTGTCGTCTTCCTGAACGGGTTCGACCACTGGGGGTTCGACATAGATGAGGCGGTCGTCCACATCGACATGGGAACAACTCGTCAAGCAGAGTATGCATAGCAGTGAGAGAAGGTGTCTTTTTGCCATTGGGACGGTTTTGGAGGTGTAGGGAATTAGAAATTGTAGTTATATGAGGCTGTCAATCCTCTGCTGGCTGGGACGTATCGGCAAACTCCGCCTGAACAGTTGAAACCTGCACGGGTTCGGCCATAGCCTAACTGGAATCGGTGTGCACCGGTGTTGAAGGTGACAAGTCCCTGATAGTAGTGTACATGGGTGCTTCCCACATTGTATTCGTCGCTCAGGGTGAACATCCAGTGGGGATTGAGGGAGAGTTCGGCAAGGGCAAAAGCCCAGTCTCCTTCGTCGTCTTTGGTGAAGAGGTATTGCAGTTCGCCTCGAAGAATGAGTTTGCGACCCATGCGCCACTGGGCTTCTCCGATGACGATGTCGCTGTGAATCATGCCACCTTCGCCTTCGATGACGGTTTTGTTGTAGAATTGATTCATGTACATCAGATTGAACTTGAAGTTACTGGAGAGTTTCTTCTCGACTTGGACGTTCAAGTCCTGATAATATACCTGGTCGCCCCACTTGAAGAAGGGTGAAGTGTAGCCGTTGCTGCCTTTGAGGTATTTGCCTTCCAGGAGGTCGGGGGTAGTGTTCAGGCTATGGATGTGGGAGAAGTTGAGTTTGATGCCTGTACCATATTTGCCGCCCAGCGGGGTTTTCTTCTTAAAAGTGTAGGCAAACTCTGCCTGGTAAGCCCATTCGCCATCGGGATTGGTGGCGTAGGGATAGCGTGCTGCCAAAGCGTATGTGTGTTCCAGGGTGAAAGCAGGCAGGTGGTTAATCATGGAGGATGTGCCGTTCATGGTTCGACGGCTGCGAAATCCCATGTTGTCGCTGCGTTTTGCCTGCAAGAGGATGCTCATGCCACGCTGGGAATAACTGGCTGAAAGCATGGCTACGTTACCTGGACGGTAGATGTAGCCATTGTCGAAATTGGGGTCTTGTGTTTTGTGGGCATATTCTGCCAAGACACTGAAACCTCCATGCTGGAGACGGGCTCGTACATCGAAAGCGTTGACATTGAGCGGCAGATTGAGTTTGTGGTCAGGTTTTTCGGAGAAGATTTCTTCGTCGTCTTCATGTTTGTTCACCCAAGAGCCACCCAATGTGATGTAGGTATTGCTGCGGCGAAGGGATGAAAACCATTCGTCGAGGTTCAATTCCACATCGGCACCTGAAACCCATGCTTTGTTGTGCTCCCAGTAACGACGTTGCCGACCGGTCAAGGCTTTCAGAGTGACTCCGGCTACAGGCTTGATTGTTAACCGACCGCCGCGCAGCGAGTTGTCAATGCCCAGACTGCGTTCTTCGTAGGTGCGGAGAATGAAACCCGAACCGAATTGTTCGTAGAAATCGCCCAAAGTGTATTCGGCAAACTTCAGCTTCCCTTTGACATAAAAGTATGGAATACCCCACCCCGCAAAGTCCTTTTCATAACCAGGCAACGGGTGTTCAAGGTATTCCAATCGGACACCTGCATCGACGGCTTGACTCTGCAGGTGAAGTTCAGCGTATGTGTTGGTCAGCCCCCAGTCTTTGTAGTCGGGAGCACCAATGGTTTTGTCTTCTTGAGGAATAAGGACATTACTCTGAATGCTTCCACTCAGCGTAATGCCTTTTTGTTCTTCTTGTGCTTTTGCCACGAGGGACAAAAATGACAGCAAAAGAAGGAGATTCTTACAAGTCCTCGTTTTGACCATCATGAGCATTTGTTTATTGAATCAGTTCACGGACTTTTTCAATCAACTCGTCTTCAGCACCATCTGTATAACCGTTGTGTTGATAAACTATTTTTCCTTTTCCATCAACAATCAGCGTGTAGGGAATCATCTGTATGCCCAAAGCACGCTTGAAGTCGCCGTTCTGGTCGAGCAGCACTTCGTATTCCCAGCTGTGGGCATCAACCAATGGCTTTACTTTGTTGATGTTTTGTCCCTCATCAATGCTTACGGCAAAGATTTTCACTCCAGTCTCTGCCTGCCAGTCTTCATAGACTTCGCGAATGGCATCGAGTTCACGGTTACAGGGTTTGCACCATGTGGCAAAGAAATCGATGATGAACGGCTTGCCGCCATTCGAAAGCGTATCGGTGCAGACAGCCTTTCCGCTGATGTCTTTAACATTTACTTTGGGCAGCTGTGCGAATGTTGTCGCGGCGACGCACCAAAGTGTTAACAAGAGTATGCGCTTCATGTCTTTCTCTGTTCACTATTACGTTATTACGAAGTTTTTATTTGGAATCTTTGTTCTGCGAACCTCGTGGTCCTACACGCATAACATAGACATCGGTCAGGGTGAAAACTGTCTGTGTGAGCAGACCTCCCAGGCGTGCCATTCTGAGCACAAAGCCGTTGATGGTGTGGTCTGGCCATGATCCGTTTTCTTCAAGGGTGCCGTACGTTGCGTTTGACAACATGGGGTTGCTGTAGAGATAGGCTGTCATGCTGACAGCAGGGCTGGAAGCAACACGACCCGAAGTGTCGTAGAAGTAGCCTCGTTCCCAGTCACCATTGTTAAAGTAGAACTCCATGGCAGAGGGAATGGTAAGGGCACAGGTTTCTTCGTTGAAGTCAACAGGGAAGATGGCTCCCTCCCAGTTTTCGTGTGATGACCAGTCCATGTAATAGACTCCTTTCTCCTTGTAGAGTTCAAAGCTCACACCGTAGGGACTGCCAGAGAAGTCACCGCCAAAGTAGTAAGCTCCGACGATGTTCTTCTGAATGTCGTATTGAACGATGCGGAGGGTGTCTTTAATCCCACCACAGGAGAATGCCAATTCGCCACGACGAATCTGTGAAGTGGTGTTGGGGTCAATCTTGAGAATGAGGCTGTCGCCTTTCATTTCTGAATGAATCCAGTCTTCTTCAGTCGTAAGGATTGCTTCGAAGTCATGCTGAAGCAAATATTTTTTTGTGCTGCCAGCATTCTCTGCATGAAGACGGTTGAAAGGCAATGTAGCGATGGCCATGCCTCGCTGCTGCACGGGCACCTTCAGGGTGTTTGTTCCTGATTTGAGGGTCAAGATAGCCACACGTCCTTCTATATTGGTGTTGTCTGTCACCGTGACATTGATCACACTGCCATTGACTACGGCTGTACACCAGTCGGAACTGCTCAATACAGAAACAGCACCGTCGGCACGAACCTCCAATGAACCTGTACGTCCCTGTGGGTCAAACGTCAAATCTTGACGCACGATGGTGATGGAATTTCCATCGGTGTCATAACCATCGTCTTCGCTTTTGCAAGCTGCCAACAACAGCAAAGTCAGAAAAAATATGCTAAGTCCTTTCATAATCATTATTTCAGTTTAGTTAATGTGTTTAAGTCTGGGAAAAGAGGTGAATCGTTGGTAAGCCACGCTGGATCATCCACTCTGTCACCAGTAAGTTCGTCGTCTTCATCGTAGTAGAGCATCAAGAGTCCTGCCGAGTTACAGGGGTATTTGTCAGGGTTGTCTGCCTCAAAGGTGAAGACGGGATAAGTATTGTTCTTGTTCCACACCAGTTTGAGGGCACATTCTTCTCCCACCCAAATGGAGTTTGCATTACCTTTGTCATCCATATCGATGGTCAGGAAATAGACTGCTTTGTTGTCAATGACACCAATCATCTGGGGTGAAAGCAAGAGTTCACCTGTATTGAAATCGTAATTCAGTGTCAATTCATAGTTTGGATTGAGTCCTGTCAGACGGTAGCTTCCATCGATGCGATTGGGTATCAATTCTATATTTGCTTCCAGCTGATCGTTGTGGTAACGCAGTTTGTAGCGACCTGCATAAAGGCTGTAGGGCATATAGTCTTCATCGTGAGGTGTACCCTGGAACGTGAGACTGTCACAACCTTCATCCAGACAAGTCAGCGTCTTGGCTTCAATGTCGTAAGCAAAAGACTGCATGTTCAGTCCACCCAGTTTGAGCGGAGCATAGAGACGGATGCCTTCGTCGTTGAAAGTGAAGTAAGACGTGATGGTGTCGGTTCCCTGAATGAATTCAATGCTTTTTGCATTCAAGTCGAATGTGGCATTCACGTCTGATTCACCCACCGATCCTGTCATGGACTGAATGAAATTGTCGCAAATGGCTATGGTCTTTGCTGCATATTCGTCGGGACTATACTTCAACTTGCGCAGATACATGGTGTTGAGTGTACGTTTGCCGTAAAGCACAATCTCGTCGTCGGTCAACTTTTCAATCACAAATTCAAAGTCACCATCCTTTGCCTCGTATTCTCCGGCACTGGGTGTGGCAAAATAGTGAATCAGGGGATTGTAGGTGTCGAAAGTCAATACTGGACCGTTGTCGTTAGTGATGCGGTAGTAGGTAGTCACCGTGGAATCGGGAATCAACGAACAACCTATCGTTGCATCCAGCGAATCGAACTTTACGGTATATACCAGGCCACCATACGACAGTTCACGGTCTGGATAGTATTCAAATTCCCAACCATATTCGGAATTGCGCAAGATGTCTTTCGCCTTGTTGATGGTATTTGTCATTCGGGCAGAAGCTGACTCTTCAAAGAAATCCTCCTGATTTTTCAAGCAAGATGTCAACAGCAGCGAGGTCAACACGAAGATGCCCCAAGCCTGAGCTGCCCATTTTTTTGTAATCATATTGTTATTCATCTTTGTCTTTCTTTTTAGTTTACAGTGAGGTCTGTCAAATTCACTCTGCCAGCCGTGATGTCTTTCTGACGACGCTGGATGGCATTACGCAACTTCACGATGTCGATATTGAAAGCGGTCTGCATATAGGCTTTCACCATGTCCAGTTTGGAGTTGATAAGCTGAGCACCTGTCTCGCCAGCTTCCTCCATCCATTTGTTCCACTGCTCTTCTGAATTGCAGACGAACATCGACAGCATTTCTGCAAAGTCTTCTGTGTCGGAATGTTGAGCATAGTTGGTAATGAAGCCGCGCTCCAGGAATCCTGTGGCCAGACTGCCTTCGCTCCAGGAGTCTGCCACATAGGCAGAACCTGTAATCAGCTTGTAATCGGCAGGATAATCCTTTGTCTGGTTCAAGATGTGAGTAAACTCATGGTGAATGGTTCGCAGATAATATTCATTCAAATCGTTGGCGTCGCCCATATACTGCTCCACATAGTTAGTACCCGAAAGCAAAATTTTGCGTCCACCTTCGGCTGTACCCAGAATGAATGTACCGTTGTTGCGGTATTCCCATTCACCAATGGTGAAAATCATTTTCGGGAAGAAACGACGGGTGAAGTTGATGCCACCCACTTCGTCGTAAGCCTCGATGCAGGCATACTTCACGATGTGAGCCAAGATGACCGACGCTTCGTAACGGGCAGGAATGGTGTAATAGTTCATGTCCGACTCCTTGTCGTCATAGCGATATTTAAACTCAATGTTGTAAGGAGCCACATAGTTGCGCTGCAGCCAATGGTCAAAAGGCGTATAGTCCACATGGTCCACAGTGATGATACTCTGGTCGTCCATATCTCCCTCGCTGCAACTGCTGAAGGCGATTGCCAACATGGGAACAGCCATGATGGCAAGCCGTCTTACATTGTTATATATATAATTCTTCATAATTATTTCTCTGTACGTTTTTACGGTTTTGCGTTTTGCGATTATCTTGGGTTTGGTGGCATCTGCTTCCCTTCCACAACAGCATCCAGCACCTTCTTAGGCAACTGAACAGCACGGCGTGGGTCGTCCACCTTCAGTACATCCTTGAGTGTTTCGGGGTACCCTTTTGCATTCATCACACGGCGAACAATCTCAATGCCGTAACGTTTGATGTCAAACCAACGCATACCTGTCTGAAGGGTTTCAATGCGACGGAAGCCCAGCACACACTGCAGCATACATTCCTGCAAACTGCCTTCTTCATCAATTTCAAAAGCTGGATGCAGATGCTTTTTGACGGTCGAAAGAATGTGCTTTTCGTCTTCGTAAGAATACTTCAAGTCAGGATTGCCGTAGAACGTCTGAATGCTCTGCGGTGTCAGCACCTTCTTCGTATTGATGATGTTCTGCATCCACATCGTAAGGTCGGCAGCAGCTTTGTCATACTGACGGAGCATGACGTAAGCCTCTGCTCTGTTCAACAGACATTCGTCACCGGTAAATACTGGATAAACTGTATGGTAATAACCAATACCCTTCACAGCATCAGTATATTCAAAGAGGTAAGGCAGCTTCCAGAAAATGACCTTGTCCAGGTTGGTGGCAGCATACTCATGCATGGGAGAATAGAATTCCGAACTTCCCCAAATGTTCTTGGCATTGCCGTCTTCGGTCTCAGCCAGATAGGATCCATGAGAATAGCGTGAGTACAAGGCGTATGGTCCAAAGACAAGACCCATGTAGGAATAGGCTGTATGCAACATCAGGTTGCAGTTCAGCGTTGCATCGATGTAATGCTGACAGATGGCATCCTCCTGCTGCACCATATCGCTCGTAGCTTTCCAGTCACGCAGCATGGTGACTGGCGAAGAGCCTAAGCAAAGGTTGGCATACTCAACAGCCTTCTCCCACTGCTCATAATACAAGTAGAAACGGCAGGCAAAAGCATAGGCAGCACGCTGGTTGAAATGATACTTCGGCACAGCACTGGCTGCATTGAAGTGAGCATCGCCCACCATAGGCAAGGCTTCTTGCAAATCTTTGTCAATCTGGGTATAGACTTCTGCCACCGTGCCACGGTCGTAATATACACCGATGGTGGTTTCCAACTGCTTCATATAGGGAACACCCAAGTCCGTCTGGCTGGTCTGCTTGTTGTAATTCTTACAGAACATATTGACCAGCTGGAAGTGAGCGTATGCACGACAAAGCAATGCTTCAGCTTTGGCTTCACGCAGATTCGATGTGGTAGTTCCACCTAGTTCCTCGATAGCAATCAACACTTGATTGGCTGTGGCAATGGCAGAGTAAGCATCTTCCCACAGCACTTCGGGTGCTTCGTTGTCACCTTCTGTTATATCGCTCCAGCTGTAGCACTGGTCGGCAAAACGGCTGGTGTTTGGATTGTTTTCACCATAATTATCCACATTGTCCGACATAAACTCTATCGCCATCAGCGAAGGAGCCGTGATGTAGGCAGAACCCACCAACTTCAGTACCTTCTGCTCAGAGTCAATGTCGGTACGGTTGTCGGGCAACGTGTCCAAATAGCTGTCGCAGCCAGCAAGCAGGGCTGCACACGCAATCATCAATATATAGATTTTTTTCATATTCGTCTTATACTTTTAAAGCCCTAATCTCAATGTCAGCGTAAACTGCTTTGGCATAGGCACAGCCACACCACCTGCATTCGCAAACTCGGGGTCTTGTCCGTTCAACTTCTTATCAGCATAAATCAGGAACAGGTTGGTAGCCTGCAACTTCAGCGAGAGAGAATTCAGTTTCAGCGGGCTGATGAGCGACTGAGGAAAATCGTAGTTCAGTGAAATTTCCTTCATGCGGATGAAGTCACCCTTAGCCACACGGGCCGTACTGTAGTTGTAAGAACTGTAGGCGTATGAAAGATCGGTGTCGTTGCGGTTCTGACGTGCACTCGCAATGACTGGAATATCGGTGTAAAGCTCATCGCCTGGCACTACCCAGCGATTCTTGAACTCCTTGGGATGTGCCGTCAGGTCGCTGTACTTGTTGGAGAATACAGGGTCAAGACGAACCACGTTGCCAAACGAATAGGTAACAAAGACATTCAGCGTGAAGCCTTTATATTTGAACACATTGCCAAAGCTACCCATGTCTGTTGGTTCTGCACTGCCCGAATACTCCAGGAACTTCAGCAGTTCGGGTTCGGATTCCTGGAAGAAAATGCCCGTTGTGGTCTTCTCACCTTCATGTCCGATGAACACAGGGAAACCCTCTTTGTTCAGTCCGACAAAAGGAATGGAAAAGATACTGCGCACAGGATAGCCTTCCATTGTGAAGCCACTACCCGACACCAGGTCAACCAATCGACGAGAAGACTCCAGTCCTGTCACTTCGCTGTGCGTATGTGAGTAAATGAAGCTCGTAGTCCAGCTGAAATTCCTGTTCTTAATGTTTACGGTAGAAAGACTGATTTCCAAACCATTCGACTTCATCGTAGCAATATTTCCGAAACGCTGGATGGCACCACCCACACCCTGTGTAGTAACAGGGCCAATCAGGTCGTAGTTGTTACGTTTATACCAGTCCACAGCCAAGCTGATGCGGTCGTTGAGGAAGCCTGCCTCCATGCCGATGTTGAACTCATGCTTTTTCTCGTAAGTAAGGTCCTCGTTAGCCAAGTCTGAAATGTAGAGATAAGTCTCCTTCACACTGGCAAAGGGTCGCCAAGGGCTTGTGCTACCAATAACCACACGGGAGTTGGTCACATCCGATGGACCACGGTCGGCGGTCAATGAATAAGACAGTTTGAAAGTTAAGTTGGAAAGTGCTGGCCTCAGCTTCTCAAAGAAATTTTCCTCATGCACATTCCATGCACCAGCCACGTTCCATGTAGGCAACCAACGTGCACTGCGGCTCTTGCCCAGCTTGTTCGTACCTTCATAGCGGATGGTACCATTCAGCGTGTAGCGTCCCTTGAACGAATAAGTGGCATTGGCAAAGAAGGCTGCACTGCGTTCACGGGTATTATCCAGTGAGAAGTAGCTGTTGTTCTGCTCAGCACCCTTCTTGAAAGCTTGATAAGCGTAGGCAGGAATTTCTCCCTGAGAATACTGCATACCCCAACCACGGAACCAAGTGGCATGACGGTCCACACTGTTTGTCTCCATACCACCATAGAGGTTGATAATGTGCATATCGTCGTTGAACGCATCGTTGTAGCTCACGGCTGCACGCATGTCGTAACCCAGCATGCGATTGTCTGTACGCTCCATGATACCACCGTTTGGCAGGATGGAGATAGGCAGCGCATAGATGTTGTCGGGGTCAGTATAGAGATAGTTGTTGTTCTTGCGGATGGTCGAAGTACCCATGGCACGGTAAGCCTGTGCCTGGTTTGAGTCGTCCAAAATGTTGTGCTCCTGGCTGCTGGCAGAATACTTCACTGCACCCAGCAAGCTCAGTTCCACCTTGCGGACAGGCTTATAGGTCAGCTTGCCCTGCAGACGGAAGTCAACCACATTGATGTCAATATAGTTGTTTGCCAATTCGTGGAAGATGTTGAACGGAGCATAGTTACGAGTATAGTAAGCATCAGCGTCCAACGCACGGCTGGTGTTCAGAGAATACGAATAGGGGTTAATGTCAAATGAACGTGAAACGGTACCGGAAACGGGGTCAACCTGTCGGCTCAACGTACCAGGAGCCTCCTGCTTACGGTAAGAAGCACTACTGATGATGTCGAAAGATATCTTGTTTGAAATCTTGAAAGTAGAGTTCAGATTTGCCGTGTAGCGATCCACAGCACTGCGCTTTGACCACCCTGGATCAACCATGGCGCTGACCGAAGCATAATACTGCATCTTATCTGTACCACCCGACATCGACACAGAGTGGGTGTGCTGGATAGAGTTATTGAACAGGCGGCTGAACCAGTCTGTGTTGCGATACTCAGCAGCACGCAGATAATCTGCACGAGCCTCTGGCGTATTGTTCAGCGCAAACATACCCGTCGTGGGGTCATACTCGCTCAGCATCTGATACATCTTGCCATACACACCCGTGTCGCTGCCGTTGGCAGTCTCGGCATAGTTCAGATAGCCCTTCTGCTCCAGTTCCTGATAGATGGACATCTGGTCCTGCGAATTCATAATGTTAAAGTTGGCGTATGAAGGCTTCAGACGCATGGTGTATTCACCCGTATAGTTGATGCGAGCCTGTCCTGCCTTACCACGCTTGGTAGTTACAACAATCACACCAGCCATTGCGCGCGCACCATATATAGAAGTAGCGCTACCGTCTTTCAGAATCTGGAAACTCTCAATGTCGTCCGAGTTCAAGCCTGCAATGGCAGAAGATACCAGCGTATTGGCATCGCCCGAGCTAAGGTCGTCGGCACTCACATCGACCACGTCTTCCATAATGACACCATCGACCACCCACAGCGGTTTCGACGAGCCATAGATAGACGTGGCACCACGCACACGAATCTTCGGAGCCGCACCAAACGTACCGCTCACGTTCTGTACACTGACACCCGCTGCACGTCCTTCCAACGAGCGACTGATGTCTCCCACACCGTCGATTTTCGCATCGCCTGCATCAATTTTCGTCGTTGCACCCGTAAACAGACGTTTGTCCATCTTCTGCATACCAGTGACAACCACTTCGTTGAGCTGCTCATTGCTCGACTTCAACTGCACCTTCATGCCATCCTTGGGCGAGAGTGTCACCGACTCCATACCAATGTAGCTAAAGGTCAACTTCTTTCCTTTCGGGACGGTGAGCGTAAAATGTCCGTTCAAGTCTGTGACAACGCCCATCTTTTCGCCTTGCACTACGACTGATGCACCGATGATCGGTTCACCGTCATCCATGAAAACCACTGTTCCCGAAATTTTGCTCTGAGCCATTACGCTGCCCACTGAGAGCAGACACAGCAATAGCCACAAAGAAAATCCTTTCTTGTTGAATACCATAAATATATTAGTTAACATTAGAGCATACACGAGGGTTGTTTCCACACATGTATGCACACTTTTACACAAAACAGGGGGCAAAGGTACGAAAAATAAACGAATCAGCAGCTATTTTATTACACTTTTTTTGCAAAAACACGAAAATTGCAGAAAAATTGCAAAAAAACAGAAATAGACTCTGGGCGACTTTTTTCGCCGTCATTATGGCAGCAAATCCCCCATTTAATATCAATTAAGTTTTGAATCAACAAGTGCTGTGTTTTGAATCAACAAGTGCTGTGTTTTGAAATGACAAGTGCAAAGTTATATGCCGAACAAATATAATATATGTAAAAAACACAAACGAAAAACCAACAAAACACAATTTATTCATCAAACAGGTTTGTGTTTGGGAAAAAATCATGTACCTTTGCACACAAAAACAAAAGGACTATAACTTTTACACATAAAGTACAAAACATGATAAACCCCGAAAAATTACTGAAATCGGTCTTACTGAAATTCGTGCTCATACTAACGGTGTGCAGTTTCGGCTATGCAGAAGGACTGGCTCAAACCAACAAGCAATCACAGAACAAGAAGGTTGTCGTGAAGAAAGTCATCGTAAAGAAGCCTGCCACAACTCAGGCGCAAAAGGCAACAACGGCAAAAACAGCCGCAACTAAGCCTGCCGCGCAGAAGACAACCCCAGCTACTCTCAAAGACACCACAACAGCCAAGCCCAAAGCAGCAGAATCCCCAACTGCGACAGCGGCCGCTACGGAAACAACTGCTCCGCAACAACAGCAGACCATCGTGCCGACAGCTACTTGCGGCTACCTGAGCAACCCTCCCCTGCCCTATATGCCCGTGAAACTCGACGTGCTCTTTATCGGCAATTCGTTCTCGATAGACACCAGCACGGCATTGCCCGAAATATTCAATTCGGTGGGCATTCCGAATGTCAACGTATATGTGCTCTACAAGGGAGGATGTTCCATGAAGCAACACTATGAATATTATAAAAGTGGTGAGCCTGTGTATGAGCTGTGGCAGTATAACATCTACGGCGGCAAACGCATCGAGACAGCCATCAACATACGCGACGTGATGCGGCGTGAGCCCTACGATGTGGTAGTCTTTCAGCAATACTCCCTGGAGTCGGGCGACTACACAACGTATGAGCCTTACCTAAGCAAAATCATACAGGCATACAACATCACGAAGCTGTCGCCACGCACCACCTTTGCCTTCAACCAGACTTGGGCTTACTCGTCGAAGCATAAGAACATCAGCAAGTATGGCTCTCAGCTGAATATGTACAAGAAGATTTGTGACTCGGTGAAGAAAATGAAAGCCATTTCAGGCATCGACGTCATCATCCCCTGTGGAACAGCCGTGCAGAATGCCCGAAACGTCACGTCGTTGGTGCACGATAATGAACTGACGCGCGACAATTTCCACATCGACCTCTACATGGGTCGTTATCTGCTGGCATGCACGTTCTTCGAGGCGATTATTGCTCCCTGCATGGGACGCAACATCCGCAACGACATCACTATCTACGGCAAGCAGGGCACACCCAACATGGTGGGCAGCGCAAACCGCCACATCCTGCAGAACTGTGCTCGCCTCGCCGTTGCCAACAACTTTGAAGTCAGCGAATTTGTAAATCAATAATTATGAAAAGAATCATCGTTACCATCCCTGTGCTGCTGTTGTGGCTTACCGCTGCAGCACAAAACGACTCCACACGTTTCATGAAACAGCTGTGCAACGTGCCTGGCATCAGTCAGGTGCAACGATTGGACACCGACAAGTTTCACGAAAAGTATGTACTGAAATTCCGTCAGTTTGTCGATGGCGACAATGCTGACAAGGGCACATTCGATGAACGCATCTTCGTGGGGTTCCAAGGCTACGACCGCCCCACCGTACTGGTTACTGAGGGCTACTATGCACATTACGGTGAACGGCAGAACTACACAGAAGAACTGTGCCAGATGTTCAATGCCAACGTAGTGTTGTGTGAATACCGCTACTTCGGCGAATCGGTGCCCATGCCCACCAACTGGGACTACATGACGGTGGACAATTCGCTACGCGACTACCATCGTGTGCGTCAGGCTCTGGGCAGTCTCTTTACAGGTAAATGGATTTCAACAGGTATCAGTAAAGGTGGACAGACCACCATGTTCTATCGTGCCACTTACCCCAACGACGTGGATGTCAGCGTCAGCTATGTGGCTCCGCTGAACCGAAGTGTGGAGGATGGACGCCACGAGAAATTCCTGGACAAGCAGGTGGGCACAAAGGAGGAACGCAAAGCCATCGTGAAGGCTCAGCAGCAGCTGATGCAACGGAAGCAACAGTTAATGCCAATGTTTAACCAATATTGCCAAGAGAAAGGTTATCAGTTCTATATCAGCAACGAAAACATCTACGACTACTGTGTGCTGGAATATCCGTTTGCCCTGTGGCAATGGGGTACACCTGTCAGCAGCATTCCGTCGGAAGAAGCCACAGACAAGGAGTGGTTCAGCAACCTGATGGAGATGGCAGAACCTGAATATTTCAGCTATCCCAACAAGTATATGCCTTTCGACGTGCAGGCTGCCCGCGAACTGGGCTACTATGGCTACTCGCTGAAAGCAATCAAGAAGTGGGCTTCGGTAAAGAACACCAAGGGCTACCTGCGTCAGCTGATGCTGCCCGACAGCCTGCGCCACTATGACTTCGACCCCACGCTGTATCGTCGCACGGTGAAATTTCTTAAGGAGGAAGACCCTCGACACATCTTTATATATGGAGAGAACGATCCGTGGTCTGCCAGCGGCGTATGCACCTGGCTCAACTGCAAGAAGAAACAGAACATGCGCATCTATGTGCAACCGCGCGGCAGCCATAAAGCTCGCATCGGCAACATGCCGACGGAGATGAAACAAGAAATTACTGACAGACTGACCGAGTGGCTGAAATAGGTTGGCACGGATTTTGTAGAAGACTCCCCTTGATGATTCAAAACATCCGGATTATTCAGAAAACTCAGAACACTCAAACATCAAATAATGAACAATTACTCAGATACATTCAATCAGATCCTATCCTACTCTAAGGAAGAAGCACTCCGACTGAACAACGACTACATTGGTCCCGAACACCTGATGCTGGGCATCTTGCGCGACGGCAAGAACCTGGCTGTGGAAACATTGCAGCACAAGTTTCTCATCAACATCTCCAACCTGAAAAAGGAACTGGAGAAGCTTGTGCAAGACATGACAGGCAGTATGCTGTTTTCTTCAGACATCACTTTCAACCAGAAATCTTCCACCATCTTGCGACTCAGCATTCTGGAGTCTCGACAGACGAAAAGCAAGGAAAGTCTGCCTGAGCACCTGTTGCTTGCCATCTTGAAGCATAAAGACAATTTGGCAGCCAAATTGCTGGAAGACAACGACGTGACTTACAAGGAACTGTTCAACTCCATGTTCCAGCCTGCTTCACACCCTAAAAATTCGGGAGTGGATTACGACGAAGAGGACGAAGAGGAACAGGCTCCGACCGACAGCAGCAAGTCGGCTTCGACCAGTCAGAAGAAAAAGACGGAAAAGAAAGCAAACTCCGACCATCCAGCCATTGACAATTTTGGCTTCGACTTGACTCGGGCTGCAGCCGAGGGCAAACTTGACCCCGTGGTGGGACGCGAAAAGGAGATTGAACGACTGGCACAAATCCTGTCACGCCGCAAGAAGAACAACCCCGTACTCATCGGTGAACCAGGTGTCGGCAAGAGTGCCATCGTAGAAGGTTTGGCCTTGAGAATCAGCGAAAGGCGTGTATCACGCATCTTGTTCAACAAGAAAATCATCTTACTCGATATGTCCACCATCGTGGCTGGCACAAAGTATCGTGGTCAGTTTGAGGAACGCATGAAAAACATCATCAACGAACTGAAGGCGAACCCCGACCTCATTGTGTTCATCGACGAAATCCACACCATCGTGGGAGCTGGCAACCAAGCAGGACAGATGGATGCTGCCAACATGATGAAACCAGCCTTGGCCCGTGGCGAACTGCAGTGCATCGGCGCAACCACTCTGGACGAATATCGCAAGAACATTGAGAAGGACGGCGCCTTGGAACGTCGTTTCCAAAAGGTCATTGTGGAACAGACCACCCCCGAGGAAACATTGACAATTCTGCACAATATCAAGGACAGATACGAAGAACACCACAACGTGAGCTACACCGATGAAGCGCTGGAGGCTTGTGTCAAGTTGACAGAACGCTACGTCACCGACCGCAGCTTCCCCGACAAAGCCATCGATGCCCTCGACGAAGTGGGGTCACGGGTTCACATCAACAACATCACGGTGCCGAAGGAGATTGAAGATAAGGAAGAAGAACTTGCCAAGGCGCAGCACCAGCAAGAAGAAGCCGTCAGGGGTCAGAAATACGAACTGGCCGCCAACTACCGTGATCACGTGAAGAAGCTCACTTCCGAATTGGCAGAGATGAAGCAGCAATGGGAATCCACGCTGGAGGACAGCCGCATCACCGTCAGTGCTGACAAGGTGGCAGAGACTGTCTCCATGATGACAGGCATACCCGTTCAGCGCATGGCAGCCGAAGAAGGCATCAAGATGAAGGGTATGCGGCAAGAGCTCAAGTCGAAAGTCATCGCCCAAGACCCTGCCATCGACAAACTGGTCAGCGCCATTCAGCGTAGCCGTGTCGGACTGAAAGACCCCGCACGCCCCATCGGTGTGTTCATGTTCCTTGGTCCTACAGGCGTGGGCAAAACCTATTTGGCAAAGAAATTGGCAGAGCACATGTTTGGCACATCCGATGCCCTGATCCGTATCGACATGAGCGAATACATGGAGAAGTTCACCGTCAGCCGACTGGTAGGTGCACCTCCAGGCTATGTGGGCTACGAAGAAGGAGGAATGCTCACTGAGAAAGTTCGCCGTAAGCCCTACTCCATTGTCCTTTTGGATGAGATTGAAAAGGCACATGCCGATGTATTCAACATCCTGCTGCAGGTAATGGACGACGGACGGCTCACCGACAGCAACGGTCGCACGGTAGATTTCCGTAACACGGTGATTATCATGACCAGTAACGTAGGTACTCGTCAGCTGAAGGAATTTGGTCGAGGCGTAGGATTCTCCGCCATGGCGGGAAAAGACGACAAGGAAGTGAGCCGCAGCGTCATCCAGAAAGCACTCAACAAGCAGTTCTCGCCAGAGTTCCTCAACCGCATCGACGAAATCATCACATTCGACCAGCTGGAACTCGACAGCATTATCCAGATTATCGACGTAGAACTGGAAGGACTCTACCAGCGCATCGAAGGGCTGGGTTATCACCTCAGCATCACCCCCGAAGCCAAACGCTGGATTGCCGAACAAGGTTACGACAAGCAGTTTGGTGCCCGTCCCCTCCGCCGTGCCATTCAGCAACATCTCGAAGACGGCATCAGCGAACTCATCGTGGAAGAGGACATTGCCCCTGGCAACACCATCACCGCCACCTTTGCCGATGGCAAAGTCAATATTGCAGTTGAGAAGTAATCAAAAATCAGTTCTTTAAACACAAAAAGCCGTGCTTGCATTCCAAACAAGTACGGCTTTTTCTTTGCATTTCAATTATACTACAATTTGAATTTATAGCCCAAAGTAAATTGGAACACATTGTTCCTTCCACCACCTTTAGAAACCTCTGTAATGCCTATATTATAACGAGCATCTAATATTACGTTGCTAAATTCGAAAGACAAACCAACAGGGAAAGAGAAATCGAATGAATTAATCTCAAAACCTAAGTCCGACAATTTACCATTCAAACTTTGCCCTTGAGCAGACATTGTATAGCCATCGTTCACCCTAAATGCTGGCTGAATACCAAATTTCAAAACAACCCCTTCTGCCACATATCCATTCAACATTATTGGAATGTTTATGTAATCTAGTCTTGCTGTTTCAGTCAACTTTGTACCTTCAAGCGTTGTACTTGCATTTACACCTTGCATTGAATACAATGCACCAAAAGAAACACCAATAGTTTTGGTAAACTTATACTCTAACTCCACCCCTGCAGCCAGCCCTAACCTAAAGCCCTTATTAGCCCCATTATCTACAGTCCCAGTAACACTGGCAACATTTAAACCCACTTTGGGCTGAATGGTAAACGTTCCTGCTTCTTGCTGAGCAAAAGCATTTTTTGTACTCAAAAAAGCAAAAATGACAATTAACAAACGTCTCATTTTCTAATTATTATTTATCTGAACATTATTTACCACTTAAAATTCAAAACCTAATCGGAAAGTTAAACCACCACAATTTTTCTTTTTCGTCTCAAAAATATAAACAGACCCCAAAAAATTTCCCATTTCATAATCTCTCATCTGAAGTTCATAACCAATGCTCATCGTAATAGAAAAATCATTGGGTGTATCAAATCTACAACCAAGAGAAGGAGAAAAATAAAACCCATTTACATTCGTAACAGAATATCCTATTTTGGTGTCAATAAATGGGCTAATACTTTTATTCAGTAAATCTGCACGTACTTTAGCAAAAATAGGAACGCCCCATGCCTTTTCAGATAAAAAGCGATTTACTCCTACACCACCACCTACAAATAAATAGGGACTGAATTGATAACCATGAGTTGTGAATACAGCCAAACGTTCATCTCCTTCACCTAAACCATGTGTGTACCCAATTTCAAAAGAAGGTTTATACCCCCTTTGATGTGCATAAACATTTGTAATACTCAGAAGGGTAAAGATAACAATAAATAATCTTTTCATTGTATTAATATTAAAGAGTTTGCAATATTCTAAAACACATTTATAGAACAGCACAAAAAGGTGTGAGCCTAATATGCCATTCTCTGATGGTGGGTATTGGACGACCCGTGTAAAAAGAATGTTTTTTCTGCCCACACCTTCGACGTATATGTCTACAGCATGAGCTGTGTTCAAAACATAATACAGTCGAAGGAGAGCGGTAACGTTCTTTCTTCTACACGAAATCGTTTCGTGACTAAGTTTCCTAATTTGCGAAGTGTCCAATTTCACCATCAGGAAATAAAGCGTACACGCTTCCTAATATGTCTGCCGCCATTGCTGACGTGCAGTGCAAAGGTACGGACTTTTTCAATAATGACAAAACTTTTCCACTATATTTTGCAATTAACCTTTTATTGACACACAACACCGACAAAATGTCAGTCCCCATCAAGACTGGCATTTTTTTTGTGCAAATAAACCGCCAAACATAAAAACATAAATAAATGGCACAACAAGGTAACATCGGGGTTACGACCGAGAACATCTTCCCCGTCATCAAAAAGTTTCTCTACAGCGACCATGAAATTTTCCTGCGCGAAATCGTCAGCAACGCCGTCGATGCCACACAGAAGTTGAAAACCCTTGCCAGCAAAGGCGACTTGAAAGAGGAGGCTGGCGAACTGAACGTACACATCAGCATCAACAAAGACGCGGGCACACTCACCGTCAGCGACCGAGGCATCGGCATGACCGAAGACGAAATCGAGAAGTATATTAACCAAATTGCTTTCTCAGGGGCAAACGATTTCCTCGACAAATACAAGGAAGACGCCAACGCCATCATTGGTCACTTCGGTTTGGGCTTCTACTCCGCCTTCATGGTCAGCAAGAAAGTGGAAATCATCACCAAGAGCTGGCAGGAGGGTAGCAAGGCTGTGAAGTGGTCGTGCGACGGCAGTCCAGCCTACACCATCGAAGAATGCGACAAGGCCGACCGTGGTACCGACATCGTGATGTACCTCGACGACGACTGCAAGGACTTCCTCGAAGAATACAAAATCAGCGAACTGCTGCACAAGTACTGCAAGTTCCTCGCCGTTCCCGTCATCTTCGGCAAGAAGAAAGACTGGATTGATGACCCCAGCGGCGAGAAGGACGACAAGGGCAACCCCAAGCGCAAAGAGATTGAAGTGGACAACGTCATCAACGACACTACCCCACTTTGGACCAAGAAGCCTGCCGACCTGAAGGATGAAGACTACAAGGAGTTCTACCGCAAACTCTACCCCCTGAGCGACGAACCGCTCTTCTGGATTCACCTCAATGTGGATTACCCCTTCAACCTCACTGGCATCCTCTACTTCCCGAAGGTAAAGAATCA
The DNA here is from genome assembly GCA_902802265.1 of uncultured Bacteroidales bacterium. Lineage (GTDB taxonomy): Bacteria > Bacteroidota > Bacteroidia > Bacteroidales > Bacteroidaceae > Minthosoma. Next base: position 46,017 of record CADCLN010000023.1, on the reverse strand, counting down.
GTTCGACCTGCAGAAGAACAAGATTCAGCTCTACTGCAACCAGGTCTTCGTGACCGACTCCGTGGAAGGCATTGTGCCCGAATTCCTTACGCTCTTGCATGGTGTCATCGACTCACCCGACATTCCGCTGAACGTATCGCGCAGCTACCTGCAAAGCGACCAGAACGTGAAGAAGATTTCCACCTACATCACCAAGAAAGTGAGCGACCGCCTCTCCAGCATCTTCAAGAACGACCGCAAGCAGTTTGAGGAGAAGTGGGACGACATCAAAATCTTCATCGACTACGGAATGCTCAGCGACGAAACCTTCTACGACAAAGCCAAGTCGTTTGCCCTCTTCAAGGACACCGAAGGCAAGTACTACACCTACGAAGAGTATCAGACCCTCATCAAGGACAACCAGACCGACAAGGACGGCAACCTTATCTACCTCTACGCCCAGAACAAGGACGACCAATATACCTACATCGATGCCGCTCAGGCAAAGGGCTACAATGTCCTCCTGATGGACGGTCAGCTCGACCCCGCCATGCTCGGCCTGTTGGAGCAAAAGCTGGAGAAGACCCGCTTCACCCGTGTGGATGGTGATGTCATCGACAAACTCATCGTCAAGGAAGACACCAAGAAGGAGGAACTGCCAGAAGATCAGAAGAAGACCCTCACCGAAACCTTCAAGAACGCCCTGCCAACCCTCGACAAGACAGAATTCATGGTGGAAGCTCAGCCGCTTGGCGAAACCGCAGCCCCAGTCATCATCACCCAGAGCGAATACATGCGCCGCATGAAGGAGATGGGTCGCCTGCAACCAGGCATGGCTTTCTACGGCGAAATGCCTACGATGATGAACCTCGTGCTCAACACCGACCACCCGCTCATCAAGCAAACCCTCGCCGACAGCAAGCCAGAACTTGTCAGCCAGCTTATCGACCTGGCCCTGCTCCAGAACGGAATGCTCAAGGGCGAAGCCCTCACCAAGTTCGTCAAGCGCAGCGTAGAACTGATTAAGTAATCGCAACTCCAACATACTTATTTACACCCTGACCGCCCCCGCAGTCAGGGTGATTTTTTGTCTGCACACACTTCCCCCTCAGTGGCACAGTTCTCCCGCTGCCGGCGCAGAACTATGCCGTTGCCGTAGCAGAACTTTCCCACCGCAGCGGCAATGCAGTGCCACCGCAGTCAGAGAACTTTCCCACAGAAGTGGGAGAACTTTCCCACCGCAACAACAATGCTTTGCCACCGCAATCCGCATTTTTTCTTCCAGAAAGTTGTGTGGTTCAGGAAAGTTTTGTACTTTTGCGGTCGATAAATATAACAAGAAAAACATGAAACGAACAAAAATCGTTGAAAGAATCTGAATATAATGCAAAATTTGTTACTAACCTTATACAAACATTTTTCATGAAAGATATTTGGAACAAGTTTGTTTACAAACTCATAGAATGTAAAAAAAACAATGTAGAGGAGGCTATCTACCACAACATAATTGAAGATAAACTCGAACTATTGGGATGGGCAACCTATAGAGGAGAAATTTGTCACAAGGTTACCCTCCCCATTGGATCCGTCGGACATATTCAACCAGATATTTTAGTGCGCCGAGACGGAGAAAACATGTTTGTAATTGAAGTGAAACGCCCCAATCATAACTGTAACGAAAGAGATTTGCAACAGCTCTTCTCTTATATGCTACAGTTACGATTGAAGGTGGGAATTTATATCGGTGAATATTTGGAGGTTTTTTACGACTATCCGCAAGACAACAAAGAACCAATTCCTGTATTCAGAGCAGAACTTGCTTTGGATCACAAAAATGGAATGTTTTTTGCTGAAATGTTTTCAAAAGAAAACTTCAATCCTGAAAACATCAAAAATTTGTATGACAAAATTGTACAAGAAAAACTCAATCAAAAAAAACTTGAAGAGCTTAAAAAGAAACTTATTGCTAATGAAGGCGAATTACAAATATCCCATATTGTAAAACAATATTTAATGGAAGCATATTCAACGACTTTTTCTGAGCAAGATATAGATAAGATGATTTTCTCTTTGTCTTTTAATGTGCAGCCCAAAGAGAATTTCAACCAACCAGTAAATTCAATACAACAAAGAGAATCAGTAGAAAGAAATATTGTGTATTCGCAACGCAGTCCTATTTCCACTCGTAAAAATATGGTTGACAACAAAGACTACACAAAATATTCCTTGAATGGAAGCACCCGTGTTGGCAAGGGACGCTTTGTATTATTACTTGTTACGGAATATGTAAAAAGCCATCCCACACTAACTTTTCACGATTTAGAGAAAGTGTTTCGCCCAGAATGGCATTCTTGTGGAGTTATAAAAACGATAGACTCCGTAGATGACCAAAGGCGATTCTACATCAAAAACGAAGATTGGTTATATGATGTGAATCATACAGCATTTGTTGTTTGTAATCAATGGGGAGCTGGTCATGAACGCATAGAAAGTTATTGGTATTGGGATAAAGCTAAAAATGAATTCTTTGCTATTGCGAATAAAGAAGGATGGAAAGTTGAAATTTCAAATTAATATAATATCCAATTATAGTAAATACACCTCATTCCTTAGCAACATCTTTGCCCATTCAAGGGTATCCTCCACATATTGTTTGAAGAGATGTCCCTTTGTGGTGCGAGAAAGTAGGTAAGAAAGCTGATTGTTGATAGAATTGTCGTAAATGTAGGCAGGATTTATATACAAACTATCAGCCATCAATTTGTCATTGAGTATTCCTTTTGATATTTCAACAAAATAAAGGGGAAGGAAATGATGTTTTTCGTTCATTCCGTCCCCTTCTGTTTTGTGTTTTCATGCTTTTCAGGAAGAAAAAAGGGGAAAAGTTGGGATTTGTTACAAAAAAGAAAATTTCTGTTTCGTGTCCGTGCGCGATATGCGGGACGCTGTGCTTAACTTTGCAGCGAAAAAGCTTGGCGTAAACAGCGAAGTGCCTGAAACAGCAGTGTATCTAAAAAACATAAACAATAATCTCAAGCAGAAAGATGAAAAGACTATTTGTATTCCTCGCCTTGGCGGCAACGCTGTCGGGGCTGTCGGCTCAGGACGACAACACGGAGAGATTGTGGTATGACCGCCCTGCCAATATCTGGCTGGAGGCTCTGCCTATCGGCAACGGACATCTGGGTGCCATGATCTATGGCGGCACAAAGACGGAACAGATTCAGCTGAACGAGGAAACGTTCTGGTCGGGCGGTCCGCACAACAACAACAGCAACGCATCGCTGAACGAGTTGGAGCACGTGCGGCAGCTCATCTTTGACGGCAAGGAACAGGAGGCACAGAACATCATCGACAACAAGTTTGTAAAGGGACCCCACGGCATGAGGTTCTTGTCGCTGGGTAGTCTCAGCATCAAAAGTTCGAGCATACAGGAAGACAAGGTGACCGACTATCAACGCGAATTGGACTTGACCACCGCTTGCAGCCGTGTCAGCTTTCTGTCGGATGGCAACAGCTACCGACGTACTGCGTTTGCCTCGTTGGCCGACAGCGTAATCGTGATACGAATCGAGTCGGACAAAGGCGAAACCCTCACGCTGCAACATTCCTGCCCCTTCTCTACCCGATACGCCAAAGGCTGCGGCGGCATCGTGGCAACGATTCAAGGGGAATCGCAGGAAGGCATCGAAGGTAAACTGAAGGCAGAGTGTGCCTACAGGGTGGAAAGCGACGGCTCCATCGTAAACAACGGCACAAGGGGAATTATCATGGTGAAAAATGCAACGGTGACAACGCTTTACATCTCGGCTGCAACCAACTATAAGCGCTATGACGACGTGAGCGGCGATGCGGGCAGCAGGAACGAGGCTCGGATGCAGCGTCTGGAAGAATATGACTATGAAACCTTGTTGGCCAGACACATTGAGGCATACAGAAAGCAGTATGAACGGGTGCACCTCTGGTTGCCATCCTCGGCGAACAGTCAGCTGACTACCGACAAACGTCTGGACAATTTCACGGGAAGTGCCGACTGGGGCATGGTAGCTTTGCTGTTCAACTACGGTCGCTACCTGCTCATTTCCAGTTCGCAGCCAGGTGGACAACCGGCCAATCTGCAGGGTGTGTGGAACGACAAGCGAGATGCACCGTGGGATTCGAAATATACCATCAACATCAACACGGAGATGAACTACTGGCCTGCCGAGGTTTGCAACCTGACCGAGACGACCGAACCCCTGTTCAGCATGATTCGCGACCTGAGCGAAACAGGCAGCATCACAGCCAAGAAGATGTATGGCTGCGGTGGCTGGATGGCGCACCACAACACGGACTTATGGCGCATTGCTGGACCTGTGGACGGAGCTTTCTGGGGCATGTACCCCAATGGCGGCGCGTGGCTGGCAACCCATTTGTGGCAGCATTACCTCTATTCGGGCGACAAGGAATTCCTGCGTCAGTGGTACCCCGTCATCAAGGGTACGGCCGATTTCTACTTGGACTATATGCAGATTCACCCTGCCTACGGATGGCTGGTTGTAGTGCCATCGGTCAGTCCCGAACTGGCTCCGATGGGCAAATCGTCGCCCGTCACGGCCGGTTGCACAATGGACAATCAGATTGCTTTCGATGCCCTGTCCAACACGCTGCGGGCTGCCCAGATTTTAGGAGAAGACGAGGCTTACCAGCAAACCCTTCGCGAGGCGCTCGACAAGTTGCCGCCCATGCAGATTGGCAGTCATCGCCAGTTGCAGGAATGGTTGCAGGATGCCGACGATGCCAACAATAAGCATCGACACATTTCTCATCTGTACGGCCTGTTCCCATCGAACCAGATTAGCCCATACAGCCATAACGAACTGTTTGCTGCCGCCAAGCAGACATTGACAGAGCGTGGCGACGAGGCTACGGGCTGGAGCCTGGGTTGGAAAATATGTTTCTGGGCAAGAATGTTGGATGGCAACCATGCGCTGACCATTCTGAGCAATATGCTGAAGCTATTGCCATCGGAGGAGGACGAGAGCAAGTATCCCGACGGACGTACCTTCCCCAATCTGTTCGATGCTCACCCACCCTTCCAGATTGACGGCAACTTCGGAGCCACAGCGGGCATTGCCGAGATGTTGCTGCAAAGCCACGACGGAGCCGTACACTTGCTGCCCTCCGTACCGACAAAATGGGCAGAAGGCAATGTGCGCGGACTGAGGGCACGCGGCGGCTTCGAGATTGACATGGAGTGGAAAGACCGCAAACTGGCTGTGGCAAAGATTCACTCCACCATTGGCGGCACCCTGCGCCTGCGTTCCTACGTTCAGCTGGAGGGCGAAGGACTGCGGACAGCCAGTGGCGATTGCCCCAACCCGCTGTTTGCTCCTGCCGAGGTCAAGACTCCGTTGCTGTCGAGTGTACTTCGCACAAAGCCGAAAATCAATGTCAAGACTGTATATGAATACGACCTGGACACAGAGGCTGGCGGCGACTATATGGTTTACCTTCAGGGGTCAATGACGGCCATCGAGTCGGTAGAAGCCAGGACTGAATCGGCAAAACCTGCCATCAGCTATGACCTCAGCGGTCGTCGGGCTACACCCCTGAGCAAGGGTGTTCGTATTCAGAAAGGAAAGAAAATCATCAACCATTAACACATTATATCTCACAATGAAAAAATTATCCATTCTCATTTGTTCTTCATGCTTGGCCCTTCAACCATCGGTGGCACAAAACCCCATCGTCAGCCACTGCTACACGGCTGACCCCGCACCTATGGTTTTCGAAGGCGAAGACAGTCTGTATGTGTATTGCGACGAGGACATGAATGTTCCAGGCGTAAACGATTTCTACTACATGGAGCGCTGGCGTGTCTATTCCACCATTGATATGGTAAACTGGACAGACCACGGCGTTGCCATGCCGCGCACAGCTTTCACCTGGGCACGCGAAGGCACTTGCTGGGCAAGTCAGTGTGTGAAACGCGGCGACACTTACTACTGGTATATGTGTGCGTCGAAGCCTAACGACTGGCGGCACTACATCGGTGTGGGAAAGAGCAACAAACCTTCTGGCCCTTTCAAGGATGCACGCAAACAACCCATCTTCGACATGGGCCAGGGCGGAGACATTGACCCGACCGTTTTCATCGACGACGACGGACAGGCATACCTCTACTGGGGCAACAACAAACTCCGCTATGCCAAACTGAAAACAAACATGCTGCTGCTCGACACGTCTATCGGCGAGAAAGGCATCGTGGAAGTGCCCCTGACAAGGGAAGCGTTTGGCGGCGTGAAGGTAGATGATAAAGTGAGAGGCGCAGACTGTTACGAAGAGGGTCCCTGGCTGGACAAGCGTGGCGACCACTACTACCTGATGTATGCCGCTGGCGGTGTACCCGAACATATCTCTTACAGCATGAGCGACAGCCCAGAAGGTCCCTGGACCTACAAGGGACAGGTGATGACGCAGCAAAACACAGGCTCGTTCACCAACCACAGCGGCATCGTGAACTACAAGGGGAAGGATTACTTCTTCTACCACACGGGCTGGGCACATGGCGGCGGCGGTTTCAACCGAAGCATGGCCGTAGAGGAAATGCACTTCAATGCAGACGGAACCATCCAGCCCGTCACGGCTACCAGAAAGGGCGTGAAGGCTCTCTGCACCATGAATCCATACGAGCGGCAGCAGGCTGAAACGCTGAACGCAGCTTACGGCATCAGCGTTGTGGGCAACGAGTCGAAGGGTGTGTACGTCACAGGCATCCATGCAGGCGACTCCATGCGAGTAGCCAATGTGGACTTCGGAGTCGGCGGTGCATCTTCAATCACCCTGCGCATGGCTTCTGCCCAGACGGGCGGTTATCTCATCATCCGTCAGGACAACGCCAAGGGCAGAATACTGGGCAGAATCAAGATAGAAGAAACGGGCGGAAGCGCTGTCTGGGAGGAACGCACCTTCGACCTCTCCCTTTCACCCAAAGGCATCCACGACATCCATTTCAGCTTCACAGGCAAAGCCGACGAAACCCTCTTCAATTGGGATTGGTGGCAGTTCAACACCGTTCCCACGGTCATCGAAACCATTGAGGCATCTGCTCCGTCCGACGCATCCACCCTCTTCACCCTTCAGGGCATTCCCGTCAGCCATCCGCAGCATGGAGTTTACATCCGCAACGGAAAGAAAGTGCTTGTGAAATAGCCACCCCATTCTGTTTCTTTACACACTTCAGTTTTCACATACTACATCAAATAGAAAAAACACTACACGAAAAGGTTTTCATCGTGTAGTGTTTTTTTGTGATATAGCCGCACAGTTCTCTTGTTGCGGTGGCAAAGTTCTGCTACTGCCGGCGCACAGTTCTCCCACCGCAACGGGAGAACTGTGCCGCTGCGGTGGGAGAACTGTGCGGGGACAGCGAGAGAACTTTGCGGGGGCAACGGCAGAACTTTGCCACGGCAGTGAGAAAACTGTGCAACAGGCCTCTGTGCCCTCTGTCTTCTCTGTGTCCTCTGTGCCATTTTAACAGCAGTTAAGTCTCGAATCGACAACAGCCGTGTATCGAAGAGACAAGTGCTAAGTTTCGAAGAGACATTTGTGATGTTTTAACCTTAATTTGTATAATAATGTAAATTTGTATAATAATGTGATTCAAGTTCCGCTGGGTTTTTGGCAGAGCGGCAGAGCCAATCCCGTGGGGAACGATGCCGTAGGCATCAGATAGGGGTAGCCAGCCATACAGCCGTGCCGTTAGGTACAGCGAAATGGCTGGTATGGAAGTTATGTACGCGGTCCAGCCTGCCTTTAGGAAGGCGATAAGGGCTGCACAAACCCTCTCATCATATATGCTGGTTCATAATTGATTCCTGCCTTTTCTAATATATCTTTCCATTCGGATTCAAACGAAACACGCTGATGATGCTCACGTTGATGTTCTATGTAATTTTTAACAGCGGGAACCAACGATTTGCTATAAGAAAACGCACCATATCCGCTCTGCCAACCAAATGCACCATGCAGGAATTTTTCGTTTATCCATTTGGTAGATTGTAATTTCAACGATTGAACTAATTCGGAAACGGATTCACTGGGATGCATTCCAATAAGCAAATGCACATGGTCAGCAGTTCCATTGATGGCGTGGACAAAATGTTTGCGGTTTTGGCAAGCACCAGCCATATAGCAGTACAGTTCGTCCGCCCAATCATCGAAAATCAAGCATTCGCGCTGCCCAACGGCAAAGACAATGTGCATATAGATTTGCGTATAGGTATTAGCCATTTTTTTATAATATATATCGCCTACCTAAAGGCAGGCTGATGATGTTGTTCATCCCTGCATTCCAGCCATTTCGCCATACCTAACGGCATGGCTGTATGGCTGGCTACCCCTATTTAATGCCTACGGCATTTTCGCGGCGATGAAATGCTTCAATCGGCAACAACCATCAATCCAGTCGCCAGTCGGAAAAAGTTTTGCAGACGTCAAGGATGTAGTCGCGACGGGAACCGATGCGTTCATCAAAAAGTTGGACGCACTCGTTGATAACTTCGGCGGGGAAGGTGTCGCTCAGGGCAAGCCAGCTGAAGTTGCGGACACACGAAACGACTTCTATCTGTTCCTTGCGGTGAGCCACAAGGTCGGCAGGCAGCCCCTCGAAGTAATAGCCAATGGCACGGTTCCAGAGTTCCAAACCCAGTTCGCGCGGCACGCCTATCACCTGTTCGTAATCGCCCACCAATGTCACCATGGCAGAATAAGCATGGGCCAGGTCGAGCAGCGGATGGCCATAACCCACTTCACCCATGTCGATCAGCATCAGTTCATCGCCCTGCATCATGGCGTTCTTCGACTGCAAATCAAGGTGCAACAGTCGATTGCCTGCTGGGATGGCATCAAGAATTTGCAGCATGGTGTCAATATTCTCCTGCGGGAAATAGCGACGAATGTGGAGCACTTGTTCCCGCTCATGATGGGCGGCACTGGGGACGGTGCTGTCCTGCGGAATCTCAATGGCGTGCAACTGGCGGAACAAGGCGGCATACTTTCGTGCATACTCATCTACCCGCTCAGGATGTTGCTTCAGGCAGGCACTCAGCGTAGTGGCGTCCAGCAGTTCATAGACAAGGCCAAACTGTTCACCCACGCTGACGACATCAAACGAGATGGCTGTGGGCATACCCAGCACAAAGGCTTCCTTCGACATGGTGATTTCCCGCTTCACTTCGTCCATAGTAGTACCTTCGCGGAACACCTTGATAATGGTGTCGTCATCGAGCCGATAGACTGTGCCCACACCCCCTATGCCAATGACTTCACAGCCCTCCACAGACAATCTGCGCAGCGCACGCTCCACGGTCATTATCTTCGAGAAGCCTGTCATTTCAAACACCTGATAGATGTCTGGTGGACATTCCACGACAGAGAAGTTGGAGTACTGCTTGGCTAAGGATAGCAGAATGCGCAGTCCGGAACTGGAGATGTATTCCAATTCGCCGACATGGCACAACAGTTTCTTTATCTCGCCTTGTTCTTCCAGCAGGGCGTTTATTTCAGTAGCCGTTTGCTGAGCGGCAGATGTGTCTAACCGCCCAGCAAGCATGAGCACGACTGCATCCCTGCTATTTTTAATGGAAATGTTCATTCTGATGTTTACAATTCAAATTTATAGCCCAGTGTGAATTGGAAGATGCTGTTCCTGCCGCCATAATTCTTGGTAATCTTCGTGACACCAATGTTATAGCGGGCATCCAGCACAACATTGCTGTATTCGCCCGAAATGCCGACAGGAATGGAGAAATCAAACGTGTTGAGTTCGTAGCCTATATCCGTCAGTTTGCCACTATCACCCTTTTGCGAGGACGACACTTTGTAGCCGTTGTGTACCAAAAAGGCCGGCTGCACACCAAACTTCACGGCAAGTCCTTTCGTCACATAGAAGTTTGCCATGATGGGGACGGTGATGTAATCCAGTTTGATGACTTCATCAAATTCTGTTTTGCTGGCTGTTGCCAACGAAATGATGGTGGTCTTTCCCTTGATGCCCTGCATGGAATAGAGTGCTCCTGCGGAGAGGCTCAAGATTCTGGAAACCTGGTATTCTGCTTCAACACCTGCAGCTAAACCCAACCTGGGGCTTACCCGCGTAAGGTTATCGGAAGATGTGGAACCGTTGGAGATGTTCAGTCCCACTTTGGGCTGGATGGTGAAGGTTCCTTCTTCCCGCTGAGCACAGACATTCAGTGTGCTCAGCAGGGTGATGGCAAGAAAGATTATTTTCTTCATGTTTAATATATACAGTTAAGGGTTTTACGGTTTATTTTTTTACAGCCAAAGGTGCAGGACCATTCAGCGTTGGAGTGACAGGAATGACGTTGCCTTTCTTGTCAAAAGTCAACTTGTCGATGCAGACTTCGCGGTGGATGCCTGGTGCAAAATGACGGTCGATGAAGTTCTTATTGATGCGGTGATAGACAATGTACCATTCGTCCTTGCCTGGAATCTGCAGCACAGAGTTGTGGGCTGTGCCGTAAATCTTGTCTTCGGGCTTCTGCTTGATGACGAGGTAGTTGTTCTCGTCGATGGTGATGGGTCCCAGCGGAGATTTGGCTGTGCCGTAGCAAACGTGGTAGTTGGGCGATCCTGTGTCGTCAACCGACCACATGAAGTAGTAAGTGCCTTTGCGATAGAATACGTATGCACCTTCGCGGAAAGCCCAAGTCTGCAAGCTGCCACCCTTCGGTGTGAGGTGGGTGATGGTCTCTTTCTTCACGGAGAGCATATCGTCGTTCAGTTCTGCACCAGCCATGAAACCATTGCCCCAGTAGAGGTAGTGTTTGCCCGTCTTTGGGTCGGTGAACACATCTACGTCGATGGCTTGTCCGCCACGAGCTTCTGCTGGACGGTCAGCATCGGTGATGATAGGAGCACCCGAATCCACAAAGGGACCTGTCGGATTGTCGCTCACGGCTACACCAATTTCCTTGCGGTTGGTCTGAGGATTGTGAGCAGAGAAATAGAAGTAGTATTTGTAGGATCCATCCTTCTGCTTCACTTCCTCGATGCAGGGTGCCCAGGCATTGCCCGTAGCCCACTTCACCTGGTCGCCCTTCACGTCAAGCATCTTGCCTTCGTCTGTCCAATTGATGAGGTCTGTGCTGGAGAACACGCTGAAGTCGTGACCACCCCACCCTGGTGTGCCGTCGGTGGTACTGTAGATGTAGTATTTTTTTGTTTTGTTGGAATAAAGCACTTCGGGGTCGGCATGGAAACCTTGCAGAATGGGTTGGTTGTGATTGCCGTACTCCTTCAGGAGACGTTCCTTCTCGGCACGGGTGATAGGAATAATCGTACCGTGACGTGGGGTGAACTTGCCCTTCATCTCGGTGTTCTGCACGAACTTGAAAGTCTTCAGGTCTTCCGACTTGCAGAACTGGTAGTGTCCGTTGCCGTAGCAGTCGTACATGATAATCCACGACTTGCCGTCGATGGCTTTGCACACGCCGACACCTTCCACAGCTTCCTTTGTCTGCTCCACATTGCCACCGAGCATCTGCCAACGGTCAGTCAGCTGCTTGGCAACAGCCTGATAGATGCCGCGTCCCGATTCCTGCTTATAGAAGAGGTGGTACATCTGGTCTGCATCGTTAAACACAATGTCGCCGTCAATCGTGGCATTGCCAGCGTCGAAGAGCCACTTGGGTTCACCTTCCAAATCGGTAAAGTCCTTGTTGGCATACTGATAATAAATTTTGTCAAATGACCCTGGGTCGCTGGTACGCAGGGAATAGAACACCATGTACTTGCCAGCCTTTCGGTCGTAGATGGTTTCTGGTGCCCACACACGGATGACGTTCTTCCACTCCTTGGTGTAGCGAGTGGGGAAATTGATGGCAGAGTGTTGCCAATGGATAAGGTCGGTGGACTTCAGCAGCACCATGCCACGGTTGCTTGACCAGCCGTAAGCAGAACGCATATCGGTCACAACCATGTAGAATGTCTTGCCATCCTCACAGCGCAAGATGTGCGGGTCGCGCACACACTGTGTATAAGCAATGGTGTCGCTCGTAATCACAGGGTTGCCATGATTCAGCGGAGTGTAGTTGTAGCCGTCGTCGCTGATGGCATAGCAGATCTGCTCGTCTTCTGGAGCATTGCTATTGAAATACGTGAAGAGGTAAGCCACCATTTCGTTGGGGTCTTTCGGCTCTTCAGTTACAGTCTTTTTCTTGGCGGCAAACGCGGGGTTCAAGCTTGCAGCCACAAGAAAGGATGTCAATAAAATGTTACTCTTGTTCATTGTTTATTAGATTTTAATGGGTTTTCTGCTGCAAAGGTAATCTATTTCCGTGAATCAGACAAATGTTTTAATGTTGTCGTTCTGATGATCCATGATTACTTCACAGCCGAAATGATGTAGGTATAAGTGTAGTCCTTATACTCCATGCTGTATTCACGGCGTGGCCATGCTCCCCAGGAGTTGACACAGCCGACACCCATTGATCGGGCTGAGATGTGCACATCGTTGAAGGGTTCGGGAATGAGGTCTCCACTGTGGAACTGGCGCTTTTCACGCGTGGGCTGAAGGTCTTTTTCGGTGTATTCCAAAGCCTGGCACTCCAGGGGTTCTGTACCTTCGAAGCGAAGACCAATGCCCTGCTTGTTCGTCATTTGCCAGTAGCGAACCTGACACTTCGTACCGCTTTCCTGTGGACGGATGTAGGGGTAATACTGTTCGGCTACAGTCTGCTTCCAGATGGCGAGACTTTCAGAGTTCTGACGGTCGATGTAGTTCTCGTGTGGACCCTTGCCGTAGTATTCAATCTGGTCGAACTGCTTCTGCAGCTGCAAGTTCATGCCGAAACGCAGGGGCTGTGGCTTGCCGTTGGCGTCCTTGCTGACCGTCATGGCCTGAGTGACAAAGAACTTGCCGCAGGGAGTCATGGTGTAAGTCAGCTTCAGCTGAGCATCCAGACCACGGATGTCGTATTCAGCGGTCGCCACCACATTCTTTCCTTCCTGCTTGATGTCGAAAGACTTCTTCTCCAGTCGGGGATTCTGCCAGGCACTGAGGCGGTTCTGCATACCTGCTCCGTAGTCGTTGTCTGTAGGTGCACGCCAGAAGTCGGGCTGCAACCAGCTGTCGTGCTGAGTCACCTGCTGACCGTTCACGTCGATGTAAGCCACATAACCATTGTGCTTGTCGAAAGTGACAGAAAGACCACCCGCAGAAACGATGGCAAAGACATGGCGGTCGTCGAGCTGAACTGCAGATTCTGCAGATTTCTCAGCAGTCAAATCAGCAACCTTTGGCCAAGCATAGCCAGTCAGCACAAATTCCTCCTGGGCAACCACTTCACCAGCCTTTTGCAGGGCTGTCGGGGCAGCCAAAGTAAATTCAATGCCGCAAACCAGTTCCTTGCCGGCATACTCCTTGCTCTTCAGAGCCTTGGCAACGTCGGAGAGCTTTACTGTGGCACTCTTCTGAGCCTGAATGTTGTATTTGCTCAAAGGCAGCGAACCCGCCAAAACCACCTTGCCGTCAGCCTTCAGCGCATAGTTCATCACGAAATTATTTAGGTCGGTAAAGAAGTTCTCATTATATACTTTTACCCCACCGTCCATCTTCTCGTTTTCTGCCATTGTGGCCCAGATGTTCTGGTAGCAATACTTGATTTCGTAAGCATGGGGATTGGGCACACGGTCAGGACTAATCATACCGTTGCAGTTGAACACATTGTCGCTGGCAGGGAAACGTCCGAAGTCGCCGCCGTAAGCATAAATCATCTTGCCCGTCACCTTCGAAGTGGAACGCAGACCCTGGTCCACATAGTCCCATACGTAACCACCCTGGAAGTTCTTATACTTGCGAATCAAGTCCCAATACTCCTTCATGCCGCCACCGCTGTTACCCATCGTGTGGCAATACTCACACTGAATCAGCGGACGCGGGTTGCCCTCGCCGCAATAGCGTTCACAATGTCCGTAGTCGGCATACATCGGGCAGTAGATGTCAGTCTTGCCATTTCTTCCAGCCTGTTCATACTGGCAGGGACGAGAGGGGTCGTACTGCTTCACCCAGTCATAAGCATCCTCAAAGTTCTTGCCATAACCAGCCTCGTTGCCCAACGACCAAACCACAATGGCAGGGTGATTCTTCAGCACACGCAGGTTGTGCTGCTGGCGTTCCGTGTGCATATCGTGGAAACGTGGGTCTTTCGACAACGACTTTTCGCCGTAGCCCATGCCGTGGCTTTCGATGTTCGTCTCGGCGGTAACATAGATGCCATACTCATCGCAGAGGTCATACCAACGCGGGTCGTCGGGATAGTGACAAGTACGGACGGCATTCACGTTCAGCTGCTTCATCACCTGAATATCCTGCACCATGCGGTCCACGCTCACGACATAACCGCCGTCGGGGTCCAGTTCGTGACGGTCGGCACCCTTGATCAGTACAGGCTGACCGTTGACCAAGAACTGCTGGTCTTTGATTTCTACTTTACGGAAACCCACGTTCTGCGGAATACACTCCAACACCTTGCTGCCGTCCTTCAGTGTGGCATACAGCTTGTAGAGGTACGGCGTTTCTGCCGTCCACTTCTGCGGATTCTTCACTTGGAAAGTACATTCACCCTTGCTGTCCTTACCCAACGTAACGGTTTGGCTCTGCACAGTCTCACCCTTGCTGTCCTTCAGCGTCAGTTCTACAGTCTTGCCGCCGGCGGCTTCACCCTGCAGACGAACATTCAGCGTACCGTTCTGATAGTTATCCACCAAGTCGGGCGTGATGAAAAGGTCCTCAATGTGAGCCGTGGGGCGGGCATAGAGATACACCTCGCGGGCAATACCGCAGAGTCGCCAGAAGTCCTGGTCCTCGTTCCACGAACCGTCACACCAGCGCATCACCTGCATGGCAAACAGATTCTCCTTGCCTGGGACGATGAACTTTGTGATGTCGAACTCGGCAGCAACCTTCGAGTCCTCGCTGTATCCCACATACTTGCCGTTGACATACAGCGTCACATTGCTGGTGGCAGAACCGATGTGCATATACACCTTCTGTCCCTTCCAGTCGGCAGGCAGGGTGAAACTCTTTCGGTACGAACCCACATGGTTGCCCTTGTCCTGCACCGTAGGCGGTTCGCCCACCCAGTCGCTGCGCCAGGCATAGCTCGTGTTCACATAGATAGCATCGCCATAGCCATTCAGTTCCCAAATGCCAGGCACAGGCATCGTGCCCCAGTCCGAGTCGTCATACTTCAGGGCGTAGAAATCAGCGGGCCGCTGGTTGGCACTCTCCACCCAGTGGAACTTCCATTTGCCCTCCACACTCATGTAGCGGCTCGACATCGCCTTCACGTTGGCGCGTGGCGACTGGTTCATTTCGGCCAGTTCCGTCGATTCGTAGGCAAAATAGTTCGACACATCCGTCTTGCGGTTGTCGGCATTCTTTACGGGGTCTTGCCACATGGGCACACCCTTCTGTGCGCTGGCCGTCAGAGCCATCAGCAAGGCAGCGCAGGTCAAAAAACCATTCTTGTTCATAAGTCAATAAGCGTTTTTATTAGATTAGTTATTAGTATGTATCAGAATAAAACAGGGGCAGTATCCGTCTGTTCATAGCATCAGCACCTGCCTTTTGGGCACAAAAATACAAACTTCTGCCCGAACTTGCAAACATTATCAGAAAAAAAACGCAAAGATTCACACATTCATGGTTTTTTGACTGTATGTATGGGAATGATTTGCAGTAGCAATGCAGTGCCACTGCGGCGGCAAAGTTCTCCCGCTGCGGTGGCACTGCATTGCCAGCCGAGTGGCACAGTTCTCCCAGCCGAGTGGCAGAACTATGCGACGGCAGTGGCACAGTTCTCCGACCGAAGTGGGAGAACTGTGCCACTGAAAAAGAGCGTTATCACGCGGCGCAAGGCGTTGTCACATGGTCGCCGAAGAGAGGCTTAATACTTGAACGAAACCACACCCCGCACATCGGTGGAAGAAGCACAGACGTAGGCATTGTATGTACCTGGTTCTATGTTCCATCCATGCGTTTTTTCGTCCCAATAGCTGAGGTCGTCGCGACGAATAAACAGGTTGACCTGCTTGGTATTGCCTGGCTGCAAACTGACTTTGGTAAAATATTTCAGTTCCTTGACGGGACGTGCCACCCCACTCTTGTCCTTCCGACCCACATAGAGCTGCACCACTTCCTTGCCTGCACGCTGTCCTGTGTTGGTCACATCGACCGTGACCGTCCATCCGTAGTCGCCCGTAGCCGAAATGGTGGGCTTTCCGTAGCGGAACGTCGTGTAGCTCAGACCGAAACCGAAGGGGAAAAGGGGCTGCCCGACAGCTGTGAGATCTTGAGCATGCTCGGATTTAAGGAAATTCTGCTGCGCAGCCTTGGGCAGGTCAAACCAACGATAACCCATGAAGATGCCCTCCTTGTAGTGCACCTGCTTGTTCGTGCCAGGATAGCCCTCTGCACCAAAGCGCATGGAGGAATAATCCTCCAGCCGCTGAGCAAACGTCACAGGCAACTTGCCGCTGGGATTCACCTTGCCGCTGAGCACACCCGCCAACGCCGAACCAGCCTCGCTGCCCAGATACCAGCAGTGGAGCAAGGCAGGCACCTTCCGAAGCCACGGCATGGCGTATGGATTGCCGCCAAACGTCACCACCACGATGTTCTTCTGCACGGCAGCCAAGTCGGCAATCAGTTCGTTCTGACCAAAGCTGAGGTTGTAACCCTCGCGGTCGCCATTCTCGCAATCCTGCCCGTGGTTCTTGTTCAAACCACCCACATAGATGACGAAGTCAGCCTCGCGAGCCATGCGCACCGCTTCGTCGTGCAGACGCTTGTTCTCGTCCGCATTGATTCTATCTACACGGTCATACACCGCACGTCCGCTGACATAGCCCTGCGCATGCATCACCGTGCAGCCCGCATACATCTGCTGGATAGCCTCCAGCGGAGAAATATCGCGCAGCGTCTTCAGTTCCGACGAACCGCCACCCTGTGTCAACGAGCGGGTAGCATTCTCGCCTACGACCAAGATGCGTTTGCCCTGCACGGCAGCGGGTTCCAAGGGCAGCAACTTTTCATTCTTCAAGAGCACAATGCCCTCTTCGCCAATCTGTCGGCAGACCTCGTAGTGTGCTTCGCTACACTGGTTGCCAATAACTTTCTTGGGATTCATGGCAGTACGGAAAATCAGCCGCAACACACGGCGCACCTTTTCGTCAAGCACCGACATGGGCACCTTTCCGTCCTTCACCAGCTGTTCAAAGGGCTTTGCCAAGTAGTAGTCATCGTATGTAAACTCACTCTCGCGCAATTTGCCGTCGGTGTAAGTACCCATCTCAATGTCCAGTCCACCATAGATGGCCTCCTGCGTATTGGTTGTGCCGCCCCAGTCACTGACCAGCGCACCGTCCCATCCCCACTCCTTCTTCAGGATGCCGTTCAGCAGGGCGTCGTTGTGGCAGCAGTGTACATTCTGCCACAGGTTGTACGAACCCATCATGCTCCATGTCTTAGCTTTTTTCACAGCCATTTCGAAGGGGCGCAAATAAATCTCGCGCAGGGCACGTTCCGACACATTCACGTTCACACGGAAGCGGTCCGTCTCCTGGTCGTTCAGCACGAAATGCTTCAGACAGCAAGCCACCCCGTTCTGCTGCACATGCTGAATGTAGGGCACCACCATCTCGCTGGCCAGCACAGGGTCTTCGCCCATGTACTCAAAGGCACGTCCGTTGAGCGGTGTGCGAGCCATATTCACCCCTGGGCCCAGCAACACATCCTTGCCACGGAAGGCAAACTCCTCGCTGATAGCATTGCCATACAGGGCAGACATGTCGGGGTTCCAGGTAGCAGCCAGGCACGTCAGCGACGGGAAAGCCACCACATAGTCATTCGTCCACTTGGCGGGACTCCACGTGTTCCACTCCAGTTCCTCACGGCAACCGTGTGGTCCGTCGTCCATGTTCAATTGACGAATGCCCAGCCGAGGAACACCCGCACTGGTAAATTTCGATTGAGCGTGCAGCATGCTGATTTTCTCGTGGAGCGTCATTCGGCTGAGGGCATCCTCTATGCGTTCCTCCATCGGAGCATTATTGTCCAGATACTTAGGAGTCTGGGCATTCAGGTTCAGTGCTGTCAGCACTGTCAGGAAAAAAGATACAAAACGTTTCATGGTGAAAAAGATATTTGTTTAGCCTATAAACGCAAACACATCCCATTTTATTGTTTTCCATTCCAAAAGGATGAAAAGCCGACCATCGTGAGAGGTAAAACTGCACATGGGGAAACAAAAAAAGCAAGGCTGTGTGACCTCGCTTATTCTGTAGGATAAATTGGAATTTACTTTAGCGCCTCTCTTGTCTCGTTATCCGGAAAGTACACCGATCGCTACCTCTGAGAATCGTGTTTACAATCTGAACATCAAAATTGCTATTCGGCTCAAGTTGTGACAGTATATATAAAATGCTCTGGCGCGAACATTCACATTGTTCTGGGCAACTTCTCATACCACATTTAACCTTGGGACACGAACATTCCAAATAACTCAGTTCATATACCTTCCCTGGGACGATTACTTTACCTGTATAGGATTTGTTATTATACGCTTCCGCATAGATTCTGTCAAAATCCCCTTTATACTTGTCATATATTTGCTGATGCATCGGGAGGACAGAATCTTTAACACATTCTATTGCCTCTTCTCGGAAATTAACCTCTTTCTTCATGTAGTTTCTTTCAGTTTAATATAAAATCCGATTTATCTATTAGCGTTTTATAAATCTCTGTTCAGCACTTCACTGACTTCGGGTATTTCTGGTTGTGGCTTCCAAAGACTCATAAGCTCACAGACCACTACACCCTCTGCATTCGTAAGCTTGTGAAGATAACTTTCATCGTCTGTGCGTGACATGCAGCATGTTAGGGTGTCGTTAAGATAGGTCTCGTGCAGCCAATGGACAATGACGGATGTCAATGTGTGGGAGGAAAGCAACTCATCGGGCATAGTCAGCATGGCAATAGTGACATAGCTGCGGTTGCTGACGTGGAAATTGAAATCAAGGTCAAGACGTGTTGCTTGATGCTCCATCTGCATGTCGATTGACTGTGTTTTGGGAAACCGTACTTTCTTGTGACTACCGGTCATCAGTTCGGGTACAACCACCAGCTTGTCTGCAAGGAAGTCTGTCGGTTCCAGACGCTTGGTATCAAGGTTGAGAATGTTCCACTGGCTGGTGCCTGAAGCTATCAGTTGTTCGTTATCCCTGCGGACAATACGGAAATCGCAGTAGATGCGGAGCGATGTCAACTCACTCACCCACAGTTCCACTGTGAATTCTTCCGACCAATAAGTGACAGTTGACTGGATGTCAATCTGCACCTCTGTGATAACCCACATCCGTCTCTGCTTCACGATGTCGAAAGCAGCTACATGGTGAATGGTCATCAGGCGGGCGAAACTGTCCTGAAAATACATCAGCATGGCATTAGGCGTTAGCCTGTACAATGGCGTGATGTCAGACGCCGTCGCTGTGTAGGTATGTCTATATTTTCCGTTTGCAATCATACTTTGTTCGTTTAATTGGTATTTACCTTGATGTTTTTTAATGACTGGATAGATTTTTGCAAAGTTCAAAAGTCAAGGGAATATAAAAAGAAATAATCCGATTTATCTGTTTATACTTCTATCTTTTTGATAACCTTAGCAGGGACTCCGCCAACAATCGTATTCGGTTCCACGTTCTTTGTCACTCGCCAAACATTTTTCGTTTGTGAAGTCATAAAACTCCTCACTGCGCATCTTCTCTATCTCTGTCATAATCTTCTTGTCATGTCTGAGTAAGCTGTGCCGGATAACGCGCTACCAAGCTGGTGACATCAGGCGCACCAATAGGGTTATTGCACCAACATGAATGTCCTTATAACTTAAGTTTTGTTTTACAGCACAAATCTGCTTTATTCATTCGTATGTTTATCAGTATCCGAAGTATTTCTTACAATAAGCACGCATGGTGCTGTCGTAGCGCATAGTGCAATCTTTATCGTTCATGAGCATGTGTCCTGAGTTCGGAAAAACAATCAAGTCGTATGGCCCAGCCGAGGCTGTCAAATCTTGCTTGAAGCGACTGGTAGTGGTTTCGCCTCACCAACCAGTCTTTCTCGCCATAGGCAAAGATGGATGGCAGGGCGGTAGAATCGTTTATGTAATGTATGGGCGATGCCTGCCGAATGAAGAATGAAGAACCCTCGAAACACAGACGACATAAAAATCAAGCCGACGTTGCCCCTGCGGGGAGGCTTAGATTTTTGGGAGTATGTAAGAGGCTCGACGAAGTCAATGAAGAATGAAGAATGAAACTTGTTATGTTCACGGCTTCCGTAAGCCACATCAATAAACCGCTGACCGTAGTCATCGCTCCATTTGGGTCTGTTCACATACCAGGCGATTGCTGCCCCGATGCTTAACAACAAAACGGATGCCAAGAGGAAACCACATCCCTTTTTGATAGAACCTCTCATATTGTTTCAAAGATTCGCTTGCCCCCCTTTTTACTTTTCTAAGGATGATAGGATTTATTCTAATTTCCTTAGAATTTTGGGGTAAACAAGAAAGAGGGGGTGGCTTCGCCAAGGCAAAGCACACCCCGATTGCTTCAACGGTATAGGGGGAAGGTGGTTTGTTAGTTGAACCACTTCACGTAGCAGAAGTCCTGACGGTGGGGCAGGTCGGCGTTCTTGGGGAACATGCGGTATGCCACCTGGAAGGATCCTGCTGTAGGAATGGTGTGCACGCCTTCGAAGGTGAAGAGGTTGCCCTCGCGCTTGGTCACTTTGAGTTCCTCCACCTGACTGATGTGCTGCTTGCCTTCTTCGTCGCGATAGAGGGTGACGAGTTCGAACCCGACGGCATCGTCGAGTCCCTGTTCGTCGATGATGTATTTGAGTTTGTATTTCTTGCCAGAGAGGATGCTACCAGCCACCATGTCTTCGGCTTTCTCGTAGGAGACGACGTGGATGTCGTCCCAACGGGAGGCAACGAGTTCCTTCCATGCGGCGATGTCGCGTGCCTTCCGATAGTTGTCGGCAAAGAGCAGCTTGCGACGACGGGCAAGGGGTTCGTAGAACTTGGTGAAGTAGTCGTCGAGCTGTCGCTTCATGGTGTAGTTGGGGGCTATCTGTGCGATGGAGTTCTTGATAACCTTTACCCAGCCTTCGCTGTAGCCCAGGTTGCCCTGGTTGTAGTAGAGTGGCAGGATTTCGTTTTCGAGCTGGTAGTAGATGGTGGCTGCGTCGAGCTGGTCCTGCTGGTCCTGGTTCTGGAAGGTGCGCTTCTCGGTGAGTGCCCAGCCTGCGCCTTCGCGGTAGCCTTCGAGCCACCAGCCGTCGAGCACGGAGAAGTTGACGAGTCCGTTCATGAGGGCTTTCTCGCCCGATGTGCCGCTGGCTTCGAGGGGGCGTGTGGGTGTGTTCATCCAGATGTCAACGCCTGTGACGAGTCGGCGGGCGAGTTTCATGTCGTAGTTTTCAAGGAAGATGATTTTGCCGAGGAATTCGGGCCGGCGACTGATTTCGTAGATTTTCTTGATGAGTCCCTGTCCGGCTCCGTCGGCGGGGTGTGCTTTTCCGGCAAAGAGGAACTGCACGGGGTAGTTGGGGTTGTTGACAATCTTGGAGAGACGGTCGAGGTCGGAGAAGAGCAGGTGTGCACGCTTGTAGGTGGCGAAGCGGCGGGCGAAGCCGATGGTGAGGGCGTTGGGGTTGATTTTCTCCATGATGGAGACGATGCGTGAGGGGTCGCCCTGGTTCTTGAGCCATGTGTCGTGGAACTGCTTGCGGATGTAGTCGAAGAGTTTTGTCTTGAGCTTCATGCGCGTTTCCCATATTTCCTGGTCGGGCACGTTGTAGATGGATTCCCAGAGTTTCTGGTTAGATTGGTCGGCCAGGTAGCCTTCGGGGAAGTATTTGGCATAGAGTTCCTTCCACTCGCTGGCTGTCCATGTGGGCATGTGGACGCCGTTGGTGACATAGCCCACGTTGGTAAGTTCTTCGGGGAAGTAGCCTTTCCAGATGCCGCTGAACATTTCGCGGGAGACTTTGCCGTGGAGCCAGCTGACGCCGTTGACCCATGTGCTGGTGTTGCAGGCGAAGGTGGACATGCAGAAGCGCTCGCCCTTGTCGTCGGGGTTGCTGCGGCCCATGCCCATGAATTCGTCCCAAGAGATGCCGAGGCGCTGTGGGTACTGTCCGAGGTATTTGCCCATGAGGCCCTCGTCGAAGTAGTCGTGGCCTGCGGGTACGGGGGTGTGCACGGTGTAGAGGGATGTGGTGCGGACGAGTTCGAGTGCTTCGCTGAAGTTGAGTCCGCTCTCGACAAATTCGGAGAGTCGCTCCACGTTGGCGAGGGCTGCATGGCCTTCGTTGCAGTGGATGATGTCTTTCTTGATGCCGAGTTTGCGGAGCAGGAGGATGCCGCCAATGCCGAGGAGGACTTCCTGCTTGATGCGGTTTTCCCAGTCGCCGCCGTAGAGGGCGTGGGTGATGCTGCGGTCGTATTCGGAGTTCATTTCGTTGTCGGTGTCGAGGAGGTAGAGTTTTACTCGGCCTACGTTGACGTGCCAAACGAGGGCATGAACGGTGTAGTTGTTGTAGGGCACGCCGATGACAACCTGGTTGCCGTCTTCGTCGAGTTCACGCTCGATGGGGAGTGTGGGGAACACTTGTGCTTCGTAGTTGGCTATCTGCTGGCCGTCCATGGAGAGGGTCTGTGTGAAGTAGCCGTAGCGATAGAGGAAACCGACGGCACAGAAGTCGATGTTGGAGTCGGAGGCTTCCTTCACGTAATCGCCTGCGAGTATGCCGAGACCGCCGGAGTAAATTTTCAGGACGTGGTTGAGTCCGTACTCCATGCAGAGGTATGCAACGGAGGGGCGTTTCTTGTCGGGCTTGACGTCCATGTAGGCACGGAATTTGTTGTAGATGTCGTTGACACGACCGACGATGGCTTTGTCGGCAGCGAGGGCTTCGAGTTTCTCGTAGTTCATGCGGGAAAGGAAGAGGACGGGGTTCTGCACGGTGTCGTGCCAGAGCTGGGCGTCCATGTCCTGAAAGAGGTGCCCTACTTCGTTGTTCCACGACCACCAGACGTTGTGTGCGATTTCATCAAGAGGCTTGAGTGCTTCAGGCACGGAGGAACGAACACTGATTTCACGCCAGTTGGGGGTGTTGGCATTGCTTGTTTGAATCTTCATAATAGTAATATTGTTTTAAATGAATAATGTACAGGTTTTAGTAGTTTTAGCGGTTATGCGCCCAGCGTTGGTTGCGTTTTCGCAAGGCAATGTCGTAGGCTTCGTAGTAGTATTTAATGAAATGTTTCCAGCGTGCTTTTTCTGCCAGTTTCTTGGCTGCGCTGCGAGCCGCAGTGACTTCTTTCTTGGTGAAGTCGGCATATTGCAGGATGGTGTTCTTGATTTCTTCGGAAACATCTTCAAAGTTGTAGTCGGAACGATGGATGGTCTGCACGCCGTCGGTTATCTGGGAGGTTTCTCCCTTCACGGCGTTTGCCCAGAGCCCGAAGCCTGCAAGGTCGGTGGTGATGCAGGGAACATGGAAGGCGATGGACTCTGTGGGTGTGTAGCCCCAGGGTTCGTAGTAGGAGGGAAAGACGCAGAGGTCGATGCCGATGAGCAGTTGGTAGTAGTGTTTGTTGAAGATGCCGTCGGTGCCGTCAAGGTAGCAGGGGACGAAGATGATTTTCACCTTGTCGTCGGCTTTGTTGTGGATGCCGAGCCAGTCCATCTGGGCGAGCACCTTGTCGTTCCAGGGTTCGTTGAGTTCATGGGTAATACGCGGATTGGAAAGTGCGCCTGCCAGTTTGGTGGTGGGCTTGAGTGCCTGCTTCAGGTCTTGGCGTGCTTCTTTCATCCATGCTGGCACTAAGATGAATGCTACAACAGGGCGTTGGAGGTTTTCATCGAAACGGAGTCGGTTGATGGCATCGACAAAGACGTCTATGCCTTTGTTTTTGTACTCGTATCTGCCACCTGTTGCCACAATAAGTGCCTCGTCGCCGATGTCTGTTCCCATCAGTTTGTTGGCTACGTTGAGCAGGGTGGTTCGAGCTGCTTTTCTGGCTTCGTCGAAGGCTTTTGCCGGAGCGGGCACAAAGTCGTTCTCAAAGCCGTTCATCAGAATGGCATCGGGTTCCTTTGCCAAAAGCTGTTTACATTCTTTGCCTGTGATTTCGCTTACCGTGGTAAAGCAATCGACCGTGTGGGCAGCGTTTTTCTCCACAGAGTGCTTGGCTTGAACACCGAGTTCGGCAGCCATCTGGTCGCCGTCGTAAGAGAATAGATAGTCGTAGAGTGGTTTGTTGTTGCCAGCGATGCTGCGACCCACCGTGGTGGCATGAGTGGTGAAGATGGTTGCCACCTCTGGCACGTATTTGTTGACATACATGGCGGCAAGGCTGGTTTGCCATTCGTGTGCCTGAAAAACCACATTGTCGCCGAGAGAGAGATGGAAGTAGCGGAAGTAGCTTTCGACCACTTTGCCTGCCGCCCAAGAGAAGACGATGCTTTCGTCGTAGTCGCCGTAAGCATGGAGTGAATCAACGCCAAAGTTTTCCCATGCCCAGCCGAAGATTTGGTTTTTCTCTTCCATAAATGGCTGAAAATCCACCAGAATGGCAATGGGTTCGCCAGGTATAGCCCAACGGCCGATGCGAAGGGAGAGTCCATCTACCTCCTTCGCTGCTTCGCGCCATGCCTTCAGGAGGGTCTTGCTCTCCTTGAATAATGGATTTTTCTTTTCAAGCCAGAAGTCTGGACCTATATAGAAAACTTTGTCTTTGAAAACTTCTTGCAGAGTTTTTGCTCTGGAAGACAATACGGTATAGATACCACCCACTTTGTTGCACACCTCCCAAGAGGATTCGAAGATGCAGGATGGAGATAATAATGCAGCCCTGGGCATAAGCGTTATAAGCGTTTATTTACGTTATTATATACTATGTATTTCGATAATGGGTGCAAAGGTATGGTTTTTTTTTGAATTGTGAAAGTAATTTAATTAAAAAGTGAAATTTTGCACCTTTCTGACAAACAAAAAAGTGATTTGGTATAGAGAGAACAAGGGAGAAAAGAACAAAATGAAGAAAAATGCCTCTCTGAAAAGTATTTTTCTGCTTGCAAAGGAATCTTGATAATGCAAAAAAGCGTAACTTTGCAGGCATAAACACGTTTTGGAAATGAATTTTAAGGTCTTTACATGGTTATTGGTGTTCTGTTTTTCAACCACACTGATGGCACAACGGCCTCACAGAAAAAAGGTAGCCGTGGTGTTGAGTGGTGGCGGAGCAAAGGGTGTGGCTCATGCCCGTGTGCTGAAGGTGATTGAAGAGGCTGGCATCCCCGTTGACATGGTGGTGGGCACCAGCATGGGAAGTATTGTGGGCGGACTGTATGCTTCGGGGTACAAGGCTGACCAGATAGACAGTCTGATCAGGAAACAGGACTGGCAGTCTCTGCTGACCGACAAGGTGGACCGCCAGAGCATCAGACTGGACGACCGATCAAACACGGAAAGGTATATGGTCAGCGTGCGTTTTGACAAGAATCCTTTTGAAGTGATGGAGGGTGGATTTCTGAAAGGCAACAAGATAGGTCGAATGTTCTCGGAACTGACTGCCGACCATCTGGACAGCATCGACTTTCGCACATTGCCCATCCCCTTTGCCTGTGTGGCAACGGATATAACGACTGGCAACGAGATAGATATGCACTCAGGAATTCTGGCTGAATGTATGCGTTCCAGCATGGCAATACCAGGCGTGTTCTCTCCCATCAAGCGGGACAGCATGATACTGGTGGATGGTGGTCTGGTGAATTATTACCCCGTGGATGTGGCACGGAAAATGGGAGCCGACATCGTGATTGGTGTGGACGTGACCAGTCCTACCCGAGACTATAAAAAACTCAAATCTGCCTCTACCGTACTGATGCAAGTGCTCGACTTGGCTTGTGCCAATAAACTGGAAGAGAACCGCAAGAACACCGACCTTTATATTCGTGTGAATGTCAGCGGTTATACCTCTGCCAGTTTCACCAATACTGCCATTGACACTTTGTTGGCAAGGGGCGAAACGGCTGCGCGTGAAAAGTGGAACGATTTCATGGAACTGAAAAGGCAATTGGGACTTCCCGCCGGCTACGTTCCAGAAACCGTAAAACGAAAGCCCAAACAGATTGAGATTGAACCCAATACGTTTGAACCTGTTCCGTCCATCTACACAGTACGAAAGGACGCCAGTTTTGTGGGCATCGGCGCACGTTTCGACAACGAAGAACTGGCCACGTTGATGGTGGGTGGTGCCTACGAATTTAATCATGACAACCATTTCCGTGTCGGTGTGGAGGCTCGACTGGGCAAACGGCTTTACACGCATCTCTATACCAGCATCAACCCGTGGAAGAACTGGCGGTTGCGGCTGCTTTACCACTATGCGCTGAACGACACGAAATTGTACAACGAAGGGGACAACATTGCCGACCTGAACTATCACAAACACGCCATCAGCCTTTCCCTCTCCCGTTCCTGGCGACAACTGAGCATCTCATTCGGTACTTTATATAAATATGTGCATTACGACGACTTGCTGACAAGAAGCAACTGGGCCGATTTTGCCCAGGAACAGGACAATGAAGGTTCTCTCTCCTATTTCTTCCAGATGCAATACGACAGTCAGGATGCACGAGTGCTGCCCAAGAAGGGCATGAAATGGAGTGTGCTTTACCGATACTACACCGACAATGGCTACAACTTCCAGGGACGTGGTGGCGTCAATACCATTGAGGGATACTGGAACATCGCCCTGCCCCTCACGCCTAAGACCATTCTTACGCCCTTTGTTTCAGGACGTTTCGTGCAGAACAACAACACGCATTTCTGTCTGGTGAACTTCATCGGTGGCATCGACACTTACGGCCACTATATGCCTCAGCAACTGCCTTTTGCAGGTATCAACTTCATCCAGTCGGCACCCAACGAACTGCTCTTTGGCGGTGTGAATTTCCGACAATATTTCACCACCAACAGCTATGCCTTTGCCGTCTGCAACTATGGCTTTGCAGGCAATTCCTTCCACAACTTCATTGACACCAAAAACATGATTGGTGCTGCCATCGGCGCAGGTTACCGCACCTCCGTTGGTCCTATCGAACTGAACCTCAACTGGAGCAACATTACCCGAAAAGTGGGAGCCTTCTTCAACATCGGCTATATGTTCTAAGCATTTTTTCAGACAAGTTCCCCTACTCCGTCGCACTGCACTCGTACTTCCGTGGGAGAACTTTGCCACCGCCGTAGCACTGCATTGCTACTGCCGTGGGAGAACTTTGCCACTGCTGTGGCACTGCATTGCTACCGCAGCGAGAGAACTTTGCCACCGCAGTGGCAATGCATTGCTACAGTGGTGTCGGAAGAACTGAAATTTTTACATCTTTCACAGGCTTGCTTCCTATAGGGAAACCTTTTCTATACGAGTTTGAAGAAAAAATCTGTCATTCCGTCATGGATGTATTTAAATCATTGTTTGACAGCCTATTATTGAATGACAGATTCCATGACAGAAATGACAGATTATGACAGATTATGACAGATTTTTCGGAAATCTGTCATTGATAAATCCATTGTGTATCAGCACGATAAACAGTCCATGACAGAAATGACAGATTTTTACAGATAAACTCCGTAGGCGCGGTAGAAAGAACCTTCTTGAAACAGGTGGACAGTCCTTCGTGAATCCTCCGTGCATTCCTTTTCTTTTTCTAATATGTCAAGTATCTGAGCCATTTTTCATTTTTTTGCAATCCGTCCTGCCCTCGGGAGGCGCACTGCGGCCCCTTTCGGGGGAGGGCCGCCGCGCACCTCCCGAGGGCAGGACGGATTTAGGGTTTTTGTTCTATTTTGCGTGTATCGCTTCTATGCGAAGGGATGCACTAATTTCTCGAAGCTACGGGCAGACAGCGCGCACAGATACACCGCTGTTGCGGTAGTTGTTGTAACAGCTCGCACCGCCCGAAACGAAGGCCAGGTAGTAGGCGTTGCAGCCGTCGTAGTACGGGTAGAGCGAACTCGACCAACAGCCGCCGTAGCCCGCGGCAGGCAGGAAGACAGAAGCGCCATTAGGCCCTGTGAAACGTCTGCCATATATTCCATTCTCTGATGTCCATTCTGAAGAACAATTATTAAGCAATTCCTGCTGCTGCTCTGTAGTCGGCATACGCCAACTGCCTCCCCACTTCACATGGGCAACATCGTAGGAAGTGCCAGCGATATCAGAGCCGATATTCACAACGCCTGAATTTTCATTGTAATATTTATAAGTATTCCAATCATAATAAGACTTTTCTTCCGTCTCTCCCCAAGCATAATATCCACCATATTCCTCAGGGCAGCTTGCACCTATATTGCAGCAAGCCCACTTCGTGCCAGAAGGAAGACCGAGGTCAATGGCGTGGGGGTGGTTGGAGTCGGGGCAGGTCGTATGAGCTACATCCAAACTTTCTGTTGCTCGCATTCCCACACCCATCAGCCGCACAAGCGGATACGCCTTGTAGTGTGAACCGTAGGGCAAATCTTTGAGTTGCTTTTCCATGCCGTTCCAGGGCCAGTCCTCTATTTTGCGGTAGGTCTGCGGATAGTATTCCGCGCGATAGAGGTTATCGTTCTCGTCGTAAAGTCCCCAGCCAATTGAAACTTTGGACAGCAGATTGCGGCTGATGGTACCCGACAATTGACCAGAGAATCCCGTTTCATCGGGTGTGTACTTCAAATTAGAGAACTCAGGCACAGCGTACCAGTGGTTCAAGTTATAGCCCAGTTCGAGCGGTACAGGAAACTCCTGATGGTCACCATTGGCCCAATAGCGATAGCCTGGCACGACTTTGGCATTGAGCGAGAGAGTAATTTCCGAATCTTTGATGGCACTGTAGAGCGTCTTGTCAATAACGCCCGCTGTGCTGAGTTTCAGATTGCCTGAAAGTTTGGGCCCAAGATAGGCTGTGATGTCGGCACTTGCCACTTTCTCATGGAATACGCCAAACTGCAAGCGCACAGCCAAGCCAGCAGAAACAGAGCCATCGAGACTAATGGAGATTTCCGTGTCTTCCATCTGTGCATTCCAGTCATTGATGCGCTGAATGCCTTTGCTCTCTGTATAGGAGAAGCCCGATGAGCCAGTAATAGTAAAGGGCTGGGTGGCCGACACCTCTACAGATCCCGACGCACTCAAGAAGCCACCAAACATGATTTTTCCATACAGACCAGGAACGCTTGTTGTAATTGGGATAAAGGTTTTAAGCCATTTGGGTTCTGGATTATATTCGGCATCAAACTTACAATCAAGCTGCACGGAACCGTTGTAGGTATGGTGCACAACCAGCTTTGCCTGATTACGCAAGTTTTCTTCAAAAATGCAGATGGCCCAGTCCATATAGACATAAGGCGCACAAGACACTGTGACGGGACCTATTGGCACTGAGATATTGCTGGGCAAAGGAAAGTAAATGCTATTGATGTCGAACACACGCCGCTTGGCTTCAGGGTTTTCCTCGCCTTCCAGGTAAGAAGTGCTGCGACCTGTGCAAACAAGGTGTTTGTAGATGTCAGACAAACCAACGCCTTCTACAGCATAGACAATGCTGTCTTTGTAATTTGTCACACTGGTCACCCTGCCTGCAAAGCCAGACTCAAACGGCGCATCGAAGGTCTCTGCTGCGACAACTTGTCCCTTGACGGGCAGGAAGTTGACAGGTGTGTCCTTGCGGAATGTGATGGTGCTCTCCGTCACACAAATGACGTATGGAATCCACGTGGTGTTCATCATCATCACATCGTGTTTATATGCGGGCGCATCGGCATGGAAGCCAATGCTGTCAATGGCTGCAAGCGGAATGCTATAAACGCTATCGGGGGTATAGACTTTCTGCGTTTCGCTGAACTGCGAATAACTCATGCTATCTACATTCTCCAGCAGAAAAGCATCGAATGTGCCATCGTTTCGATAGACAAAGACAGCGTCTTGGTAATTCGGAACGGTCCGAGCCGGAATGGGCGTTAAGTCTGCCTTGCCTTTTTCCGCATACGTATATTTAATGATGTCAGAAAGCGGAAAGGAAAGGCTTGTCTTGGATGTGGAGAGCAGAAGGTTGGAAGCATCAAAGGTAGTCTTCGGCTGCTCGTCGAGATCATAGCAGAGCTTGGTGCCCGATGTTTGCCAGACTATCAGTTGCCAGTCCTTCTGCATACCTTGCTGAAGATACTTGTCTATCAGTGCAGATATGTCTTCCACTGTAATGCGCCCTTTGTTGTCTGGAGAAAGGTAATCGTCAATCAAGGCTGTGATTTCTCCGACGGTGATTGGAACAGACGATGGAGACTGAGCCACACTTTGCTGACATAATGTGAATGTCAGCAATCCGTTTAAAAGTAAATTTCTTGTTTTCTTAGGTTTTTGTTAATAAATTAAGTTTTGTATATCGCTTTTGTTAAGGAAAAAGCGCAGACTCGCCATACCTCTGTTAGGTCTGCTACAACCCTAAATAACCTATGGAGAAGCCTGCGCTGTGAAGCGCAACTCCAACGGTTATTCAGTTTGCTCTTTATCTCTTTCGAGGTAGCAGTTCAACAGAGGATTGAGCAAAAATGTTGTGTCTCATCTGAAAACACGGTGCAAAGAAAGCATTTATTTCTGAAAGAAACAAGTAAAAAGGGCGAAAAGTATTTTTTAGAAACGAATTTTCGCTTCAACGCCTTTGTCACGCCAAAAGTTCGTATAATTCGCCAACAAATAATAATTCGCAGACAAAAAAGTGAAATTCACAGACCATTCCTTCTTTGTTTTTCATTTTTTCTCCGTAACTTTGCAGCCAAATTCAGTAAAAAGTAAATAAATATGCTTACACTCAAATTGATTACAGAGGAGACTGAGCGTGTCATCAAGGGTCTCCAAAAGAAACATTTCAAAGGCGCAGAAGGCGCGGTAGAGAAAGCTATCGCCATTGACAAAATGCGCCGCGATGCTCAGACAAAACTCGATGCTACATTGGCTGAAAGCAAGCGCTACGCCGCAGAAATCGGCAAACTGATGAAGGCTGGACAGAAAGCGGAAGCCGAAGCTGCCAAGGCCGAAGTGGCAAAGCTGAAAGCCACAGCCGCAGCATTGGAACAGCAGAAAGCCGAAGCCGAAACTGCTCTGACGGCTCACCTTTGCACCATTCCCAACATTCCTTACGACGAAGTGCCCGAAGGTGCTGCCGCTGAGGATAATGTCGTGGTGAAATCTTCCCTGCGCGAGTGTAAGCCTGGCGACACCGTAGGCAACTGGGACACCGTGCCTGCCAACGGCGAAGCAAAACTGCCCCACTGGGAACTGGCTAAGAAATACAACCTCATCGACTTTGACCTCGGCGTGAAAATCACTGGTGCAGGTTTCCCTGTCTATGTAGGCAAAGGGGCACAGTTGCAGCGTGCTCTCATCAATTTCTTCCTTGCCGAAGCCAGCAAGGCTGGTTACACGGAAATCATGCCGCCAACGGTAGTGAACGCTGCCAGCGGTTACGGCACAGGACAGCTGCCCGACAAAGAGGGGCAAATGTATCATTGCGAAGTGGACGACCTTTACCTCATTCCTACAGCCGAAGTGCCTGTGACAAACATCTACCGCGACGTGATTCTGGACGAAAAGCAGTTGCCCATCAAGAATTGTGCTTACACGCAATGTTTCCGTCGTGAAGCGGGCAGCTACGGAAAGGATGTGCGTGGTTTGAACCGTCTGCATGAGTTCTCAAAGATTGAAATTGTACGCATTGACACACCCGAACATTCTGCTGAAAGCCACAAGGAAATGCTGAATCACGTGGAAGGTTTGCTCCAGAAACTGGAACTCCCCTACCGCATCCTGCGTCTCTGCGGCGGTGACCAAAGCTTTACCTCTGCCATTTGCTATGACTTTGAAGTTTATAGCGAAGCCCAAGGCCGTTGGCTCGAAGTTTCCAGTGTGTCGAATTTCGATACCTACCAAGCCAATCGTCTGAAATGTCGCTATCGCCGCAGCGAAGACAAGAAGGTGCAGCTCTGCCACACCCTCAACGGTTCTGCCCTCGCCCTTCCACGCATCGTGGCCGCCATCTTGGAAAACTTCCAGACAGCCGACGGCATCCGCATCCCCAAGGCTTTGCAGCAATATACAGGGTTTGAGATGATTGACTAAAAGGCATATATTTTAGAAAATGTATTTACTCAACTTTCGGAAGTAATAAATAGCGTTTTCTCTATGGAACAGGTGTTTTTTTATTCTAAGGAATTTAGGAACCTTTAGCTCGGCGGTAGCCAATCAAGGAAGGTCGATGCGAGCATCGATAAAAATCCTAAATTGGCTACCGCCGAGCTAAAGGTTCCTAAATTCCTTAGAGAAAAAAGAACAAACACTTGTTCCTTAGATAAGTAAAAAAAAGAACAAGCGAAACTTGAATGGATTTATTTGTTAAACCCTATTTTTGCAAAATCCATTTCATCTGGATATTTGCCGCGTTGACTCTGCTCACTGCTTGTAAGGATAAGCAGACTGATTACTCGATGGACTACACCATCGAGATGGACACTGTTAGGCACTACCTGAACGTGCAACTCACTTACACCGCTGGAGCCGACGCTCCCGATGAAGTGGTGTTGGTTATGCCACGCTGGGCACCTGGTTACTACGAAATGCTGGACTTCGCCAAGCACCTTACAGATTTCAAGGCCCAAGACTCTCAAGACAGCATCCTCACATGGTATAAGGAGGGCATGAACCGCTGGCGTATCAAGCTCTCTGCCGACAAATGTGCCGAAGTGTCCTACCGCATTTATGCCAACCAGCGCAATGTGGCATCAAGCCGTGTGGAGCGGGACATTGCTTTTGTGGCACCAAACGGTGTCTTCATGTATGTCGATGGCGAACAAGACCATGCTGTGACCGTCCGCTTCCGTCTGCCAGACGGATGGCAGCATATTGCTACTGGAATGCGTCCACATGCCGACGACAGTTCTGCTTTCACAGCCCCAGACTTCGACGTGCTCTATGACTCTCCCCTGCTCATCGGCAACTTCTATAC
The DNA here is from genome assembly GCA_902802265.1 of uncultured Bacteroidales bacterium. Classification (GTDB taxonomy): domain Bacteria; phylum Bacteroidota; class Bacteroidia; order Bacteroidales; family Bacteroidaceae; genus Minthosoma. The sequence continues at coordinate 12,861 of CADCLN010000023.1, read as the reverse complement.
GCACAAATTCACGCATGAGGGACACGACTACGAAATAGCTCTCGAAACACCCGACGGTGCAGAGGACATGGACTTTGAAGGACAGTTCCGCCGCATTGTCTCTGCGGCCACACGACTGATGGGTGATGTGCCCTACGACAACTACTGCCTCATCCACATGGGTGCTGGTGGCGGCGGACTGGAGCACTTGAACTCACAGGCTTGTTATACTGATGGCACCTACCGATTTCCATCACGGAAGGCTGAAGTGAAGTTTCTTGCCTTTGTAGCTCACGAGTATTTCCACCTTTACAATGTCAAGTGCATACGCCCCGCTGAACTATGGCCGCTTGACTACGACCACGAAGCCATCACGCCAATGCTTTGGGTCAGTGAGGGATTAACTTGTTACTACGAATACCGTCTGCTACGCGATGCAGGCATAATCACTGAAGAAGAAGGGCTGGAACTGCTCTCCACCTATTTCGCCCTCTATGCACCCTATGAGGGACAACGCCATCAGAGTCTCCGACAATCCAGCTACGACATCTGGCTTAACTTCATGAATTCTGACGATAACGCTCGCGACGTGCGAATCAACTACTACTTCAAAGGTCCCATCATCGGTCTGCTCATGGATATTGATATCCGCCGCAAGACAGCCGACCAGCGTTCACTCGATGATGTCATGCGCCTGCTCTACAACCGTTTCTACAAAGAATACCGTCGCGGCTTCACCGAGGAAGAATTTTGGAGTGTCTGCAAGGAAGTTGCTGGCGAACCCCTCACCGATATCCGCCGCCTGGTCGAAACCACCGACTCCATTGACTACGCATTCTGGCTGAAAGGCGAAGGTCTGGAGATTGATACCGCCGAGTGGGTCATTCGCAGCAGTGAAAGTATTGTAAATACACAAACTCAACCTTAACAGATTCGTTAAACACTGCTTTTGGCACGTTTTACAGAAAAAAGATAGTATTTTAGACGATTCTTTGACAAAAAGCACGTAGTTTCCATCTGTTTTTTGTAACTTTGCAGCGTTTTTTACGATAAACATGGTAAAAAGATAAAATATCATTATGAACAAGATTGTAAAGAAAGAGCAGTTCAGCGAGAAAGTCTTCAAGTTTGTAGTTGAAGCTCCACTGATTGCAAAGTCACGCAAAGCGGGACATTTTGTCATTGTACGCGTAGGTGAAAAAGGTGAACGTATTCCACTCACCATCTCCGATTCCGATGTAGAGGCTGGCACCATCACACTGGTGGTACAGACGGTGGGCTACAGTTCCACAAAACTCTGCCGCCTGAACGAAGGTGACTACATCACAGACGTGGTAGGTCCACTGGGACAGGCTACCCACATCGAGAACTTCGGCACCGTGGTTTGTGCCGGTGGTGGTGTAGGTGTGGCCCCGATGCTTCCTATCATCAAAGCTCTGAAAGCTGCCGGTAACCGTGTCATCAGCGTATTGGCCGGACGCACAAAGGAACTCATCATTCTGGAAGACGAGGTGCGCAAGCACAGTGACGAGGTCATCATCATGACCGACGACGGTTCGTATGGCCAGAAAGGCGTGGTGACTGTCGGCATTGAGCAAGTCATTCAGCGCGAGAAGGTGGACAAGTGTTTTGCCATCGGTCCTGCCATCATGATGAAATTCTGCTGCCTGTTGACAAAGAAATATAATGTATCGACCGACGTGAGTCTGAACACCATCATGGTCGATGGTACAGGTATGTGCGGTGCTTGCCGTATCACCGTAGGCGGAAAGACGAAGTTCGTCTGCGTGGATGGTCCTGAGTTCGACGGTCACGAAGTGGATTTCGACGAGATGTTCAAGCGTATGGGTGCTTTCAAGCCCATCGAGATAGAAGAAATGAAGAAGCTGGAAGCCCATGTCAATGGTGCCGGTCCCGTTTCTTGCAATACCCCAGCAACAGAAAAGACGGCCGATGCCACAGGCATGACCAACGACACTCCGCTCGCAGAGCTGACCGACCGCAACGCCGCTTGGCGCAAAGAACTGGCAGCCAGCATCAAGCCCAAAGATCGTGGCGAAATTGAGCGTTGCGTGATGGGTGAACTTGACCCTGTCTATCGTGCCACGACTCGTACCGAGGAAGTGAACACTGGTCTCACCGTAGAACAGGCTCTGACCGAAGCCAAGCGTTGTCTTGACTGTGCAAAGCCTTCCTGTATGGAAGGTTGCCCTGTCAGCATCAACATACCTTCATTTATCAAGAACATCGAGCGCGGACAGTTCCTCGAAGCAGCAAAGGTGCTGAAAGCTACCAGCGCATTGCCAGCCGTCTGCGGACGTGTCTGCCCACAGGAGAAGCAGTGTGAAAGCAAGTGTATCCACCTGAAGATGGGTCACAAGCCTGTAGCCATCGGTAACCTGGAACGCTTTGCTGCCGACTTTGAGCGTCAGTCTGGCAAGATGGCTTTGCCAGAATGTGCACCCAAGAATGGTGTGAAAGTGGCCATCGTAGGCTCTGGTCCTGCAGGACTTTCCTGCGCTGGCGACATGGCCAAGGCTGGTTACGATGTGACTGTCTTTGAAGCATTGCACGAAATTGGCGGTGTACTGAAGTATGGTATTCCTGAATTCCGTCTGCCCAATGCCATTGTGGATGTGGAAATCGAGAACCTCCGCAAGATTGGTGTCAACTTCGTGAAAGACTGCATTGTCGGCAAGACCATCACCATCGAACAGCTGGAAGCAGAAGGCTATAAAGCCATCTTCGTTGCCAGCGGTGCCGGTCTGCCAAACTTCATGGGTATTCCAGGTGAAAACTCTGTTGGCATCATGTCGTCCAACGAATATCTTACCCGTGTAAACCTGATGGATGCCAGCAATCCCGAAAGCGACACACCTATCGTGAAGGCAAAGAGCGTGATGGTTGTCGGCGGTGGTAACACCGCAATGGACTCTTGCCGCACAGCAAAGCGCCTCGGTGCTGAACACGTCTTCATTGCTTACCGTCGCAGCGAGGCAGAAATGCCAGCCCGTCTGGAAGAAGTGAAGCACGCCAAAGAAGAAGGCATCGAATTCCTCACCCTGCACAATCCTATCGAATACATTGCCGACGAAAAGGGCAACGTCACTCAGGTGAAACTGCAAGTGATGGAACTTGGCGAACCCGATGCCAGCGGTCGCCGCAGTCCTATCCCTGTAGAGGGTCAGATTGTGACACGCGACATCGACATGGCTATCGTTGCCGTAGGTGTAAGTCCTAACCCACTCGTACCGAAGTCTGTAGCAGGACTGGAACTGGGTCGCAAGAACACCATCGCCGTGAACGAGCAGATGCAGTCAAGCATTCCTACCATCTTTGCAGGTGGCGACATCGTGCGTGGTGGTGCAACAGTTATCCTCGCCATGGGCGACGGTCGCCGTGCCGCAGCGGCCATGATTGAAATGCTGAAGAAATAATAAAGCACAGAAAGCATATCTACAAACAGATTCTTTTGGAAACGAATTATCCTAATTAGTCATAATTTTTTTCACAAATCACCTTAAAACGATAGTTGTGGATGAAATTAAGAAAAATTAGGGCAATTCGTTTCTCAATTTTTCATCCTTCATTCTTCATTCTTCATATAAATTGCTTACCTTTGCAGCAAAATTCAACCAACACTTAGACGACCATGAGCGAAAGACGACCATTCAAGGTTTTTTCAGGAACAAAGTCCAGATACCTCGCTGAGCGTATCTGCCAGAGTTTGGGCTGTCCGCTGGGCAACCTTATCATCACACATTTTGCCGACGGCGAATTTGCTGTTTCTTTCGAGGAATCCATTCGCGGCAGAGATGTTTATCTGGTGCAATCCACCTTCCCAAACAGTGACAACCTGATGGAACTGCTGCTGATGATTGATGCGGCAAAGCGAGCCAGTGCCAGAAAAATCATTGCCGTCATCCCTTACTTCGGTTGGGCGCGACAAGACCGTAAGGACAAGCCCCGTGTGAGCATTGGCGCAAAACTCGTTGCCGACCTGCTGAGTGTGGCTGGCATTGACCGTCTCATCACAATGGACCTCCATGCCGACCAGATTCAGGGCTTCTTCAACGTACCTGTTGACCACCTCTACGGTTCGCTCATCTGCATCCCCTACATCGCTTCACTCAACCTGCCCAACCTCGCCATTGCTACCCCCGACGTAGGTGGTTCAAAACGTGCGGCTCTGTTTGCCAAGCGACTGAATGCGCCATTGGTGCTCTGCCACAAGACACGAAGCCGTGCCAACGAAGTGTCAGCTATCCAAATCATCGGTGACGTGCAAGGCATGGATGTCGTACTGGTCGATGACATGGTTGACACAGCCGGAACCATCACCCGTGCAGCAGACGAAATGATGAAGGCAGGTGCCAATTCCGTCCGTGCCATAGCCAGCCACTGCATCATGTCCGGTCCAGCCAGCGACCGTGTGCAAGACTCCGCACTGGAGGAAATCGTCTTCACCGACTCCATCCCCTATTCGCTGCGCTGTGCAAAAGTGAAACAACTCTCCGTGGCAGACATGTTCGCAAGAGCCATCGACCGTGTATCGAAAGACGAAAGTGTCAGCGAAGAATTTAATTTCTAACGCAAAAACGCACAATAACGTAATAACGTTAAAACAAAAAAGCATGAAGAAGCTCATCATCCCTGCTATGGCACTGGCCATGGCCATTCAGCCTATGGAGGGACAGACACTCTACGAAGCTGTCTATGAAAAGGTGCAGAGCATTGTGAACAATCCCTCCGCCACGGCTGCTGAACAGCAAGAAAACCGATTCAAGCTGGAAGCCCTCAACTACCTCAAGACCAAAGGTCAGCAGGAAGGGCAGACACGCGACAGTTACTTTCTGGACTCACAGGCTGTGAACCTCACTTCGTTCATCGACGACTTTCTCACCAACACCCGTACAGCAGAAAAAGTGTCACGGGCAAAGCACGACGAAATGGTGCGTTGCTACGTAAATGCAGCCAAAAAGTTCCCGTTGTTTCAAGACCCAGCCAACACCGTTGTCGATGAAAGCAAGGCAATCCCCTTTCCCCTCAACACAGACTGGGAAAAAGCTTACGACAATGCAACGACTGTTGCAAAAAGCATCCTGAAACGTCGTTAAAACGGCAAATGTTTAACAACGAATTAAACACATTGAACGGCCATCACATTGAAGGAGTGAAAACACAACCCAATATCAAATAAAATGAACGGATTTTTAGTAGTGATAAAACACATACCTAAAAATCCGTTCAATTCTTGTAATCGGTTATCCCGTTAAAACTATTCCGTTGCCTGAGCCTGAGCCGTGAACTTCGCCATCACCCTGCGGTAATAACCCTCGGTGGGGCATTTGTGTTTCATGCAGTTCAGGTCGCCAGAGTTCCACAAGCGGATAGCCTTTTCGGTGTTACCTTCTTTATTGAAATGTTCCTGGAACACGATAAACATATCAATGCTCTTCTGCTTATCATATCGGTCATCGTAAGTGTAAACCTGCTTGCCGAGGATTTGATTACATTCGCGTACCAAAATCTTTGAAATCTGCAGGTAGCCCACATAGCGGCCACACTTGCTTACCATCTTCGGATTGCCTTCACTTTCAACTTGAGCTATGGCACGAATCACAGGTGCCCATTTCTTTTCAAGATCTATAGTAGCTGCCGATAAAGAGAACGCTACTGACCATGCAATCAGGCATGAAAACATGAATTTCTTCATAACTTTACCTTTCTTTTTAGTCCTTGATTATTATCTCTTTCAAAACATACGCACACCCCATCACAGGGAGTTTTTGAGCGTGTTTTCATTCAATTCCGCTGCAAAGGTACGGACTTTTTTTGGAACAGCCAAACTTTTTCACACTTTTTGTGTCCGTGCACAATTGACATAACATAGCATTTCCGCCCCTTTTTTCGCCTGCCATCCCCCATTCGCAAAGGATTTCCAGCCTATCCACAACGCTAAAAATAAAGTAAAGAAAAAAGTGAAAAAATGTTCAAACTGAACGATTATTCTGACAAAACCTACATTTTCAGGAATATTTTCTTTATTCCACGGCTTTTCTTGTTCAATATATGCGAAAAATCGTAACTTTGCAGCCGAAAACGGTCGCATCACCGTCCCTACGTATATACATATTATATTATTAATAACGTTCAAAACACAACACAGATTATGGCAAAAATTGCAACACAGCTGACCGAACTTATCGGCAACACCCCCCTGCTCCGCCTTCAGTCCTATTCACAGTCGGAGAATCTCGGCGCACAAGTCATCGCCAAACTGGAATACTTCAATCCCGCAGGTTCCGTGAAAGATCGCGTAGCTTTCAGCATGATTCGCGATGCTGAAGACCGTGGCATACTCCGTCCAGGAGCCACCATCATCGAACCCACCAGCGGCAACACAGGCGTAGGACTCGCCTTCGTGAGTGCCGTCAAAGGCTACAAACTCATTCTCACCATGCCCGAAACCATGTCCATAGAACGTCGCAACCTTGTAAAAGCATACGGAGCACAAGTCGTCCTCACTCCAGGCACAGCAGGCATGAAGGGAGCCATCGCCAAGGCAGAAGAACTGCGCGACAGCATCCCTGGTGCAGTCATCCTGCAACAGTTTGAAAACCCAGCCAACCCAGCTATCCACTACAGCACCACCGCCGAAGAAATCTGGCGCGACACCGACGGCAAGATAGACATCTTTGTGGCAGGTGTAGGTACTGGTGGAACCGTTTCTGGTGTAGGCAAACGGCTGAAGGAACTCAACCCCCATATTAAAATAGTTGCCGCCGAACCCGCCAGCAGTGCCGTCCTCAGTGGCGAAGCCCCAGGAGCCCACAAGATTCAGGGCATTGGTGCAGGCTTCGTGCCCCAGACCTTCAATCGCGCTGTTGTCGATGAAATCTTCAAGGTGCCCAACGATGCAGCCATCCTCACCAGCCGCAAACTGGCTGCCACCGAGGGTCTCCTTGTCGGCATCTCGTCGGGTGCATCAGCCTATGCCGCCTCCGAACTGGCACGTCTGCCAGAGAATGCAGGCAAACAAATCGTAGCCCTCTTGCCCGACACCGGCGAGCGTTACCTCTCCACCGTTCTCTACGACTTCGAGAACTATCCGCTGTAGTTTTCTTATTACAGCATATAACATTTGCAAATTTTAGACTGAATTTTAGTCTCGACAACACTGCACTCGTCTTTCAGTGGCAAAGTTCTCTCGCTGCCGGCAGAGAACTGTGCCACTTCAGTAGCAAAGTTCTCCCACTGCCGTCGCACTGCATTGCCACCGCAGCGGGAGAACTTTGCTACTGAAGTGGGAGAACTTTGCCACCGCAACGGGAGAACTTTGCCACTGAAATGGGAGAAGTAAGCAGGTTCTCCATTCAATCTGTTGTTCTAAAAAGAACACGAATACTATGTTTTAAGTATTGCCTATATGAAAATTTCGCCGTAACTTTGCAGCCAAAATTCAGATAGGCATGAAACTTTCGGAACTGAAGACTGGCGAAACGGGCGTCATTGTACATGTGCATGGACACGGAGGATTTCGCAAACGCATCGTCGAGATGGGGTTCATCAAGGGTGAAACCATCAAGGTGCTACTCAATGCTCCACTGCGCGACCCCGTGAAATACAAGGTGATGGACTACGAGGTGAGTCTGCGACGTGCAGAGGCTGAACTCGTAGAAGTGGTAAACGAAGCGGAAGCTATGCAATATGTGGAGGAACGCCTGCATACACAAGAAGCCATCTTTCATCGGGGCATTCAGGCTGAAGACTGCAACGACTTCAAGCGGGTGGGTGAAGACTTGATGAAACGAGTGGCAAAGCTGAAGGAGCGAGAACTCACCGTGGTCTTCGTGGGCAATCCCAATTGCGGAAAGACATCCCTCTTCAACATCGCCAGCGGAGCACATGAACGGGTGGGCAACTACTCAGGTGTGACAGTCGATGCCAAGATGGGTGAGTTTGAATTTGAAGGCTATCATTTCCATCTGGTTGACCTGCCTGGCACGTATTCGCTGAGTGCCTATACGCCAGAAGAACTGTATGTGCGCAAATACATCATCGAAAAGACCCCCGACCTCATCATTAACGTGGTGGATGCCAGCAACCTGGAGCGCAATCTCTATCTGACGACACAGCTCATCGACATGGACGTGCCCATGATTATGGCTCTGAACATGTACGACGAACTGAAGGCAAGCGGTGCCCGTCTCGACATGCAGCAACTGGGCATACTGCTTGGTGTGCCCATCGTGCCCACCGTGGGGCGCACAGGTGAGGGTGTAAGGGAACTGTTCCACCAAATCATTGAAATAGAAGAAGGTCGCCAAACCATCTTCCGTCACATTCATGTGAATCACGGGCATTTGCTGGAAAAGAACATCGAAAAGGTAGAAACTCTGATTCGTCTGAACCCAGAGCCACACCACAACTATTCGGGGCGTTTCCTTGCCATCAAGATGCTGGAGAACGACCGTCAGGTGGAGGGCATCATCCGCAAACTTGCCAATGCCGACGACATCGTCAAGGAACGCGACCTCTGCCAGCAAGCCATTTTGGACGAAATCGGAGAAGACAGCGAGTCAGCCATTACCGATGCCAAGTACGGTTTCGTACAGGGTGCGCTGAGGGAATGTTACGAAAGAACTATTCACTCTGGCCGCCTGCTGACGAAACGCATCGATGCCGTCGTGACCAACCCCGTGTGGGGCTACCCCATCTTCCTGCTGCTGATGTATTTCATGTTCTACTGCACGTTCAACATTGGGCAATATCCCATGGACTTGATAGACTGGACGGTAGGCTGGTTGGGCGAGAAAGTCTCCACGCTGATGAGCGACGGTCCGCTGAAAGATTTGCTGGTCGATGGCATCATCAGCGGTGTGGGCGGTGTCATCGTCTTTCTGCCCAACATCATGATACTCTATGCCTTTATCTCTTGGATGGAAGACTCGGGATACATGTCTCGTGCAGCCTTCATCATGGACAAAATCATGCACAAAATGGGACTGCATGGCAAATCGTTCATCCCCATGATTATGGGCTTCGGCTGCAACATCCCTGCAGTCATGGCAACCCGCACCATCGAAGACCGCAAATCGCGGCTTATCACCATGCTCATCATTCCGCTGATGTCCTGTTCAGCCCGTCTGCCCGTCTATATTATTATAATAGGTGCATTTTTCCCGAAAAACGCTGCCCTCGTCCTCTTTTCGCTATACCTCACGGGCATCGTCATGTCCGTCCTCATGGCAAAACTCTTCAGTCGCTTCGTGGTGAAAGGCGAAAGCAGCCCCTTCGTCATGGAACTGCCGCCCTACCGAATGCCCTCTGCCCGTAACGTCATGCGCCACACATGGGAAAAAGGCAGGCAATACCTGAAGAAGATGGGCACCACCATTCTGGCTGCCAGCATCATCGTCTGGGCACTGAGCTACTTCCCACACCACGCCCATCTGTCGCAGAGCGAACAGATAGAACAGAGCTACATCGGACAGATTGGCAAAGCCGTGGAACCCCTCATACAGCCCTGCGGCATGGCATGGAAGGAGGGTGTGAGCATCCTCACAGGCGTCGGAGCCAAGGAGATTGTCGCCTCCACGATGAGTGTGCTTTACAGCCGACAAACCCTCGACACAGCCTTCACGCCGCTCTCCGCCTTTGCCTTCCTCATCTTCGTCCTGCTCTATATGCCTTGCATCCCCACCTGCATCAGCATCAAGAACGAATCGGGGCACTGGCGCTGGGCTCTGTTCACCATAGCCTACACCACCACGCTGGCATGGATCAGCTCCATGTTGGTCTATCAAATAGGAAGCCTGTTTTAAAGATGCAACAAATTCTCGTTATACTCATCATCGCCATAGCCGTTTCAGCCACAGCCCTTCACATCTACCGATGGCTGACAGGCAAACATCACGGCACTTGCCACTCTTGCCCACATAGCGGCTGCGAAGAATGTCATTGCCATGAAAAACCATAAAAAGACTTAAAAAGTTTGCACCATATAGAATATATTGTTTAACTTTGCAAATGCAAAAACTCCAAAACACAAAACAAACACACAAAAACTTAAAAACGCAAAACCTATGAGTACAAGACAAAAACGCTACTTCCTCACCGAGGAAGAAATCCCCACACAGTGGTACAACATCCAGGCAGACATGGTCAACAAACCCCTGCCACCCATCAACCCAGCCACCCATCAGCCCTTGAAGCCCGAAGACCTCTTCCCCGTCTTTGCCGAAGAACTTTGCCGCCAGGAACTTGACCAGAAGAACGCCTGGATTGACATTCCCGAACCCGTGCGCGAAATGTATAAATACTACCGCTCCACCCCGCTTGTACGTGCCTACGGATTGGAAGAAGCACTCGGCACACCTGCCCACATATATTTCAAGAACGAGAGCGTTTCGCCCGTAGGCAGCCACAAGCTGAATTCGGCTTTAGCTCAGGCCTACTACTGCAAGCAGCAGGGCGTGACCAACGTCACTACCGAGACGGGTGCCGGCCAGTGGGGAGCAGCCCTCAGCTATGCAGCCCGCGTCTTCGGACTGGAAGCAGCCGTCTATCAGGTAAAAATCAGCTACGAGCAGAAACCTTACCGTCGCAGCATCATGCAGACCTACGGTGCACAAGTCACCGCTTCCCCCTCCATGTCAACCCGTGCCGGTAAAGACATCCTGACCAAAGACCCCAACAACCAAGGTTCGCTCGGCACAGCCATATCCGAAGCCATCGAACTCGCCATCAACACCCCCAACTGCAAATACACCCTCGGATCCGTGCTCAGCCACGTCACCCTCCACCAGACCATCATCGGACTGGAGGCCGAAAAGCAGATGGCAAAAGCGGGCGAATACCCCGACATCGTCATTGCCTGCTTCGGTGGCGGCAGCAACTTCGGTGGTGTCAGCTTCCCCTTCATGCGTCACAACATACTCCACGGCAAGCACACCCGCTTCATCGCAGCCGAACCCGCCAGCTGTCCCAAACTCACCCGCGGCGTATTCCAGTACGACTTCGGCGACGTAGCAGGCTACACACCGCTGCTGCCCATGTACACGCTGGGCCACAACTTCATGCCCGCCAACATCCATGCCGGCGGACTGCGCTACCACGGAGCAGGAGTCATCGTCAGTCAGCTGCTGAAAGACCACCTCATGGAGGCCGTCGACATCAAGCAGCTGGAGAGCTTCCAGGCAGGCGTGCTCTTCGCCAAGGCCGAAGGCATCATCCCTGCACCGGAATCCAGCCACGCCATTGCTGCCACCGTAAGGGAAGCCCTCAAATGCAAAGAGACGGGCGAAGCGAAAGTCATCCTCTTCAACCTCTCGGGCCACGGACTCATCGACATGAGTGCCTACGACCAATACCTGGCAGGCAACCTCACCAACTACGAAGTGACCGACGAAGACGTGCAGAAAAACATCGCTGGGCTGGAAAAAATAATCTAAACCCTTCGCCCACACACCCATCATCCCATCAAACACCTTTGGGGGAGTGCCCGTAACTGAGCACTTCCCCCTTTTTGTATATGGACGTGCGGAACCCCCAAAAACAGGGGAACAAACACTGGGGCAATACTGCCAACCATTCACACAGCGTCGTCATCAAAAACAAACACTCGCTGCACCCATCGCGGTTTGTCGGAAGGAACATCTTCCTTTCGATTCGATACGCCTAAACCCAAAAGACGGATAGGGTGCGAATGATATTCCACTTGCCGCAGCAGTTGCTTAGCCAGCGGAAGGATGTCATCCTTCGTGCGGAGCGTGTGGCTGGCAGTGACACTTCGGGTAATCTGCTGAAAATCCTGGAACTTTACTTTCAGTGTGAGTGTACGACCTTCAAACCCGTTCTTGGCAATGCGCCGTTCCAGTTCAAGAACGGTATGATACAATCCTATCGTGGCAGCAGACTGCTTGCTGATGTCCTTTTCAAAAGTCTGTTCACAGCTCACCGACTTCCGCACCCATTCCGATACCACGGGACGATTGTCGATACCACGGGCAAAATCATAGAACACTTGCCCCATTTTGCCAAACTCAGCGGTCAGATGCGACAGCGACAACCCTCGTAAGTCAGCCCCCGTAAAGATACCCATGCGATGCAGTTTCTCGGCAGTCTTAGGTCCGATTCCCCATATCTTCTCCACCTTCAGTCGCGATATGAAATCAAGAGCCCTGTCGGGATGAATCACCGTGAGACCATTAGGCTTGCGCCAGTCGGAAGCAATCTTCGCCAGAAATTTACAATAACTCACACCTGCCGATGCCGTCAGTCCAGTAGTGGCAAAGATGCGCTGTTTGATTTCGCGTGCAATGTCCACTCCCCATTCCATTCCCTTCTTATTCTCTGTGACATCAAGAAAAGCCTCATCCAGCGAGATGGGTTCAACCAAATCAGTATAATCATGAAAAATTTCATGCAACTGGGCAGAAATCTCCTTGTATCGCTGAAAGTGTGGCTCCACGATAATCAACTGCGGGCACAGCCGTTTGGCCACCTGAATGGACTGTGCTGAATGAACACCAAAACGGCGAGCCTCATAGCTGGCTGTCGCGACAACGCCACGCTCAGCATCGTGTCCCACGGCTATCGGCTTGCCTTGCAGTTCTGGCCGGTCGCGTTGCTCCACGGCAGCAAAGAACTGGTCCATATCTACATGAATGATTTTCATTTAACCCGTCACTACTTCATCAAAAAAACAATACACAAATTGTGTTATTTAGCTGCAAAGGTAAGAAAAAAATGAAGAATGAAGAATGAAGAATGAAGAATCTTAACCCAACTTTGACGCTGCAAGTCTGATTTTTCTTGCTAATCAGTGACTTGCACATTTTCGCTATGGTGACTGTGTTCTACAGATTTTGATTTTTC
>CADCLN010000022.1 GCA_902802265.1 uncultured Bacteroidales bacterium | reverse complement strand
CGGAATTGATATCTTTCTAACATGCTACAAAGGTAGCAACTATTATACAGAATACTTGAATATTAACAATTATTAGTGCGCTCTAAGCGCCTAACCCAATTGACGAATTTTTTTAAACAAGGATTAAACGAATTAAACGGATTGGCTTTCTTGGCGAAAGCTCCCTCCAGCACAGGAAGATTAGTCCAATTGACTTCGTTGAGCTAAAGGTTCGTTTAATTCGTAAAATTCGTAAAATTCGTAGTTCCAAAAAATCCGTTCAATCCGTTCAATCGTTCCGCAGGAACTTGTTGTTCAAATGCACTTCACTGTGTGCTTTCTGGGTGGGATGTTCCGACGAAATGCCGCTGATGGCAACCCCGTTTTCCCGAAAAGTTTCAGCTTTTTCAAGAAAAAGGTTTTGAAATGTTGGAAATAAGGCGTAATTTTGCAGAAAATTTCAGTTTTTTCCCCATAACGTCATAACGAAATAACGTCATAACGAAAAAAAACAAAATAAAACTATGGCATCCGCTTTAACAAGAACAGACTTCTGCTTTCCAGGGCAGAAGAGTGTGTATCACGGCAAAGTCCGTGACGTTTACAACATCAACGACGACCTGATGGTGATGGTGGCAACCGACCGCATCAGTGCCTTCGACGTGGTATTGCCCAAGGGCATTCCTTACAAAGGACAAGTGCTCAACCAGATTGCCGCCAAATTTCTCGATGCCTCGTCGAGCATTGTGCCCAACTGGAAACTTGCCACACCCGACCCCATGGTCACCGTGGGACTGAAGTGTGAAGGCTTTCGCGTAGAAATGATAATCCGTGGCTACCTCACGGGGTCTGCTTGGCGCGAATACAAGGCAGGCAATCGCACCCTTTGTGGCATCCCGTTGCCCGACGGCATGAAGGAAAACGAGAAGTTCCCCACCCCCATCATCACCCCAACGACAAAGGCAGACGAGGGACACGACGAAAACATCTCGAAGGAAGAAATCATCCGTCAGGGACTTGTCTCCCAAGAAGACTACGAGCAGATGGAACGCTACACCCGTGCCCTCTTCGACCTGGGCACACAGATTGCAGCCAAACAGGGGCTCATCCTCGTGGATACCAAGTACGAATTCGGCAAACGCGACGGCAAAGTCTATCTCATCGACGAAGTACACACCCCCGACAGCAGCCGCTACTTCTATGCCGAAGGCTATCAGACGAAGTTCGAACAGGGTCTGCCGCAACGCCAGCTCTCCAAAGAGTTTGTACGCCAGTGGCTCATCGACCGTGGATTCATGAACCAGCCAGGCCAGGTGATGCCAGAGATTACCGACGAATACGCACAGTCCGTCAGCGACCGCTACATCGAACTCTACGAGCACATCATCGGTGAACGCTTCATTCCTGCCGACGATTCGGAAGACATTGCCGCCCGCATCGAAAAGAACGTGACGGACTACCTATGTATGCGCAAGAACAAGTAAAGCCATACGGCGCAGCGGGCAGCAAGCGTAAGCAAGTGGAAACTATGTTCAACCACATAGCCCACAGCTACGACTTGCTGAACCATACGCTGTCATTGGGCATTGACCGCCTGTGGCGACGAGCCGCCATCGACTACCTCAAACCCTTTCAGCCCCAACACATTCTCGACGTTGCCACAGGCACAGGCGACCTCGCCCTGCTGGCCTGCCAGCGGCTACAGCCCAGACAAGTGGTGGGCTGCGACATCAGCGAAGGCATGATGGAGGTAGGCAGAAAGAAAGTAGCCGAAGCAGGACTGGGCGACCACATCACACTTCAGTACGAAGACTGCGCACAACTCTCTTTTTCCGACAACACCTTCGACGCCGTCATATCAGCCTTCGCCCTGCGCAACTTCGAGAACCTGGACCAGTGCATGACAGAAATGTTCCGCGTATTGCGTCCAGGCGGCAAACTCAGCGTCATCGACCTCTGCACCCCTGTTCGCTTTCCCATGAAGCAACTTTTCTACCTCTATAAAAAAGTAGTGATGCCCCTCGTCGGACGACTGATTTCACACGACCACACTGCCTACACCTACCTGCCACAGACCATGGACGCCGTGCCACAAGCACAGCAGATGCAAGCCATCATCAGCAAGGCAGGATTCCGCCACACACACTACAAACGCCTTGCCTTCGGCCTGTGCATACTCTACACCGCAGAGAAAGGGTAACAAAGCGTTTTTTCTCTAAGGAATAATATTTTTTCTAAGGAATTAAGGAATCAAGGAAAGTCGATGCAGAGCATCGATAAAAATTGGCTACGCCGAGCTAAAGGTTCTTGTTTTTCTTTATTTTCTTTTGTTTTTATAAAGCCGCCCCAAGCGTAACCTAACCACACACACCCTGCAAAAATGAACACCTACGGCCTGCTCGGATATCCCCTCGGACACAGCTTTTCGCATAAATACTTCACCGAAAAATTTGCCCGTGAAGGCATCGATGCCGAGTACATCAACTTCGAACTCCCCTCGCTGGATGGCTACCGCGAACTGCTCCGTGCCCATCCCAACCTGCGCGGGCACAACGTCACCATCCCTTACAAGCAGCAAATCATCCCCTTCCTCCACCAGCTCAGTCCCGAAGCCGCCGCCATCGGAGCCGTGAACGTAGTGAAAGTCACCGCCGAGGGACAGCTCATCGGCTACAACTCCGACGTCATCGGCTTCACCCAGAGCATCCGTCCCCTGCTGCAGCCCCACCACAAGCGTGCACTCATCCTCGGCACAGGCGGTGCATCGAAAGCCATCTACTACGGACTGAAGGAGAAGCTGGGCATGGAAGAAATCCTGTTTGTGAGCCGCCGCCCCGCCCCGTCCGTCCTCACCTACACTGCCCTCACCCCATCCCTCATCAACGACTACCCCGTCATCATCAACTGCACACCATGCGGAATGTATCCACAAGTGGACGAAAGTCCCAATCTGCCCTACGAGGCAATGACACCGAGAAACCTGCTGTACGATCTCGTGTACAATCCCGAAACAACCCGCTTCATGCAACGCGGAGCAGCAAAGGGGGCCGTGGTCAAAAACGGTCTCGAAATGCTGGTGCTGCAAGCCAAGGCAAGCTGGGCGTTCTGGACCGAACCCTGAAATGGACCACTAAACTTCTCTGGTACGTGATATTCACCCTGATCGCGCTCACCATGCTCTTCGTCGGAGCTGTCAGCTACTACATCGTCTATGCAGGGCTGCACCCCTCCCACGCCGACGAGAAGCAGACGCTCAGCTACATGTACAGCGAATATCCCTACCTGAAGCCCTGGATGCGCAAACTGCAGCGAAACACCCTGCTGCGCGACACCACCATCCTTTCGCCCGACAGCGTTTCGCTCCACGCCTACTACATTCCAGCCCCCCATCCCACACCCAACACAGCCATTGTCATCCACGGCCACCGAGGCTGTGCCTTCCACATGCTACACATTGCCTACATGTACCAGCACGACCTGGGCTTCAATGTGCTGCTGCCCGAACTCCGCACCCATGGCGCCAGCGGCGGCACCCACATACAGATGGGCTGGAACGACCGCCACGACATACAGCTGTGGATAAAGACCATAGAAAAGGCGTACAGCCCCACCGCCACGCCTGCCCGCATCTGCATCCACGGCATATCCATGGGAGCTGCCACCGCCATGATGCTGGCAGGCGACGAGACACCCGACTGCGTGAAGTGCTTCGTGGAAGACTGCGGCTACACCTCCGTGTGGGACGAATTTGCTTACGTAGCCCGTCGCAACTACCACCTGCCCGCCTTCCCCTTCATGCACATAGCCAACCTGATATGCCGTCAGAAATACGGCTGGGACTTTCGCCAAGCCTCTGCCCTAGAGCAAGTCAAACACGCGGTGAAGCCCATGCTCTTCATCCACGGCACGGAAGACCACTACGTGCCCACTGAAATGGTGCACCAGCTCTACCGGTCCAAGCCGCGCAACAAAGCCATCTGGAAAGCACAGGGTTCACGCCACGCCTATTCCTACCACGACCACAAAGCCGACTACACCCATCAGGTAGATGCCTTCGTCAAATCATATTTCTATAAGAAAAAGTAAGGGGGACACAGCCCTTTTCCACCTTCCACGATGGAAAAAGGGTGGAAAACAAAGACGGAACCAACTAATAATGAGCACAAAAGGATGGAAAGAAACAATTCCACCCTTTTTTCTTGTGGGAAACACAGAATCGCCGTACCTTTGCCGTCGAAAACCTGCATAAGAACGTAACAATGCAAGAAGACATGAAAAAGACACTTTGCTTATTATCCACGATGGCGATGCTACTCACGACAAGTCTGCTTGGGTGGCAATGCCATACCACCACACAGCGGCGTTTGCTCCAGACAGCAGAAAACATTGTATTCACAGATGCAGACAGTGCCGCACGTTTATTGGCACAGGTCGATACGGCACGGCTGACAGAAAGCTCACGGATGCTCTACGACCTCATCCAATCATTAGTACATGAAGAACGATGGTACCTGACCCATACCGACACAGCATCCTGTGTCTGGTCGGATGCAGAAACATGGAACTTCAAGCGAGAGATGGACTGTCAGCAAACAGACGACCCGACAAATTCCGATGACAGCACACTCATGCGCGTGTTTCATTATTATGAACAAGCGAGTCTCGGCGGAACAAGTGACGACAAGGAAGCCCTGCGGCGTTTCGGACGCATTAGTTTCGTGCTCAGTCGCCATCACGGCGAAAAGATTCAGTCCATGCAGACCTATCGTTTCTTCCATCTGGCCATCCATTGCGCTGAGACCGCCGAAGACCACGCATTGGCCTATCGAGCCTACGACAGATTTGCCAACCATTTATCACATACCGAATCAGGACAGTTCGAACTGAACATCCGCCATGCACTGGATCATTATCGCCAGTCGCCCGACCAGCCACGCTGGCTGCTGACAATACTCAACGACTATGGTTTCCACGTTGTCTATTCCTCCCCATTCGACCTGCACCATTTCGGCACACTGGAACGCATTATTGCTATTGCAGCAAAGCATTGCAAAGAGCCATCGTCGCCCATCGTCAACGATTCCATCTATCAAGGTCTGGATTCCCTTTGGGCACTACCTCACCCCGACTTTGCACATACCATGTGCCTGCGTGCCTACAAACATCTTATTTACGGGGAAGTCAACGTACCTATCGGCATGTATGAAGATGCTCTGCAGGAGCACAAAGAAGACGGAACGAAACATCGTCGCCCATCGTATGAAAGTGAAAGGGAGCGGGCAGAACAAGAGTTTTCCACCAACCGTGACACCTCTCTGGCAGCGGGCTATGTGCTGAAGTCTGCCATGCTGCAACGGCGACTGATGATGGGCGGCATCATCATCCTCCTGCTGGCCGTGCTCGTACTGCTGCTCGTCTTTTGGAACTGGGCTGGCCATGTGCGGCGTCGGCACAAAGCAGAACAAGCTGCCCATCAGCGTGAGGCGGATCAGCTGGCAGAACGTCTGCGGCAGAAAGATTCAATGATTGCCATGCTGCGCGGACATATCATGGACAAAAGCGAAATTCTCGACATGCTGGAACCTGCGGCAGGCAAGCGTACCATCATCAATGCCCGTAACTGGCGAGAAATCGAAATGACCTTAAACACCGCCGACAACAATTTCGTGAGCCGTCTGCGAGCCGAGCACCCGCAGTTCAGCGAAGAAGACATCCGGCTGTGCATGCTCGCCCGACTGCAACTCTCCAACACCGCTCTTTCTGCCATCTACGTCATCTCTGTCTCTGCCGTGCAACATCGCAAGCAAAAACTGAAGAAAGAGGGCTTCGGGGTGAACGACCCAAATGTGACGTTTGACCAGATTATCGCAAATTTCTAATCCATAAACTTTCATGAAAAAGAACTTCTTTCGATGCGGAAACCACCGCATCCTGCCCTTGCTATGCCTTATCGTTGGGCACAATACGGCGGTTTTGGCCGACATCGTCAAGGGACGTGTAGTAGATGCCGAAACGAGGGAACTGATACCCGAAGCGACGGTGAAATACATACAGCGGTTCGGTGACAACAGCTACTCCATCACGACTACCATGACCGACTCGCTGGGAGTGTTCACTTTTTTAGCGGGCGGACGAGGCAGCATCGAGGTTTCCATGTTGGGCTACTACACCAAGTCGAAACCCGTGCTGGCTTTCAGCGACAGCAGCAAGGACACGCTCGACATCGGAACAATAGAGCTGAAGATGTCGCCACAAATGCTGAAAATGGTTGAGGTGACAGCCCGCACACGCCGTTTCAGCGTCAAGGGAGACACCATCATCTTCCATCCCGAAGCCTTCCATTTGCAGGAGGGCACAAGGCTCGACGAACTGATCAAGCAATTGCCTGGTGTGCAGATTGACAATAAGGGCAACTTATCGTGGAACGGCAAGCCCATCCGCATCACGATGGACGGTGAGCGTCTTTTCGGTGGCGACGACTTAATCAAACAGCTACCCGTCGAGGCTGTACAGAACATCAAAGCCTATAACAAACAATCGGAGTTCAGCGAAAGAACGGGTAAGGATGACGGTACGCAAGACATGGTGCTCGACCTGACCGTCAAGCCTGGTTTCCTTGACCGCTGGTACGGCGACGTGAAGGCATATTACCAGTCACCGAAATACTATGAAGGGGAACTGAGGATGAACCGTCTATCAAAAACCGACCCCCTGATGGTCTTCGCAAATGTAAACAACATCGACAAGCATTGGCGCCGAAACATGAACGGAAGTTCTGCCGACATGAGCAATGGTTTTGGTGAGGAGCAAGGCGCATCAGCAGGCTATCAGCACAACTGGCAGCACAGGGAGGGGGCACACGAACTGAAGAGCTTCTACAGTTTCACGGGCGGCTTGGCCCACGATGACGACTGGAGCAGCAGCGGACAAATGACAGAGAACTACCTCCCTAACACAGCTGCTACACGTTCCACCTCGGAGAACTACCAGCAGGGTCACAAACTGGAACCGCGACTCATTGCCGACTTGAAGTGGGTGCGCGATTCGCTCAACACCTTCATGCTGAGCGCGGTCGCAGAATATAATGCGGGCCGCTCGCACAGCCGTCAGACGATAGAGCAAGAGGAAAGGCTACGGACAGACGACGGCACATCGGGGATAGCATTAGACTCAGACTATTCGCCAACGCTCTCACAACTAAACACCTCCAACTCCAACAGCCACGTAACGAAGCTGAACGCCAGAATGGGCTGGGAACACTACATTAAGGACGGCTCCCTCGGTGCCAACGTCCATCTGAATGTCCAAAAGGGGAAAAGCGACGGCCAGACCAACCGCACCATCACCGCGCATAGCCAGACCTACACCTCGTCGCAGCTCACCCAGACCTACACCTCGCCCACCAGACAGTTCTCCACCTTCGCCGAGATTCACCACGCCCGCTGGCTCACAAAAACTTGGATGGTACAGGCGCAGTATTCGCTGACCTACAACCGCAACCTGGGCGACCGCGACTTCCAGACAAACGGCACCACCGACGCAGCCAACAGCTACCATGACCTATACACACGTCATGAGCACAATCTGAACATCTCACAGACCATCAACCTCACGCCCCTGCAGCTCATGCCAAAAGTATCAGCCCGCTGGCAGCGCGAGAGCCAAGACTACAGGCGCGGCGTGCTCGACACCGCCACCGTGCGCACCGGCTTCTACATCTACCCCTCGCTGCGTGCCACATGGAAACTCACAACCACTGCCGGCTTCGAGCTGAACTACAGCTTCCAGACACAACAACCCGACATCCTCAAGACCATCGGCTATCGCGACCTCACCGACCCGCTCTTCATCACCGAGGGCAATCCCAACCTGCAGAACACCCACACCCACGACGCAAACCTCACCTGCAACATCGTGCTTGCCCACAGTCAGACCTCGCTCAGCTTTCGCCTCGGCTGCAACCTGAGCGACCGAGAGACCACAACAGCCCTCAGCTACAACCCCGCGACGGCCGTCTATGTCAGCCGACCCGAAAACGTCAGAGGCAGTCAGTCGTGGCATTTCAGCCTGAACCTCGACCAAGGTCTCGGCGATTATCTCCGTCTGCAAAGCGATTTCCACATGAATGCCCGTCACCACTACGGATTCCTTACTCTCCTGCCCACCCAAACCGAGCGCATGGAGAACCGCCAAAGCAGTCTGAATCCCACGGAAAACCTCACCCTCTCGCTCGACTTCGGCTGGCTTAAAACCTCCGTCTTTGCCGAAATCAACGCCGACCGCCTGCGTTACACTGCATCCCCCGAGCAAAACACGACCCATTGGAACAACCACATCGGTCTGCGGGGAGAAGTCACATTCGGTCCCCTCATCATCCTGACCGACCTCACCCATCGCATCAGCCGAGGATACAGCGTCGGCAGCATGAACCGCAGTCATCTGCTCTGGAACGCCGCCATCGGTTGGGAAATCATGAAAAGCAAAGCCCGCCTCATGCTGGAGGCGAGGGACATCCTAAACAACGAAGATGGCCGCAGGAGCGAACAGTCAGCCTACCAGCAAACCACCTCATGGCGAGCATTCCGCCACCACTACATCGGCATCGGCTTCACTTACCGCCTGGACGCAAAGGACACAAAAACAAAATGAGAACAAAAACAAAAAATCACCTTCACAGATGCAAATAAAAGTGCAGTGCTGCGTTTCTGCAGCACTGCACTTTTGTTTACATCTTTTATCTATACTAAACTGTTGAAAAATCGAAATACGGCTGTTGAACTTTCAAAACTCAACTGTTGTTAAATTGAATATTGAATGTAGGGTACATGGGGCTGTGCCATTTCGGTTATTCTTCTTCGGCGGTTTCGGGTGTGGCCGTTTCCTCGGTGTGAGCATTTCCCAATTCGGCTTCGCCGATGACGGTGTCACGATGGGTGGTGTCGGGCTTCGGGTCATAGACGGGACCGTAGTAGTTGACTTTGGGTATTTCCTCTTTGGCTTCGGGGAATTTGCCACGATAGCGCATGAAGTGGGGGTCTTGTAAGGCTTTGCCCGCAAAGTAGCCGAAGATGGGCAGGGCGGTGCGACTGCCCTGACCTAACTGGCCTGTGCGAAAGTGGATGCAACGGTATTCTCCGCCTACCCATGCTGCGCCGACGAGGTGGGGCGTGGCTCCGACGAACCAGGCATCGGAGTGGTTGTTGGAGGTGCCGGTCTTGCCGCCAAATTCAGTGTCGCTGACCACGGGGCGCACGTATTGCCACAGCGCCTGGGTAGTTCCACCGTGTTCGCGCATCCCTCCCCACAGGAGCCGCTGCATGTAGTAGGCGGTCTTGTATCGGATGGCTTGCCGCGGCTGCGGGACATCGCGCTTGTAGTTGTAGATTTCTGTGCCGTCGCGGTCGGTGATGCGGGTCACGACGATGGGGTCGCACTGCACACCGTCGTTCATCACCGTGGCGTAGGCATCGCAGAGTTCCAGCAGACTGACATCGCTGGAGCCAAGGGCAAGGGAGGGAACGGGGTCGAGACGGCTGTGCACACCCATTCGGTGGGCTATATCGACGATGTTGTCCACGCCTGTGAGCTGGCCGAGTTTCACGGCAACGGTGTTGACGGACTGGGCAAAGGCTGTGCGCAGCGGCATGTTGATGTGGGTGCAGTAGCCGTTGGCGTTGTGGGGTGTCCACATCTTTGTCTTGCCGGTATGGGCATCGGGCACGGGGATGCTGACGTAGCTGTCGGGGATGCGATATTCGGGGGTGATGGAGTCGTTGTGCTCGAAGGCGGAGGCATAGACGAAGAGTTTGAAGGTGGAACCTGGTTGGCGCATGGCGGTGACTTTGTCGTACTTCCAGTGGTTGAAGTCGATGTCGCCCACCCATGCTTTGACCATGCTGGTCTGGGGCTCCATGACGACGAAGCCGCAATGGAGGAAGCTGACCATGTAGCGGATGGAGTCGAGGGTGCTGATTTCTTTTTCGATGTAGCCGTTGCGACTGTCTCCCTTGCCGTAAGCAAAGAGCCGCACTTTATGGGGCTGGTTCATGTAGTAGCTGATGGAGTCGGTGTCGCCATGGTATTGGGCGGAGAGCTGCTTGTAGCGGTCGGTGCGACGGGCTATGTCTTCAATAAAGTTTTTCACTTCCTGATGGCGTTCATCGCGCCAGGGCACCATGCCACGCCAATGGGCCTCGAATTTCTTTTGCAGGGACTTCATCTGCTTCTGCACCGCCCATTCGGCGTATGCCTGCAGGCGCAGGTCGAGGGTGGTGTAGATGCGAAGTCCGTCGCTGTAGAGGTCGTAGCCTTTCGCCCTGCACCAGGCGGCGAGGTATTGGCGGACGTATTCGCGGAAGTAGAGTGCCTTGCCTTCGTAGGCGGTCTCCACCTTGAAGCGGGTCAGGTCGATGGGTATGTGGCAGAGGGAATCGAGGGTGTGCTGGGTCAGGGGTTCTACTCCCTTGGCAAACTGGGGGTGCTGCAGCATGTTGCGGAGTACGACGTTGCGGCGCTGCAGACTTTTCTCGGGGTTGACTTTTGGGTTGTAGGTGGTGGTGGCTTTGAGCAGTCCAACCAGCACGGCGGCTTGTTCGGCGGTGAGGTTGGAGGGTTCGCAGTTCGCCCCGAAGTAGGTTTTGGCGGCGGTGCGAATGCCGTAGGCGTTGCTGCCGAAATCGACGGTGTTGAGGTAGAGTGTGAGGATATCTTCCTTGGAGTAGAGGTTCTCAATCTTGATGGCTGTAATCCATTCCTTGGATTTCATCACAAGGAGTTTCAGCAGGGGGATTTTGCCAAGAAGTCCTGTGCTGTACTGGGACCGCATCTTGAAGAGGTTTTTCACCAGCTGCTGGGTGATGGTGCTGGCTCCGCGTGCGTTGCCCTCGGTCATGTCTCGGAGGGCTGCAAAGAGGGCTGCATAGTCTATGCCGTGGTGCTGGTAGAATCGCTCGTCTTCGGTGGAGAGCAGGGCGTAGATGATATAAGGTGAGATGTCTTTGTACTCTACGGGTGAACGGTTTTCGTTGAAGAATTTGCCGATGGGCACTGAGTCGTTGTCGGCGGCATAGAGGTAGGAAGCCTCGTTGGTGACGGGATTCTGTATGACCGCCATCGTGGGGGATTTGCCAAAGAGCCACAGGAAGTTTGCCTCGACCGCACCGAGGTAGAGGAAGAAGAGTACGAAGAGGGTGGCTATCGGCGTAAGCAGTCGCTGATACCACTTGCCTCTGTATTGACTGGCATACCAGGTGCAGATGGTCTGGAGGGTAACGAGGGGCTGTCGGAGGTATTTTTTCATAGGTCAATCCATTTGATTTCGGGGTCTTTGCTGAACCAGAGCATCTGTTTCTTGGCATAGACGCGGGTGTTCTTCTTGATTCGTTCTACCGCCATGGGCAATTCCCATTCGCCACTGATCACCTTGAAGAGTTCTTTGTAGCCCACGGTGTTGAGGGAGTTGAGGTGTCGCTGAGGATAGACGCGACGGGCTTCTTCAAGAAATCCCTGTTGCATCATGTGGTCAACACGCTGGTTGATGCGGCTGAAGAGGTCTTCTCGACTGCGCCGCAAACCGATTTTCTCTATCTGGAAGGGGCGGGGTTTGTGGGTATTCTGCCGAAAGGAGGAATAGGGTCGCCCCGTCTGGTAGCAGATTTCCAATGCATGAATGATGCGCTTATGGTTTTTCTGATCTACTTCGGCATAGTAAGCGGGGTCGAGCAGTCGGAGTTCCTGCTGCAAGGGGGTGATGCCTTCTGCGAGAAAGCGTTTTTGCAGTTCGTCGCGGACGGCGGCTTCGATGGTGGGGATGTCGTCGATGCCTTTGGTCACGGCGTCGATGTACATCATGGAGCCTCCACTCATGACGACCACGGGATGAACGGGAAAGAGTGTGTGGAGCAGACGGAGGACGTCGGATTCGAACTGGGCTGCGCTGTAGTATTGGTCGAGCGGCAGGGTGTGGACGAAGTAGTGTTTCACGCGGGCAAGTTCTGCCGCTGTGGGGGCTGCCGTACCAATCGCTATGTCTCTGTAAATCTGACGGGAGTCTGCATTGATAATGGGACAGCCGTAGTGCTCGGCAAGCGACAGGGCGTATTGGGTTTTGCCTACGCCCGTGGGACCAAGGATTACGATGAGCTTAGAATTCGCCGTCACTGATTTCCAATCCTTCTATGTCTATGTCTTCCATATCGACGTCTTCGCCGAAGAGTTCGTCGTCGTCCATGATATCGTCGTTGGTGGCGATGGGGTTGCGTGCAAGGATTTCGTCGAAATCGAGTGTCTGCTGGGGTGGTTCACCCTGAGCGCGTGTGACCTTTCCTTGCTGCATCGAACCTGGCTTGATGCTGCTCAGTTCGATGAAGAAGACACGGTCTGCCAGAGGGTCGAAGATGTAGAGCAGGTGCTGTTTTTCGTCTTCCAGAAATTCGGTGAGTTCGGTATCTGCCATGGTGTATGAATCGACATCGGAACTAGTGTCCATTTCTTCGAGTGTGATTTCCTGCCCTTTTTCCCATCCGTTTTCACAGATGATGAAGCTGGTCATCTGGTCGTCTTTGTAGCCGCATGACTGGAGTATGAGCTGGTGAAGTTCCAGGAATTTGGCACTTGAGTCGATTTTGATTTCTCGCATGAAGTCTTCCACTTCGTCTGAGATGATGGTGAATTTATATATCATAGGTTGCGGTTTAGAGTTTGAAGGTTATCGGATGATGCCTCGACTTGATTTTGAAACGAAGTCGATGATGTATTCTATTTCTTTGCTCATGGGGACTTCGGCCTTGATTTGGTCAACGGCTTCTGCCACTGTGAGGTTGCAGCTGTATATGAGGCGGTAGGCGTGGTGGATGTTGTCAACGAGTGAGCTTTCGAAGCCTCGGCGACGCAAGCCCACAATGTTCAGTCCGGCATAGCAGATGGGTTCGCGGCCTGCCATGATGAAGGGGGGAATGTCTTTGCTGGTGCGGCATCCGCCTTGCACCATGGTGTAGCCACCGATGCGACAGAACTGGTGGACCAGAACGACGGCACTGATGATGGCGTTGTCGTCGATGGTGACTTCGCCTGCCAGTTTTGTGGAATTGCCCATAATGATGCCGTTGCCAAACACGCAGTCGTGGGCTATGTGGGCATTTTCCATGATCAGGTTGTTCGACCCAACAAGGGTGCGCCCCTTGCTGGCTGTGCCACGGTGGATGGTGACGTTCTCACGGATGCGGTTGTTGTCTCCGATTTCCACGACGGTTTCTTCGCCACGGAATTTCAAATCCTGCGGAATGGCTCCGATGACTGCTCCTGGGAACAGGGTGTTGCCACTACCCAAGCGTGTGCCGCTGAGCAGGGTGACGGAGTTCATCAATATGTTGTTATCGCCAATCACTACATTTTTGTCGATGAAGCAGAAGGGACCAATTTCGCAGTTTTCGCCAATCTGTGCTTCAGGGTCAATAAATGCCAAGGGACTAATTTTTGCCATATCGTCAAAAAAAGGGGTTTAGATGCACTGCATTATTGCTCGTGCGAACATATTATTAATAGCGTGGCCAGGTTTGTAGGCTGTCACTTTTCCTATCAGCGGACGCCCCACGAGAGCCAGGTCGCCAAGCACGTCGAGCAGTTTGTGACGGGTGGTTTCGTTCTCCCAAGTAAGGGGTTTTGGGTTGAGGTAGCCCAGCTGTTTGGCATCCATGTGGCTTACGCCCAGTTTGTCGGTGAGGGCATCGAAACGTTCCTGACTCAGCTCCACTTCATAGATGACAATGGCGTTGCCCAAGTCACCACCTTTAATCAAGCCCATCTGCAGGAGTGGCTCTATCTCGCGCACAAAAACGAAGGTGCGTGCAGAGGAAACTTCGGCTGGAAAGTCTGCCAGGTTGTCGAGTACGGCTGTCTGTCTGCCCAGGATGCTGGAACCGAAGTCGGTTGTCACTTCAATACAGAAATGGTCGGCAGGTTCTATCTTCATTCGTTCACCATGCTGACCTTCCACTTCGATGGTTTTGTCGATTTTGAAGTAATCGCGTGCTGCATCTTGTTCTACAATCCCGACCTGACTGATGGCTTTGGTCCAGTAGTAGGCACTGCCGTCCATGATGGGCATTTCGGGGCCATCGAGTTGCACCAGACAGTTGTCCACACCCGCAGCAAGCAGGGCTGCCATGGCGTGTTCAATCGTACTGATTTTCATGTTTTCACTGACAAGCACCGTACCTCTCTGGGTTTCGCCCACAAGTCTTGCATCACAATCCAGCGTAGGGTGATTCTCCAAATCTACACGCTGAATCTTCAAGCCGTGACCAACTGGAGCCGGACAGAATGTAGCCGTAATGTGAAGCCCCGTGTGAAGCCCTTTGCTCGAAAGGGTGAACGACTGCTTCAATGTATGTTGTTTTTTCATCATTTCTTGAGTTCTGCTATCTGCTTCTTTAGTTCTGTGATTTCCTGTTGCAAGGCTGCAAGGTTATTCACAACAGCAATGTTGCGCTGCCACTTTTTGGCATCAATGGCAGGACTGCCCATCAGGGTGCAATGGCCTTTGCGTGCCAAGTTGCCACCGGCAATACCACTCTGTGCTCCTACCTGTACATGGTCGCCCACCTGGTAGTGTCCGGTGATGCCTACTTGACCACCAAACACGCACCACTCGCCTATCTTCGTGCTGCCTGCCACGCCTACCTGTGCCGACATGACTGTGTGCTGACCCACTTCACAGTTGTGAGCAATCTGCACAAGGTTATCCAGTTTCACACCTTTCTTTACTCGGGTGCTGCCCATCGTGGAACGGTCCACACAGGTGTTTGCACCGATTTCCACATTGTCTTCGATGACAACATTGCCCAGCTGAGGAATCTTTTCGTAGCCCTGAGCTGTGGGAGCAAAGCCGAAGCCGTCGGCACCAACGACACTGCCTGCATGAAGAATGCAATGGTTGCCTACCACACAGTCGTGATAAACAACCGAATTGGAATACATGATTGTGTTTTGCCCCACCTTTGCACGGGCACCCACTGTGGCATGAGGATGCAACTGGGCACCATCGCCAATTTCTGCACCATCACCCACAGCTGAGAACGGAGCCAAAAAGACATCTTTTCCAATCTTGGCTGTCGGGGCCACGTATGCCAGGGGGTCAATTCCTGTACGCTTCTGCTGCATGGACTGATACAGCTGCATCAGTTTTGCAATACTTTCGTAAGCGTTGTCCACCCTGATCAGCGTAGCAGATACAGGACGCTTAGGGGTGAAATCTTTATTGACAAGCACAATGCTTGAATGAGTCTCGTAAAGATAAGATTCGTACTGGAGATTTGCCAAGAACGACAATGCACCTGGCTTGCCTTCTTCTATTTTAGCAAATGTTGTTACTTGGGCATTTTTGTCACCTTCCACTGTTCCTCCAGTGAATCCTGCTATTTGTTCTGCGGTAAAAACCATCGTTTTCTTTGTATTTTAGGCGCAAATTTAGTAAAGATTTTTCACATGGGCACAACTTATTAATTAAAAATCCTTACCTTTGCAGCAATTTTTCTAACATTGCGACTTTTTAATGCATAAAAAGATACTGCAAAACTAAAAAAACAAAAAAACATGGACAATAAGCAACGCTATATGATGCGCGGCGTGTCGGCAGCCAAAGAAGATGTGCACAATGCCATTAAAAACATCGACAAGGGCATTTTTCCACAGGCTTTCTGCAAAATCATACCCGACATTCTGGGTGGAGACCCTGACTATTGCAACATCATGCACGCCGACGGAGCCGGCACAAAATCGTCACTTGCCTATATGTATTGGAAGGAGACGGGCGACCTCTCCGTATGGAAAGGCATTGCACAGGATGCACTCATCATGAACACCGACGACCTGCTCTGCGTGGGGGCTGTAGATAACATCCTCGTCAGCAGTACCATCGGACGCAACAAGATGCTCATCCCTGGCGAAGTCATTTCTGCCATCATCAACGGAACAGACGAACTTTTGCAAGAACTCCGCGACATGGGCATCGGCATCTACGCCACTGGCGGCGAAACTGCCGACGTGGGCGACTTGGTTCGCACCATCATTGTCGATAGCACCGTCACTTGCCGCATGAAACGTTGTGACGTGATTGACAATGCAAACATTCGTCCAGGTGATGTCATCGTAGGACTTTCTTCCTGTGGACAAGCCACTTACGAAAAGCAGTACAACGGTGGTATGGGCAGCAACGGACTGACTTCTGCCCGTCACGATGTCTTCAGCAAATATCTGGCAGAACGTTATCCCGAATCTTACGACAAAGCAGTACCCGAAGAACTGGTCTATTCAGGTTCTTACAAATTGACCGACCCCGTGGAGGGTGCTCCTGTCTGTGCCGGTAAACTGGTACTCTCCCCTACTCGCACATACGCTCCTGTCGTCAAACGGCTGCTGGACGAAATGCGTCCCGACATTCACGGCATGGTACACTGTACTGGCGGTGCACAGACCAAAGTGCTGCACTTTGTTGGCACTGACTGCCGTGTCATCAAAGACAACCTCTTCCCCGTGCCGCCACTCTTCCGTGCCATTCAGCAGGAAAGCCAAACTGACTGGGCAGAAATGTACAAAGTCTTCAATATGGGACATCGCCTCGAAGTCTATCTTTCTGCAGAACGTGCCCAGCAAGTTATCGACATTAGCCGATCCTTCAACATTGACGCACAGATTGTTGGCCATATCGAAGAAGGCAAGAAATCACTCACCATCCGCTCCGAATTTGGCGAATTTCATTATTAATCGTTCAGAATACCCAGAAAGACAAAACCGCAATGGAAATACTCGATAAGCTGGAGGGCCTTGTGCCCCGATTTGAGGAAGTCAGCACCCTCATCACTGACCCCAACGTCATTGGCGACCAACGCCGCTACGTGCAACTGACCAAGGAATACAAAAACCTGGAAGAAATCATGCATGCACGCCAGCAATACATCAATGCCCTCAAGGGGGTGGAAGAAGCCAAAGAAGTGCTTGCCACCGAAGAAGACCCAGACATGAAGGAAATGGCTCGTGAAGAACTGGCAACAAATGAAAAACTGCTGCCCCAGCTGGAAGAAAGCATCAAGCTGCTACTCATCCCTGCCGACCCTGAAGACAGCAAGAATGTGACACTGGAAATCCGTGGCGGCACAGGCGGCGACGAAGCAGCACTCTTTGCCGGCGACCTGTTCCGTATGTATTCAAAATACTGCGAACAGAAAGGCTGGCATCTCACAGTCTCTTCATTCTCAGAAGGTGCCAGTGGCGGCTACAAGGAAATTGTGGCAAACATCACAGGTGAAAACGTCTATGGCACCATGAAGTATGAATCGGGAGTACATCGCGTACAACGTGTACCTGTCACCGAAACACAAGGTCGTGTGCACACCTCTGCAGCTACCGTGGCAGTCTTGCCCGAAGCCGAACCCTTCGACGTACAAATCAATGAAGGCGAAATCAAATGGGACACCTTCCGCAGTTCGGGTGCTGGTGGACAGAACGTGAACAAAGTGGAGTCGGGAGTGCGTGCCCGCTATATGTGGAAAAATCCCAACACTGGCGAAACGGAGGAAATCCTCGTGGAATGTACCGAAACACGCGACCAGCCTAAGAACAAGGAACGCGCCTTGGCACGTCTGCGCACATACATCTACGACAAAGAACACCAAAAGTACATCGACGACATCGCATCACGCCGCAAGACAATGGTTTCCACAGGTGACCGATCTGCCAAGATTCGTACCTACAACTACCCGCAAGGACGCATCACCGACCACCGCATCAACTACACCATCTACAATCTCGCCGCCTTCATGGATGGCGACATCCAGGACTGCATCGACCACCTCATCGTAGCCGAAAATGCAGAACGCCTCAAAGAAGCAGAGCTGTAAAAGAAAAAGATATTGATGATTTGTGAAGACTTGTAAAATTTCTGCCACACAATGGCACTCCCCTCAAACCTTTTAAACAAATGGTAAATGGTAAAGTAAAATGAAGAATGAAGAATGAAGAATATGGTAAATGGTAAATTAAAAATTATGACTATGATTACCCGAAACATCCTCTGTGCCCTCTGTATCCTCTGTGCCAATCTCTGTGCTAACGGACAACCGGCAGGGAAAGAAATCTTTATCCCCAAAGATTTAAAAAGCAATGACTTCACCAAAGCTGACTCCAAGTGGAGCTATGCGCGGTGTGCCTATACCGACGACATTATTGTCTTCTGGGAAAAGCCTTTCGGCGATGACCTGAGCAAGGCTCCCGACCTGGAAGGGCATAACATGAAAGTGGATTTGCCCAATCTGCTCACACGCATCCAGTCTTTTTACAATTTCTACAAAAACGACCTTCAGTTCATCAAGCCAGGCTCGAATGCCGACCGCTACCGCATGATGGTCATGTTGAATTATTCACTCGAAGGTACAGCATACGGCGGTGACTACGACGGCACGATTGGTGCCTTGTGGATTTCGCCCAACCGTGTACAGGACAAAAAGTTGAACTGCATTGCTCACGAACTGGGACACTCGTTCCAGTCTATGATTTCGTGCGACGGACAAGGCGAAAGCTGGGGCGGTGGCGGCATTTTTGAAATGACCAGTCAATGGATGCTTTTCAACGTAAATCCCGAATGGCCTACCGATGAAAATTACCATTGGAAAGCCTTCATCGACCATGCCAACCTGCGCTTTCTTGACGGCGAAAACATCTACCACTCACCCTACGTGCTGGAATACTGGAGCATGAAGCATGGACTGACCGTCATCGGCAACCTGTTCCGTCAAGGCAAACGGGGCGAAGACCCTGCTTCCACCTACATGAGAATGTTCAACCTGAGCAATGAAGACTTTGCCAAAGAAATCGTTGACTGCTATGCCCGACTGCTTACCTTCGACTTCCCTGGCAAGCACGAAATGAACAAAAAGTATGCAGGTGAGTTTCTGAACAACAAGCCATTGCAAATGTATGGTGCCAACGTCATTCCGCTCGACACGAAGGACAAGAAGGTGGTCAAGGTGACATTCATTGGCGAAAGTAAGGAAGATGGCTACGCCTACCGTCTCGTAGCAATAGACCACCAGGCGAGAGCCACTTACGGCGAAATCCTCACCAAGCAGAAAGGTACCACTAAACTCACTTTGCCTGCCGACACCAAAGCCGCATACCTCGTCGTAACAGGTTACCCCAAAGGCGAATACAAACCCTACACCTTCAATCCATACAGTAAGGAAAAGCCCGAAGCAGCACACATCTTTAAATATAACTTTAAAGTCAAATAACCCTCTTAAAACAACCCAAACATGACCATCCGCAACCTCCTTTGTGCCCTCTGTCTTCTCTGTGCCCTCTGTGCTCGATCGCAAACCGAATTTACTTCGCCCGACGGCAAACTGAAAGTGATTATCAATACCAAGGCTAAGGAACTAACCTATACCGTGTATGAAGGTGAACTCAAAGACCGCAACGTCTATGCCCTGGACAACGCCATAGCCCTTAACATCGAAGGCATGGGCAAGAGTCAATACACCGCATCCGCACCCAAGCGAATAAAGGAACACTTCGAGGCCGTGAACTACAAACTCACCTCCTTCGACGACGAATACAACCAAATCATCGTCAAGAACAAAAACGGCATCCATGTGGAGTTTCGTGCCTACAACAGCGGCGTGGCTTACCGCTTCTTCACCACTTCCACCAAGAAAGAATGGAAAGTGCTCAGCGAAGTAGCAGAATTCAACTTCGCCGACGACCACATAGCCTATCTGCCTTATTCTACCAACACCAAGAACCCCAAGGCAATGGCATTCCAAGCCACATACGATGCTGTCCGCCTATCACAAACTAAAGATCTGGAAGCCTTTCTGCCCGCCACCATCGACTGCGGCAAAGCCAAAGTGACCATTATGGAGACCGACGTGGAAAACTATCCAGGCATCTTCCTCCTGCCAGGCGGCGACCGTTATAAAAAAGTGAAACGTTTGGGCGGAACCATGGAAGGCCTGCGAGCCGACTTCGCCCCCTATCCCAAAACCTTCGACTACTATCCCTGGCGCAAGCAGAAATACGTGACAGCCACAGAAGCCTACATTGCTAAAGGCACAGCCGCCCGCACCTTCCCCTGGCGCATCCTTGCCATTACACACGACGACACCGAAATGCCTACAAACACACTGGCCTATCAGCTCAGTTCCCCCTCACGCATCAAGGGCGACATCAGCTGGATTCGCCCAGGCAAAGTGGCATGGGACTGGTGGAACGACTGGAACATCAAAGGTGTGCCGTTCCGTGCAGGCATCAATCAGGACACCTACAAATACTACATCGACTTTGCCGCCAAAAACCACCTCGAATACATCATCCTCGACGAAGGCTGGTACACACCGAAAAGCGGCGACATGCTCACTGTAATTCCAGACATCAACCTTCCCGAATTGGTGCAATACGGCAGACAGAAAAACGTGGGCATCATTCTCTGGACCGTATTCAACGTCCTTGACGCACAGCTCGACGAAGCCTGCGAAAAGTACGCCGCCATGGGCATCAAGGGCTTCAAGGTCGATTTCCTTGACCGTTACGACCAGGAAGGTGTTGACATGATATACCGCATCGCCCGCCGTTGCGCCCAAAGCCAACTGGTGCTCGACTACCACGGCATCTTTGCTCCACAAGGCATCACGCGCACCTGGCCCAACGTTCTCAACTTCGAAGCCGTCTTCGGCATGGAGGAAGTGAAGTGGACAGAACGCGACAAGCAGACAGGCCAGCCCAGCAAAGACATGCCGCTGTACGACGTAACCTTCCCCTACATCCGTGGCATGGTTGGGTCCGTTGACTTCACACCTGGCGGAATGCGGAACGCCACCAAAGCCGACTTCCAGCCCGTCAACAACAACCCCATGACCATGGGCACACGCTGTCATCAGCTCGCATGCTACATCATCCATGAAAGTCCGCTCACCATGCTGGCAGACAACCCCACCGCCTACATGAAGGAACAGGAATGTACAGACTTCATAGCCTCCCTGCCCACCGTATATGATGAAATGCGCTGCGTCAGCGGCAAACTGGGCGAATACATCGTCATTGCCCGCCGCAAGGGACAAGACTGGTACATCGGGGCACAGACCAACTGGACGCCGCGCACCGTCACCCTGCCTTTAGACTTCCTGTCCCAAGGCACCTACGAAGTCACCACATTCGCCGATGGGGTCAATGCCCAGCACGATGCCACCGACTACCAGCGACACACCACCACACTCACAGCCCCCAGCCAACCCCTAAGCATACAACTTAGCAGCGGCGGCGGCTATGTAATGAAAATGATTAGGAAATAAAAAAACAGTTATCGAAGTGGATGCCTATTTTGCTTTCGTCAAAATACCATCCACTTCGTGCTCTACAAAGGGACCTTCCTTCACCTCAAAGATAACGGAGTCAGCCTCCAGACATTCCACATTATGCCAAGTATTCTTAGGAATGTCCACGCCGTAGCGTCCTTCCTCCTGACAGAGGACAACACTTTCGCGCACCGTACCGTCATCATTGTATGTAGAAACACGCACCCTTCCTCTCAGCAGAATGAAGGTCTCGTCCTTCGTCACATGGTGGTGAATCGGCACCACTGTACCCACTTCCAGCGCATTCAAAAACCGATGACACTTATCCTCCAGACTCTGGTGGAAATTATAGTTCATCCGCAACCGAGGCGACGCTTTCGCCTCCCCCGTCACTTTGTCTAACAAATCTTTGTTGATTATTTTCATTGGTTCTTTATATTGTTCATTTGGGCTGCAAAATTACGAAAAGTATTGGAATAGACAAAAGAGACGGCAGAAAAAAATAAAGAATACCCCACCATCTTCACAGACGGAGCGAGGAAATAATTCATTTGCCCCTCGGCATCTTTTGCCACTTCCAGCCTAGGTGGAGCATTAAGTAGGCGGGAATGGAGTTGCGCCAGACTTCGGTTTGTCCTTGGGCATTCACATTATAATAAATATTGGAGAGGTTTTGGAGGATGTCAAAGGCTTCGAGGCGTACTGTGAAGCGGTTCTTCCAAAGGGGATAGGACAGGCTGAGGTTCCACACAAGGTCGTCGGCGTTCATGCTCTGTTCGTCGTAGCCACGACGTGAGAACATCTTGATGTCTGTGGCAAATTGCAGTCGCCATGGGAAGGTGTACTGGGCTGTGAGGCCATAATTGAACTGCACGGTGTTGAGCGTATGGAAATCAACACGTTGACTGTGCGAGTTTGACCACTCAATGTCACCGTTAACACCGAGGGTGAGCTGGTCCAGCTGATAGCGGAGCTTCAGCGAATTCTCCAGTCGCCAGGTGCTGACCGTGCTGAGACGGGAGGGCTGCACAACACTAAGAGCCAAGCCATCCCTCACTGCCGACACATCCACACTGTGGTTGTAAGAAACGATGGGAAAGACTTCCAGATAGAAACGGTGCTGACGGTCGAGGCTGCGTCCCCATTGCACCTGTCCCCAAGCCGACCAGTTGCCGTGCACGTTCTCGGGTCGATAGGTGGTGATGCCCGTCTGCGGGTCGTAGGTGCGCCCAGTGCTGATGGCATTTTGCACAATATCGAAACCGCCCGACAGGGTTGTGACCTGATTGATGGGCCGCACACGCGACGAATAGTTCACATAGACCTTATGCGTGTAAGCGGCTTTCAGGTCCGGATTGCCCAAGCGAACCTCCAGCGGGTCTGTGTTCTGACGAGAATGGACCATCCACGTCAGGCCGTTGGGAAGGTTATAAGAAGTCTTGTAGCCTGCACTGAAGCGACGGTCAAAGTTATGCCAACGCACATTCAGTTCCAGTTGTGGCGTGAGCATAGAGAAGCGGTGCAAAGCCGTCGTATCAAGCTGAGCCGAATGGTAATCCGTATGCAGTCGTTCCACGTGCCAAGGCAATTCCAGCGAGAACCAAGTGCTGCGCCCATTCCCCTGTTTGTCATAATAGACATAAGCCCCTGGCGTCCACTTCCGTTTGGTGGTATGCTGGTCGTAAGTATTGGCGCGGTCGAGGGCAGCCAACATTGCTTCGCGCGTAGAAGGCAAGGCCTCCAGGGCTTGCTCCACATCGAACCAGCCAGGCAACTGATCCATGCGGAAGCGGTCATAGTCGTCCTGCCAGCGGCGCTGTTCATAGGCAATGAAAGCGCGATAGTGCCAACCGCCCAGCGTATGGAACGTATATTTGGCGCGGACCCATCCATTCAGGTCATTCTCCTTTTGCCAAAGGTGGGCATGCTGCTGCGAGTCGATGTTGCCGCTGATGCGCTGACGGTTCACTTCTTCAGTCTTGGCATGGTTATAGCTCACGTTGCCTTCCAGTTCACAGTCGTCGCCCCAGGGCAATATTTGGCTCAGGTTGAAATTGTAACTCAACGTGAAGTAGCGGTAATCCAAAGGCGCCTCGATGTTCGACACATTCACCACGGCGGCGGGCAACTGTCCGGCTGCCCAAGCAGACTGCACCGAGTCGAGCACCTGCACAGTATTGCCCCAGGGCGAAGGGTCTATCAGGAAACGGGCATTGCGATTCAGCGCACCGACGGAATTGTGGTT
Source organism: uncultured Bacteroidales bacterium (assembly GCA_902802265.1). Taxonomy (GTDB): domain Bacteria; phylum Bacteroidota; class Bacteroidia; order Bacteroidales; family Bacteroidaceae; genus Minthosoma. The sequence goes on along the minus strand of CADCLN010000022.1, from coordinate 58,943 downwards.
GTAGTGCAAATCCACACGATTATAGAACCAGAAAGGCTTTTTCAGCGTAAACATATTCTGCACATCCAGGTCGAAGCGATCATGCCGGTTCAGCGTTTGCTGACGTGTGAAATTGTCGCCTGTGGGCAGGAAGAGTCTTTCCGCTTTTCTGTAGTCCGTCTTTTGGTCCGTCCACGCCACTTCCACACTGCCTGCCTCGCGCCACCGCTTCTCCTTGTCGCTGATTTCAAGACCAAAGCCCATGTGTTTGCGATCCATGTCGCCGCCGTTGAGGTCTTTGGTGGGGTCCCAGTCACCCTCCAGTCCAGGCACCCGCGTTTCGTTGGTATTGTTCATGTTGACAAAACCCATCATGCGCGAATGGTCCGTAAAGCGGGCGCCCATAGCCCTTGCCATGTAGCGGTGGTGTGTACCCGCAGCCACGTCAGCATTCACCATGTAGCCACGGCTGTACTCCCGTTTCAGGATGACATCCATGACGTAGTCGCGCGGGGCATCGGCCACCCCCAGCCATTCGCTCTTTTCGGTCGGTTTCTCATAGACCTTGATGTTTTGCACCACATAATACGGCAGGTTCTCAAGCATCACCTTGTTCTTCCCCTTGAAGAAGTCCTCGCCGTTCAGCGTCAGGAAGTCAATCTTGCGCCCCTCCACATAAATCTCGCCATTCGCCTTGAGTTCCGTGCCTGGCATCTGACGGATGAGGGCGTCGAGCATACTTCCCTCGGGCACATTGAAGGCATCGGCATTGTAGATGATTGTATCGCCCCGATAGACCATCTTCACCTTCGTTGCCTTCACAACGACCTCTTGCAGCGTGCCGCCTGTGAGTTCGGTCTTTTTGCGCTTGTGCATGAAGTGGTGGGGCACGTCGAAAAACGTGTTGCGAGCCACATAGCGCAGGTCGTACTCCACAATGGCGCTCTCATATTCGGGGTGTTCCGCCAGGATGACATAGTGCGCAGGCTGCACGGGCACATCGAAGCGATAGACTGCGTCTGCAAAGTCGTTGTTCGGAGTCCACGTGCGCATAGTGTCGAGGATGAAGCCCTCGTCGGTCATCAGTGTAATCTTGGCACCCAGAATGCCGCGCTTGGTGAAGTCGTTGCGCACATGTCCCCACAGGGCAATGGTGCGGTCCTTGTTCTTCCTGTATTGCACAATGATTTGGTTGCCCTTCGTCTTCACCTTGACAGGCTGTCCCTTGCAGAGTCGCTCCACAGCCTCGGGTGCGGAGAGGTTCTTGATGCGAGCCGACACACGCAGGTGCTCCAGGTCGCTCAGCACACAGGTCAGCGTGTAGTCGTCGGCTGCACGGTCAATCGTAGAGAGGGCTTCGGAGAGCGGCACCCTGTGGAAATCGAAACTGAGTGTCTGTGCCGACGCCGCGAAAGCCATGGCCAAGGCAAGAAGAAAGGCGCGGAACCGCAAGGACATCATCACGTGACTACAAAAATCCTTATTCATTCCTCCTCGTCCTCCTCAGCAGCCGATTCCACAAAAAGCGTGTCGCGCACATCCGTAATGCGCAGTCCGTCCAGTTCGTTCAGTATCTCCAGGAAGTCGGACAAAGGTGCTGCCACATTCCAACTGATGAGCAGTCGCTGTGCGCGTGATGTTTCGTCCCTGAAAACGACAGTTCGCCGATAGTGAGTGCCCACCTCCAGCAGGATGCTGTCCAAGGGCTGGTTGGCAAAGCGTACAACCTGCCCTGCGGCCGCTTTCGGCATGGGCACGACCTGTGCCGCCCCGTCGGGACGGGCAACCTGTTCCCTGCCGAACCAATGCCCTTTCACAGCATGATAGGCAGCGTAGCTCAGTCCACCCATCAAGCACAGCGCCAGCCAGATAGCAGCCATGCGGCGCAGCTGCCATCCCACCCTTTTTGTGGGACCGAGGGCTTCTATACGGTTCATCACTTGGTCTTCAAAATCGTCCGACAGTTCTGTCCTTTCGGCACGTTCCGTTTGCCGGCGCAATGCCTCCCGAATGCCCCTGCCGGCAGCGAGCATTTCCGTCGTTTCCATCCTTTGGACCTGTCCCGTCCGTTGTTCTTCTAAATCCATCTGTGGTTTCATAATCAGTTCCTTTCCATTGTTTTCAATATGACATAGAGTTTCTTTCTGATGCGGCAAAGCCTCGTGGCCAGCGTGCCAGCCTTGCTGTCCAGGACATAGGCAATTTCTGTGAGCGGCTTCCCGTCGTAGTAAAACAGCTGTACCAGCATACGGTCTTCGGGCCGGAGCATCGAAAGGACCTGGTCGAGCGCATCCACTTCGGCCTCGCCAGCCGTTTGCCACAGGCTGTCTGCCGCCTCGTCGCTCACCGTGTCGAGCAGGCTTTCGTCACCGTCGAGCGAGGTCATCGGCACGGACTTTCGCCGCAAGTGGTGCAGCACGGTGTAGTATGCCACACGGCTCAGCCACGTCGGGAAGGCAGCCCGCTCCGCACAGTAGTTCGCCAGACTTTGGTATGCCTCCACAAACACATCCTGCACCACGTCCTCCACGTCTGCACCGTCGGGAAGCATTCGCCCCACAAATCTGACCATCGCAGCCCTGTGTCGCCGCACAATGTATCGGAAGGCACCGGTCTGCCCCTTCAGTATGCGCTGAATCAGACGCGCGTCGTCCAGGGTGCATAGCACATCGTTCTTTGTTCTTTCGTCCATTTCTCGCTGGGTTTCTATTCATATATTGCCACAAAATTACGAATCATTACAGAAACGCCAAAATTTTACCAAAAAATTACCATCGTTGTGGTAAAACTTTACCACTGCATTGGTAAAACTTTACCACTTCTACGGTAAAACATTACCACTTCGATGGTAAAACCTTACCAATTCTATGAGCATCGTTTTCCGCTGAAATGGTAAATCTTTTCTATAGAATTTGTAAAAAATTTGCAGTTTTTAGCGGGATTGTTTGCGTATGTCTGACAAACTTTTTAACTTTGCATCCTGTTTTAGTAACATAACTTTATAGATTCAACAAGACATTCGTTTGAAAACTTTTCGACTGGTGCTCAGTCTGGCTTTCTGCGGACTAGGCATTGCTTCTTGTATAAAAGATCAGGCTCCGAACCAGGAGTGTGACATCAGAAGGGCTGTGGTACACCTGCCCCACCCCGAAGACTATTTCTTTCTGCTGAACGACACGGCGGCTCCGCTGTTGGACGACTTCGGACAGAGCATCATTGTGTTTCAGGGCGTAAGACCCACGGCAGACTTGTCGCGGCTCACACCCACTTTCACCATCTCGAAGGGTGCCACGCTGTTTCCTCCACAGGGAACGCTGCGCGACTTCTCCAACGAACAGGCGCAACTGTATTTTGTCATTGCCGAGGATGAGCAGGAACTGGTGCAATACCCCACTACGCCCGAGGCGACCGTGGCTTATATGCAGCAGCTGGCTCAGTATGCCAAGGCGGGCAGACATGTGCGACCCTATCAGGTGAAGTTCAGCGAGAATCTGGTGGACATGAGCGACGTCATCAGCTACGACTTTGAGCACTATTATTTAGAAGCGCAAGCTCGGAAATTCTACGAATGGAGCGACCCGTGGAACGGTGAAATGCGCACCGTGCCGAACTGGGCCACAGCCAACAAGGGCTTCAGTACGGCTCGCGGCAGTGCCACACCCGAAGAGTACCCCACTGTGCCTGTAGCCAAAGGCGGTGTGGATGGCGGCGCATACGTGCGGCTGACCACTTGCAGCACAGGCGAGTTTGGCGAACTGTTCAAGATGCCGCTGGCAGCAGGCAATCTGTTTATCGGCACGTTTGACTTCAGCGTGGCCCTGACCAATACGCTGCAGGCTACTCGCTTTGGCGACAACAGCATTTTGGGACGCAAACCTGTGCGCTTTACAGGCTATTACCAGTTTGAGCCTGGTGTGCAGATGACCGACCAGAACGGCGAGAACATCCCAGGCACGGACCAACCTGCCATCTACTGTGTGGTGTATAAAAACCACGATGCACAGGGACGGTCGGTTGTGTTGCATGGCGACGACGTGGAAGACAGTCCGCTGGCTGTGGGAAAGGCTGAAGTGAAGAATTGGCAAGTCGGTCTGAACGGCTGGGTGAAGTTCGACCTGCCCTTTGTTTGGACCGAAGAGATTGACCCTGCGGTGCTGGAGCGCCATGGCTACAATTTCGCTGTGGTCTGCTCGTCCAGCAAGGACGGTGCAACCTATTCCGGTGCGCTGGGCAGCACATTGCTGGTGGATAACTTTAAAATTGTGAATGAATGATGAAAAAGGAAAGAACAACATACCGTTCCGCACGGACCAACAGCCGTATTCGCCGCTACCTCTGTGCCCTCTGCTTCCTCTGCGCCCTCTGTGCCAACGGACAGCAGTTTGACTATGAACTCAGGGCCGGATACAGTGTCGGCGGCACATTGCCAATGGGTTTCCCTGCGGCTGTGCGTGGACTCAATTCGTATTCGCCTAAGTTCAACTACCGAGTGGGAGCCGACGCTGTCTATCGGTGGAACGAACATTGGGGCGTGCAGGCTGGGCTGTATTTTGAACAGAAGGGCTTCAAGAGCGACGTAACCCTGCGCCAATTCGACGTCATCCTGCGTCAAGGCGTGGAGGAAATCACAGGCCCCTACACGGGCAATGTGGTCATCAACGTCCGGCAGACGGGTTTCACGTTGCCCATACAGGCTATCTGGCAGCCTACCGCTGCGCTGAAGGCCAAGGCGGGCATCTATCTCTCGCTGCTGACAGGCCGTTCCTTCTACGGTTATGCTTACGGAGAGACGGGACCCGATGGGAAGTCAACCGCCTATCTGCGCCGTGGCGAAGTGCGCGGAGACCTGGTGTATGTGGGAAACGACGAGACGACACGCGGCTACTTCAGCGGTGACAGCTTCAACGGATATATGCGCCGCTTCCAGTGGGGCTTAGACCTGGGCGTGGACTGGACCTTTGCCAAGAAATGGGGAGCGTTTGCCGACCTCAGCTACGGACTGAACAGCGCGTTCAACGACAGTGAAGGCAACCCCGTCACCATGGGACTTCATCCGCTTTATGGCACATTCGGACTGGTCTATAAATTAAAGCACTAAGACCCCCTCTAAATCCCCCTCCAGGGGGAGAAAGAAATGGTAAATGGTAAATAGTAAATAGTAAATAAAGTTGGTAAATGGCAAATAAAATGAAATACTTTATCCTATTGCTCGCAACATGCACGCTCTGCGCCTGTAGCGACGGCTACGAGGAACTGGGCTATACTCCCTCCGCCATCGGCGACAACAGTCACACAGCCGATTGGCACAATACCAACACAGACGACAAAGGGAAGGAGGACGGCGGAAACACGGATGGTCAGACCGGCACATTGGCTGAGAGACTGGGCGACACCTATACGGGCTTCGTGCAAGTGACAGTGGACGGCGTATCGAACACCCCAACGGAACAGACCATCAGCATAGAGAAAGTGGATGATGACCACATCAACTTCATCCTGAAAAACTTCATGCTGGTCAGCGGCAATGACGTGATGCCCGTGGGAACCATCAAGCTGGAAAACATTGCGCTGCAACAGGAGGGCGACAACATCCTTTTCTCCGTCACTCGGGACATCTACATCCAGAGCGGCGATGCCGACATCACGGCAGACTGGCTGGGCCCCATCCTCGGTGCAGTACCTGTAGAACTGAAGGGCATAGGCAACAAGGATCAGCTCGACATAGACATCGACATCAATATGGTCAGCCTAAGTCAGATTATACACGTGGATTTCTATACTGAAAAATAAGCCGAAACAACGTAACAACTCAATAACATTATACTGAATTCATATTAATAACAAAAAAAACTTTCATTTATGGTAAAAAATTATCTCAAATTGGTGGCTCTTGCAGCCATCTGTGGCGTAAACGCCCAAGCACAACAATTGCCCAACCCAACGCTTGACGGCGAGTGGGTGGAGTGTCATCCCTGGGAAAAGGGTGATTACAACAAAGATGCCTTTGGCACACAACCAGAAGGCTGGTGCGTATCGAATGTACCCAACAGCATGATGCCACTCGTGGCAGAAGAAATTGAAGGTGCTGACGGAACAGGCAAAGCTGTGAAACTGTCAAACGTCTCAGTCATGGGACAAGTGGCTCCAGGTTACATCACACTCGGTACAACCTGGGCTACGGCTGAAACAAAGGGTCTCGAAGTGTATAATGCCGACGGCGGCGTGTTCGGTGGCATTCCTTTCACATTCCATCCCGATGCCATCCAGCTGGAATACCAACATGACACCCAAAAAGGTGGCGAACTGATGTCTGTGATTGCTTACCTCTGGAAGGGAACATGGACGCAGGAGAATGTTCCCTCTAACACAGCCATCGGCCTGTTCAAGCAGGGCGTAGCCACTCCTGTCACCATGACCGACCGTGGCAACAACGTGCTGGGCAAAGACTACTTGCAGGGTGGAGCCGTCTCAAAGACGGAAGACGCAGCCCTCATTGCCAGCGTAGAAACTTATATTTCTGATGCCACAGAGGGATGGACTACGCTGACTGCCGAACTGAACTACGGCGAATTTGCCGGTCAAGCCGTGGACGTGGAAAAACTCAACATCATCGTCAGCGTGTCGGACTTCTTCGGCGACCGCACCAAGATTGTGGACGGCAATTCTGTCTGCCTCGACAATGTACGACTGATTTACTACCACGACCTCAGCGCATTGGCATACGGAGACTTGCAGTTTGACTTGACCGAAGACACACACGCCTTCAACCTCGACAGTGTGGCTTACGAAGCCGAGAAGCTGAGTTTCATCGTAAAGGGACAGGGCGCAAAAGCCACCGCCACTTACGACGAAGACACCTTCCTGCTCACCATCCGCGTAGAGGGTGAGGACATCGAGAGCAACCCCGATTCGTTCACGGAATACACCATCCAGTTTGCCGACCCAGAAAGTCTGAAGCCACAGCCAGAACCACTGTTTGGCGACATTGACGGGGATGGTGCCGTCACCGTCAGCGACATCACATTCCTCATCGAAATCTACCTGAGCCAGGGAGCTGAATAAGCATTTCCTTTTCCTATTCATACAGAGAAGCAGAGGTTCGCCTCTGCTTTTTTTTGTGTCCCGATTAAACCTTTGCACAAAAAAAACATCAAACAGATATACTTTCACACATAGTACATTATTATATATATAAGGTATCTGTCATGTCAACACTTCACCGCTTCCTCATCCTTTTCACGCTTCTATTCTGTTCGTCCTTCCATCCCGCCGTGGCTCAAAAGAAGAAAGCCGCCGAGACGGGTGTAACCATCAGCGGACGTGTGCTCGATTCGGAAAACGGCGACCCGCTGCAAAGCTGCACCGTGATTCTGACCAAAAGCGACACCACAGGCATGGTGACGGGAGGCATATCCAATGCCAGCGGAAACTGGTCCCTGAAGAACGTGTCCGACGGACAGTATGTGGCGAAGATTTCCTTCATCGGCTACCACACATTCTACAGAGCCCTGAAGGTGGATAAGAAGACGGCAGCGACACAGAACCTGGGCACCGTGATGCTCACCCCTTCAAGCATCGTGCTGAACGGAGCTGTGGTGACGGGAGAACTGAAAGAAGTGGAAGTGAAAGAGGACACTATCATCTTCAACGCCAATGCCTTCAAAGTGCCCGAAGGCAGCGTGCTGGAAGACCTCATCAAGAAATTGCCAGGTGCGGAAGTAGCCGAAGACGGCACCGTGAAAATCAACGGCAAGACCGTGAGCAAGATTCTGGTGGAAGGAAAGGAATTCTTCGGCAACGACAGAAATATGTCCATGAAAAACCTGCCCACAGAGATTGTCGATAAAATCAAATCCTACGACAAGCAGTCCGACTTCACCCGCATCACAGGCATCGACGACGGAAACGAAGAAACCGTCATCGACATCGGCATCAAAAAAGGCATGAAGAAGGGATGGCTCACCCGCATCGACCTGGGCTTCGGCACCAAGGAACGCTACAATGCACGACTGAACGTGAACCGATTCACCGACGAACTGCAAACGAGCCTCATCAGCAACCTCAACAACACAGGCGGCGGCGGCACCACCACATCGGGACAGGTGGGCGGCAACATCGCAGCCATCGTGGGCAAATGGGAAATCGGCGGCAACGTGCGTTACAACGGCAGAAAGTCCGACACTCAATCCTACAGCAGCAGCCAGAACTTCGTGTCGAGCAGTTCTTCCTTCAGCAACAACATCAACAGCAACATCAACAAGAGCCACAACGTAGGCGGCGACTTCAAAGTGGAGTGGAAGCCCGACTCCCTCACCACCCTGCTGTTCCGCCCCAACTTCTCCTTCGGAAACAACAATTCGGAAAGCAACAGCCGTTCTGCATCCTTCAGCGACGACCCCTACGCTGACGGCAACATCACCCATCCGCTCGAACAGCTCAACGAGATACCCGCCCAGAAAAAGGTGAACAGCAACATCAACCAGTCATGGTCCCACGGATCGAACAACAGCGTAAGCGGCAACCTCACACTGAACCGGCAACTCGGCGGCAGTCCCATCTTCGGTCCGAAACCCGAAAACGGCAGAAGCGGCAGAAACGTCAGCCTCCGCCTGTCGGGTTCCACCAGCAACTCCCAAAGTCACAACTACAACTTCTCCGATGTCATTTACTACAAACGACTGACCAAAGACGGCCTTCCCACCACAGACCTGACCTACCGCTACCGGACAACGCCCAACTGGAACCGCAACTACAGCCTCGGCGCATCCTACTCCGAACCCATCCTGCGCAACCTCTTTGCACAGCTCAACTACAGCTACAACTACTCCCGTCGCCACTCCGACGGCGACACCTTCGACTTCGGCAAAATCGACTCCATCGGACGCATCCTCTGGGAAGACTACGGACAGTACGGCGCATTGGCACCCAACTACTTTGAATTTCTGAGCGACTCGCTCTCCCGCTACACCGAAAACATCAACAAGACCCACAACATAGACATCTCCCTGCGCTTCATCACCTCCCTGCTCAACATCAGCGCCGGCATCCGCATCGAGCAGCAAAACCAGCTCATGGCATACCAGTACCAGGGACTCGACACTGTGGCTTCCCGCAACTTTTCCCGCATCAGCCCCTCGCTGAATGCCCGCTTCCGCTTCAACAGGCAACACACCCTGCGCATCACTTACCGCGGACAGACGCAACAGCCCGACATGACCAGCCTCTTCAACCTCACCGATAACTCCAACCCGCTGAACATCCGCGAAGGAAATCCTGACCTGAAACCGTCCTACAACAACAACATCAACGTGGACTACAACAACTACTTCCAGGAAACTCAACGAAGCATCTTCGGACGCTTTGCCTTCTCCAACACACGCAACGCCATCAGCAACCGCACGGAATACAACACCACCACCGGCGGACAGGTGACACGCCCCGAAAACATCAACGGAAACTGGAACATTCGCGGAAACATCGGATTCAACACACCCCTCTTCTGGGAAAAACTCATGCTGAACACCAACACCTCGGCCAACTACCAGAACCACGTCAGCTACATCTACCAGAACCACGAAACCCTGACCAACACCGTCAAACAGACAGGCCTGGGCGAAAACCTCAGCCTCACCCTCCGTCTGAACTACTGGGACATCCGCGCAGAAGGCAACATCAACTGGTCGCGCTCACAAAGCAACATCGTGGAGGCAACCAACCAGAGCACCTTCAACTTCCACTACGGACTCTCCTCCACCGGAAACTTTGAAAACGGCTTCGGCTACAACACCAGCATCCGGATGAACTGCCGCCGAGGATACTCCTCCGCAGAGATGAACACCAACGAACTCATCTGGAACGCACAAATCAGCTACCGATTCCTCAAGAAACGCCAAGCCACCGTCAGCATCCAAGCATTCGACATCCTGCGGCAACGCTCCAACATCAGCCGCAGCATCTCGGCCTACAGCCGTCGCGACTCCGAAAACAACAGCATCAACTCCTACGTCATGTTCAACTTCAGCTACCGCCTCAACGTGTTCGGCAACCGAGAAGGAAGAAGAGCCCTGCGCGAAATGAACAGTTTCGACGGAGAGGGAGAACGACCCAACTTCGAGGGCGGCGACAGACCTCGTCCCACAGAAGGCGGCGGACGTGGATTTGGCGGCGGACGTGGTGGAAATGGCGGCATGGGCGGCGGCAGAGGAGGCTTTTAACCTAAAAAAACGCCCTTAAAGTGAAAAAAAAGGACAAAAAGTTTGTCAGTAATAAAAAAAGCAGTACCTTTGCACTCGCTAAACGAAAACGGCACTACGCCTGGCCATGTATAAATAGTAAATAGTACATGGTAAATGGTAAATAAAATGGTGCGTTAGTTCAGTAGGTTAGAATATCTGCCTGTCACGCAGGGGGTCACGAGTTCGAGTCTCGTACGCACCGCCAAGAAAAAAGAGGAAATGCCCATTCAGGCACGTCCTCTTTTCTTTTTTCTATAGGCTAAACTTGACGATGCTTACGGACATACGGCACGAACACAGAAACCATATTCACCGCGCAAACCTCCATAAAAATCATATACATTTTCGCTTTCAAAATTCAGCCTATAAGCAAATTCCGATGTATCTGAACAAAGTGTATTCGACCAATAATAGCCGCGTTCTCCCACTTCATAGATTGAATGATTATAGTAACACCCTGCTGCTGGCAAGAATATAGAATTTCCATTGACTTTACTGACCACATTGTAACCAAAGAGACCGTTCTGAGACAACCACTCCCAATTACATTTCTCTCTGAGTTCATGCAGTTCGGCATGTGTCGGCATACGCCATGTTCCGCCCCAATTCACATGAGCAGCATCATCTTCTGGGTCAAGCACATTCTTGTAATCAACTTCGCCGCCATTCGTATTGTAGTTGTATTTAGTCAACTGATGGTATGAAGAATTGCTGCACCATTTATACGTTTTCCAGGAATAGTCACTCTTGGGAAATGTTTCGCCCCATGCAAAGTAATCGCCATATTCATCATAGAAACGTGCTCCAACATTCAGCGTTGCCCATTTCACGGAAAGCCCCAAATCAACATATTCGTGTCCATTTTCCATATTAGTTTGTGGAGTATTTTCTTCACCTGCCAGATAGACACTAATAAGCAATGTAATATCGTCAATATCCACATTCCCATTTTGGTTAAAATCTCCTTTGACGACCTGCGCATTAACCTTCGCAAACATCGCCATTACTACAAAAAACTGTACGAAAACAAAAATCTTCTTCATAATTTATTGTTGTTTGAATAATGAATGAAATCAAATTTTGTCGAAGGGCACACGATAGGTGCAGCCGTCTTTCCAGCGGGAACATCCGTAGGCGGTGTGACCTTTGATGATGGTGCCTTGCTTGCAGACGGGACAGGGCATCCCTACCCATTGGTCGGGCGTGAATGGTTCTGGTGCCCTGCGAGGCTGGAAGCCTGCGGGGGTGTTTTGTGGCTGCTGTGGCTGTGCGGCTGACGGAACAGCGGTCTGTGGCTGGGGTTTAGGCGTTTTTGGTTTTGCTTTTGCTTTTGTCTTTTTCTTCTTCAATTCTTCTTCGGCGGTAAAGGCTACGCGGCGGTTGCTGTGATCGTTGCGGACGGTGACGACGATGTCGGTGACCATCTGCTTGAGTTCGTCGATGAACTGTCGGGCTTCGTATTGGTGATGCTCGATGTCGTGCAGTTTCTTTTCCCAGCGGCCTGTGAGTTCGGCACTTTTGAGCAGTTCCTCGTGAATGAGTCCGATGAGTTCCACACCTGTGGGGGTGGCAAAGAGGGTTTTGCGTTCTTTGCGGATGTAGCGACGTTTGAAGAGTGTTTCGATAATAGCTGCACGGGTAGAAGGACGACCGATGCCGTTTTCCTTCATGGCGTCGCGCAGTTCGTCGTCATCTACAAATTTGCCTGCCGTCTCCATGGCTCGGAGCAGGGTGGCTTCGGTGTAGGGTTTGGGGGGCTGTGTCCATTTCTCCACAAGGGAGGGGGTGTGCGGGCCTGTTTCGTCTTTCTTGAATACAGGCAGGGTGCTTTCTGCCTCTTTGTTGGGGTCTTCTGTGTCGGCATCGGCTACGGGCTGGTCTTTCTTGTAGATGACTTTCCAGCCTTCGTCGAGTATGGTGCGACCCGAGGTGCGGAAGAGGATTTCTTGAGGTTGTGAGGTCTGGGGTTCTTGGGGTTGCGCTGTGGCAGGAACTTTACCGAACACGGTGGTGGTTTCAAATTTGCAGTCGGGATAGAAGACGGCAATGAAGGCACGGGTGACAAGGTCATAGACGTTGCGCTCCATGTCGGTCATGCCTACGGCTGGTTGTCCGGTGGGGATGATGGCATGGTGGTCTGTGACTTTGGAGGAATCAAATACTTTTTTGGATTTGTTGAGGGGCTTTCCTGCAAGCGGTTGGGTAAATGGTTCGTAGCCCTTGATGCCTTTCAGGATGGAAGGGCACTTGGGGTAGATGTCGTCTGAAAGAAAGGTGGTATCGACACGGGGATAGGTGGTCAGCTTCTTCTCGTAGAGTGACTGGATGACCTGGAGTGTCTGGTCTGCCGAATAGCTGAATTTCCTGTTGCAATCCACTTGCAGGGAGGTCAGGTCGTAGAGTCGCGGCGGTGCTTCCGAGCCTTTTTTCTTTTGAATATTGGTCACGGTGAAGGGCTGTCCCGTAATGGCAGCCAAGACGTCGCGGCCTTCTGCCTCGGTGGTGTATTCTATGGGACGATAGACAGGGGCTTTCTTTGCGGTTGTACGGTTTTCGGTTTCTGCGGCTGCATCGGCTTCGGCCTCTTCATCCACGGCGATGGCGGTAAACTTGGTGTCGCGATAGAGGGTGACGAGTCCCCACGATTGGCGTGGCACGAAGTCTTCGATTTCCTTCTGGCGGTTGACAATGAGGGCAAGCGTAGGGGTTTGCACACGTCCGATGGAGAGCACTTGCCCAGATTGTTCCCTGTATTTCAAGGTATAGAGACGGGTGGCATTCATGCCCAGTGTCCAGTCGCCGATGGCTCGGCTAAGTCCTGCCTCGTAAAGGCTCTGGTATTCGCTCTGGTCCTTGAGTGTCTGAAAACCTTCGCGGATGGCTTCTTTGGTAAGGGAGCTAATCCACAGTCGTTTGACGGGGCATTTCACACCCGCTTTCTGCATCACCCAGCGCTGGATGAGTTCGCCTTCTTGCCCAGCATCACCGCAGTTGATAATCATTTCGGCCTGGGAGAAGAGTTTTTCGATGATGGCAAACTGGCGTTTCACGCCGTCGTCGTCTTTTAGCCGTATGCCGTAGCGGGGAGGCAGCATGGGCAAATCCCAAAGATCCCAACGTTGCCAACGCTCGGTGTATTCGTGGGGTTCCTTGAGTTCGCAGAGGTGACCAAAGGTCCATGTCACTTGGTAGCCATTGCCTTCGATGTATCCTTGTTTTGTCTGTGTGGCACCAAGCACGTTGGCAATGTCGCGTGCCACGGAGGGTTTTTCTGCTATGCAAACAATCATTTTTTCATTTTTTCGTCATGCAACTGTTTTGCCTGCCGGAGGATGTCGCTGGCAAAGATGAAATCTTCAAGTTTCTTGTTGGTGGAGTCCATGATTTCCTTGTTTGAACCGCGCCACTCTGCCCTGCCCTCGCAGATGAAGATGATGTTTTCGCCGATGCCCATCACGGAGTTCATGTCGTGGGTGTTGACGATGGTGGTGATGCCGTCTTCGTGGGTAATGCCCGAAATGAGTTCGTCGATGACGATGCTGGTTTTGGGGTCAAGACCAGAGTTGGGTTCGTCGCAGAAAAGGTATTTGGGCTGCAGGACGATGGCGCGGGCAATGGCCACACGCTTCTGCATTCCTCCGGAGATTTCGCCAGGGAATTTGTTTTCTGCTCCGCTCAGGTTGACACGCGACAGGCAGAAACGTGCCCGCTTCACACGGTCTTCGTAGGAAAGGTCGCTAAACATATCGAGCGGAAACATCACGTTGTCGAGTACGCTGAGGGAGTCGAACAGGGCTGCCGACTGGAAAATCATGCCCATTTCGCGACGGAGCATGACTTTTTCGCGTTTCGACATCTTGACGAAGTCGCGGTCGTCGTACATGATGCTGCCGCTGGTGGGGTCAAGCAGTCCGACGATGTTCTTCATCAGCACGGTTTTACCTGAACCAGACTGTCCGATGATGAGGTTGACTTGTCCGTTTTGGAAGGTGGCGTTGATGTCTTTCAGTACATCTCTGTCTTCGAAAGACTTATATAAATGTGTGAGTTGTATCATTCGGGGGGGGGGTTATGTAAGCAATGTGGTGAGGAATATGTCGCTAAAGAGGATGAGGATGCTGCTGCTGACCACGGCATCGGTGGAGTTTTTGCCGACTTCCACCGATCCGCCCTCGACGGTGTAGCCCTGATAGGCTGAAACGGAGGTGATGATGAAGGCATAGATCACGGCTTTTATCATGCCACACCAGAAGTACCACTGGTTGAAGGCATAGCGGAAGCCTTCGTTCAGTTCATCGACGCTGGTGGTCCCCATGAGGGTTGTGGCGTAGGCTCCGGCGATGCCTGCAGCAACGCTGAAGGTAACAAGGATGGGCATGATGGTCATCAGTCCGAGAATCTTTGGGAGTATCAGGTAGTTGGCTGAGTTGACACCCATGATGTCGAGCGCATCGATTTGCTGCGTAATGCGCATAGTTCCTATTTCTGAAGCTATGTTCGACCCGACTTTTCCTGCCAAAATAAGACACATGATGGAGGAAGAAAATTCGAGGAGCATGATTTCACGCGTGGTGTAGCCCGTCACCATCTTGGGCATCCAGGGACTTTGGATGTTGAGTTTTATCTGCAGGCAGATGACGGCTCCGATGAAGAAGCTGATAATAAGTACGATGGCTATGGAATTGTAGCCCAATTGAAACATTTCGTTTACATAAGACTTGAAAAACATCCTCATGCGGTCGGGGCGGGCAAGTACTCGACTCATCAGCATCGCATAGTTTCCAATATGTGTAAGACCAGATTTTAATGATACCACGGCAATTTATTTTATAATTCACTGTTTTGAGGTGCAAAATTAGGAAAATAATACGAAATGTGTGGCATTTAACATAGTTTTTCACCAAAATAATCGGGCAATCGGCAAACTTTTTGTACTTTTGTCCGCTAAAAGCGGTACTTACAGATGACAGAGACAAACTTTTTCGCTACAGCGACGACGAATGCCAGTGATGCGGAGATTCCCGAATATTCCGAAGAACGGCAGACACTCTATACGCGGAATTTGGTGAAGACATACGGAAAACGAACCGTAGTGAATGATGTTTCGTTCAATGTGCGACAGGGAGAAATCGTAGGTTTGCTGGGGCCTAACGGAGCCGGAAAGACCACGAGCTTCTACATGACGACAGGACTGGTTGTGCCCAATGGCGGCAAGGTTTACATCAACAATATGGAAATCACCACCGACCCCGTTTCGACTCGCGCCAAAAAGGGTGTGGGCTATCTGGCTCAGGAGGCAAGTGTGTTTCGCACCATGTCGGTCGAAGACAACCTGATGACTGTGCTGGAGATGAAATACAAGTCCATCGAAGAGCAGCATGAACGGCTGGAAAGCCTGCTGAACGAGTTTCGACTGCAAAAGGTGCGCAAGAATCGCGGCAATCAGCTGTCGGGTGGAGAACGCCGCCGTTGCGAAATTGCCCGTTGTCTGGCTATCGACCCGAAATTCATCATGCTTGACGAACCGTTTGCCGGCGTTGACCCCATTGCCGTGGAAGACATCCAGTACATCGTGTGGAAACTGAAAGACCGCAACATCGGCATCCTCATCACCGACCACAATGTGCAGGAAACGCTCTGCATCACAGACCGTGCCTACTTGCTCTTTGAAGGACGCATCCTGTTTAAGGGTACACCTCCAGAACTGGCAAGCAACACCATCGTCAAGGAAAAGTATCTGGGTTCGAACTTTGTGCTACGCCCAAAGGATTTCCAGGTAATCGACGAAAAGCGCAAATTGGCAGAAATGGAAGAAGAGAAGAATAACTGACATTAAAACATAATAAATGAGCAATACAGAAAAACTTGTAAAAGCCACCATTGAGGGCATTCAGGAAAAGAAGGGACACAACATCACCGTCATTGATCTGAAAGAGATTGACGATACCATCACCCAGTTTTTGGTTATCTGCGAAGGCAATTCCCCCACACAAGTCGCAGCCATCACCGATTCGGTGCGCGACTATGTGCGGATTCATGCAGGACAGAAACCAACATCCACCGACGGCACACGCAACTGCCTGTGGGTAGCTATGGACTACACCGATGTCGTGGTGCACATCTTCTTGCCCGAAGCCCGCGAATTTTACGACATCGACAATCTCTGGGAAGATGCCAGCCGCAAAACCATCCCCGACATTGACTAATCCCCACCCCATACACATTATATATATAAGGAAATAACCGTGAAGCAAGATAAAATGAATCAGGAGATGCAGGACCTGCAAAACGAAACGGAACAGCCACAGTCTCCACAGAACAACAAAAACAAGAACCGCACACCGCAACCTCGGTTTAACTTCAGCTGGCTCTACATCATGCTGATTGGCGGCATCATCTATATGTACATTTTCCACAACGAAACTAGTGTGGAAAAGCGCATTGACTACACCACCTTCAAGGAATATGTGGAGAAAGGATATGCCAGCGATGTTGTCATCGAGAAGAATGACTACACACTGAAAATGTTTGTCAAGCGGGAATATGACCGCAAAGTCTTTGGCAACGGCAACAAGGGCAAAGACAAACGGGCTGTGGTTGTGGAATTTGGATCCATCGACAAAGTGGAGGAATTTCTCGACAAAGCCAAGGAAGAGGGACACTTCAACGGCAATGTCGGCTACGAACAATCGTCCAACTTCTTCACCAACCTGATTTGGCAATTCATGCCAATGCTCTTCATCATTGGCATCTGGCTTTTTCTGATGCGCCGCGTAAGTGGCTCAAGCATGATGGGCGGGGCAGGCAGCATCTTCAATGTGGGGCGCTCAAAAGCACAACTCATTGAGGGTGGAGACAAGGAAGGGAAAGTCACCTTCAAAGACGTGGCAGGACAAACTGGAGCCAAGCAGGAAGTGCATGAAATCGTGGAATTTCTGAAGAATCCACAGAAATACACCGAACTGGGCGGCAAGATACCCAAAGGCGCCCTGCTGGTAGGCCCTCCAGGAACTGGTAAGACCCTGCTTGCCAAGGCAGTTGCCGGTGAAGCCGATGTTCCGTTCTTCTCACTTTCAGGTTCTGAATTTGTAGAAATGTTTGTAGGTGTGGGAGCAAGCCGAGTACGCGACCTCTTCAATCAAGCCAAAGCAAAAGCCCCCTGCATCATCTTCATCGACGAAATAGACGCCATCGGTCGTGCTCGTGCCAACAATATGGCAATGGGGTCAAACGACGAGCGAGAAAGCACACTGAACCAGCTGCTTACAGAAATGGACGGCTTTGGCACCAACAGCGGCATCATCATTCTGGCCGCCACCAACCGTGCCGACATTCTGGACAAGGCACTGCTGCGCGCCGGACGTTTCGACCGCCAAATCCATGTCGATTTGCCTGACCTGAATGAACGGAAAGAGATATTCAACGTGCATCTGCGTCCCATCAAGATTGACGAGACGGTAGATGTTGACACTTTGGCACGTCAAACCCCAGGCTTCTCTGGTGCCGACATTGCCAACGTCTGCAACGAAGCAGCCCTCATCGCAGCCCGCCACAACAAGAAATGGGTTGACAAACAATGTTTCCTCGATGCCGTTGACCGCATCATCGGCGGACTGGAAAAGAAGACCAAGCTGCTGACTCAGGCAGAAAAACGCACCATTGCCCTGCACGAAGCCGGCCATGCCACCATCAGCTGGTTCCTGCAATATGCCAATCCGTTGGTGAAAGTAACCATCGTTCCCCGCGGACAAGCATTGGGAGCAGCATGGTATATGCCTGAAGAACGACAAATTACAACCAAAGAAGAACTGCTCGACGAAATCTGTGCCACCCTCGGTGGACGTGCTGCCGAAGAACTCTGCACAGGACGCATCTCGACAGGAGCCATGAACGACCTGGAAACCGTCACCAAACGTGCCTACGGCATGATTGCCTATGCCGGTATGGGCGACAATCTGCCGAACCTTTGCTACTACAACAACCAGGAATACCAGTTCCAGAAACCTTATTCCGACAAGACGGCAGAACTCATTGACCAAGACGTCAAGGAACTCATTTCCCAGGAATATGAACGAGCCAAAAAGGTCTTGCAGGAACACCGCGAAGGCCATGCACAGCTGGCTCAAATCCTGATGGACCGCGAAGTCATCTTTGCCGAAGACGTGGAACGCATCTTTGGCAAACGTCCCTACACTTCCCGCACAGAAGAAATTCTGGAAGCCAACGCACAAGCCACAGCCAATCAAAACAAGAACGACGACAACAGCAGCTTCGAACACAACGAGGAAAACGCTGAAATCATCCGTCAGAAAGTCATCCAGGCTGTACTGGAAAAGGCAAAAGAAAAAGAAGAAGGAACAACAGCCAAAGAAGAAGACAAGAACACACAAGAAGAGAAAGATACACAAGAAGACAACAATCATTACCAGAAAAAATGAAAAACCTAATCATTAGAGCAGCATCGGGCATCCTCTTTGTCGCCCTGCTGGTGGGATGCATCGTGTCTCACCCCTACGCATACGCCCTGCTTTTTGCCATCATCACAGGACTGACCACCTGGGAATTCTGCTCTATCGTCAACAAAAACGCAGACCTGCAGGTCAACCGCTTCATTGCCACCGCATCAGCCGTTTACCTATTCTGCGCCATGCTGGCCTATAACGTCAACATGATGGGGGCAGAGGCCTTTATCCCCTACCTCATCAGCATCATGTACCTGCTCATCAGCGAACTATACTTCGACCGCGAAAAGAACATCTACAACTGGTCGTTTGCACTGATGTCACAACTCTACGTCGCCCTACCCTTCTCCCTGCTCCACACACTTTCGTTCATTGCCATTCCCAACAATATGGGCTATATGCCCCAAATCGCATACTACTACTGGTACCCGCTCTCGCTCTTCATCTTCCTATGGTCAAGCGACACCGGTGCCTACTGCTTTGGCAGTCTCTTCGGCAAACACCGCCTCTTCCCCCGCATCTCTCCCAAAAAGTCATGGGAAGGCAGCATCGGCGGAGCAGTCGTGGCCATTGCCGCCTCGCAAATCATAGCCACATTCATTCCCTATACGGAACAGCTGACCCAACTGTCTTCACGCCTGGCATGGGGCGGACTCGCCGCCATCATCGTCATCTTCGGCACATGGGGCGACCTCGTCGAATCCCTGCTGAAACGCAAACTCGGCATCAAGGACTCCGGCAACATCATCCCAGGACACGGCGGAATGCTCGACCGCTTCGACTCATCCCTCATGGCCATCCCTGCAGCCGTGGTCTATACCTACACCATCCTGCGAATCGTACAGAACTGAAAAAAAACAGCAGAGGCACACACACCCCTGCTTTCCACCTTTGTTATATACACACTATTTTTTAACCTCTTAAAATTACTACATCTATGACAGAAATTCAGAACCCCACTGAGGAGCCCGTAGTTGAACCAGCAATCACTGAAACTACAGCACAACCCGTAGCCGAAGAACCCGTCGTATCCGAAGCTCCCGTAGCCGAAGAACCTCAGGCAGAAATCTCGTCTGCATCCGTACCCTACCAAAGCAAGGCAGAAGTACTCGCACGTCTGAAGCAAATTGCCGAGACAGGCGAAGAATCCTCTCGTCAGGAACTCGACAGCCTGAAGAGCATCTTCTACCGTTTGCACAAACAGGAGGTTGAGGAAGCCTACAAATCGTTCATCGATGGTGGAGGAACACCCGAAGAGTACCAACCTGCCGAGAACAACGACGAGGCAGAATTCAAGGCTCAGATGGCCATCATCCGTGAAAACCGCGCCCAAATTGCCCAGCAACAGGAAGCTGAACGCGAGGCAAACTACCAGAAAAAACTCGAAATCATCGAGAAAATCAAGGCGTACATCGACAATCCAGATGAGGTAAACCGCGTCTATAACGATTTCAAGCAACTTCAGCAGGAGTGGAACGAGATTAAGAACGTGCCGGCAGAAAAGGCTACCGAACTCTGGAAAACCTACCAGCAAGTCGTCGAACAATACTACGACACGCTGAAGCTCAACAACGAACTGCGCGCCTACGACTTCAAGAAAAACCTGGAACGCAAGACAGCCCTCTGCGAAGCCGCTGAAAAACTCTGCGAGGAAGAAGACATCATCGCCGCCTTCCGCAAACTGCAGCAGCTCCACGCCGAATTCCGCGAAATTGGCCCCGTAGCCAATGACCTGCGCGAAGAAATCTGGAACCGTTTCAAGGCTGCATCAACCATCATCAACAAGAAACACTACGAACACTTCGAGGAGCGCAAACAGCAGGAAGAAGAAAACCTGCAGAAGAAGAGCGAAATCTGCGAAACCATTGAAGGCTACGACCTCGACAGCCTCAAGACCTTTGCAGAGTGGAACGCGCTGAGCGAGAAAATCACCGAGCTGCAAGCCCTCTGGAAAACCATCGGCTATGCGCCCCAGAAGATGAACGTCAAGATATTTGAACGCTTCCGCGCCGCTTGCGACCATTTCTTCACACGCAAGGCAGAATACTTCAAAAGCGTCCGCGACAGCCTCAACGAAAACTACGAAGCCAAGCTCGCACTCGTCGAGAAAGCCGAAGAACTGAAAGACAGCACCGACTGGAAAGCCACCACCGACAAACTCGTCGAACTGCAGAAGAAGTGGAAGGAAATCGGCACCGTGCCCAAGAAGTACAGCGACCAGATCTGGCAACGCTTCAATGCCGCTTGCGATGCCTTCTTCGCCGCCAAGAAAGAAGCCGGAATTGACACACGCGGCGAACAGCAGGAAAACCTGCAAAAGAAGCAGAGCATCATTGAACGCCTCGCCGCCATCGACCCTGCCGACATGGAAAGCGAACTCCGCGACATGCTCCGCAAGGCACAGCAGGAGTGGAACGAGATTGGCCACGTGCCCTTCAAGGAGAAAGACAAGCTCTACAAACTCTTCCGCGAACAGATGGACCGCCTCTACGGAGCTGCCAGCGCCAACGCTACTCGCCGCCGCGTGAACAACTTCAAGAACGCCATCAAGGAAGGTGGAGCCGACCGCCTGCGCGACCGCTTGCTCCGTCAGCTCGACATCCTGCGCAACGAAATCAAGACTTACGAAAACAACCTTGGTTTCCTCAATCCGTCCTCCAAGTCCAAGCAAGGCAACGCCCTCGTCGAGGAACTCAACCGCAAGGTTGACAAGCTCCGCAGCGACCTCGAAGAAGTCAAAGCCAAACTGGCCTCCCTCGACGAAAGCGAATAACCCCCCTTCCAACAGATTCCTCTCAAGGAATATGTATTTTTTCTAAGGATTTTAGGAATGAAGGAAAGTCGATACAAATTCCTAAATTCCTAAATTCCTTAGAATAAAAACCCCAAAAAGTACCTATTCCTTAGAAAAAAACAAAAACACAATGAACACATCTACATTTAAAAACCGCGCTATCGACTCCCTCAGAGGGAAATGGGACAAGGCCGTCATTGCCACACTGATTTATTTCCTCATTGCTGGTGGCGTTTCCGGTACATCATCATTCACCTTTGGCATCCCTGCCATCCTTATTTCCATTCCGTTTGCATGGGGATTCTACATCTATCTCCTGCGCATCGCACGCAAGGAAACGCCCGATGTCAGCAGCCTCTTCGACGGATTCAAGGACTACGGCCGCATCCTGCTCACGGGGCTGCTGATAACACTTTACCAACTGCTCTGGATGCTACTGCTCATCATTCCAGGCATCATCAAGGCCTACTCCTACGCCATGACCTACTACATCCTGAAGGATGAACCCGAACTGCGCTACAACGGTGCCATCGAGCGGAGCATGAAGATGATGAACGGTCACAAGATGGACCTCTTCCTGCTCGACCTCAGCTTCATCGGCTGGTATCTGCTCTGCATCCTCACGCTGGGACTGGGTCTGCTCCTGGTGATACCCTACCACTACACGGCACGAGCACACTTCTATGAAGAACTGAAACAAAATGAACTGTAAAAAAAGCCCCCTCATACATGATTGAAGGGGGCTTTTTTATTTTCCTAACTCTATTACTTCCAAATCCTTAATCTCCTTTCCGTCAATGGTGAAGCGAACCAGTGTGCGCACCTGATGGAAGCCCGACACTCCTGCTGCCCCAGGATTGATGTGCAGACAGCTGAGCGTCTTGTCGTACATCACCTTCAGCAGATGAGAATGTCCCGAAACGAACAACTGCGGCGGATTCGCATACATCATGCCACGGACCGAGGCATCGTAGTGTCCTGGGTAGCCGCCGATGTGTTTCATCAGCACCTCCACTTCTTCACACCTGAAGCGGTACTTCTCGCTGAAACGGTAGCGCAAGTCGCCGCCGTCAATATTTCCATACACCGCACGCAGGGGCGCAATGGCGGCCAGCTTGTCGGCCACCTCCGTTGTGCCAATGTCGCCCGCGTGCCAAATCTCGTCACACTCAGCGAAATACTTTCCGTACCGCTCATCCCAATAACCATGAGTGTCGGATAAAAGTCCTATTCTTTTCATTTACAAAATGTCCTGTCAGTGTTACAGAAGATGTACCCCCTCGTGGGCTTGTACCACATTCCCGCTTTCCGCCTATATTTTAGGGCTGACAACAGGAACGCTCAGAAATCTGCTGCAAATTTAGACATAAAATCCCTATTACAAAATAATCAAGAGAAAAATATTGCATTTTTAGAAAGAAGTTATACCTTTTCCCAGCGGGAGAACTGTGTCACACCAGTGGCACTGCATTGCTACCGCCGTGGGAGAACTGTGCCACTCGTCTGGCACTGCAGTGCCACCAGGGTGGGGAGCCTGTCACAGACCTGTCACAGGCCTGTCACAGCACCTAAAAATTTAATAAAACTGATTTATTGATTGATAATCTGTATATTATTATTCTTCTTCTCATAAGCTGTGCCAGCGTGCCAGCGAAAATGGTAAAAATTGAGGGGTATAAAAAATAAAAAATTTTTTTTAGAAAGGAAGTAGGATTTCCGCTGGCACGCTGGCACAGTGGCACTTTCGAGCCGTGTTTCGAATCGACAAATGCTAAGTTTTAAGTTTAGTTTGGATAATAAATGCAAAATAAGTTCTAAAGGCTACGGACAGACGGCACGGATGGTGTGACCAAAATAGCGGGAGGTGCTCTTCATTTCAAGATAATAACCTGTACCTGTGCGCATATAGCAACCAGCTGTCGGGTCGTCCGTGCTGAGCGTACTTGACCAATAAAAACCGAGGTTTTCCCCTGTGTAGTTATTGTGCGAATCAAACGAGCGATACCCTGCACCAGGCAAGTAAATGCTGTTACCATTCGGACCTGTCACCTTGCAACCATCTGATGCTTGTGTCCACATACACTTTGTAACCAACTCGTTCATTTCATCGTAGGTAGGCATACGCCATACACCACCCCAGTTGGCATTGGCAGCATCGTCCGACAAGTCAAGCGTGATCTTGTTGTCAAGCTGATTGTACTTAGTAAAGACAGGGGTGGTCCAGTCATAGTTTGGACTCCATTTGTAAGTTGTCCAGTAATAATTGGACTTGGGTTCAGTCTCTCCCCAGGCAAAGAAATCGCCCCAGCTTTCGGGATAAGTGGCACCGATATTCATCGTTGCCCATTTCACAGAGAGCCCCAGGTCAACAGCTTCGTGACCATTTTCGTAGTTTCCTACATTCACCTTACACGTAGCTTTCACGCCACTGCCGTCAAGAGCTGCGCAAGTGATATAGGCTGTGCCTACCCCAACAGCTTCCACATAGCCTCTATTATTGACAGTTGCCACCGTCTTGTCGCTGCTGATCCACTCCACAGAAGTATTTTCCGCATCGGAGGGAAAGACCGTGGCTTTCAAGTATTCGCTACTTCGGTAGCTTTCTTCAAGTCGTAGCGAAACAGAGGAGGCTGAAAGGACGATGTTCTTGACCATCTGGGTGGATTTTTTGTGATAAGTGCACACGTCGCTTGAACCAGGGACATTCACAACGAGGTAGCCCTTGTCGGCAGGCACGTCAAGCACTTTCAGATAAGTGGCTGCATTGCCTGCTGAGTTGTAGAACACGATGCACCCCTGCAGAGGGAAGAACTTGTAAGTGTAGCCCTCGGCGTAATCGGTCGTACCATCGGCCTTCAGCCTAAATTTGTCTTTTTTGGAGCGATACCATGTGCCCGAAACAAGGCTGTTGTCAATGTCGTAAGGTTTTCCTGCCGTCTGTATCTGTTCGGACGTACCAGTAAGGTAGCCGTCAATCAGCAGGGTGACATCTTCTACATCGAGACCGTTGTTATGGTTCAAGTCTCCGTTGATAACTTGGGCGTTGACCGCTGTAGTCATCGCCATAGCTGCAAAAAGCAGCGTTGAAAAAGTACTTTTCTTCATAATTTGGATGATATTGAGAAGTTAGTAAAAAAATAAATAAAAAAAATAAAAAAGAAAAGATGCCGCAAATATACATGATTTTTTTTCAAACACAAGCACTTCGGACAAAGAAATTACACTGCTCCAACATTTTTTTACATTTTGCTTGATTCTTGGTTCAACAAAAATCCGTACCTTCGCAGAAATTTTCAATCCAACTGAATGGATATACAGGATTTTAACAACGAGAACAAACGGACGGTCAGTTCGTTACTGCTGGAACTGGGGCGACTGTTTCTGTTGCTGCTGGTTGCCATCTTGAAACGCATTGTCAGGATTATCTATAAATCCGTGCGTTTCTCCGTGGCTTTTGTCAAGCTGTGTATGAAGTCTGCCGTGGAATGGTGGCAGGACAAGAGCACTCAGGAGAAAGTGAGATTTTTGCGCCTGAAGCTGCGGCAATGGTGCCGATTGACGTGGAAATACACGAAGATAGGATGCCGAAAGCTGGCAGAATGGACCGTGAAGGGCTGCAAGGGGGCTGTGAAGTATTCGGTCGTTGCCGCCAAGTTGCTGTGGAAGGGAACCGCCTGGCTGTGCGTCAACTTCGTACAACTGATTTTGCACACCAAGCCGATGCTGATTCGCATGGGCAAGGGACTGAAACGGATGCGCCGTGGCATGAAACTCAGAAACATCCGACGGAAACGCAAATACGAGGGTTTCAAGCGGAACGGAGGCATGAAGCATGCACTGGAACAGGCGAGCAAGTCGCTGAAATCGTCCATCCAGTCGTATATGGAGGAGGAACAGGACGAGGTTGACCCGAATGCCATCACGGAGGATGACATCATTGAGGAGCGGTTTGAGGAACTGGAGCAGGCAAACAAGGCGCACGTCATCGGCAAGAAGCTGTTCTCGTCGGTGAAGAACATTGTGGACGCGGAGTAAAACAAGGATTAAACGGATTGAACGGATTGAATTCTAAATAAAACAAGGACTAAACGGATTGAATTCTAAATAAAACAAGGATTGAACGAATTAAACGAATTGCGGATTAAACGGATTGAACGAATTGAACTAAAATATATGCAGAAATTTATCTTTTCTCTCATCGTCATGATGCTGACGGCAATGCCATCATCGGCAGTGCTGAAGGAGAAGTCGTTGGCAAGGACTCTGGGGGTGCTGCGGCTGGAACTATATAGCAACTGGAAGAAGCAGAGGATGATGATGGCTCGCTATGAATCGCAGCAGGAACAGCAACACGCAAAGCTGGTGGAGTATATGCAGCGCAGCGAACAGATCGGACTGATGCTTTATTCGCAGAAGTCGGACTACACATTTGACATTGCCTACTCTTGTCAGCAAGCTACTCGGCTGTATGAAGAACTGACCCACACGAATGTGCCGTATGACCTGATTCGCAGCAGGATGAGGGGTGAATTGGCTCGGTATGACAGCTTGATTTATGCGCTGGAACAACTGCCGCCAGCCATTCGGAAAACCCGAAAGGCTCCGACGGCCATCGATTCGCTTATCGTGGACGAAGCGGACAGCCTGGAGAGTAGCAATACGGAAAGGACTTTGGAGGAACTGAGGGGGCAGCCATTCTTCCTGAGCAAGGCTGAAATTGCTGACCGCAAACAATGTCTCATCTATGCCAAGGCTCTGAGAAATAATATTGTGCGCATCTACAACAGTGTGAGTCTGGACAAACAGTATTATGAAGATGTGGCTGACAAGGTGGAGAAATTGAACCACTACGCAGAGAAGAAGTATGAGGAGTTGCAGAAGAACATCTTTGTCAATGGCGGCAAGAATTACCTGAGCATCCTGTCTTCGCTGCCCCGACAGTGGCGGATGATGACGGCGGATTTTCAGGACAAGTATATGCCCATCAAACGGGGCGATGCGCGGTATTCGGAGTGGCGTGGTCCGTCGCTGCTGTTTACGTCGGTGTTCATGATTTTCTATATCATCATAGGTGCGCTGCTGAGCAACATTATCCTGCGCTGGGTGGTGCCGAAGCGGTTCCACACGGAGTCTTACAAGCTGAAGCGTCCTGCCTTCATCATGGCTCTGGGCATCTTGATTTTCATCATTGCCATCATGATTATCCGAAGCACTATCAACCTAAACGTGATCCAGATGTCAACAGGCCTGATGGTCAACATAGCATGGCTGATGGAGGTTTTACTGGTGTCGATGATGTTCCGCATGAAGGGGAGCCAAATCCAGGCTGGCGTGAAGATGTACACACCGTTCATCGTCATGGCTTTCGTGGTCATCATCTTCCGCATCATCTTGGTTCCGAACACGCTGGTGAACATTACATTCCCGCCTATCCTGCTGATTTGCACCTTATGGCAAATTTATATCGGTAAGAAGTATCGCCGTCTGCTGCCGCTGAGCGACAAGTTCTACTGCGGCATTTCGTTGGCGGTCATCATTCTTTCGACGTTCATAGCCTGGTATGGCTACACCTTGCTCAGTGTGCAGATTACGATTTGGTGGACTTTCCAGCTGGCTGCCATTCAGAGCATCACTTGCATCTATGACATCCTGGCGTGGTATGAGAAGAAGTATCTGCCCAATCGGGTGAGACGTGCCATCCACGAGGACATTTCGGAAGGGGAACTGCTGGAACGTGCCAAGAGGGGTGAGTTTATTTCGCAAACCTGGTTCTACGACCTGTTCAACATAGCACTGGTGCCTGTCATTGCTGTCATTTCCGTCTTGGTGTGCATTGTGGCTTCGGCTTCGGTATTCGAGATGACCAGCATCTGTAAGACTATTTTCTTCAGCAACTTCATTGACGAACCAGGGGTAATCCAGATTTCGCTCTTCAAACTCTGTCTGGTGATTGCCTGCTTCTTCATTTTCAAATATTTCAACTATGCTATCCGCTCGTTCTACTTTACCTACAAGCGTTCCATCAACGATGGTACACAGAAATTCAACAAGACGCTGGCACGAAACATCATCCAGATTCTGGTCTGGGGGGTCTATTTCATTGCAGTCCTCGTCCTGCTGAAGGTGCCCCGCAGCGGCATTGAAATCATCAGTGCCGGCTTGGCAACGGGTATGGGTTTCGCCTCGAAGGATTTGCTGGAGAATTTCTTCTACGGCATTTCGCTGATGAGTGGTCGCGTGCGCGTGGGAGATTATATAGAATGTGACGGCATAACGGGTAAGGTGGAAAGCATTACGTACCAAAATACGCTCGTCACCACGCTGGACGGTTCGGTCATCGCCTTCCTGAATTCTGCGCTGTTCAACAAAAATTTCAAGAACTTGACAAGAAATCATCAGTATGAATTGAACAAGATTCCTGTGGGTGTGGCTTACGGCACAGACGTGGCAAAGGTGAGGAAACTGCTGCTCGATGCCTTGCATACACTTTGCACCAAGACCGAGGACGGACGCGACATTGTCAGCCCAGAACGCCCCTTGAAGGTCATGTTCTCCAATTTTGGCGACAGCAGTGTGGACCTCTACGTGGAAACCTGGCTGCTGGTTGACCAAAAATTCATTTGGCTGGCAAAGGCAAAGGAAATTATCTACAACGTTTTGAACGAAAACGAAATTGAGATTCCATTCCCTCAAAGAGACCTTCATATCAGAAAAGACTAAGCAAAATGACTAAAAAAGCACTCGTTTTCTAAAAAAAACACAATAAAAGTGCAAAAAATGCGTGCAATGTAGTGATGGTAAACAAAAAAAACTGTAATTTTGCGACAAATAGTTTGGACTAACTAAAAATAACAATACTTATGGAAGTAAAAAAGTCAAAAAAAGCCGACCTTGAAGGTCAAAAAAGCACAGGTCTCCTTGTGGGCTACATTATTGCTCTGGCAACGATGTTTGCTACCTTTGAGTACACTACTCGCGACTATGTTGAGACCGACGTGATTTACTCCACTACTTCTTTCGTTTCGGAAGAAGAAGTCATTCCACCCACTCAGCCTATCTTTACAGCTGCTCCACCTCCACCAGCAGATGCTCCACAGGTAGCTGAAATCCTCGACATCGTTGACAACGAGACTGAAATCGTGGAAGAAGAAATCCAGGAGTCTGAGTCAACCGACCAGGCTATCACAGGTCCCACTGCTCCTGTAAGCGGTCCTGTCATGGCAGGTCCTCCAGTAGCTACTCAGGAAGAGGGTGACGAAGGCGAAGTATTTGAAATCGTAGAACAGAACCCATCGTTCCCTGGTGGTAACGAAGCCCTGATGAAGTGGCTCAACAAGAACCTGAAGTACCCCGCAAGTGCACAGGAAAACAACATCCAGGGTCGTGTCATGGTACAGTTCGTGGTAAACAAGGACGGTTCCATCGTTGACCCCAAGGTCATCAAGTCTGTGGACCCAGCACTCGACAAAGAGGCCCTTCGCGTTGTATCAGCCATGCCGAAGTGGCAGCCAGGTAAGCAGCGTGGAAAGACAGTACGTGTGCGCTTCACACTCCCTGTAACATTCCGACTCATGTAATTACACATTATTTATATTATAAAGAGGGGGTATCATTCCAGATACACCCCTTTTTAGTTATAGTTTCCTTCAACACCACCCCATTATTTAATCTTTTCGTATCACAGTGGAAATGCTTTATTCTATCGACCAACTCACGAAATTAGTCAACGAGTCCATCGAAAAACTTTCTTTTCCAAAGGAACCCAGCCATATCTATGACCCCATCCGCTATGTGCTTTCAGGCGGCGGAAAAAGAGTTCGATCCGTGCTCATGCTTTTGTCCTATAATCTTTACAAGGACCATCCGGAAAGCATCATGCAACAGGCATTGGCGCTGGAAACTTATCATAACTTCACGTTGCTGCACGACGACTTGATTGACAAAAGCGACCTGCGCCGTGGCAAACCAACCGTTCACAAGAAATGGAACGAGAATACTGCCATCCTGTCGGGCGACACCATGCTGATGATCGCCTACAAACTATTTGGTAACAACGTCGCTACCAGCGATTTCATTGATGCCACACTGGGTGTACTGGAAGGGGAACAGGTTGACATTGATTTTGAAGAGCGCATGGATGTGACCGAGGCTGAATACATGGACATGATTCGGCTGAAAACCGCTTTCCTGTTGGCATACGCCCTGAAAATTGGTGCCAAGTTGGCAGGTGCAAATGAAGCAGACCAGCAGAATCTGTATGACTTCGGACTGCAGATGGGACTGGCTTTCCAGGTACAGGACGATTTGCTCGATGTCTATGCAGACACGGCTGTGTTCCAAAAGAAACTCGGCGGCGACATTGTAGAAAACAAGAAGACTTACCTCTTGATACAGGCCCTGCAGAAGGCGAATGCTGAACAAAAGGCTGAACTTGAAGCGTGGATTGACAAAACGGAGTGCGATAACGAAGAAAAAATTGCTGCCGTTACACATCTTTATAATATAATAGGCATCCCTACCCTGACTCAGCAATGCATCGAGTCGCTGTTTGAAGCAGCACACAAAAGTCTTGACAAGGTCTGCATTCCCGAAGAACGCAAGGCTGAAGTTCGTGCTTTTGCCCACAAACTGTTAGGCAGAAGATATTAACCCTTCCCCGACACGCATGATTGATACCCATTCACATCTTGACGGTCCAGAGTTTAATGATGACCTGGACGAAGTAATCCTGCGAGCAAAGAACGCGGGTGTGGAACGAATCTTCGTCCCCGCCATCTGCCGAAAAGAGCTGTCCCATCTGCTGCGAGTCTGCAACGCATACCCTCAATATCTTCACCCCATGATTGGGCTTCACCCAGAAAACATCATGGATGAAGACTACCATGTGGCGCTCGACTTGCTCGAAGAGAGATTGGAAGAGTCGCTCAACCCTACTCCTTCGCCAGGCACTCCCACATACATTGCCATCGGCGAAGTTGGACTGGATTTCTATTGGGACGACACCCACAAGGCGGAACAGATGGAAGTGTTCGAGAAGCAAATCGGATGGGCTATCAAATACAACTTGCCGCTGATGATTCACTCTCGCAATGCTCATGCAGAACTGATGACACTGATGGAAAAATACAGAGACAAACAGCTTTCTGGAGTCTTCCACTGCTTCACTGGCACAGAAGAAGAAGCACAAGAACTGCTCAGTTTCCCTAATTTTTGCCTCGGCATTGGCGGTGTACTTACTTTCAAGAAATCAAAACTGCCAGAAGTCATCAGCAAGGCTGTTCCACTGGAACGCATCGTTTTGGAAACAGATTCGCCCTACATGGCACCAACTCCACACCGAGGAAAAAGGAACGAAAGTGCATACCTCATAGAGGTGGGGAAAAAGCTCGCCGAAGTGTTCAACACCACATTTGAAGCTGTTGACAAAAAAACAACTCAAAATGCTCTGAAAATCTTCAGAAACGTACAAAAAGAATAAAAAAAACTTATTTTTTGCAGCAAAATTGAATTTTTCTTGCAAAACACAATCGTTGCTAACTAAAAAATAGTTATTTTTGTGCTGTTTTATGAAAACGGCAAAGTTTATAGCCCATTTTGGGGGTATAAATAAAAGGACAAATCACCACGATTGGAGAGATGCTCGAGTGGCTGAAGAGGCACGCCTGGAAAGCGTGTGACCGTCAAAAGCGGTTCGCGAGTTCGAATCTCGCTCTCTCCGCAAAAAAAGAAAGAAACAAACAAACAAAAATCAATTAAATAAAGTATTAATCTTAAAATTTTCCACACAATGAAAAAAATTTTTGCAATCATTGCATTGATGGGTGTGTTTACTTTTGGTATGACACAGTCTGTTTCAGCTCAAGACGAAGTAGCAGATTCTGCTACAGTTGAGCAGGTAGATTCTGCAGCTGTTGACACAGCTGCCGCAGTAGTAGATGAAGCTCCAGTGGAGTCTGAGCCACAGGAAGCTGGTATGTACAAGAACCTCAAGACAAAGTTCATTGAAGGTAGTGCAGGCTTCATGGCACTCGTTGCTATCGCTCTCGTGATTGGTCTCGCATTCTGCATCGAGCGTATCATCTACCTCTCACTCTCTGACGTTAACGTTAAGAAGATGATTGAAGGCGTTGAGGCAAAAGTAAAGAATGGCGACATCGAAGGTGCCAAGTCTATTGCTCGCGACACTCGTGGTCCTATTGCTTCCATCTTCTATCAAGGTCTGATGCGTATCGACGAAGGCATCGACTCAGTTGAAAAGTCAGCTGTAGCTTACGGCGCAGTTCAGGCTTCCAACCTTGAGAAGGGATGCTCATGGATTACCCTCTTCATCGGTATGGCACCATCACTCGGATTCTTGGGTACTGTGATTGGTATGGTACAGGCATTCGACGACATCCAGGCTGCAGGTGACATTTCTCCAACAGTTGTTGCCGGCGGTATGAAGGTGGCCCTTTTGACCACAATCTTCGGTATCGTAGTTGCCCTTATTCTCCAGGTATTCTACAATTACATCCTCGCTAAGATTGAAAGTCTTACAGCTCAGATGGAAGACTCCACAATCTCTCTGCTCGACATCGTTACAAAGTATGCTGCTAAGAAGTAATACTTTCACACAAACGATTCAAGCACACAGGATTTTTGTAAAATATTTTCTAACCCACTAATCAGAGACAAGATACAATGAATACAGAAAAATTATCCAAATGGATCCTTTGGGGACTGATGGGCATCACAATTGTTAGCTTTGCGCTCTTCATGCTTGTCGGCTACGACACACCATACGAAGAGAACCCAAAGCAGAATGCCCCTCTTCTCACTGACTTAATCCTTTGTCTCTGCTTTGCCTTCACTTTCATTGCTGCTGCTCTTACTGTCTGGAGTGCCATCCTGCAATTCACAAAGGGCGGTTCTACAAGCAAGGACGAAGGTATGGCAGGCAAAACTGGTCTGATTTCAACCATCGCACTCGTTGCTTCTTTGGCAATCGGCGCAATTGTTGGTTTCTCTAACTCAAGTGAACGTCTTCTTATCAACGGTAAGGACTGGAACAACCCAACGGACATCATCATGACTGACATGTCCATCATCTCTATCGCCATCTTGATGGTTCTCACTATTGTAGCAGTTGTTTACAGCATGGTTGTAAGAACGAAGAAGTAACCCTTTAACACATTGAGTAGCAAATATGGGAAAGAAAAGAAAAATGCCAGGTTTGAACACCAGTTCAACAGCCGACATCTCATTCATGTTGCTCATCTTCTTCCTTGTAACAACATCAATGGACACCGACCAGGGTTTGGGACGTACACTTCCAAAACCACCTGAAGATGACCAGCTTAACAACGAAATCAAGATTAAGGAACGTAACATCCTCAACATCCGTATCAACAAAGACAACTACGTGATGATTGGTGACGACTACGCATCCCTTGAGGACGTGAAGGAGAGAGCCAAAGAGTTTATTAAGAACCCAGAAAACAAACCCAACCTTCCAGAGCTGAAGCCTAAGAAGATTAAAGGTTTGGGCGGCAAGACAATGATGGTCACTGAAAACCACGTTATCTCCGTACAGACCGACCGTGGCACAGACTACGGTGTTTACTTCCAGGTACAGGACGCACTGGTGGCAGCCTACAACGAACTTCGTGACGAACTCTCAAAAGAAGAATTTGGATATCGATATGAATTCCTGACAAAGGATGAGCAGAAAGCCATCCGTGAAGTTTATCCACAGAAGATTTCAGAGGCTGAACCAAAGAAATATGGAGGACAGTAAATTATGAGTCGATTTAACAAAAACGGAGGCAGAGAAATGCCTGAGATGAACACTTCATCTCTCCCTGACTTGATCTTCACAATTCTGTTCTTCTTCATGATGGTAACCACAATGCGTGAAGTGACACTGAAGGTGAAGTTTGACAAGCCTGTAGGTACACAGCTTGAGAAATTGGCACGCAAATCTTGTACATCATTCATCTACATCGGTCAGCCTACCGACAACCTGAAAGCACAATTCGGTTCGGGTCACCGCATTCAGCTGAACGACAAGTTTGCAGAACCCAACGAGGTTTATGATTACGTAGTCTCAGAACGTGGTGAACTGGCAGAAGTGGACAAACCATTCTTCACAGTTTCCATCAAGGCTGACCACCACACTCCAATGGGTATCATTACCGACACGAAGCAGGTGCTCCGTAAGGCATACGCCCTGAAGATTATGTACTCAGCCAACAGACCACGCGAATAACTTTTACAAGCTATAACATTCAGAAAGAGCGACTCGCAGCAACAACTGTCGGTCGCTCCTTTTTTGACACAAAACAAGCATGAAACAATATCTCGACTTACTTCATCGCATCCTGACAGAGGGCGTAGAAAAAGGTGACCGCACAGGCACGGGCACACTCTCCGTATTCGGCAACCAGATGAGATTCAACTTGGCAGAAGGTTTCCCCTTGTTGACAACCAAAAAACTCCATTTGAAGAGCATCATCTACGAACTGCTGTGGTTCCTGCAAGGCAATACCAATGCACGGTGGCTGCAGGAACGTGGTGTGCGCATTTGGAATGAATGGGCAGACGAAGACGGCGACCTGGGGCATATCTATGGCTACCAATGGCGCAGCTGGCCCGATTATCAGGGCGGACACATTGACCAGATTAGCGACGTTGTGGAACAAATCAAGAACAATCCCAACTCCAGACGACTGATTGTCAGTGCGTGGAATGTAGCAGACCTCAACAACATGAATCTGCCTCCATGCCACATTCTGTTCCAATTCTATGTAGCTGACGGACGACTGAGTTGCCTGCTCTACCAACGCAGTGCCGACACCTTTCTCGGTGTGCCGTTCAACATTGCCAGCTACGCACTGTTGACCATGATGATGGCTCAAGTCACAGGACTGAAGGCGGGCGACTTTGTCTATACCACAGGCGATACACACCTCTACCTTGACCACCTTGAGCAAGCCAAACTGCAACTGACTCGCACCCCACGGCCCTTGCCGCGGATGCAGCTCAATCCCAACGTGAAAAGCATCTTCGACTTTCAGTATGAAGACTTTACACTGACCGACTACGACCCCTACGACCACATCAAAGCAAAAGTGTCTGTGTAGGCAAGAAACGAAATCATAAACAGAAAACAGTAAATCGCACATGAACAGGGTTTCCATTGTCGTAGCCATTGCCGAGAATCGCGCCATCGGACAGAACAACAAACTCATCTACTGGCTGCCCAACGACCTGAAACGTTTCAAGCAACTCACTACAGGTCACACCATTATGATGGGACGCAAGACCTTTGAAAGTCTGCCCAAAGGAGCGTTGCCCAACCGGCGGAACATCGTTATTTCGCGAACAACCCAACTCAACGCTTTTGAGGGCGCAGAGTGCTACCCCTCTTTAGAGAAAGCTTTGGAAGCAGCCCAAAGTGGATATATATATAATAATGTACAAAGCACCGACGTCTTCATCATTGGAGGCGCATCGGTCTATCAACAAGCTCTGCCCATAGCCGACCGCCTGTGTCTCACATACATACACGACACACCTGCCGAAGCGGACACATTCTTCCCCGAATTTGACCCAACCGAGTGGGAAGAAACATTCCGCGAAGACCACGACAGGGACGAACGCCACGCTTTCCCCTACTCTTTTGTTGATTTGTGCAGAAAGCATTCTTAGAACAAATGGTACATGATATGATGCTACTGCCACCCGATTTTGAAACATTACTCACCGAACAACTGGGCGCAGAAGAATATGCTGCACTCGCACAAGCGATTGACCGCGAACCCGTTATCAGCGTCCGTCTGAACGGCAACAAACTTTCCCAAATGTTTGCCGATGCAGAGCCTGTGCCGTGGTGTGCCGACGGGCGCTATCTGACAGAACGCCCACCCTTCACACTCGACCCTCTGTTTCACGCCGGTTGCTACTATGTACAAGAAGCATCTTCCATGTTTATCAGCCACTTGCTGAAAACGTACTTACCATCCTTACTTTCCGCCGAACAGCAAAACTGTAAAACCAAAGAACCGAAAAACCTCCAATGCCTTGACCTCTGTGCAGCGCCAGGCGGCAAATCCACGTTGCTTCTGAACGAACTGCCGTCAGACGCAACACTCATCGCCAACGAACCCATCCGTCAGCGTGCACACATTCTGCGCGAAAACATCATCAAGTGGGGCTATCCGAATGTACTTGTCACCAGCAACTTCGCAGCAGATTTTCAGCCGCTTGGCACCGTGTTCGACCTCATTCTGTGCGATGCCCCCTGTTCGGGTGAAGGCATGTTCCGCAAAGACCCCGACAGCATCCAGGAATGGAGCCTCAAGAACGTGGAAATGTGTTGGCAGCGACAACGCGAAATCGTCAGCGACATCTGGCCAACCCTGCGAGACGGCGGACTGTTCATCTATTCCACCTGCACGTACAATCACTTTGAAGATGAAGACAATGTGCAGTGGATTGCCGACGAACTGGGTGCCGACATTTTGCCCCTGTGCGACTTGCCCGAATGGGGCATTCGCAACGGGCACTTCTTTCCCCATCTCACTCGCGGCGAGGGCTTCTTTGTGGCTGTCCTGCAAAAACATGGCGAAGCACGCAGTAAGGTATTGGACCACAAGAAACTCCACAAACGGCTGAACATTCTGCTGGAAGGCATCGAACCAGGAACTGTGGTTGACAAGAAAGGCACTGTGGAGCCCAGCCAGTCGCAAGCCATGTCCACAGCAGTAGATCACAGCCAATGGCCCACCGTGGAACTCTCCTTAGACGAAGCACTCAACTATCTCCGCGCCGAAGCACTTCATCTGCCTGACGACACACCTCGCGGCTATGTTTTGCTCACTTATCAGCACCATCCGCTGGGTTTTTGTAAAAATATTGGCAATCGCGCAAATAATCTCTACCCTACTGAATGGAGAATCAGAAAAAAATAACTAACTTTGCAGCGAAAATGTAAGAATGCAAAAACGCAACAGTTTTTCAAATGAATTTATTTATCAGGTATTTTAGCCACGAAGCACTGGCTCACAATGTCAACGAAGCCATCGAGTTTCTTGGCACTATTAACGAAATCAAGTTGGACGGCACTGTGCCAGGACGCATATCCAACTTTCTGTATTCCAACAACACCTTCCCTTTCCGTCTGAAAGTCAGCTACAGCAACTATGTACTGTTCCTGAAGACTGAGGCAAACACTTTGGAGGAGTTCCACATCCTGGAACAGAAAGCCAAAGAAGAGAAAGCAGAGGGCAAGGGACAATCAATGGCAGACAAGAAGCGCAGCATCATGGAGGCACTGAACGAGAGCCATCCAGGCTGGTACGAAGGCAACATCACCTTCAAGCGTGTGGCTGTTGACAAGGCAACCAACAAGTGCAAGTATCTTGACACTCAATTCTCCGTGCGCTGCAAGGCAGAGAGTGCCATGCACTGCTACGAGCGCATCATCGACCACTTGAAGAGTCGTTCCGACATTGACCCACGCAGCCAGTACCCCAGTGTGCGCAGCAACAACTTTACATTTAAGTTCCTGGGGGAATAATTTCTTATTTCAAAAAAATAAGGAATAAGGAACTTGACAAACTTTTAAACACTATACCATACGGCGAGTTGCTCCTGCTGCAATGGCAATACTGTTTGTATTTGCCATGCCTTTGATGATATTATTTTTTCTGTTTTGCAGCACTAAAGTAAATAAAAATGAAAAGATTAGTCATTGCATTATTAGCTATTATTTCAGCTGTTATTACAACTCAAGGGCAGACATCGGAGCAGATAGTTCCTGTTGACACAGCCGTCCGTTATGGTGTTCTGCCTAATGGATTGACGTATTATGTGCGCAAGGCTACGACCAAGAAGCATATCGGTGAGTTCCGACTCATACAGCGGACAGGTTCGCTTGTAGAGGAAGAAACAGAACTGGGCATGGCACATTTCCTTGAGCACATGATGTTCAAGGGCACGAAGCATTATCCAGGCAACACCATCATCGACTTCCTGCGTAGTATTGGCGTGGCATTTGGCCCTGATGTCAATGCCCGCACATCATTCGAGAACACTCAATACATCCTTTCTGCCGTACCTCTGACGGGCGAAAGCCGCATAGACAGTTGCTTGATGATTCTGCGCGATTGGAGTGCAGACGCCCTCATCGACGATGCAGCACTCCATGCTGAGCGCAACGTGATAGTGGAAGAATGGCGTGCACGTTCTCTGGCCGATGATGCAATGAAATTGTTTAAGGAGTGTCATGCCGGCACGCTGTATGCGGAGCGCAATCCCATCGGTAGCATGGATATTATCAACACCTGTACTGCCGAGCAGATGCGATCTTTCTACAAACGATGGTATCAGCCACAGAACCAGTGCGTCATTGCCTGTGGCGACTTCGATCCCGACCTGATGGCAAGGAAAATAGAAAAGCTCTTTGGCGACCTGAAGAAGGGAAGCACCACGGTGCCTGAGTTCAATCTGCTTACTGCGGCAAAGCAGCCATTCATTGCCGTGACACAGAACAAGCAGACTCCGATGGCGGTTGTCCAATTAGCGTCACTTTACCCTTCCATGCCACAGAGCGAGATGCAGAAGGTGGCGTTCTTCAAACAAAGCGAGATCAACAATATCGTGGTACAGATACTGAGGTCGCGCATGGATAAGCTGAAGAGTGACAATCCACAAGTTATCATGGCAACTGTCAGTCAGATTAGGCCCATAGACAACTACAGCATCAAAGCCAACCAGACGGTAGCATTGCTCGTTACATCCACAACCGATTGGCGCGAAATTCTCAAGAAAGCGTTGGTAGAGGTAGAGAAGATGAAACGGATAGGCGTTACCGACGCAGAGCTCGAAAAGTACATCTCATACAAGGACAGCTCCGACTTTCGTGCCATCGAGGACACCACCGTCATAGAATGGAATGACACCCTTTACGGAGGCAATTCAAATGCTGTCGATGCCAAGGGTGCTGCAGAGAATTGCATAGAGCATTACCTGAAAGGAACCATCGCCATTTCGCCCAGGGTCCGTACTATTCTCGACTCTTACAACCGCCGCCATATCTCCCGAAGCATGGTGCAAGCAGCCGCAAGGGAGATGTTTGACAAGACACGTTGCTCATTAACCCTGACTTTCCCTGAGAACATCGATACGGCATTGCCAACAAAGGAGGAAGTGCTGGCTCTATGGAATGAGGTGGAAGCCATGGAGTTTGCTGTTGACATTGCCACCACAAATGAGAAGAAGGAGAAGAAACAGTTCGACATAGACCCTAAGCCTGGCAAGGTGGTGAAGGAGAATACGCTTGCTTACGACAAGTCCTTCACCGAATACACCTTGTCCAACGGTGTGAAGGTGGTCATGAACACAAAGCCCGACAGCATCACCATGGTGACGCAGGCACGACTCTTCGTCAAGGGAGGCGAGACATTGCTTGAGAATGACGAAGTGATTTACAGTGAGCACCTGAAGAAAGCCATCCGCAAATATGACGAATACGAGCAACCTGTACCTATGATAAAGGTGAATCCTGCAGAGGTGCTGTATGGTGCGTATGCCGATAGCGCACAGCTGGAAAACATGTTTAAGTCGTTGCACGTAAGACTCACCACGACGGACATCGACACCACAGAATATAATAAACTGGATGCACAGACACGCATGGCAGTAGAGATACCGATGACACCACTGATGAAAGCCGTCATTGACATTATGTCTTATCCATACGCATCGAATGAGCGCCTGAGAATGCCAACAAAAGATGAAGTCGAGGCAATGAGCATCAGTAAGATGAAGGAAATTCTGGCTCGTCTGCACTCCAACTACAACGGCATGGTGGCAGTTGTACAAACGAACCAGAAAACTGCTACGGTCCTTCCGCTGATAGAGAAGTACCTGGGCAGTCTGCCTGCCAAGAAAGAAGCCGTAGAACGTGTTGACCGCATGGAACAGCACTTCCGTACTAACGATACAATTACCGTGCAGACGGTTGACGGAAACACGCCAAAGGCAGACTGCACCATGTTGCTGGCATGGGAGAAAGGCTTGACGTATGATGCTTCACATCAGGCACACATGGATGCCTTGCGCAGTGTGCTGAACGAGGCTCTAATCAATCGCATACGCCTTCAGCACAGCGACATTTATAGCATTGGCGTGCTGCCCAAATTCACCCAGCATCCATTCCCGCAGATGCTCTTCACCATTTCGTTTACATGTAATCCAGAGAAGGAAGGCATTATCCGTAATGACATCAAGACACTGCTCAGGGAAATGACCGACAAAGGAATCGACGAGCAGTTGCTGGAGAACTTCAAAAGTCTGAAGCGGAAGAACCGCAAAGCACCTTCGCTCAACAAGAATAAGAATGCTGAGGACATCCGCGAATACTTCATACACGATGGCATAGTAATCGACACCAACGACCTTGCCCTCTACGATGCCATCACCGTTGACTCTCTGAAGGATTTCCTTAGCCGTATGCTCACCAACGGAAACCTCTACGAGTACATTATGAAAACAGAGAAATAGCTAAAACAATTGTTTTTATACTTGTTGCTGTCCACTAAAACCAGGGAAGTGATACATTATGATGAAAAGGGGAATTACGGCTCGTCCTTCCCCTTTTCCTTTTCTTCCTCCTTCACAGCCGTTCCGGCCTTGTATTCCTTCAAAGTCATGCCGTAAGTAGTGCGCAGTACGCGGAACTCGGTACGGCGGTTCAGCGCGTTCATCTCTTCTTGCTCTTTCTCCTTGTGCTTCAGGATGAACGCCTCGGTGAGGGTGTCACCCTCGGAAAGAAAATCGTATTTCTCGGCCACCTTCTTCGTGATGACCTTCGGCAGACCTTCTCCGTACCCCTTTGGCGTCATTCGGTCGCTGGCCACGTCGTGAGCTATCATATAGTTCACGACGGACTCCGCACGCCGTTGCGAAAGCCGCTCGTTGTAGTCATCATTGCCTCGGTAGTCGCAATGAGCACTCAGTTCGATGGTGATGTTCGGATTCAGGTTCATCATCTCCACCAGCTTGTCCAGCGCTTCCGTACTTTCGGGCGTGAGGTCGGCCTTGTCAAACTCGTAGAAGATATTGTCGATCAGCACAGGAACATTAATGGGCGGCAGCGCAAACTGCAAGGCTGTATCGACGCTCTCCTCGCTCGTGTCGATGCGCAGCTCGTTCTTTACGTTCAGATAACCCTTGCACGTGCCGAGGAACACATAATCCACGCCAGGCTTCAGCACCTGTGTGAACGAACCGTCGCCCTTCACCGAAAGTTTCTCGTTTGTACCGTCGTTGCCCACCATATACACCAGAGCTTCAGGCAATTCGTAGCCATCCTTCTCATACACCCAACCCGTCACGGTCTGCAAAAT
This sequence comes from uncultured Bacteroidales bacterium, assembly GCA_902802265.1. Classification (GTDB taxonomy): domain Bacteria; phylum Bacteroidota; class Bacteroidia; order Bacteroidales; family Bacteroidaceae; genus Minthosoma. The sequence continues at coordinate 18,082 of CADCLN010000022.1, read as the reverse complement.
CTCTGGGCACTCAAACGCAAAGATGTGTTCCCAGCCTTTGCCATCGCCACGGCTCGAACAGTAATAGCCTCGGTTGTGGATGCCTTCGAAGGTCATGCCGAAGTCGTCCCCAGCGGAGTTGAGCGGCGACTGTTGGTTTTCCACCTCCCACCGCAATATCTTGTCCGTCAGCTTGGTCGTGTCGCCATATTCCAGCTCTTCTTTTTCTTCAAACACAGGGTGCGCAATGAAGATGTCAAGGCCTCCCATGCCAGGATGACCGTCGCTGGAGAAGTACAGGTCACCATTGGGACGGAACGACGGAAACATCTCGTCGCCAGGCGTATTGATGGGGCGGCCCAGCGGTTCTGCACCACCAAAGCCGCTCGAAAGAATCATGGTCCGCCAGATGTCCAGTCCACCCTCGCCGCCTGGTGCATCGCTCACGAAGTAGAGCCACTTGCCGTCGGGCGAAACGGCCGGATGGGCAAAGCTCGACAATGTATCTCTTGAAATCTCGCACTTCGACGGACTGCCCCACGTAGCATCGCTGCGGCTCGACTGCCATATTTCCGCATAGCGCGGATAGTCGGGGTCGCTGCTGCATCGGGTGAAGTACATCGTCTTGCCGTCCGCAGACAGACACGACGCACCTTCCTCATATTCCGTGTTCACGCTACCCTCAATCAGTTCTGGCTGTTGCCACTTGCCCGCCTCGTTCTTCCTTGCCTGGAAGAGGTCGCTGAACTTCACGCCCGTCACGCCCGAAATCTCGTCGCCCGTGGCTTCGTTGCGGGTCGATGAAAGCACCAGGATGTCACTCTCGTCGCCCACCAGCATGGGGCAGTAGTCGCTGCGTCGGCTGTTGAAGATTGCCTCCTTCTTGATGCTGTATTGGTTCGGACTGTCTTTCCACATCGGTCCCAGTTCGCACGAAAGCAAACCGTTCTGGGCCAGTTCGTCGCCAGGCACAATCTCCAGAAAGCTTTTGAAATTCTCCGCAGCCTGTTTATACATGCCGCATTTCAGTTGCTGCCGCGCCAGGTTCAGTATCGCCATGGAGTCGGTATAGTTATAGCGCACCGCATTTTGGTACGCCGCCACCGCCTTCTGTGCATAGCCCACGTGGCGGAAACACTCTCCCATGAGGAAAGCCCTGTGCGCCCGCTTTGCCTTGTCCCGTGCCGGCGTGCGCGAATAAGCTGTTTTATAGAACTTTGAAGCCGTGTAATACTCGCCGATAGCCATTGCGTTGTCCCCCTTCTTGTGGGCAATATTCGCGTTGGCACACGCTCCCAGACCCAGCACCACCAGTGCCGAGCCCAGCAGATACATCATATATCTCAGATTTTTTACGCGCATACATTATTCTAAAACGTAATTCCCGCCGTTTTATTGTGTATGCGCGATAACTGGGAACTTACAGCCATGCCACAAACACCTTTTTCACAACTTCGTCTGATACATAAGGTCCCTTTTCTGCTTCTTGAGGTATCTGTTCAAATTCTTCGTCTGCATAAGAACAAGGCATAGGTTTGGGGATTTATTCATTTTCCTGTTAAATCTGTAATAGTATAAGTTATTCTTTCTTGTTTCTTAGAGTTTGCAAATTCCCCATAAGGTATGAAAATAAAATCACTATTACGAGCAATAGAAAGATAACCATCAATGCCACCATCAGATGGGGCATCAATTATCATTTCAGCAATAAAACCAACCGAGACGGGTCCAATAATAATATCACGAGAACCTATATCATAGGTCTCGTATTCACCTGCCGCATTCTTTATCTTCATTTTTACAGTAGCGTTAAAGTTGGTCGTATGCCAATAATCTCCATGATATTTGACAAAAAAATAAGGAGAGTTATCTTTAGAACTTGTACCTCCTACAGATTGGCTTGGGTCATCTTTTGTACAAGCAACAATCATTGTAAGAGCACAAAAAAGGGATAAAAGGATTCTATTCATAATTGTATTTATTTAATAATGAGAAAACATTCGAATCATACTACTCTACCACTCCACAATGCAACTGTTCAACAGGAAATACCAAATCCCAATTCTTGCCCCAGACAATGTTTCCGCCCTCAAGGGTAAAGCGTCCAAACTTCCGAGGGTCAAGATACTTATTATACTGAGGATGAGGATGGCGACGAATGAAATCGCCTATATCCACCGTCTGCGTAGTATTATCGCTGAACTGCAAACAAACGGTCAAGTTACCGGCATCCGTTGCCTGGGTTATGTAAAGCCTTTCCATAGTCAAATTTTCTTGTGAATGGTTGTACTTCTTACTGCTTGTTTCATCACGAAAAATTTCACCCATTTATCGATGATATTCTTACTATATTTCCTGATAAAAGCCTCAGCAGTACGTTTGTCCTTCTCTGTCAAAGGAGGCCCCCCTTTCTTTTCACGACCCCGAATTTCAATCAGTTTACCGTCCATCATAATCAACTCAAAAATGCTTTCACATTCTCCATGCTGCACATGAACATGAATCGGTTCGTGTTCGTTAGAATAAAAGAAGAAAACAAAGCCAAAGTATTCAAAAATTTTAGGCATATCTTTCACATCATGTTTCCGTCCGCAAAGATACAACATTCGCGGCTAACCACCAAACAAAAAAGAGATGTTTTTGTAAATATCCACTTTGGGAAGGGTGCAAAAGAACTGTTCACACCGTGGCACAGGCTTCTGACCACGCCAGCACAACGATACATTCTTTGCCTGTGTGCACAACATTTCTGGCCATTGTGGGAATAATTCTTGCTGAAACCTCATAGAAAACTTGAAATCAAAGTGTGATTCTTATAAATCATGACGTGATTCTTATAAATCATGACGTGATTTGTAAGAATCAAAGTGTGATTTCAAGTTTTGTTGCGGGTGCAAGAAAGAATAAGGTGAAGTTCTGAAAAGTTTTGTGTCGTGACTGGAGAATTTTGGAAAACTGTGCAGGGGATTTGGGAAAGCATTTCTGGCAGGTCGGAAGTCCAACGGGAGCCAAACGGCAAGGAGGTGACGATGGGTGCGGAAGCCTGCAAAAACGTTAAAATACATAAAAAATGCAAGGATTATTTGGTAGTAATACATGAATTGCATACCTTTGCAGTGTCTTAGTTACTTAATACACCTAAACACAAGATAATTATGATTGACATTCAGAACATTAGTTTCGGTTACGACCGAAAGAAGGCAAAAGTTTTCGACAGCTTTAGCCTGCAAATGGAGCAAAACTGCATCTATGGTCTGCTGGGCCTCAACGGCATGGGCAAATCTACGTTGCTCTACCTGCTGACAGGGGTGCTGCGCCCACAGGAAGGTTGCATCCTGGTGGACGGGATGGACACACGGAAGCGCAGGCTCGAAATGCTGCAGCAGATGTACATCGTGCCGGAGGCGTTTGAACTGCCCTCGATGCGGTTCATGCATTACGTGAAGACCTACCGCCCGTTCTACCCCACCTTCGACATGGACGTGCTTGAGTGGTGCATGAACGAATTTCAGCTGCCCCTGACGTGCAACATCCAGGAGCTGTCGATGGGCGAAAAAAAGAAGGCGCTTATGAGCTTCGCGCTGGCAACAGGCACTCGCTACCTGCTGATGGACGAGCCGACCAACGGACTGGATGTGCCCTCGAAGCGGCAGTTCCGAAAGGTGATTGCCGCGAACATGAACGAGGATCGCACCCTCATTGTTGCCACGCACCAACTGCACGATGTGGAACAGCTGATTGACCACGTACTCATACTGAAAGACAGTCGGTTGCTGCTGAACAAGTCCATAGCGGAACTGTCCGACAAGTACAGCTTCGGCCTCCTGCCCATGGACGTTTCGGGCGACGACATCAGGTATTCGGAGCGCAACGTGCAGGGCGATGTGGGCATCTGGCTGCGACAACCCGACGAGGCGGAAACGGCCGTAGAACTGGAGATGCTCTTCAATGCCGCCGTAAACGGTAAGTTAAACTGAAGTTTCAACAAAGTAAAAACGCAAGAACATAATCACACAAAAACGCACTCATTATGAAAACCTTTTCAATCAAACGCACCGCTCGGCTGATGCAATACTACCTGCGGACAGAAAAGAAACTGCTGGCAGTCATGTTCTTTACGATGATGGCCTGCTTCCTGGGCATTCAATTGATGAACGCTGTGAATCATCACACGATGCTCCCTTCAAGTCTGCTTTACTGGATTCTCGTGACCACCTCCCTCAACAACATTCTCTACTTAATCTATGTAAAGAAGGAGTCGGCCATCGTGTTCTTCACGCTGCCAGCCACCAACCTGGAGAAATTCCTTTCGCGTGTGCTCTATGCCAGCTTTGGGTCCATCGTGATGGCAGGCGTGGCAGAGATCTTGTCCGAACTGCTTGCAGCGGGATTTGCCATCGGCATGGACTATCTGGCAGGCAATCCGTACAATCCGCAAATTCTGAGATACTTTGTGGGTAGTGGCGACTGGACTTTCATTTCGCGCTCAATGGGCATGCCAGCCCCGCTGGCTGCGCTGAAGGTCATGTTCTATTTCACGCTGCAAGTGATGGCCGTGTTTTCCGTTTTCACGCTCTGCAGTCAGCTCTTCCACCGCTGGAGCTATATCGTTGGCGCACTGCTGATTGTGGGGTTCGGTCTTTCCCAAATAATCTATGGCGGACTCCTGCATGGTCCTGGCGTGCATGACTATTGGAACCGTCTGTTCACCTTGTTCGCCGTCGTCACCATCGTTTGTTACGGACTGGCCTACTGGAGTTTCTGCCGTCAGGAAATGCGCAAAAAATGGATTCACATTTAATTTACAGTTAATGTGTCAATATGATTTATCAGAACGAAAAAGCCATCTACGTCAAGATAGCAGAACGCCTCTGCGACGACATCCTCAGTGAACGCTACGCCGAGGACAGTCGCGTGCCCAGCGTGCGCGAACTGGCCACCGAATACGAAGTGAACCCCAACACCGCCATGCGCGCTGTGGAAATCCTTCAGCGCGATGAGATTCTCTACCAGCGCCGAGGCATCGGCATCTTCGTGACCAAGGGTGCCCGCCGCAAAATCCGATCTGCACGCAAACGGGACTTCATTGCCCACGACCTGCCCGACTTCTTCCGTCGCCTCCGCTTACTGGACATGGGGATAGAGGATGTGGTGGAAGCGTGGGAGAAAATAAATGAAGAACCCTCGAAACAGACGACATAAAAATCAAGCCGACGTTGCCCCTGCGGGGAGGCTTAGATTTTTAGGAGTATGTAAGAGGCTCGACGAAGTCAATGAAGAATGAAGAATCTGCTGGCGCAATGTTTTTTGCTGAAAAAAGTAATTCTTCATTCTTCACTCTTTATTCTTCATTTTCTAATAGTTCTCAGCCAGCACCTGGAAGTAGCTCTGTGGATGGTCGCACACAGGGCACACTTCGGGTGCCTGCTTGCCTACCACGATGTGGCCGCAGTTCGAGCATTGCCAGATGACATCGCCGTCCTTCGAGAACACAACCTTGTCCTCGATGTTCTTCAGCAGTTTGCGATAACGCTCCTCGTGGTGTTTCTCTATCTGTCCCACCATCTCGAACTTCTGCGCAATCTCTTCAAAGCCCTCCTCGCGAGCCTCCCGTGCCATGCGTGCATACATGTCCGTCCACTCCTGGTTCTCGCCGTCGGCAGCATCAGCCAGGTTCGTCGGCGTGTCGGCCACACTGCCGCCGTGCAGATACTTATACCAAATCTTGGCGTGCTCCTTCTCGTTGGCCGCCGTCTCTTCAAACAAAGCCGCAATCTGCACGTAGCCGTCCTTCTTGGCCTTCGAAGCAAAATAAGTGTACTTGTTGCGAGCCATCGACTCGCCTGCAAAAGCCTCCATCAGGTTTTGCTCTGTCCGTGTGCCCTTCAAGGCACCTGCCATGTCTTTCATAATCTCCTGTTTTTTTTAGAATGTTAGTAAACCTTTGTTTCTGTGTTCACTCAGAAACATTTTTGTTTTTCATCAGAAACGCAGAACCGCCTTGTTTTATTATCCATTCACAAGCCTTTCTAAATTTTCTTTAGAAAAACTTGTTTCAATAAAATATTCTGTTTACATTTGCAGCCAATAATTTTAAACTTTCAAACCATTATGAACCAACCTATACATTATTTGTTTTCGATGGGACTGGCACGGCGGGGGAAGGTGGAGAATGTGGTGCAGGTGCTGAAGGATTTGGAGATTCAATGTGTGGTGGATGTGCGGGAAAAACAAAATGCAGAGGGACTTTTCGGACAGAATAATCTGAAACGGCAGATGAAGGAGGCGGGAATGATTTATATGTCGTTCCTGGATGAGTTCGGGAAGGTGGAGGAACGGACAAGAAGACAGAACGGGAAGGTGAATTATGAGAAGGCGTGTAAGGATGAATGGTTTAAGAGGGGGATTCAACGATTGCAGGAAGGATTGCAGAAGGGGTACAGAATGGTGTTGCTGGGACTGGAGGCTGAACCGCAAGAGAGTTTCCGCTATTTAGTGATTGGCAGAAGATTGGAGGAACTGGGCATTCAGGTTTGGCACATTTTGTCAAATAATCAAAAGGTAACACAATCTGCATTGCACGAGCATCATCGGCAGCAGCACAAAAGGACGAAAATGTGGTCGGACAATGCTGCTGACGTGGGCAAAATGGGGGAAGACATTGCTGAAACGTATTTGAAGGACAATGGGTTTGGCATTCTTGACAGAAACTGGAATTTGCACAAAGGCTGTGAGATTGACATTGTGGCGCATCGGAACGGCATGGTGCATTTTGTGGAAGTAAAGACAAGAAACGAGGCAGAATATGCCAACCCCGAGTATGCCATCAATCAGGAAAAGCTGCAACACCTCATCAAGGCTGCAAAAGCATACAAGGAACAACATCTGAAGGGCGACATCAAGTGCTGGATAGACAGCATTGCCGTCATTCTGAAGGAGGGGGAAAAACCTGACATAACGTTTCATGAAAACATCTGTAATCTGGGGATTATTTGAAATTTAACACTGCTTTGTTACTCCATTTGATTTTTTTGCCGTAACTTTGCGGTCAGAATATTCTTTTTACCATGGAACAAAAAGAAAACCAACTGACCGAAGAGGCCATCAGAGCTGATTTAAGATACTTGCAACTGCTGGCTCAGTCGTATCCGTCCATAGCGGATGCAAGTAGCGAAATTATTAATCTTGAAGCCATTTTGAATTTGCCAAAGCCTACGGAGCATTTCATCAGCGACCCGCATGGAGAGAGCGAAGCTTTCAATCATGTGCTGCGCAACGCATCGGGGTATATCAAACGCAAAGTGGAAGATATTTTCGGCAACACACTACGTAAGGCTGAAAAGAAAGAGTTGTGCACCTTAATTTATTATCCAGAGCAGAAACTCCGACTGATTAAAGCGAAGGAACAGAATCTGGACAGTTTTTATACCATCACACTGAACCAGCTCATCAAGGTTTGCCGCGAAGTGTCAGCCAAATACACCCGTTCAAAGATTCGCAAAGAATTGCCACGCGAGTTTGGCTATGTCATTGAGGAATTGCTGCACGAAACGCCCACGGCTTCCGACAAGAAATTCCAATATTACAAAGTGCTCATCGACACGATTATCGAGACGCAGCGTGCCGACCATTTTATTGTCGCCATTTGCAACCTGATACAGCGACTGGCCATTGACCGTCTGCACTTGTTGGGCGACATTTGGGATCGTGGTCCTGGTGCGCACCTCATCATGGACACCCTGCTGGGCTACAACCACTTCGACATTGTGTGGGGCAACCACGACATTGACTGGTTCGGAGCGGCGGCGGGCAACCGAGCCTGCATCTGCAATGTGCTCCGCCTGTCACTTCGCTACGGCAACATGGCCACTCTGGAGGACGGCTACGGCATCAACCTTCTGCCCCTCGCCACGTTTGCCATGGAGACTTACAAGCACGACCCTTGCGCCCTGTTCGGTGTACTGGAAGTAAACGACAAGGAAGCCAAAGACAGCAAGCAGGACGAAAAGACCAAGCGGCTGATTGCACAAATGCACAAAGCCATCAGCATTATCCAGTTCAAGGAGGAAGCACGCATCATCAACCGCCGACCCGAATTCGACATGGACGACAGAAAACTGCTCGAAGGCATCCATCTGGAACGTGGCACTTGCACCATTGGCGGCGTGGAGTATGAAATGAGCGACACCTTGTTGCCCACACTGAATCCGAACAATCCCAATGCTTTAACCGAAGAAGAAGAACTGCTCATGCAGAAACTGGAACATTCGTTCCTGACGAGCGAAAAGCTGCAGCGCCACGTGGACTGTCTGCTGGCGCACGGCTGTATGTATGCCATTGCCAACAGCAATTTGATGTTCCATGCGTCGGTGCCGTTGAACGAAGACGGCACCCTGCGCGAGGTGACCATTCGCGGAAAGAAATACAAGGGACTGGAACTGATGAAGAAAACGGGCCACTTGGTACGCGAAGCCTTCAGCCACGATGTGCCCGAAGAGAAGCGTCTGTTTGCCATCGACTACATCTGGTACCTGTGGTGCGGAAAAGACTCTCCGCTCTTCGACAAGGACAAGATGACCACCTTTGAACGGTACTTCATCAAGGACAAATCGACTCACGCAGAAGCAAAAGGCTATTATTATCAATATAACAACGACGAGAAAACCATCGACATGATACTGGACGCTTTCGGCGTGACGGGCAATCATCGCCACATTATTAATGGTCATGTGCCTGTGCGCACGCTGAAAGGCGAAACTCCCATCAAAGCCAACGGCAAGTTGCTGGTCATCGACGGCGGTTTCTCGAAAGCCTATCAACCCAAGACAGGCATTGCAGGGTACACGCTGACTTACCACTCGCGCGGACTGGAACTGGTGGCACACCAACCTTTCCGCTCCAGCACCGAAGCCATCGAGAAGGGCGTTGACATCAAGGGCGTAACCCAGATTGTGGAACTCTCCAACCATCGTATGTTGGTAAAAGAGACAGACAAGGGACGCATCCTGGCCGCAAAAGTGGCAGACTTGAAAAAACTGCTCTTTGCTTACCGCAACGGTTTCATCAAGGAAATATCCAAATAAAAAAGAGACAAGAATAGCCTAAATCCAGGCAAATTGACAGGTGTATTAATATTAAAAATGTATAAATGCGCTTTTTCGCATAAAAAAAACAGAAAAAAGTTTGGAGCGTAAAACACAAATCATTACCTTTGCGCCCAAAATAAAAACTAAAACACGTATCATTATGAAGAAACTTTACTTTATTGCTGCCTTGGCAGTATCTGCTTTGACAGCTAACGCACAGGGAACTCTGAATCTGAGTACTTATAGTGGCACAAACCTTGAGAAGTATGACGGCAAGGCTTTGAACGTGTCAGTAAGCCGTTATGTTTTCAACGGATGGAACACCATCTCTCTGCCCTTCAATGTGAGCACAGAAGATATCAATGCCATCTTTGGCAATGACTGCAGACTGGAGAAGTTGGTAGGCGTAGAAAACGATGGCAGCAACATCAAACTGAACTTCCAGGATTGCAAGGAAGAAGGTATAAAGGCCAATGTCCCCTACATTCTTTATTTCTCGGGTGAAGCTGGCACAAAGAAACTGAATGTTAGCAATGCCATCATTCAGGACGAAGATGCCTCTGTTAGTTTCACAGCTCAAGGAACCGGCGAGACTGTAACGATGTCTTGCGCAAAGAAGCAAACCAATTCAGCAGGTCTGTATGGAGTATTGGCAAAGGACAATGCAGAGGCTAAGTTCGTCAATGTAGATGACATAAAGAACGGATTCTATGCAACTCGCTGCTTCATTCAGCTCTCTTCTGGTAACAGCACAATGCTCACCACAAACCACATCTCTGCCGACGACGCAACAAGCATTACAGCTATTGCCAACGAGTCAGACATTGTGGATGTTTACAACATTTCTGGTGTGAAAGTGGCTTCACGCATCAAGGCTACAGACGTAAACAACCTGCAGAAGGGTATCTACGTTGTAAAGGGACGGAAAGTTTTGGTTAAATAATCAAACCTATCATTGACAATTAAACATACATTTGTGATGAAGAGGAACAACAGCACATATTGGCGTTGGCAGAGCTTGGGATTTAAAATAATCGTAAGTTAGCTGGTCATGCCCCTATGCGCCCCTCCACACACACAAATTAAGCATAGAAAAAGGAAAGCCTGTCGTACTTACGATAGGCTTTTTTCTTTTTCCCTTCTAACAACAGAAATCAAACAGTAATTCATTAATAATAAATTGTAAATCAAAATGACTTATCAAGTTGACACAGACGGCTACTACGGAGAGTTCGGCGGTGCATACGTGCCCGAGATTCTCTACAAGACCGTCGAAGACCTCAAGAAGGCCTACCTGCCCATCATCGAGAGCGCAGAATTCCAGGCTGAGTACCACGCTCTGCTCCGCGACTACGTGGGCCGTCCTTCTCCACTCTACTTTGCCCGTCGCATGAGCGAAAAGTATGGTTGTCAGCTTTACCTGAAGCGCGAAGACCTCAACCACACGGGTGCACACAAAATCAATAACGCACTCGGTCAGATTCTGCTGGCCAAGAAGTTAGGCAAGAAACGCATCATTGCCGAAACTGGAGCCGGTCAGCACGGCGTAGCCACAGCCACGGCTTGTGCGCTGATGGATATGCCCTGCACCGTGTATCAGGGTGCGCTGGACGTACAGCGCCAGCACGTCAACGTGGAGCGCATGAAGATGTTAGGCGCAACCGTCGTGCCTGTCGAGTCTGGCAACAAGACCTTGAAGGACGCCACCAACGAAGCCATCCGCGACTGGTGTTGCCATCCTGCCGACACCTTTTATATTATAGGCAGCACGGTAGGGCCTCATCCCTACCCCGACATGGTAGCCCGTTTGCAAAGTGTGATTTCTGCCGAAATCAAATGGCAATTGGCAGAAAAAATCGGACGCGACTACCCCGACTACCTCGTGGCCTGTGTGGGCGGCGGAAGCAATGCAGCCGGCACCATCTACCACTACATCGACGACGAGCGCGTAAAGATTGTCCTGGGCGAAGCCGGTGGACTAGGCATTGACAGCGGACAGACAGCCGCTTCCCTGCAAGTAGGCACCGTCGGCATTCTGCATGGCAGCCGTATCAAACTGATGCAGACCGACGACGGCCAAATCGTTGAACCTTACTCCATTTCTGCAGGGCTCGACTACCCAGGCACAGGTCCGCTGCATTGCAATCTCTATGAAACCAAGCGCGCACAAGTATTACCTGCCGACGACGAAGAAGCCCTCCGCGCCGCATTTGAACTGACCCGCATGGAAGGCATCATTCCTGCCTTGGAAAGTGCCCATGCCCTGGCCTTGCTGCCAAAAATCAAAGACCAGTTCACCAAGGACACCATCGTGGTGCTCACCGTGAGCGGTCGCGGCGACAAAGACCTCGACACCTACCTGAAGCACGCCGCTTCCTATCAATCCCTATAATCTCCTATCAATTCCTATAATCTCATTTTATCTCCATGACACAATACAAATATCACACGGTAACCCGCAAAATCCTCGGCGACCTCAACACCCCCGTCAGCATCTATCTGCGTGTGCGCGACGCCTATCCACAGAGTGCGCTGATGGAAAGTTCTGACTATCACGACCGCAAGAACGCCCGCTCGTTCATCTGCCTGCACCCCATCGCCAGCGTCAGCGTGGAGCACGGCATGGGCATCTGCCGATTTCCCGACGGAAACCAGACCCAGCAACCCATCACACAAAGCCACAACACAGCACAATGTATCAACCAGTTTCTCAACAGTTTTCAGGTCAGCGGCGAACTGAGCAAATATTGCGGGCTCTACGGCTACACCTCGTTCAATGCCGTGCGCTACTTCGAGAACATTCCCGTGAAGGACGAGACACAAAGCAAAAACGACGCGCCCGACCTGCTCTACATCCTCTACAAGGTCTATATCATGTTCGACCACTTCAACAACGAACTGACGCTCATCGAACTATTGGAAGACGGCGAAGAAGATGACCTGGACCAGCTGGAACGCGACGTGAACAGCCGACCCTATCAGGCATTCGACTTCCGTCCTGTAGGCGAACCGCAGTCAACCCTCACCGACGACGAGCACCGCGCCAATATCCGCCGAGGCATACAGCATTGTCTGCGCGGCGATGTCTTCCAGATTGTGCTCTCGCGCCGTTTCCGCCAACGCTACGAAGGTGACGACTTCAAGCTCTACCGTGCCCTGCGCAGCGTGAATCCCTCTCCCTATCTTTTCTACATGGACTTCGGCGGTTTCCGCATCTTTGGTTCCAGCCCCGAAACACATTGTCGCATCGAGGAAGGAAAAGCCTACATCGACCCCATTGCTGGGACGACCAAGCGCACAGGCAATGCCGATCAAGACCGACAAAACGCCATCTACCTGCAGAACGACCCGAAGGAAAATGCCGAACACGTCATGCTGGTTGACCTGGCACGCAACGACCTCTCGCGCAACTGCCACGGCGTGCAGGTTGATTTCTATAAGGACATGCAGTTCTACAGCCACGTCATCCATCTGGTAAGCCGTGTGAGCGGACAACTCAACGAAGGGGCAGACCCCGTGCAGACCTTCATCGACACCTTCCCTGCCGGCACACTCTCGGGTGCCCCCAAAGTCCGCGCCATGCAACTCATCAGCGAATACGAGCCCCATTGCCGTGGAGCCTACGGCGGCTGTGTGGGCAGCATCGGTTTCAACGGCTACATCAACCAGGCCATCACCATCCGCACCTTCGTCAGCCGCAATAACGAACTCTGGTTCCAAGCCGGCGGCGGCATCGTGGCAAAGAGCGATGTGGAGTACGAACTGCAGGAAGTGAACAACAAGCTCGGTGCGCTGCGAAAGGCCATCAGCATCGCCGAGAAACTTTAACTAATAACGACATGACGTTATGACGAAATAACAACATGACGAAATAACGAGAAACTCCCATGAACATCGTAATCATCGACAACTACGACTCCTTCACCTACAACCTGAGTCACCTTGTGAAGGAACTTGGCGCACAAGTCACCGTGCTGCGCAACGACCAGTTCACCCTGCCCGAACTGGAGCCTTTCGACAAAATCATCCTGTCCCCAGGCCCTGGCATCCCAAGCGAAGCAGGCTTGCTGCTCGACGTCATCCGCACCTACGCAGGCAAGAAACCCATCCTTGGCGTATGCCTGGGACACCAAGCCATCGGTGAGAGCTTCGGCGGAAAACTCACCAACCTCAGCGACGTCTTTCACGGCGTAGCCACTCCCTGCACCATCACCCAGGCAGACTACCTCTTCGAGGGACTCCCCACTGAGATAGAAGTGGGCCGCTACCACTCCTGGGTGGTTGACACACAGGGACTTCCCGACTGTCTCGAAGTGACCAGCCAGTCGCCCGAAGGCTACATCATGTCGCTACGCCACAAACAGTACGACCTGCGCGGCATACAGTATCACCCCGAGAGTGTGCTCACGCCGCAGGGCCGACAAATCCTCAGCAACTGGCTCGCCCACTAACTCCCCACCCCTCCTATTCTCTCCTATAAATTTCTATTTTATCCTATAAAAACAACCACACAACAATGAAACACTATCTTCAAAAACTCATCGCCGGCGAAACCCTTTCGCAGGAAGACACCTACCACATCATGCTCGGCATCACCAAAGAACAGTACAACGCAGAGCAAATCGCAGCCCTTCTGATGACCATCCAGACACGCGGCGTGACCGTAGCCGAAATGCTCGGCTTCCGTCAGGGCCTGCTCGACACAGGGAAGTTCATTGACCTGGAACAGTATAACACCCTCGACATCGTGGGCACTGGCGGCGACGGCAAGAACACCTTCAACATCTCCACCTGTTCAGCCTTCGTCATTGCTGGGGCTGGTTATCCTGTGACAAAGCACGGCAACGGCGGCAGCACCTCGGTGAGCGGAGCCAGCAACGTGCTTGCCGCCCACGGCGTGAAGTTCTCCGACGATGCCGACACCCTGCGCCGCAGCCTCGACGAAGCGAATATCTGCTACTTCCATGCGCCTCTCTTTGCCACAGGCATGAAGTATGTTGGCCCCACGCGCCGTGCCCTGCAAGTGCCCACCTGCTTCAATCTGCTCGGTCCGCTGGTCAATCCTTGCCACCCGAAGAACTCCCTCCACGGCACAGCCACACAGGGACAGCTGCGCCTCTACACCAACCTGCACCAGAAAATCGGCGACAACTACGGCGTGATTACCAGCTACGACGGCTACGACGAAATCAGCCTGACCAGCGGATTCAAGATTTGCACCAATTACTTCGAGAAAGTCTATACGCCGAAGGAACTGGGCTTCAACTACATCAAACCCGAGGAAATCTACGGCGGAGAGACACCCGAACAGGCAAAAGCCATCTTCGACGCCGTACTGCAAGGCACCGCCACCGAGGGCCAAAAGAACGTCATCCTGGCCAACGCTGCCTGCGGCATCACCATTATGGAACCCAACCTCAGCATCGAAGAGACAGTCTCCATTGCCCGCGAATCGCTCGAAAGCGGAAAGGCACTCCAGACCTTCAAGAAGTTTGTACAGATCAATTCATAATCACCCATGCACGACATCCTCCAAGAAATCGTCGCCCACAAGCGCATCGAAGTCTCTATGCAAAAAGCCGCCCTGCCGCCATCGGCCCTCTACCGCCAAGTGGAGGAACAGATGCAGCAGCCCAGCAGTCCGCGCTCCATGCGCCAGTCCCTCGCTGCGTCTGCCTCGGGCATCATCGCCGAGTTCAAGCGCAAAAGCCCCTCGAAAGGCTGGATAAAAGCCGACGGACAGCCCGACATCATCCCTGCCAGCTACGCACAGAACGGCGCGGCAGCTCTCTCCATTCTGACCGACGAACAATATTTCGGCGGCAGCATGGAATTCATCGTCACGGCACGTCCCACGGTGAACATCCCCATCCTGCGCAAAGACTTCATCATCGACGAATACCAACTGTTCCAGGCCCGACACATCGGTGCCAACGCCGTATTGCTCATCGCTGCCGACCTCACGAAGGCTGAATGCAGGACATTGGCGCACACGGCCCACCAGCTCGGACTGGAAACCCTGCTGGAAATCCACACCGAGGCCGAGCTGGAATACGTCGGCGACAACATCGACATGGTAGGCGTGAACAACCGCAACCTCGGCACCTTCCACACCGACGTGGAGAACTCCTTCCGCCTGGCCCGACTGCTGCCGCAGGATTACCTGCTCGTCAGCGAATCGGGCATCAGCAGCCCAGAAACCGTGCGCCAGCTCCGTCAGGCAGGCTTCCGTGGTTTTCTCATCGGCGAAACCTTCATGCGCACGCCCGACCCAGGTCTCGCCCTCCACGCATTTATCCAAAAAGTCAGCCAGCCATGATTGTAAAAGTCTGCGGCATGAAGTATGCCGACAACATCCGCCAGCTGGACGAAGCCAACATCGCACAATGGATGGGCTTCATCTTCTACCCCAAGAGTCCACGCTACGTCAGCGAAGTGCCGGCCTACCTGCCGCGCCGCAGCCAGCGTGTAGGCGTCTTCGTCAATGCCACCATCGACGACATCGTGGCACACCATGCCGACTACCAGTTCAACCTCGTCCAGCTGCACGGCAGCGAATCGCCAGCCTACTGCCAAACGCTCAGGCAGCAGTTAGGCACCAGCGTACAGCTCATCAAAGCCATCCCCGTGCCCAACGCAAAGGCTCTCCATGCCACAGCCCCCTACACCGACGTCATCGACTACCTCCTTTTCGAGACCCCCACAACCCACTACGGCGGCACCGGCACCAAATTCGACTGGAGCCTGCTCAACAGCTACCAAGCCCCCGCACCCTTCCTGCTGACCGGCGGCATTGGTCCCGACGACGCACAGCAAATCCTGGCCATCCGCCACCCACAGTTCTGCGGCATCGACCTCAATTCGCGCTTCGAACTCCAAACCGCCCTCAAGGACATCGCCGCACTCCAAACATTCACCCAACAAATCACTATCACATGAACAGAATCAACCAACTCTTTGCCACAAAGAAACAAGGCATCCTCAGCCTCTATTTCTGCGCCGGACACCCCACACTGGACAGCGCACCCCACATCATCCGCACCCTGGCCCAGCGCGGCATAGACATGATAGAAGTGGGCATCCCCTTCAGCGACCCCATGGCCGACGGGCCCGTCATACAGAATGCAGCCACACAGGCACTACGCAACGGCATGACCCTGCGCACGCTGTTCTCCCAGCTGGAGGACATCCGCCACGACGTCAGCATCCCACTGATCCTGATGGGCTACCTCAACCCCATCATGCACTTCGGATTCGAACAGTTCTGCCAGCGTTGCACAGAGGTGGGCATCGACGGCATGATCATTCCCGACCTGCCATTCCGCGACTACCTCGACACGTACAAACCCGTGGCCGACCGCTACAACCTCCGCATCATCATGCTGATTACACCCGAAACCAGCGACGAGCGCATCCGCTTCATCGACGAGCACACCGACGGCTTCATCTATATGGTCAGCTCCGCCGCCACCACCGGCGCCCAGACCTCCTTCGACGAAGCCAAGCAAGCCTACTTCAACCGCATCGCCGCCATGCAACTGCAGCACCCCTGCATGATTGGCTTTGGCATCAGCAACCGACAGACCCTCCAGAGCGCACAGGCAAACGCTGCCGGCGCCATCATCGGCAGCAAATTCGTCAGCCTGCTCTCCTCCACCGGCGACCCCGCACAGGCTACCGACCAGCTGCTGGAAGCCTTGAAAAATTGACCAGAAAGGTCTGCAAAACTGACAAGTTCCCATTTTCTTCTTGCGCAGACTGCACAAAAAACTTGCTCAAACTGCTTCGAAAACTTGGAATCGCACTTTGATTCCTACAAATCACGTCATGATTCTTATAAATCACGTCATGATTCCTACAAATCACACTGTGATTTATAGTTTTCGATGCAGTTTGAGCAAGTTTTCTGCGTAGTGCAGAAAAGTTTAGTCTGAAGAAACACGAAAATTGGAAAGCGTTGAAGCCCGCCTTCCAATTCTCTCCTAAAAACAATTGCCTGTTATTTCACCTGTTCGCCCTTTCCATTGAGCAAAACGCCGTATTCGCTGTCAAGATTGCAGAGATACAGGTCGGGACCAATGGCTTTGATGTATCTGTAAGCGGGCGGCGTAACGATATGGCCCGAGGACGTCATCAGCCCGTACCAGCCTTCGGCAGCCTACCTCTGTAAGTAGAAATGCAAAAGTTTCTCAATCTATCAGGAAACAATCGACAAACAACAAAGCATTGTCACGCCGCTTTAGTAAATCATCCGTAAGTATTGGTCTATTCCATGGGCACGATTCGCTGGTTTTAGGTGCCTTTGGCTGTGGTGCGTTCAGAAATCCACCTCGCCACATCGCAGAATTGTTCAAAGAAGTCCTTGCCGAAAAGGAATTTCACAACAAATACAGAAAGATTGTATTTGCCATCATCGAAGACTGCAATTCAGGAGGGACTTTAAACCCCAATGGCAATCTAAAACCCTTTATGGATGTGTTCTTGGAATAAAAACTATGTCAACATGCGCAAACGTTGAAACTCATCTTTAGACCACCTTCCATACTCTTCAATAGAACCATCTTCCATAATTCTTAGATAGCCGACATCATTGCCTTGTTGGAAAAATGCCCCAATAAAATTTAGCTGCGGAGAACGAGAACGTCCTGGTTGAGGAGGAGAAGATGTTACACAAAAGGGTTCAATTTTATTATATTTGAAATCAACAATTATATTATGAGCATCAACTATACCATAGAGGCGACTATAATAAATGCCCCTAGCACTTACTTTCCCAACATTTGTAATCTTTATTGATTGCAAACACTGTTCCATTTCTGGCGTTATTTTTAAATTATAAAAATTATTATACATCAAATCATAAAGCGTTTTTATTCGCACCTCAGCATTTTCATCCGCCTTTTCTTCGTTGACATGGCTCTTTAACCCAACTTTGACGCTGCAAGTCTGATTTTTCTTGCTAATCAGTGACTTGCACATTTTCGCTATGGTGACTGTGTTCTACAGATTTTGATTTT
>CADCLN010000021.1 GCA_902802265.1 uncultured Bacteroidales bacterium | reverse complement strand
ACGGGAAGAGGCGAAAAACGGAACGAATCCCCTTGTGGACAAGCAGATTTTATGAATTATTAAGAGGTGTGGATGTTACACATTTGCAATGTGGGTTAACTTCCCTTTAACTTCCTTTTAACTTCCCTTCCATTCCTTTCAATTCCCTCCAGTTTTTTCTGGGGTTTTTTTTCTGGGTTTCCTAAAAATATGCAAAACATTTGGTCATACGTTCAGAAAAGTGTAACTTTGCGGCCATTAAATGGATTTGTTTATGAGTTTTATCTTTTGGATAGAATGATAAAATGAAGAATTGATAATGGAAAACAAAGACGATAACCGTGAAGAGTTGATGCTGCTGCGCATCACGGGTGAAGACCGTCCTGGACTGACGGCAAGCATCATGGAAATCCTGACTCGCTACGGGGTGCACATTCAGGACATCGGACAGGCTGACATCCATTCCACCTTGTCTTTGGGTATCTTGATTCGTGT
This sequence comes from uncultured Bacteroidales bacterium, assembly GCA_902802265.1. Taxonomy (GTDB): domain Bacteria; phylum Bacteroidota; class Bacteroidia; order Bacteroidales; family Bacteroidaceae; genus Minthosoma. The sequence goes on along the minus strand of CADCLN010000021.1, from coordinate 47,770 downwards.
GGCAGAAGAAAATTCGGGACGGGTGATGAAGGAGTTGCTGTTCAAGGCTTCAGAACTGAATGTGAACATCAAGTTCTATCCTGTCACACTGGATGAGTACGAGGCATGGGTGGCTCGGCAGGGCAAAAATCGCTATATGCTGACGGTGTTGGGACGCCGGTTGGAGGCTCGGCAAATTGGTGCCGTGACACGGTTGATAGCTGACCAGGGACTGAACATCGACGGCATCAAGCGACTGACAGGGCGTGCCAGCATTGTGCATCCGCTGGAGAAAACACGTGCCTGCATTCAGTTCTCGGTGCGTGGCACTCCGAAGGACAAAGAGGAGCTGCACGGCGAATTGCTCCGTATGTCGAAAGAGCTGGAGATTGACTGTTCGTTCCAGACGGATAACATGTATCGCCGTATGCGTCGGCTGATTTGCTTCGATATGGATTCTACGCTGATACAGGCAGAGGTTATTGACGAGTTGGCACGAAAGCATGGTGTGTATGACCAGGTGGCTGCCATTACGGCGAGTGCCATGCGGGGCGAGATTGACTTCAAGGAGTCGTTTACCCGCCGTTGTCAGTTGCTGAAGGGGCTGGACGTGAGTGTGATGCGGGAGATTGCAGAAAACTTGCCGTTTACGGAGGGTGTGGACCGGCTGATGTATGTGCTGAAGCGGTATGGCTACAAGATTGCTATCCTTTCGGGTGGTTTTACCTTCTTTGGCGAATATATTCAGAAGAAATATGGCATTGATTATGTCTATGCCAACGAACTGGAGATTGACGAGACAGGGCACCTGACGGGCAACTATGTGGGAGAAATCGTCGATGGTCGGCGCAAGGCAGAGTTGTTGAGGTTGATAGCCCAGGTGGAGAAGGTGGATTTGCAGCAGACCATTGCCGTGGGCGACGGTGCCAACGACCTGCCGATGCTGAGCGAAGCGGGGTTGGGCATCGCTTTCCATGCCAAGCCCCGTGTGGTGGCCAATGCCCAGCAGAGCATCAACACCATCGGACTGGACGGTGTGCTCTATTTCCTCGGTTTCAAAGATTCTTACTTAGATGAACGGGCGCAGTAGAGTTTCGGCTATCTACCATTTGGCATACCCCATTGTCATTGCCCAGTTAGGCAGTATTCTGCAAGGCTGGGCGGACACGATTATGGTGGGGCAGTATGGAACATCGGAACTCTCTGCGGCTGGATTTGTGAACAATGTGTTCAATTTTGTCATTTACCTGCTCTTGGGAATGTCATACGCCACCACTCCTGTGGTGGGATCGCATTTCAGCCGTGGCGATTACGGAAAGGTGTTGCAGACGTTGAGAGACAGCAATGTGGTGAATCTGCTGACCAGCGTGGTGGTCGTGGTCCTGCTCTTGTTGCTCTATATCAATCTCGATGCTTTGCATCAGCCGGAAGAGTTGTTGCCCTTGATGCGTCCCTACTTCTTGGTGCTGCTGGTGTCGTTGCCGTTTCTGGCTTTGTTCAATTCCATGAAGCAGTTTTCGGATGCCGTGGGCGACACAAAGACTCCGATGTGGGTGATGATTGGCAGCAATGTGGTCAACCTTGTGTTGAACTATGTCTGCATCTTTCTCCTAGACTGGGGGTTGCTTGGAGCAGGAGTGGCTACCCTGTTGTCCAGGGTCATGATGCCTGTGGCTTTGCACTTAGCCTTGAAATATGGTGCCCTGCTGCAGTCGGAGCAATTTTTGCAAGCAGAAGCATACAGCGAACATCCGTCGAAGGGGCAGTGGCTGCTGGTGCGATTGGGCATACCCATTTCTGTGCAGATGTGTCTGGAGGCTGGTTCTTTCAATGTCTGTGCCCTGTTCATGGGCTGGATAGGTGCTACGGCTTTGGCTGCTCATCAGGTGATGTGTACGGTCTCCACCGTTGGCTTTATGGTTTACTATGGTGTCGGTGCAGCGGCTGCCATCCGTATTGCCTATTTCCGAGGACAGGACGAATGGGACGAAGTGCAGCGGACGGCTCGCACGGCTTTCTGGATGTCGGTTCTCGCTGCGGTTGTCATCACATCGACCATCTTGCTGGCTGGTGTCCCCATAGCCCGTATGTTCACGACCAGTCCGGAGGTTACCTTGCTCTTTCTCGCCCTGCTTCCAGCGTTTGCCTGCTACCAGCTGGGCGATTGTCTGCAAACGATATATGCCAACTCGCTGCGGGCTATTCAGGACGTAAGACCCATGATGATTTCGGCCTTTGTGGCCTACGCCCTGGTCAGTATTCCGCTGGCATGGCTGTTGGCCTTCCCCTGTGGCATGGGGGCTGTGGGTGTCTGGTGGAGTTTCCCTTTCGGACTGACCACGGCGGGTCTGCTCTACCAACTGAGATTTAGATGGAAAACCAATCGAATAATCATACAAAACCAATGAATTTACCCGAAGACCCTATCATGCTGCTGAGTGTGGTGAACATGAAACTGCGTGACTTTTATGCCACGCTCGACGAACTTTGCCGTGCTGAAGATGTTGACCGAGACGACCTCTGCCTGCGTCTTGCACGGGCAGGTTTTGAATATAGCGAAGAAAACAACAAGTTTTGGTAAAACTGCAAAAACTCTCGAAAAACCATGCAATTGCAAACCCCTGTCGAGATACCCAAGCCGTCGTTCCAGATTTTGCACGGCGACAAACTGCTGCTGCTGGGTTCTTGCTTTGCCGACGAAATGGGCAGCAAACTGACTGAAAGCGGCTTTCAAGTCGTGTCAAACCCCTTTGGCACACTTTACAATCCCGTCAGCATCGCCGTCATGCTGCTGCGTTGCATCAGTGAAAAAACGTGTACGGAGGTCTTTCAGGACACTGCCACAGGCATTTGGCATTCATGGCTGCATCATAGCCGCTTTTCTGCCACGACCCAAGACGAACTTTTGCAGGGAGTCGATGCAGCAACCCGCTGCACGGCAGACTATCTGCGGAAAGCCAATGTGCTGATGGTCACTTTCGGTACCGCCATCATTTATCGGCTCAAAGAGACTGGAATGCTTGTCGCCAACTGCCATAAACAGCCCGACAACCTCTTTCAGCGAGAACGGCTGACAGCCTACGACATTGTGGACCAGTGGCAAATGCTGCTCCATCTGCTTGCCTCCGTCAACCCCGAACTGAAAATCATCTTCACCGTCAGTCCTATTCGCCACAAACGTGACGGACTGCATCTGAACCAAATCAGCAAGGGTATTTTGCTGCAAGCCGTCGAGGAAATGGTGAACGGTCCGTCGTCCGACGGTCATTACAGTTATTTCCCCTCCTACGAAATCCTGTTGGACGAACTGCGCGACTACCGTTTTTATGCTGACGACATGGTGCATCCATCACCTCTCGCCGTCGAATACATCTGGCAGCGTTTCCTGCAAACATACATGTCGCCACAGACCATCGAACAATGTCGGCAAAATCTGAAAAAATGGAAGCAAACCCAACATAGAACCATTATCCCTAACGCAACAACATAAAACGTCCTACCATCGCTTATGTACAATATAAACACCATTGCCCAAGTCATTGGCGCAAAACGCATCGGCACAACCGATGCCACCATCAACTGGCTGCTTATCGACAGCCGGTCACTCAGTTTTCCGGAAGAAACCCTCTTCTTTGCCTTGAAAACGCCCAAGAACGACGGGCACAAATACATTCCTCAACTCATCCGACGGGGTGTGAGGAATTTTGTGGTGGAAGAAGGTGCTGACTATTCAGTACCGCCAGCCCATTCCGCTTCCTGCAACTTCCTCGTCGTCTCCTCCCCCCTGCAAGCCCTTCAGCAACTGGCTGCATGGCATCGCAGCCAGTTCCAGATACCCGTCATTGCCATCACGGGCAGCAACGGCAAGACCACGGTGAAGGAATGGCTCTACCAGCTGCTTTCCCCCGACTACAACGTCTGCCGTTCTCCACGCAGCTACAACTCCCAGGTGGGTGTGCCCCTCAGCGTCTGGTTGCTTTCGTCACACCACGACATCGCCATCTTTGAGGCAGGCATCAGTCAGCCAGGCGAAATGGAACGGCTGGAGCAAATACTGCACCCCACCATCGGCGTGATGACCAATCTCGGTAGTGCCCATCAAGAGAATTTCCTCTCTTACGACATCAAATGCTCGGAGAAGATGCAACTCTTCCGTCATGCCGACAAAATGGTGATTTGCAGCCAAGACACCACCATCCACCGCTGTGCCTCGCTCCTGCCTCCCTCCATCCGTCGCCAGCAGATTACTCCGCTGCGCATAGAGAAAGCTGAGGGTGCCGCCACCATATATTTCGAGGCTGAGGGGCAAACCCATTCCTACACCATCCCCTTTATCGACGATGCCGCCATCCAGAACAGCATCACTTGCGTGGCAACAGTCATAGCGTTGGGAGGCATAGATACAGAAACCCTCTGTCAGCGGATGTCACATCTTGAACCCGTTGCCATGCGTCTTGAAGTCAAGGAAGGCATTCGTGGCTGCACCCTCATCAACGACACCTACAACTCCGATATCCACTCCCTCGACATCGCCCTTGACTTCATGGTGCGACGGTCCCATGCCAGGCCCCAAAACCTCAAAACTTCACAGTCCCAAAACCTTACCCTCATCCTCTCCGAAATCCTCCAGTCAGGCCTGTCACCACGCAGCCTCTATAGTCAGGTGGCACAGATGGCAGCCACTCGCGGCATCGGGAAAGTAATCCTTGTAGGCGACGAAATCAGCCGCTGTGCCTCCTGCTTCCCCATGGAGCATTATGCCTTCCACTCCACCGATGCATTTCTTGCCAGTCCGCTTTTTCAGCAGCTGCGCGACGAACTCATCCTCATCAAGGGAGCGCGTCAGTTCCATTTCGACAAAATATCCGACCTGCTCACGCTCAAAGTGCACCAGACCATCCTCGAAGTCAACCTCTCAGCCTTGCAGGAAAACCTGCGCCACTACCGCAGTTTCATACAAGACCCCCAGACCAAGATAGTCTGCATGGTTAAAGCCTCAGCCTACGGCACGGGGGCACTTGAAACCAGCAAGACACTACAGGATGCAGGTGTGGACTATCTGGCCGTTGCCGTAGCCGACGAAGGTGCCGACCTTCGCCGTGCCGGCATCACAGCCAACATCATGGTGATGAACCCCGAAACGACATCCTTCAAGATGCTCTTCGACCATCGGCTCGAACCCGAAGTGTTCTCCTTCGAAATCCTCGAAGCCCTTATCCGTGCCGCTGAAAAACACGGCATCACCGACTTTCCCGTCCACATCAAGCTCGACACCGGTATGCACCGCTTGGGATTCAACCCGCTGGAAGACATGCCACGGCTCATCAGCCGTTTGCAGCGGCAGACAGCCTTGGTGCCCTGCTCCGTGTTCAGCCACTTCGTGGGCAGCGACTCAGCCCAGTTCGACGACTTCTCCCGCCATCAGTTCGCCCTCTTCGATGCAGCCTCCCGCTGCTTGCAGCAGGCCTACAGCCACAAGATACTGCGCCACATCTGCAACTCTGCCGCCATCCAGCACTTCCCCCAGTGGCAACTCGACATGGTGCGCCTCGGTTTGGGTCTTTATGGCATCGACCCCGCTACGAATGCCATATTAAACAATGTAGCGACCCTGAAGACAACCATCCTCCAGATACGCAACGTTCCAGCAGGCGACTCCATTGGCTACAGCCGTCGTACCGTGTTGCAGCGTCCGTCGCGCATTGCAGCCATCCCCATTGGATATGCCGACGGACTGAATCGCCGTTTGGGCAACCGCCAATGCTACTGCCTGGTGAACGGACAGCGGGCTGACTACGTGGGGAACATCTGCATGGACGTCTGCATGATTGATGTGACCGACATCGACTGCCGTGTGGGCGACCATGCCGTCATCTTTGGTGACGACCTGCCCGTTACAGTGCTCAGCGACGCCATCGGAACCATTCCCTACGAAGTGCTTACAAGCATCTCCAACCGTGTGCAGCACGTCTATGTGCAGGAAAGTTAGGTTCTCCATGACGTTTTTTGAAGATTCATTTCACCTATTCAAGTTTTGGCTCTGCCGAGCTCTAAAGTTCGTGGTTCATTCGTGACAATCCGCGTTGGATAAATCAATGTAATTTGCATAACCTGTGATTCTTTAATTACATGCGAATTGAGTCACAAATCTATTGGTATTAGATTGCGGATAGTCATTTTAACACATCACAAAGTTTTGAAACGATAAGTGCCGTGTTTCGAAGAGACAACAGCCATGTTTTGAATCGACAACTGTTAAGTTGTGATAAGAAACCGCCGAAATGTTAAAACAGAACCACAGCATTGCCGCAGTCGGCGCAAAGTTCTCCCACTCCAGTGGCAAAGTTCTCTGACCGCCGGCGCACAGTTCTCTCGTTGCCCCCGCAAAGTTCTCCCGCTGCGGCGGCACTGCATTGCCACGGCTGCGAGAGAACTTTGCGCCGGCAGTAGCAGAACTATGCCACGTGACTAGTCATGGTTTGGGTTCATTAAAACCTTAAAATAAAATCCCTTTTTTCTTTGGTCAAATCAAGAAGAAACTTTATATTTGCAACGTATTTTTGATAATTAATAATTGAGTCCACTTGAAAAAGTCAAAAATAGCGGTTTTGGACTTTTCAACCAATTGATTGTCAGAAGGCAAATTTCGTTAAAAAGACTTTTTCAAGTGGACTCATAATTTATTAACCCTTCAAACAACTTAACATTATGAAAGCCAAAATCTTTTTGACAAGCTACACCGCAATATGAATTAGGGAGAATATTAGATCAAGGAATGGAGTATATGGAAGAAATAGGTATGACACATACGCACCCTAACAATAATGAGGATTGTGTCTTATATACAAAAGAGCTCTTTCATTGTTTTGGAGATCCCTCTATGATGATATATACAGAAAGGCCAGAAGGATTTAATTCCCCTATTATAAAATATGAAAATGGGAATATCATTGTACAGACTCGTGGAAGCAGAACAAATAACAGAATTACATTTTATACACCGTCAAGCAACATTGTGGATTCATATATTGGGAATTACAAAGAATATGCAACAAATGCTGACAGTGTAATCATATGTATCGACAGACACAACTGCATTCCATACATATACACATTCTATAAAAACTTGTATATTCAGAATGAGACTATCAACGGAACGCATACATACGTGGGTGAAACAATCCTGGTGGGAACTAATGTGACAACCACAAAGCCTACAGGTGACGTACTTATTCAGAATGCAGATGTCAGTATAAAAGCGGAATCCGTAGAACTACATCCAGGAACAACCATCATCAATTCAAATGTAGAAATCAATAACAATGACGAATAAATTTTGCAAGAAAATGGATACATTTAAAAAAATTTCATACGGAAACGCTATAGCATTATTGCTTAATGGAATAAAGCTTTCCCTCTTGGTCAATATTTTGATAAATGTTCAGCACTTACAAGCTGACGTTATCCCCATGAATCCTGACCGTCAGTATGGATATATGGATGAACCCTACAGTAAACTTTGGTATTGTCGCTGCAACTTGGCAGACGGGGGAAACGCTGCCCTTCACATATATGACATGGGGGACAGCCTGATAAATGGATGGACATACACAAAAATGAAAGTTTCCGCCAACTTTATGGAGGACAGGTACATCTTCTACAAGCAAACAGGAGACCAGGTTTCTCTGTACGACAAGCAACGAAACAGGACGGTCACAATGTTTGATTTCGGTCTGCACCTGAATGACATCACTATTGTTGACGGGAACAGAAGAATGAAGGTGATAGAGGAGGGCTACATAGATGACTGTGAACAATATGCGTTTTACCCTCTTTCGCAAGAAAAGCAAAGGTCATTGAAGATGCTACGCTTACAGGCAACGGACGGGTCTGGATTTGAAGACACGTGGATTGAAGGAGTAGGGTCTGTAAATACAGGCATCCTGTCACAGTCTTTCTTGGCAGAAAATGGAATCCGGAATATGGATGTGCTGTGTGTAAACCTTCACGACGAGGAGTCTATACTCTCCGGGCATTTTGTCCAGTATGTGAATCGGCCTTCATTCCGTACTGCTCATGTAAACCGCAGGGATTTGACGCGGGAGGAATATAACGAAATCATAGAGTCCATGCAGTTTGAGCGTTTTGACTCGCTGGAATATGAATTTCTGAAAGACACTCTTCATGTGACGGGCATTCAGAGCTTGATTCCCATTTCTGAATATTATATGGAATGCGGCATCAGGGAGAGCGATGTTTCTCTGCGGATAACACACGCCCTGTCTTTTCCCTACCCCCAAGATGCTTCTTCACTGCAAAAGATTGATGTAAAAATTCCTGGATTTCTGCCTGGAACATACATGATTCGGGCGAAGCACTTTACCCCTGTGAATTTGGAATGTAAATATTCCCCCTCTCCCTACGACCTCGACGGCGACGGGGTGCTGACACTGAATGACATTACAACATTGATTAATGTGTATTTGGAAATGAGTCGTTAGCTCGGCGTAGCCGAGGTAGCGGTTTTCGGGCATATAGGGCAAGAAGAAATACGTGGGTGAAACAATCCTGGTGGGAACTAATGTGACAACCACAAAGCCTACAGGTGATGTCATTATTCAGAATGCCAATGTAAAACTTGAAGGCGATACCGTGATTTTGCAACCGAACACCACGATAACTAATTCAAAAGTAGAAATCAACAGCCATTAGCCATCAAAACATAATAAAAATGAAAAACTATATTTCCACCCTGCAGCACAGTTTCTTACTCTGTGTCTGTTTAATTTTCGCAAGCCTTGCAAGGGCACAAAGTAATAATTTTTTTGCTATTGACAACTTGGATCGGTGGACAACCACCTATCTTACACAGAACGGAATGATAGGTCAGACTGTCGCAATAAGAACTTCTTACAAAAATGATTTTAATGGGAAAACATACACAAAATTTGATGTCACAAAACTAATGCCTTCCCGAGAAAAGTATGAATTTTATTATTGCCAAGAAGCAAACAGGGTGTACCTGTGGTCTTCTGAGAAGTCAACAGAAGATTTGGTGATGGATTTTGGTTTGAACGTTGGCGACAACTTTACCATGCTTGACGGAACGGTAATGCAGGTAGAAGATGTAGGTGACACATGTGTCTTTAGTGACCCATACTCATACTATAAAACAAAAAACAAGATGCTGAAATTCAAAAATATCAAAAATCCAGAGAAGAAAGATGTATGGATAGAGGGGATAGGTTCATTATATACAGGATTTCTGAATATGAACAGTATAGATTCTATAGCGGAAAGTTCGGTCTGTTATTTGGTGGTAGGTGCAGATGGATATTATTTACCCATACATAACAAAGAATACATGAAAACTCTGTGGTTTGGAACAGACAAGACTTTTCCTTTTGAAAAGGGGAATTCTCTTTCCTATGAATTCATTGATGACACTTTGCATATTACAGGATGTTTGAATATGCGAGGATATTACCATTATCTTTTTTGTTTTACAGAGAACAACCGCATCAGGTTGACATGGCATGACTTGCCAGATATGTTTGACAGTTATAGTTCGTATCCTGACATCATAAATGTAAAAGTGCCTGGCTTCAAGCCTGGCATCTACACGATAGTTGGCACAGACATTCTGCTTGAATGCAAAAACCCTCCTTCCCCTTCCCCTTCCCCCTACGACCTTGACGGCGACGGGGTGCTGACACTGAATGACATTACAACATTGATTAATGTGTATTTGGAAATGAGTCGTTAGCTCGGCGTAGCCGAGGTAGCGGTTTTCTGGCATATAGGGCAAGAAGAAATACATGGGTAAATAGACAAAGGAACAGAAAAACTATGAGGAGAGGGCACAAGGAACAAGCATGGGTTCTTTGTGCCCTCTATTTCTTCGGTGCTTTTCTGGGGAGTAAAAAGAACTATGGCACCGCCCCGGCTACAATTAGGAAACCTAAACAGACCATTCGGATAGAAAAATCCCTGTCCTCCAACTTGGGCATCGACTACGGAATCGACCTGCAATGCGCTTGGGGAGGCTCAGGGATTAAGACTTTTTTCTTATTGCTCTATTGCAATAAATGTTTTGCGCGGCAAAGATACGAACTTTGCCTTGTTTGTGCAAATTTTCAGAATGTTTTTTTATTGTTCCAGGAACTGGTCAATCAAATTCGTAATGTCTTCCAGGGTGATTTCACCATCCGAGTTCAGATAACGGTCAATCAGGTTGGTGATGTCTTCCACCGTGACGGGTTTCTCGTCGGAAGCTCCTAAGTAGTAGAGACGGAAGTTGTCGAGGAGGGTCCAGTCGCCGCTGATGGTGGTCTGTTTCTGTACGCCGATGGTGAGGTCGGCTTCCTTGACAAGGTTGAAGGTAAGCTGGTTGCCGGCGTAAAGGCCGCGGTTAGTAATCATGTAGTAGGCATTCCACATCCAGTAGGGGTAGTAAACGGCTGGATCGGCGGTATTGTCGAGACAGGTGAAATCGGTAACAATGTGGTTCTCGTTGCCGTAGTAGTCGAAGTAGCTATCGTCTTCCTCGGAACCGACAACGAGCGAGTCGCTGGCAATGGAGACGAGCGACCTGCTGCTTCGGCGTGTGCCTGCCTGTGCATAGAGGTAGGCGTTGGCATTCGGGTCGTATGCCGTGGTGTTGCTGTTTCCGTCAATGTCTAACGGGGTGTGGTATCTACTGATGATGGCAGCATAGTCGTTGCCGTCGCGGTAGAAACCCGATGCGGTGAGCATATATTTGCCGGCTGGCATATGGGTAAGTGTCTGGCTGAGGTTGAAGTTGACGTTGTAGAATTCAATCTCGGCTTGCTGTACGGCGTAAGTTCCCTCGATGGTCCAAGCATCGTGGAGGTCGCCTGCGAAAGATGGATTGCCGATGAGTGCGGTGATTTCTTTTGGATTCTCTTCGCTGGCTTCAAACTGGGTGATGCTTGCTTTCATCATGTCGAAGAGGGCTTCAGCCTTGTCGAGAACAGCCTGAGTGTCGTCGGCTGTGAGTCCGTCGGTGACTGTCTCGGCAGCAGCTGTGGCTTCGGCTGTGCCCCAATTCAGGGCAGCACGTGTGGCGTCGGCCAGCTGGATATAGGCTGCGGAGAGTGTCTGCAGCTGTGGCAGGATGCTTACGGTGGCAGTCTGGCTCTCCAGGGCTGTCTCTATGGTGCTGTAGGCCAGTGTGTAAACTTTTTTCACGGCTTCGCTGGTTTCTTTGCTGATAAGTTCCTGGATGGTCTGGGCGGCCGTGAAGGCGGTTTCTGTAGCGAGGGTGGTGTTGATGTCTTTCAGCAGGTCGGTAAGGTCGGCGACTTTCAGGTAGTCGATGGCGTTGGAGTTGAGTATTTCTTCCAATGCTGTCTCGGCGTCCCGTCTGTCTCCTGCCAGGATGAGTTGCTGGATGGCTTCGTGTACTTCGTCGGCTTTCAACGTCACGTCTTCGCTCATGTCGTAAGTTTCTCCGTAGTATTTCAGTTGGAAGTTGGTGACGCAGAACCAGCCTTTGTACTGGGTGCCGTCGGTGGTGGAGGATGCTCCGATGGTGAGTGTGCCGTCGGTGCCTACAAGCACTTTGTCGGTGGTAAGTGTGGTCCACGAACCGCTGGTGTCGTCGCCCGACACCCAGGGACCGAAGCTGGCTGGCGTTTCTGACACGCGGGTGATGCCACCGCTGATGGCATAGAGGTGGTTGTCGGTGGGTTCGGAGGATGAAGACATATCGGCACTGAGTTCGTAGTAGCCTGCTGGCAGTCCGGTGATGGTCTGCTCTACGTAGAGCTGTCCGCCGACGATGGTGGAGTTGTGCCAAACGTTGGCGGTGCTGCGTCCGTTAGTGAAATAGACGGTGCAGTCGGATGCGCCTCTCAGGTTTTCAGAGCTGGCAATGGTCCAGCCTTTGCTGGAGAGGTGGCTTGCTGCGTCTGCGGGGAAGGTGAGTGTGCCGTCTTCTTCAACCGTGGGTTCGTAGGTTTCTTCTACAAACCACGGTGCGCTGATGACTTTGCTCACGTTGATGACGTCGCCCTGCTGCGTGAAGATGTAGCTGACCTTTGCTGCTTCGAGGGATGCCATGGCTGTGGCAATGGTCTGGAGAGATGTGGGGTCTTCGATGGACAGGGAGGCAGCAACGATGGCCGCATTGAAGTCGTCGGCTCCGCTGAAAGCTGTGTTGGTGCAATAGTCATAGTAATTGCTGAGGGTCAGCTGGGCTGCATTGAATGCTTCGACGACGGCGTTGTAAGTGTCTTGCTTGCCGCTGATTTCTGCCATCTGTGCTTGGATGGCTTCGATGTTGTCAAAGCTGTATGGGTCGATTTCCATCAGATAGTCGCCCAGTTCGTCAGCCATGCTGCCAAAGCCTTCGTCGGAGAGCATGGCCTGGAACTCGCTGGCGTTGTCGATGGTGGTTTGCAGTTGTTCCTGAGCAATGGCAAGCCGTTCTTCGTCACCGATGTTGCCTCGCTTGATGTTCATGATGAGGTCTATCTGGTCGGCAGAGAGGGCTGTGGCATAGAAGTTGATGTCGTCGAAGGCGTATGCACCATCGGGGTCGTTCCAATCCCAGCATGATCCGTCGCCCAGATAGAGGGCATCGAGGGGCTTCATGTGGTTGGGGAAGTCGTAGTTGTTGTTGGTGGCATTCCATTCGTTCCAGATAGTGCCGTCGATGTAGTATTTGGCATTGACGCCAGAGAAGACGATGGCGACGTAGTGCCAGTTGGCATCAAAGTCGGTATCGACCATGATGGGGTTGCCGGCTTCGTCGTTTTCTCCACTTTCGGTCTGGGCGGTCAGAATCCAGCTGTTGTCTTCCTTGACGACTGCATTGACGTTCTCTTCGTTGGTGTAGTCGCTCCAGCCGTCACAGTTGATTTGCAGATTGCCGCGCGTGCGAACATTGAACACGGGCCAGCTCCATGTCTTGTAGGAATTGGCACCGTAGGCTGAAATGAGTGAGCTGAAGTAGTGGTTGACAGCCTGAATGTTGGCATTGGCTACATAGCCGTTCACCCAGAAAGCCAGGGTAAACTCGTTGGAGGCTTTGCTTTGAGCCTTCTGGAATCCGTCGGTGGGGATGATGAGGTAGTTGGCATGTTTGCCCCATTCCTTAACGGTGGGCTTGTTCTGGTAGTAAGTGCCGAAGTTGGCGTCGGCGGAAGTAGGGAAGGCTCCTTCGCCTACCTGTTCTGCGTTGAGGTCGGCAGCGCTGGTTACACCTTCGAAATCGAAAGTGCAGACTGCACGGGGCAGTGTGGTCTGGGCATTTGCCGTGACGGCAAGTGTCATGACACTGAGAAGGGTGGTCATTTTCTTCATAAAAATGAAAAAGGTTAATGGGTTAATAAATTGTGTTAGTTGGTTCTATAAATGATTATTGGCTGCAAAGTTAATATAATTTGGTGTAAAAAGTATGAAATAAAATGATATAAAATGTGAAAAAGGGGGACGAAAGTAATTTTCTTCGTAATTTTGCAGCCCAAAATCAGCATTTTAATGGCAAAGTGTGAACGTTTAGCTCGACAAAGTCAAAAATGGGCAATGATTTTGCTGCTGATTGTCTATGCGGAAAATGCAAAAGGACAAGTGGTGGCCGATGAACAGACGAACCAAGACATGACAGGTGCGCCCATTTTTTCTCATGCCATGTATTATACAGGCATGGTGGAGGATGGCGGGGAAATGATTCCCAGCTTCATGTTTGCTGATGTGTATGTTTTCCAGAAGCTTGTGTTTAAAAATGCTCGTCAGGCAAAGAAGTATTACAAGATTGCCAATAATATAAAGAAGGTGTACCCCATTGCGGTGGAAATTCAGGGAGTGGTGAATCGGACGATTGCACACCTGGATTCGCTGCCGACGAAGAAGGAAAAGGATGCTTACCTGAAGAAGTCGGAGAAGGAGTTGAAGGCGCAGTATTACCCGAAGCTGAAGAAACTGACCTTTTCGCAAGGCAAATTGCTGATTAAGCTCATCGACCGCCAGTGTGACATGACCAGCTATCAGTTGATTAAAACTTACATGGGTGGTTTCAAGGCTGGTTTCTACAATGCGTTTGCCAGTCTGTTTGGTGCCAGCCTGAAGAAGGAGTATGACCCAGAATGTGATGACCGCTTGACAGAACGCGCTATCTTGTTGATAGAAAGTGGACAAATGTAGCGGAAACAGAAACGGAATGCGGAAACTGAAGATAACGGAAATGGGGCGCATGAACGTGGAAGAGTTCAAAGCCTCGAAGAAAATGCCTCTGGTAGTCGTGCTGGACGATGTGCGGTCTATGTATAATGTAGGTAGCGTGTTTCGCACGGCGGATGCCTTTCGGATAGAGAAAATTTGTCTCTGCGGCATTACGGCACAACCTCCTCACGCTGAAATCCACAAAACAGCACTGGGTGCAGAGGAAACCGTGGAGTGGCACCATTTCGCTACGGCGGAAGAAGCTGTAAGCAGTTTGCAGGCACAAGGCTTTTTTGTTTATAGCATAGAACAGTGTGAAGGCTCAACCATGTTGCAGAATTTGCAGATAGATCCCGCGAGAGGCTATGCCATTGTGTTGGGACACGAAGTAAAAGGTGTAAAGCAAGCGGTCGTTGACCTGTGTGACGGTTGTCTGGAAATTCCTCAATTCGGCACAAAACATTCGCTAAATGTAAGCACCACGGCAGGCATGGTGATATGGGAGTTTGCCAAACAAATGATAATCCAATAAAGGTAAAACGGTACAAAATGTTGCCGTTTTACCTCTTTTTTTAAGCATAAAGCCAAATAATGGGGCTTTTATTTTGTCATTTTGTAAAGTTTTCGGAACTTTGCAGCGCAAAAACGTAATAAACTCAAATAATATGGCAGAAACATTAGAAGTAAAAGAACTGGCCGAAGTGGCAGTTCGTTTTTCTGGTGACTCTGGCGACGGTATGCAGCTCGCCGGAAACATTTTTTCTACAGTTTCAGCTACTGTAGGTAACAGTATCAGTACATTTCCCGATTATCCCGCCGACATCCGTGCCCCACAAGGATCGCTGACGGGTGTGAGCGGATTCCAGGTACACATCGGTGCCGACATGGTTTATACCCCAGGCGACAAGTGTGATGTGTTGGTGGCCATGAATGCTGCTGCACTCAAGACACAGTACAAGTATGCCAAGCCAGGTGCAGCCATCATCATCGACACAGATTCATTCCAGGCTGCCGACCTGAAGAAGGCTGCCTTTGCCACTGAAGATTATCTGGGCGAAATGGGTATCGACCCCGACCGCGTCATTGCTTGTCCTATCACACAGATGGTGAAGGATTGTCTCGTCGACAGCGGAATGGATGTGAAAGCCATGCTCAAGTGCCGCAATATGTTTGCACTGGGTTTGGTCTGCTGGCTCTTCGACCGCGATCTCGATATTGCCTTCAACTTCCTCAAAGAGAAATTTGCCAAGAAACCAGGCGTGGCCGAAGCCAACATCAAGGTGATACAGGCTGGCTACGACTACGGACATAATACCCACAGCTCGGTTGCCAACGTCTATCGCATTGAAACCAAGAACAAAGTGCCTGGCCGCTATATGGACATCACCGGCAACAAGGCTACAGCCTATGGTTTCATTGCTGCTGCAGAAAAAGCCGGACTGAAACTTTATTTGGGTTCTTATCCTATTACACCCGCTACCGATGTGCTGCACGAACTGAGCAAGCACAAATCGCTGGGTGTAACCACCGTGCAGTGTGAAGACGAAATTGCTGGCTGCTCTTCTGCTGTAGGCGCTTCCTTTGCCGGTGCTTTGGCTGTCACTTCCACTTCTGGTCCAGGCATTTGCCTGAAGAGCGAAGCCATGAATCTGGCAGTCATCATGGAGTTGCCGCTTGTCGTACTCGACGTACAACGTGGTGGTCCGGCAACAGGTCTTCCTACAAAGTCCGAGCAGACAGACCTCTTGCAGGCTCTCTTCGGACGAAACGGAGAAAGCCCCATGCCCGTCATAGCTGCCACCTCACCCACCGACTGTTTTGATGCGGCGTATGCTGCCAGCAAGATGGCTTTGGAACACATGACGCCCGTCATCCTGATGACCGATGCCTACGTGGCCAATGGTTCAGCAGCCTTCAAATTGCCCAACCTAGCAGACTATCCTGCCATTAATCCTCCTTATGTTCCTGAGGAATTGAAAGGTTCATGGGCACCTTACCTCCGCAATCCTGAAACAGGGGTACGCTATTGGGCTGTACCTGGTCGTGAAGGTTTCCAGCACATCCTCGGCGGATTGGAGAAGGACAACAAGACGGGTGCTATCTCGACAGACCCCGAAAACCATAACCTGATGACACACTTGCGTCAGGAAAAGGTTGACAAGATTCCCGTACCCGACCTCGAAGTGCTGGGCGACAAAGACGATGCCGACCTCCTCATCGTCGGTTTTGGTGGAACTTATGGACACCTCCACGCTGCCATGGACGAACTCCGCAAGGCTGGAAAGAAGGTAGCCCTTGCTCACTTCAAG
Organism: uncultured Bacteroidales bacterium; assembly: GCA_902802265.1. GTDB lineage: Bacteria > Bacteroidota > Bacteroidia > Bacteroidales > Bacteroidaceae > Minthosoma. The sequence continues at coordinate 31,295 of CADCLN010000021.1, read as the reverse complement.
TTCATCAACCCCCTGCCCAAGAACACCGCAGCCGTCCTTGGTAAATACCCCAAAGTGGTGGTTGCCGAACAGAACATGGGACAGCTTGCTGGCTGGCTCCGCATGAAGGTTGACAACTTCACACCGTATAAGTTCAACCAAGTGAAGGGCCAACCCTTCGTGGTCAGCGAACTGGTCGATGCGTTCACAGAGATTATAAATAAGTAATTAATGTATAACAACGAATAATTATTTTAAAAACAACGGATTGCACGGATTAAACGGATTAAGGTCATGTTAATATACGAACAGGAAACCTATCAAATCATTGGAGCTGCAATGAAAGTTCACAATGAACTGGGACCAGGATTTACCGAAAAGGTTTACCAAGAGGCTCTGGCAATAGAGTTTGCTGAACGTGACATACCTTTTCAGCGTGAAACAGAATTTCATGCAATTTATAAAGGCATCGTGTTAGAAGGGACATTTATACCCGACTTTATATGCTATGACAAGATTATAGTCGAATTGAAGGCTGTAAAAGAATTGGATGACGTACATCGTTCACAAGCTATTAATTATGCCAGAATTGCAGGCTTCAATCTTGCACTCCTAATCAACTTTGGCGAGGCATCACTTGTAAAAGAACGTTTCCCAATAGGATAAATCCCTATAATCCGCTATCAAAGTATCCCCCCAAAAAAGAAAATCCGTCTAATCCGTGAAATCCGTTGTTTAAAAAAAATCATTATTCGTTGTTAAAGTAAAATAATAGAAAACTATGAGTTATACAGCACAAGATTATAAGAAAGGACAACCACGTTGGTGTCCTGGATGTGGAGACCACTTCTTCCTTGCCTCCCTTCACAAAGCTATGGCAGAAATCGGTGTAGAGCCCTGGAACACAGCCGTTATCTCAGGCATTGGCTGTTCATCCCGTCTGCCACACTACATGGCCACTTACGGCATGAACACTATCCACGGACGTGCAGCAGCCATCGCCACCGGTGCAAAAGTCGTCAACCCCAAACTCGCCGTATGGCAGGTGAGCGGGGATGGTGACGGATTGGCCATTGGCGGTAACCACTTCATCCATGCCAACCGCCGTAACATCAACCTCAACATGATTCTGCTGAACAACCGCATCTATGGACTCACCAAGGGACAGTATTCCCCCACCAGTCCACGTGGTTTCGTCAGCAAATCTTCTCCCTACGGCACGGTGGAAGACCCCTTCCGTCCCGCTGAACTCTGCTTCGGAGCACGCGGCCACTTCTTTGCTCGTGCCGTTGCCACCGATGCACCTGGCACGGTGGAGATTCTCAAGGCAGCCTACCAGCACAAAGGCGCTGCTGTCTGCGAAATCCTCCAGAATTGTGTCATCTTCAATAACGGCACCCACGATGCTGTCTATAGCAAAGAAGGCCGTGCCAAGAACGCTATCTACGTAGAACACGGCAAACCGCTCATCTTTGGCGAAAACCGTGAATACGGTCTTGTGCAGGAAGGCTTCGGACTGAAAGTCGTTGAAATTGGCAAGGACGGCATCACCGAAAAGGACATCCTTGTTCACGATGCCCACTGTCAGGACAACACCCTCCAGCTGAAGCTCTCCCTCATGGGCAATGGCGATGGCTTCCCCGTAGCCCTCGGCGTCATCCGCGATGTAGATGCACCTACCTACGACGACTGCGTCAACGCACAAATCGAAGAAGTGTCTGCCGCTAAGAAATACCACAACTTTGCCGAACTCCTCGAAACCAACGATATTTGGGAAGTAAAATAAACAACTCAACTTTCGGTAGTGATAAAAACCACAGATTACACAAATTTCACAGATTTTCTCTTGAGTCCTATGAGGCTTTCTAATCTGTGCAATCAGAAAAATCTGTGCAATCTGTGGTGATGAATAATAAATAACAACTTACAAAATGGATAAACTCTCTTATTCCCTCGGTCTCGGCATCGGTCATCAGCTGCTGCAGATGGGACTGAAAGACAAACTCGACATCACCGACTTTGCAGCCTCCATCAACGACGTGCTGCAGGGCAACCCCCTCAAGGTCAGCCATCAGGAAGGCCAGCAGATAGTCAACACCTTCTTCGCCGACATGGAGGCAAAGCAGAAAGCCGCTGCTGCCGAAGCAGGCAAAGCCGCCAAACAGCTGGGTGAACAGTTCCTCGCTGAAAACGCCAAACGTTCAGGCATCACCACGACCAAGAGCGGTCTGCAGTACGAAGTGATCACCGAAGGCACCGGCCGTCAGCCCAAAGCCACCGACACCGTGCGCTGCCACTACGAAGGACGTCTCATCGACGGTACCGTCTTCGATTCCTCTTACAAACGAAACGCACCAGCCGACTTCGGTCTCCAGCAAGTCATCGCTGGTTGGACAGAAGGTGTACAGCTGATGAAGGAAGGCTCCAAGTTCCGTTTCTACATCCCCTATATGCTGGCATACGGCGAAGGGGGAGCAGGTGCCATGATTCCTCCCTTCTCAGCCCTTGTCTTCGATGTAGAACTCATCAAAGTGCTGTAAAAATCTCTATTTTTGAACCTGTATTTTGAAACGAATGGCCCTAATTGTCCCTAATCTCCTTCGTGTGATGAATATAAATTAGGGTAATTCGTTTCAAATATAATCCCCATCCATCTATGAAAAAACAACTCTCCTTTCTTTTCGCGTCCTTCTTTTTCATGTCCACCTTTGCACAACAGACGCTGAACATCATTGGTGACTCCTACGTTGCCAACCACCGCCGTCCCAAGGAAGAAGCCTGGCACTACAAGATGGCGCAGAACCTCGGTCTCACCTACAATAACTACGGGCGTAATGGTTCCTGTGTGGCTTTCGACCGCACCCACGACGGAAAGTTCAACTTCGGTCCAGCCATGTGGGTACGCTACAAGGACATGGACCCCACAGCCGATTACGTCATCATTCTGGCAGGCCACAACGATGCCGACAAGGTGAAGGACAACCCCGACTCGCTCCGTATGTTCCGCGACTCGCTTGAAGTCCTCATTCAGGGCATCGAGCAACTCTGCCCCAAAGCCAAGATTGGTTACGTCACACCGTGGTATGTGGACCGTCCAGGCTTCAAAGCCGTTTGCAAGACCATCCAGAAGGTGTGCAAACGCCACCACATCCCTGTGCTTTGCAACTACACCTCCAAGTGTGTCATTCAGGTACGCGACGAAGCCTTCCGTCGTCAGTATTTCCAGGGTCCCAACGACACGGCTCATCTCAACGCCGCAGGTCACGACCTCTTCCTCCCCGTCGGCACCGCCTGGTTCAAGAAGTACATGCAAAAGTAAGTATTATTTACTATTTACCATTTACCATTTACCATTTTTTGCAAAAACATCCCGCATTCTTCACCACAGATTACACAGATTTTTCAGGACAACAGATTATTTTGAGACAGGGGTTGATATATCTAAATCCGTTCAATTCGTTTAATCATCGCAAAGCGATATGTTTTCTATTACAACAAGTTCCTGCGTAACGATTAAACGGATAAATCTGTGTAATCTGAAAAATCTGTGTAATCTGTGTAATCTGTGGTTTTGTCACTTCCGAAAGTTGAATGAACAGGAGTTAAGTTTTGAAACGCCAAGTGCAGTGTGTTGAATGATCAAGTGCAGTGTATTGAAACGGCAATTGTAAAGCCTTAACTTTCGTGTATTTGATAAATGTAAACGAGGCCATACTGTGTTGCCTCGTTTTTCTTGGTTTCTTTTCTAAGGAATTTGACCCACAAAAGGACGGTTGCTGCAGGGCAACAGATGCCGCTTGAATAAGCGATTTCGCTGCATTGGAAAATCCTTGGTTCCTAAATTCATTAGACAAAAAAGATGGAAAATCCTTAAAAAACATTCCGTCAAAACTATCAATTTTGTAACAAATGCTTCCCCTTATGTTTCCAAAACTCGTAGTGTATCACGCACACAAGCACATGATACATGTGTTTTATAAATAAGCCTCAAAAAACAGCTACCTTTGCCCCACAATTTTGCAAAACCAAATTTAATTATCAAACTTTTAATTTAATTTCAAATCAAAAATGAGAAAAATTACTAAATTAATGCTCGCACTGGTGCTGTGTGTTGTTGGTGCGGGAATGAATTCTGTGAAAGCAGAAAAAGTGTATGGTTCTCTGTCCGTTGCAACAGGGGCTACTTGGAATTCAGAAACCAATACAATGGGTTTTACTGCGGTTAATGGCTGGCAAATTCTATTGACAGGTCTTCCTTCTGGTGACATAACAGCATATATGACTATTCATGCCACCTTGTCAAATTTTAGTGAAAACCTTGACAAGGTAAGACTGAGAATTAAAGACAAATCTGAGAAATATGCAGATTACAATCTTGTTGCAGGAGAGAATAATGTGAATCTTGTTGCTCTTAGAAATGCTAATCCCAATTGTGATTTTACAAATATTAAAGATATTACTATTTGGAGTCCAACTGCAGCCAAGAATGGTTCTACGATTGACGACAAACATCCTGCTTCTGTTGTGATTACAGATGTTTATATTGATGAATCTTTTGTCGTGATAAGTAATGATGGTTTTACTGATGAAATTACATCATTAGATTATATCACTAATGGAAATACTTTTGTTATTAGTGACAATGGTACTAAAGCCATGTATTTTGCCAATGGTCAAAATTCAATAAATGGTGGCGTTCAGACAATTCCCAATACAGCATACTTTACATATTTGTTGGAAAAGGTAGAAGATTCTGGTATAGAAGGTAATAATATTTACAGAATTCGCATAAAAAATTTGAATGGAACAGATTATTCTGGTATTGACGGTGGCTGTTATATCAATACGCCTACTTGGGGTATCACTTTTGCTGGTATATCTGCTAACTCACAATCGAATGGTAAAACTTATGGCCAGGACGATAATAATTACGGTCTGTGGTATGTAACATTTGATTCGGAAAATGGATTCTCGTTTCAAAATGTAGGTAAAGCTACAGATGGGCAAGGAAGGGCTTCTTGGATGAAAGTTGATGGAATGAATTCTGATCAAGTCTATCTGAAATTGTATAAATCGATTGAATTCAGTAGCGTGACGGTTAATCCTGCTAATGATAAAATTTTTGCACTCTCTAAGGCTACAGGCTATGATGCAGAAACAAAATTGCTTTCAATTGGTGGCTGGACTTTTGACACGCCTGTTGATTTATCTAACTGGAACTATTTAGTAATAACGACATCACAGTCGGCTTCAAATACTAGTTCAAAGATTCATCTTACAGATGATAATGGAGTTTCATGTACTGATGCAGATAATACGCACGATGATAGTTTCAGAGGAATGGTTTTAGATAAATGGAATAATCGTAATGCCTTATGTATAGATTTAAATTATTTAAAAACTACTAAGGGATTAGACATTACAAAGATTAAATCTCTCACTTTAGATGGTTATTATGGAGGAAATGCTAATGTGTATCTTTCACAAGTGTATTTGACAAGCTATTTGTCAACAAATATGCTTGGTGGACAATATGTATCTCAGCATAACGGCAATCTTGTACGTAATTATACTGTAACAGGTAAATTTGGTACAATTAGCCTTCCTTACAAAGCTTCTGTATCTGGAGCGTTAGTATATAGTATTGCAGGAAAAACAGACAATGGTATTACTTTGGAGAGAGTGGATGGATTACTTGAAGCAGGAAAATCTTATTTCTATATGTCGTATGATGAAATAGGTTCTTATGACGATAATAAGCCTACAGTTGGCAACGTTCACTTCTTCCGTGCCGATTTTAGTGAATGTGACATAACCACACCTGTTTTGAACAATGGTTTGGTAGGTACATTTACAAACACAACAGCTCCACAGGGTGAAAACTACTATGTTTTGAGCAAGAATGAACTGTACCAAGTAGATTCTGATGTAACCGTTGAAGCTAACAAGGCTTATGTTGATTTATCAAAGATAACCAATAGTAGTTCAAGTGCAAAGAGCCGTGTATCTATTGACTTTGAAGGTGGTCAGGCTACAGGCATTGCAGCAATTGAAAACAACGATGCCGTAAACGCCATTACAAATGCTGCTATTTATAACCTGAACGGCCAGCGCGTAATGAACCCAACAAGAGGTATCTATATCGTGAACGGCAAGAAGCTTTTCATCAAGTAATCGTAGAAATAAATTTATTCACTCTTTAAAATAGAATACAAAACATGAAAAAGTTATATATTAAGCCACAAATCGAAACAGTATCTATCGACATTTGCCAGCTGGTATGTGATTCACTTAAGTATAGTGGTAAAACAACAACAAATGGTAATGTTACAACTGCCGATGTTCGCGAAAGAGGCTATAGCGGGGAAGTAGAAGACGAACCTGCCTACGGCGACCTCTGGTAAGAACAAACCATCATTTAATAGTAACAGCCGAAGACTCCCTCACGAGCCTTCGGCTGTTGCCTTCAGTGGGAAAGTTCTCCCACAGCGGTGGCACTGCATTGCTACCGTAGTGGGAGAACTTTCGTACTCCAGCAGCACTGCATTGCTACCGCAGCGAGAGAACTTTGCCACCGCAGCAGTAATGCAGTGCCACCGCAACAGCACTGTAGTGCCACTGATCCAGTGATGTATGCTATAAGTTTGACAAATTTGCGCCATAAAATGACTGAATTGGTGTAACTTTCATGCAACTTTCATGCAACTTTAATGTAACTTTTTTAAGCTTAATCCAATGATTACAAGCCTATTAACATCAAAATGTAACTTTGCTTCAAAAAATACCTGGGGAAAAGTTTTTTCCAAAGCCCTGAGAGCTTTCTAATTTGTGCAATAAAAGAAGAAATTTGGGTAATTGGGGTAATCTGTGGTTCTTAAGCAAAAATCCGTGTAATCTGTGGCAAAGAGAACCCTGCGAAGGTTGAATGAAATAAGTTTTTACGGATTTTCTTTGTCGTTTCGTGAAATGTCTTTATCTTTGCAAAACAATTTAATAGCATACGTTTTTATTGAAATTTTTTATGTATAACTAAAATAATTAACTACTCAATGAAAAAGATTTTTCTGTTTGTGGCCATGGTTGCCACAGTTGCGTTGCTCAACGTGAGTTGTAAGAAGGATGACAAGAAGGACCCACAGGAAGTGGCTAACAATCTGATTGGCGAATGGCAGGGCTATATTTCTGGCTACAAGAAGAATAACTCGCAATGGGACTTCAACAACGAAAGGGGCTATGCCGTCATACGTTTCTTGTCGGCGGGGAACAATAACAAGAGCGGTATGGGCAATCAGCTGGAGTTTAAGAATGAACACATGACGGAGAAGACGGATTATGCCGAGTTTTCCTGGAAGATAGAGGACGACAAGGTTCGCATCAGCTATCTGGCGGATGGTTGGGGGGATGTTTATATCTACTTCAACGATGTAGAGCTTAACTCGTCTGTGTTCAAGGGCGAAATGTTTGACTACACCGACCACAAGTATGTCTTCGATCTCACGAAGAAGACGTTCAGTCGCTGGGATGAGTTTATTCAATAAACGCAGCCAAATCTTTCAAATCGTACAAATATTAAAGATAAAAGATTTGAAAAATTGACTGTGCCGGTTGTTGGCCGTTTCAGGGACAAAATTAGAAGGCTGCGTTTCTCACGAAAGGCAGCCTTCAGAAACCAATAAAATCAAGTGTAATATATAGTAGAAAGAGAGTGTGTTGACTTTGTAATTGCGCTGCAAATTTACGGCAAAAAGAGAACCGCTGCAAATGGAGTTTTCCTATTTGCAGCGGGATTTATCATATCGGCGAGGGTGAAATCCCTATTTGCCCATACCTGCTTGTCGGCACTGGAGCAGACTGAGGACAAACCAGACGAGGAAAAGGATGCGGAGCAGAAAGGGTATGCCGACGGGGAACACGACCATGAAGAGGGAGAGGACGGAATTGAGCAGGCAGAGGGTCTGCATCGGGCTTACGTCTTCTTCGAGCACAGCGGAAAAGAGTTCGGAAAGGTTCTGAAGGCAGTCGGTTTCTGCCAGTCTGCGCGAAAGAGATGTGATGGCCATGAGGGGAGCGACTGTCGTGTGAGTCAGGGATGCGAAGGTTGTTACTTGGGTCTTCATATTGCGTGATTTTTTAATGTTAATGATTCCTTTTTTGTTTCACGCTGCAAAGTAACGAACTTTTTCGCGACAAATTATGGCACAGAATTACTGAAATCTACTCTCCTTGGCCGATTTTTGTTAATTTCTGCAAAACACCATTAATGTACTGTTTCAACTCTGCTCCTTCAAGGATGTCGATGTCGCCTGCGAGTCCTAAAACGAAGCGTCCGATGCCCTGCATACTGCACACGCGGGTGGAGAAAAGCCAGTGGGTGTCGTCAAGGACGACAAGCTGGTAGGGCTGCACGCCGCATTCTTCCATGAGCAGATGGGTTGAGAGGTAGCCCATACGGAGTTTGATGCGGTAGGTGGTTTCGCCAGAGAAGCCGAATATGTCGGTGTAGTAGGTGCGGTGTTGGCGTTCATGTTGCCAGGGGGTAGGCAGAATCTCCACCCGTTGTTTCATGCGCACAAGCTTGAACGATTTGCACATTTCGCTGGCTGGTTCGTAGCAACGTATCTCTTGGCTGCCCTGCAAGAATTTGAAGGGTTCGACCACACGGTCGCTCTGTGTCTGGCTGTGGGGCGAGAAGTATCCACGGATGCATACTTGCCGCCGCAGGGCAATGGCTCGCAGCAGCAGTTCGGTGTTTTGTGCCACATTCTTGTCGGCTGGAGTATCGTTGATGAACTTCATGCCATAGGTGTCGCGGAACTTGGCTTTCAGGTTGCGCACAGCCATGTCGCTGTCGTCCTGTTTTTCGAGGAGGTTATGGATGGTGACTTGTTCGCTGGTGCTGAGCCTCACCTGGGCTGTAAGCTTTTGAATGAAGGGCGAACTGGGTTTCACGGTGAAGGCTTGTTTGGTCATGACGACATGGAAGCCTGCCTCACGGAAGAGTTCCATGTAGCGATAAAGGGTGCGTCGGGAAAGTTCCAGTTCCTCGCAGAGCTGTTCTTTGGTGCGCGGCTGGCCATCGACCAGGAGTTCAAGCAACCGCAGCTGTTTGGTCAGTTTGTCAATTTCCATCGTCGAAGGGGAGTTCAAGCTGGGTGGCGCCCAAGAGGTTAAAGGTCATGCGATGATGGGGCGAGGGGCCGTGTTCCTTGATGCCCTGTCGATGTTCCTTTGTGGGATAACCTGCATTGTGGTTCCAGCCGTAGAAGGGGTATTGCTGATGCAGCTCTGCCATGTAGTCGTCACGATAGGTCTTGGCCAGGATGGAGGCGGCAGCGATGCTGAGATATTTGCCGTCGCCCTTTACGATGGTGGTGTGGGGCAGGTTCTGGTAGGGATAGAAACGGTTTCCATCGACGATGAGTGCCTGCGGACGGACGGTGAGTGCGTCGATGGCTCGGTGCATGGCGGTGATGCTGGCACGCAGGATGTTCATCTCGTCGATTTCCTGGGCTGTGACAATGCCCAATGCCCAGCTGATGGCATCGCGTTCAATCTCTATCCTCAGTGCAGAGCGTTGACGGGCTGTAAGTTGCTTTGAGTCGTTCAGTTTTTCGTTGAAATAGTCTTTCGGTAATATCACAGCGGCAGCAAATACACTGCCCGCCAAGCATCCACGACCAGCCTCATCCAGGCCCGCTTCTACCAGGTCTTTATGATAATAAGGTAAGAGCATAACAAATTTTTGGCACAAAGTTAAGGCTTTTTTCACTTTTTGTCGTACCTTTGCAACCAAATATTTTCATTTATATCAAAATAAACAAATATTGCAAGATGAAAAACCTCAGAAAACACCTTTTGTGCCCCAAGACATTGGCACTGCTGGCAAGCTTCTGCGCTTCTGCTGCCATGGCACAGGATCGCCCTACAATGGGTTGGAGTTCGTGGAACACCTTCGGACTGAACATCAGTGAAAAAACTATTAAGAATCAGGCTGCTGCCATGCGTCAGAAAGGATTGCTGAAGGCGGGCTACACTTACATCAATATTGATGACGGTTACTTTGGAGGCCGCAACAAGAAGACGGGTGAACTGCTCATTCACAAGACCCGTTTCCCCAATGGCTTGCAGCCTGTAGTCAACTATATTCACCGACTGGGTATGAAGGCTGGCATCTACAGCGATGGCGGCAAGAACACTTGCGGCAACTACCACGGCGGCGACACCATTGCTCACGATGTGGGGCTGTATGGCTACGACGAGAGGGACTGCGAGTTTTTCTTCAATGAATGTGGCTTCGACTTCATCAAGGTGGACTTCTGCGGCGGTGTGGATTATCACAACAGCGAACACCTGAACCTTGATGCCGAGACACGTTACAAGCAGATTGCCGCTGCCATCGAGAAGACGGGCAGAACCGATGTGCGCATGAATGTGTGCCGTTGGGATTATCCTGGCAACTGGGTACACGACATTGCCATCAGCTGGCGTACTACGGGCGACATCAATGCTTCGTGGGGTTCGGTGAAGGATATTCTGAAGCAGAACCTCTACCTCTCGGCTTATTGCTATGGCGGTCACTACAACGATATGGATATGCTGGAAGTGGGACGTGGACTTTCTAAGGAAGAAGACCGCACGCACTTTGGCATGTGGTGTATCATGGCAAGTCCGCTGCTCATTGGTTGCGATATGTCAAACCTCAATACGAACACGCTGACGCTGCTCAGAAACACCGAACTGATTGCCCTGAACCAAGACTCGCTGTGCCTGCAGGCTTACGTGGTTCAGCACAAGGGTGACACCTACGTACTGGTGAAGGATATTGAAAATCTGTATGGAACGACACGTGCCGTGGCTTTCTACAATCCTTCGGACAAGGCAGCCGACATGAGCATCAAGTTTGAAGACCTCGACCTGGGTGGCGACGTGTTGGTGCGCGATTTGTATGAAAAGGAGGACTTGGGCACCATGACAGAGTCGATGAATGTCAGCGTACCGGCCCACGGCACCCGCATCTATCGCCTGCAAGCCGATGTGCGTCTGGAGCGTGTGCTGTACGAAGCTGAAACGGCTTATCTGGGCAAATATCAGGAAATCTTCAATAACCAAGCTTACAAATCGGCCATCTACGAATCGAACAGCAGTTGTTCCGGCGGTATGCAAGCCACATGGTTGGGCAGTGACCCCAAAAACGACCTGCAATGGCGCAATGTATATAGCGACCAGGGCGGAAAGTACAACATGATTATCAAATATATTTCCGGAGAATCGCGCAATATTGTCGTCAATGTCAACGGCAAGGACGTAAAGACTCTCTCATGCAATTCGGGCGGCTGGGGCACCATAGGCAGCAAGTCGCTCTCTGTGGAACTGGAGCCTGGCGAGAATGTCATTCGCCTCTACAACAAGAGTAGCTCTTCCTGGATGCCAAACATTGACTGCATGACTCTGCGTCCTGCCGACAATGACCGTCTCACCGTGGGCATCAACCGACCTGCCGTACAGTCCGTGACAACAGACAACAGCTTCTACACACTGGATGGCCGCAAGGTAAAGAATCCTACGACCAAAGGCATTTACATCCACAAAGGACAGAAGGTGTTAAAATAGTGCAGAATGTTTCACGCATCAACCTGCCACGGGTGGATTCGACCAACAACTTCATCCGTGACATGCTTTCGTTTGGCGATGAACTGAGCGGACTGACATTGGTTGTGGCAGAAGCCCAAACCGCAGGACGTGGACAAGTAGGCAATCATTGGGAGTCTGAACCAGGCAAGAACCTGACATTCTCCCTGCTCTGCCACCCCGACTTCCTGCCTCCCAGCCAGCAATTCATCCTCTCGCAGTGCATCGCCTTAGCCGTCTTGAAAGCCCTGCAAAAAGCGATAGTTCCTATAGTTCCTATAGTCCCTATAGATACTATAGCCCCTATAGCCCCTATAGAAACTATAAAAATCAAGTGGCCCAACGACATTTATATCGGCGACCGTAAAATCTGCGGTACACTTATCGAATGTGACTTGCAGGGAAAGCACATCAGCAACTGCATCATCGGCACAGGATTGAACGTAAACCAGACAGAGTTTCTCTCCGATGCACCCAATCCCGTTTCCCTGAAGCAGCTGACAGGCAGAGATCATGACCGCGAAACCATTCTCGGCGACATCATTGCCAACTTCAACATGCTTTACGAGCAAATTCATGACGGACAGGCAGACAGCATTCGCCAAGAATATATGCAGCACCTGTACCGTCGCCATGGCTTTCACACTTTTGCCGATGTGCGTGGAGAGTTCCTTGCCGAAATAGCCGACATCGAACCTACAGGCCACCTGCTTCTTCGCTTTGAAAACGGAAACATCTGCCGCTATGAATTTAAAGAAGTAAAATTCATTATATGACAACCCAACAAATCCACATATCCGACTACAACTATGCGCTGCCCGATGAACGCATTGCCAAATTTCCTTTGGCTGAACGCGACAGCAGCAAACTCCTTATATATAATAAAGGTGTCGTCAGCGAAGATGTCTTTACCTCACTGCCCAAGTATATCCCCAGCGGTTCTCTGATGGTTTTCAACAACACGAAAGTCATACAGGCACGACTACATTTCAGGAAGGGAGGGCAAGGTGCCCTCATCGAGGTCTTCTGTCTTGAACCCGCCCTGCCTAATGACTATCAGCTGAACTTCTCGCAGAAAAACGCTGTGCAGTGGTACTGTTTGGTGGGTAATCTGAAGAAGTGGAAAGAAGGCGCACTTCACCGCGAAATCGACATTAACGGAGAGACTATCACCCTCTCTTGTGAACGCAAGGGACTGCATGGCACCAGCCATACCATCGAATTTACCTGGAACGGCAACTACACTTGGGCAGAAATCTTGGATGCTGTTGGCGAATTGCCCATTCCGCCCTACCTCAACCGCGAAACACAGGAGTCGGACAAACGCACCTATCAGACGGTTTATTCCAAGATAAAAGGATCTGTGGCAGCACCCACAGCAGGGCTCCACTTCACGAATCGGGTACTCTCTGCCCTTGATGCTGCTGGCATTGACCGTGAAGAACTCACTCTCCATGTCGGTGCAGGCACGTTCAAACCTGTGAAAAGTGAAGAGATTGGCGGTCACGACATGCACACCGAACACATTGCCGTGCGCCGCCAAACCATCGAGAAACTCATTGCCCACGGCGGCAAGGCTACAGCCGTTGGAACCACCTCTGTCCGTACTTTAGAGAGTTTGTATTATATGGGATTGACGGGAGAACTTCACGTTCCTCAGTGGATACCTTACGAAACCGAAGACATCCCCACCTTGCAAGCACTCCAGCAGTTGCTCGACTACATGAATCGTCATCAACTCGATGTGCTCCATGCCTCCACCCAAATCATCATTGCTCCAGGCTACCGCTACCATATCGTTGAACGTATGGTCACCAACTTCCATCAGCCACAGAGCACACTCCTGCTCCTGGTTTCCGCCTTCGTGAACGGCGACTGGCACAAGATTTACGACTATGCCCTTGCCCACGACTTCCGCTTCCTCAGCTACGGCGACTCATCCCTGCTGATTCCTTGACAAAACGATTTATAGATTAAAAAAACAATAACAATGAAACACCTATTAACCTTGACATTGGCAGCATTCTCTTTGGCTGCAACAGCACAGACGAACAAGAACGAACAAGGCGACATCTGGCTCGACATCAACGGCGTGCGTGACCTTACCGCAGATTCCATCGACATTGCCAACCAAGCTCGCCCCGTACCAGGCAGCAGCCGCAAAGGGAACAACCCTGTGTTGTTCCTCGTAGGCAACAGCACCATGCGCACAGGAACCCGTGGCAATGGTGATAACGGACAGTGGGGTTGGGGATTCTATGCCCACGAATACTACGACGAAAACAAAATCACGGTGGAAAACCATGCCCTCGGCGGTACCTCGCCCCGCACTTTCTATCTCGACCTTTGGGCACCCGTCGTGGCAGCTGTGCGCCCTGGCGATTACGTCTTCCTGGAGCTGGGTCACAACGACAACGGTCCTATCGACAGTATCCGTGCACGATCCAGCTACCGACCCGACGGCAAACTCTCCATCACAGACGATTCCATCTCTATATATAATAAGGTAAGAAAAAAGCAGGAAACCGTCTATACCTTCGGCGGCTACACCCGTCGCTTCATCAACGAAGTGCGCATGAAGGGCGGCATCCCCGTGCTCTTCACGCTGACACCACGCAATGCCTACGAAGCAGACGGCAAGACCATCCAGCGCAAACTTGCTGACTTCACGCCAGCCATCTTCGCCATCGGCAAGGAACTGTGTGTGCCAGTCATCGACCTGAACGACATCTCTGCCAAGAAGCTGGAGCAATATGGACCCTGGAAAACAGACTACCACTTCTATCTTGATAAAATCCACTCTTCTGCTTTCGGAGCCATGATGAATGCTCGAAGTGCCGCTGAAGGTGTGGCAGCCAGCAACGACCCACAGCTGGTGCGCCTCAAGTCGTTCCTTAACGACAAAGTGACACCCCGACGCTGTGACCAGAAACGCGAGAAAGGCAAACCCATGGTCTTCCTCTGCGGCGACTCTACCGGCAAGAACGAAGACAAGAACCCCGACGGCATGTGGGGCTGGGGCAGTCAGGGCTACACCGTGTTCGATCAGAAGAAATGCGTCTTCCAGAATCAAGCCAAGGCAGGCCGTTCCACACGCACTTACCTTGATGAAGGTCGTTGGGAAGAAGTCTATAACTCCCTGGAGCCTGGCGACTACGTACTCATTCAGTTTGGTCACAACGACATCGGCGGCATCGACCGTCAGAAAGAACGCGGTGTGATAGCCTGCGCCGAAGACACCAGCCACGTCTATCACATGGAGTCCAACGGCAAGAATCAGGTCATCTACTCCTTCGGTTGGTATATCAAGAAGATGGTACGCGATGCCCAAGAAAAAGGAGCCATCCCCATTGTGCTCAGCTTCACACCTCGCAACGAATGGCACGAAGGCAAGGGCGAAGTGCGCGGCACCTTCTACCCCGTTGAGGAAAAGCAGGGCAAGCAGTACATTGAGCGTCGCAACGACCGATACATACCCCAGTGGGACAAGCAGATAGCCGAAGAATGTGGATGTGCCTTTGTGGATGTGCACAACCTCACCGCTGACGCCCTCGACAAGTTAGGGAAAGAAAAAGCCGCAGCCTATTTCAACCACGACCACACACACACTTCGCTGAAAGGTGCCCAACTCAACGCACAGAGTGTTGCCAAAGGACTGAAAGCCTTGAAACATCCAGCGGCAAAACTGCTGAAGTAGGAAATTACCTTGGAAGTTAAAGGGAATGAAAAGGAAGTTATCGCTTTGCTTGGAAGTTAAAGGGACGAATGTTATGCTGGCTGAAGTAATAGTATCGTCCCTTTAACTTCCCTTTAACTTCCCTTTAACTTCCAGGCAAAGTTTGTTCAAAACAATCCGACGTTTTCTTTGGTGAAATGTGGCGGTTTGAAAAAAATGTTGTATCTTTGCGGCGAAATGTGTGGAGAGAGGCGAGAAAAAGAGTGCTATAAGACAAGAAAACAGGCCCTCTTTACGTTATTGATGACAGTAAACATAGGACGAAATGACTATAGAGCAAAGAATTATAGAAGCCGTGCAGGCTGCGGTGAAGCAACTGTACGGCATGGAGGCTGACTCCAAGCAGGTGCAGCTGCAGAAGACTAAAGCTGAGTTTGAAGGCCACCTGACGGTGGTTGTGTTCCCATTTGTGAAGGCGGCACGCAAAGGCCCCGAACAGGTGGGGCAGGAGATAGGTGAGAAGCTGACAGAGCTGCTACCCGACGTGGTGAGCAAGTTCAACGTGGTGAAGGGTTTCCTGAACCTCGTCATTAGCGATGCACCGTGGATTTCGCTGCTCAACCAGATTAACGCCACACCTCAGTATGGCTTCAAGCAAGCCACGGCCGAAAGTCCGCTGGTGATGATTGAATACTCGTCGCCCAACACCAACAAGCCACTCCACCTGGGGCATGTGCGCAACAACCTATTGGGTTCTGCCCTGGCACGGATTGTGGAGGCTGGCGGCAACCGTGTGGTAAAGACGAACATTGTCAATGACCGTGGCATCCATATCTGCAAATCTATGCTGGCTTGGTTGAAATATGGCAACGGCGAAACTCCTGCATCGAGCGGCAAGAAGGGCGACCACCTCATTGGTGACTACTATGTGGCTTTCGACAAGCATTACCGTGCGGAGTGTGAAGCGCTTGCCAAAGAGTATGTGGCAAGCGGCATGGATGCTGAAGCAGCCAAGGAAAAGGCAAAGCAGGAGGCTCCGCTCATCAAGGAGGCTCATGAAATGCTGGTAAAATGGGAGCAAAATGACCCCGAAGTGCGTGCGTTGTGGAGACAGATGAACGAGTGGGTGTATGCCGGATTTGACGAGACTTACCGCATGATGGGTGTGTCGTTTGACAAGATTTACTACGAATCGGAAACCTACCTGGAGGGTAAGCAGAAGGTGCTCGAAGGTTTAGAGAAGGGTTTGTTCTACCGCCGTGAAGATGGTTCCGTGTGGGCAGACCTTACCAGCGACGGACTGGACGAAAAGCTGCTGCTGCGTAGCGACGGCACGTCGGTGTATATGACCCAGGATATTGGTACAGCGAAATTGCGCTACGAGGATTACCCCATCGACAAGATGATATATGTGGTGGGCAACGAACAGAACTACCATTTCCAGGTGCTCAGTATCTTGCTTGACCGTCTGGGCTTCAAGTGGGGCAAGGACCTGGTGCATTTCTCTTATGGCATGGTAGAGCTGCCCAACGGAAAGATGAAGTCCAGGGAAGGAACTGTGGTGGATGCCGACGACCTGATGGCTGCCATGATAGAGGATGCCTACACAGCCAGTGCCGACAAGATGAAGACGCTGGATATGCCTGAAGCTGAGGCTCGCGAAGTAGCTCGTATGGTGGGTCTGGGTGCACTGAAATATTTCATCCTGAAGGTGGATGCACGAAAGAACATGCTGTTCAATCCTGAAGAATCGATAGACTTCAACGGCAACACAGGACCGTTCATCCAATATACCTACGCTCGTATTCAGAGCATCCTCCGAAAGGCTGCCGACCAGGGAATAGAAATACCCGAAGCCCTGCCGACCAGCATCAGCATCTCGGAAAAAGAGACGACGCTGATACAGAAGCTGAGCCAATTCCCCGCAGCTGTGGCACAGGCCGGCACAGACTATAGTCCTTCGGGCATCTGCAATTACTGCTACGAGCTGACTAAGGAATTCAACCAGTTCTACCACGACTTCACCATCCTGGGTGAGACGAATAGCGATGTGAGACTGTTCCGCCTTTCGCTGGCCAAGGCCGTAGCCAAGGTGTCCAAGTTGGGCATGGGTCTGCTGGGCATCGAGATGCCGGAGAGAATGTAGAGAGATGTGTTTACCATTTACTACATTCTTCACCACAGATTACTCAGATTTTTCAGATTACACAAATGATTCTTCACCACAGATTACTCAGATTTTTCAGATTACACAAATGATTCTTCATTCTTCATTCTATGTTAAAACGATATTTATTACTGATTTCATTTGCCTTGACCACAGTGTGTGCGGCGTGGGCAGACAAGATTGACTGGAAAGTATATGCTTCTTTTCACAACCCCACCAAGTGTTTGGAACTGGGTGGGCGTATCTATGTGCTTGCCAACGGAGACCTCTACAGCTATGGCACAGAGGACCAGAGCATCGAGACTTACGACAAGGCTCACACATTGAGCGATTTTGGTATTCGCGACATTCAACTGTCGAGCGCTACGAATGAACTGCTACTGCTCTATGAGAACGGTAACATTGATATGCTATCGACGAATGGGGAGACTTACAACATTTCAGAGCTGAAAAGCAAAACTCTGGATGACAAGACGCTGAACGACGTAATTACGCAGGAGAGCACAGTGTATGTCTCGACCAATTCCGGTATTGTAGAGTTTGACTTGCGTCAGCGCATCTTCAAGAACCTCTATTACTTTGGTTTCCCTGTGAAGAGCATCTGCATTTCGGATGGATACATCGTGGCGGCAACAACGGGAGGTGTGTTCCGTGGCAGTCAGTCGAAAAATCTGCTCGACCCAGGCAATTGGGAGAAGATTGCAAATCACACCACGTTCAAAAGCATCTTGAAAATTGGCAAACAATACTATTTCTTGGCAAACAACATCTACAAGATTGAATCGCTAAACCCCTACAAGCAAACGCTGCTTTCGCAGGATATAGTGACGAGTTGGTTCCAAAATGGTGACAGAATTTACTACACCACGAACCAGAATGTGTTCAAGTCGTTCAACGAAGCAGGAACCATCACTACACACACCATTCCTTACCCTATCCAGAGTATAGCTCAAAAGGGAAACACTTACTGGGCAGCCTGTGGTGTGAACGGATTTGTAGGTATGTCACTCAGTGGCGATGAATTCACCGTGAAGGTGGGTGACGTTACGCCAAACAGTCCTGTGAGCAATCACTGCTACCGCATGACCATGCATGGCAACCGTTTGCTCGTGGCTGGTGGTAACAACTACTATCCAGAAGTGTTGTATGAAGGTCAGGCAGAGAAATACGAAAATGGCAAATGGACCTCATTCGACACGAAAGAGCCTCTTGCCAATGTGCCGGCAAAGACCTTTGCCAATGTGGTGGATGTGGTGCAAGACCCCTCTGACTCGGAACACCATTTCCTTGCTACCTTCCGTTCAGGTCTGTATGAATACAAAGACTACAAACTGGTGAAGCATCATACCTACTACAAGGATGACAAATACAAGACGGCCGACAGTTATTATGTCAGCTGCCCGCTTCAGACCATGAGCCCCAACAGTTCGCATTATTACTATTACGTCCGCACCACAGCAGCCCATTACGACAAGGATGGAAATCTGTGGATGTGCAACCAGCAGTGCGACACCATTGTCAGGATCATGAAGCCCAACGGCACATGGGTGGGCTATTACTACGATGACATCAAGCAGCACCCCACGTTTGACCACATTGTGTTCGACAAACGGGGCTGGGCTTGGATCAACAGCCGCCGCTCGACGACGGGTGCTGCCGATGCAGGCGTGCTTGTTATCAACACCAATGGTACCATCAATACCCAGAATGACGACAAGAGTAAATACTATCATATCATTAACAATCAAGATGGAAAATCATACGAGGTTACGGAATTTTATGCGATAGCTGAAGACTTGGATGGCACCATGTGGTTTGGTACAGAGCACGGCCTGTTTACCTCTTTCGACCCCGAAAACATCTTCAATGCCAAATACCAGTTCACTCAGATAAAAATCAACCGTGAAGATGGTACAGGTTTGGCAGACTACTTGCTCAACGGTGTGAAGGTGACCTGTGTTGCTGTGGACGGTGCTAACCGCAAATGGATTGGTACTGGCGGTGACGGACTCTACCTGATTAGTGCCGACGGGCAACAGACATTGCAACGCTTCACAAAGAGCAACTCGCCGCTGATTTCCGACAACATCAACGACATAGAAATCAATGGAGAGACGGGCGAAGTCTTTTTCTCTACCGATCAGGGACTTTGTTCGTTCATCAGCGACGCAGTAGATCCTCAAAGTGAACTCGACAAGAACAACCTCAAGGTTTACCCCAATCCGCTCCGTCCCGAAGACAGGAGACTGATTCGTGTCACGGGTTTGGCTTTCAACACCAATGTGAAGATAGCCAATGCAGCTGGCAAACTGGTCTATGAAGGCACTTCGAATGGCGGTGAATTTACCTGGAACTGCCGCACGACCGCTGGAAAGCAAGTTGCCTCTGGCGTTTATTACATTCTTGCAACCGATGAGAATGGCAAGAAGGGTGCGAGTGCAAAGGTTTTGATTGTAAAATAAATGACGGTTTCCCACATAACCTCCTGCGTACATCGATGGGTGAAACGTTTGGTCTGTGTTGTCGTCCTGACAGGGGTGACAACACCCTGCATTTTTGCCCAAACTCAGCAGCTACCCGTTGTCCATCTGACCACCGATAAATTGTCAACCCAGTTCAGCGACGGCACATTCCAGCTGGATGACGGCACCGTGATGCAGGCAGACATCCGTTGGCGTGGAGCCACGTCGTTGAGGTATCAGAAGAAATCATACGCCATCAAACTGAAGGATGAGAAAGGCGGTAAACTGAACAAGTCACTCCTGGGAATGCGTTCCGACAACTCGTGGATTCTGGATGCAATGACCATCGACAAGGCTCGCATGAGGAACCGTGTCTCAACAGACCTTTGGCTGGACTTCTCCCGCAAACCCTATTACTTTGCCCAGGAACCAGGGCTGGTCAACGGCACACACGGCAAATTTGTGGAAGTGTATCTCAACGGCAACTACGAAGGCCTCTATTGCCTGACCGAGAAAGTGGACCGCAAGCAGCTGCAGTTGAAAAAGTTCAAGGAAAACACGGTACGAGGGGTCATGTACAAGGCTACAACCCATTGTTATTTGTGGGAACCTGACGAAAGTAAATATGCCTACGACAACAACAGTCGGATGTGGTGCGGATGGGAAATGCAATACCCCGATGTGGAAGAAGGAGAACCCATCGACTGGGGTCCCCTGGCACGTCTGTCCCATTGGCTTACGTTTGCTCCCGACGTGGCTATCGACGACAGCTTGGAGACATACATCGACTTCCCCGTCTGGATTGACTACTTCCTGATGGTCGATTTGATGCTCGGCAATGACAATACCGCCAAAAACACGATTGTCTCTTTCTACGACATCACCAAACCAGGACAAAAAGCCACCGTCACACCCTGGGACATGGATGCCACCTGGGGCAGAAACTTTGTGGCAGACACCCTTTCGGCAGAACGCTGGACGGATCTTTACCATCAAATTCATGCCCGTCTGCTTTTTTCCCGAACAGACTCTGCCGAGATTTATGGACCTCGCTACAGCGAACTGCGGCAAACCTACTTTACGGCCGATAAGCTGAAACAATACTTCAAGACCTACTTCGACTTGTTCCGATCCACAGGAGTTGCCGAAAGGGAAACCCAGCGATGGAGTGGGGTAGATGGTATAGACCTTGACTTTGCCGCCGAAGAAACTTATATCTACGAGTGGATAGACCAGCGATTGGCTTTTCTCGATGCTTACTACCGTCCCACAAAGCCCGAGGTGGCAGATACTCGATGCGACAGTCTTTCTTTGCCAGTGTTGCACATCCGGACGGTCAATGGCGAAGAACCCACTTGCGACTACGTGACACATCCCGAAGGCAGCATGGGTGAAGGCATTGCCAACGCTACCAAAGTGCCTGGCCGTCTTACGATGACACAGCTTGGTGATACACTCTACGACAGCGGAATGTATGATGCCTTTGGTAACGGACTGACCATTAAGATTCGGGGCAACACCAGTGCCTATGATGAAAAGAAACCCTATAAACTTAATTTGCGAAGAGAAGCCGATCTGCTGTGCCGAGGCAAGGACAATGTCTATCAAGACACAGAATGGATTCTGATAGACCTCAGTGCTCAGAACTTGGTAGGGCTGAAGGTGAACGAACTTCTCGGAATGCCCTATACCCCCGCTTATCGCATTTGCAATGTCGAAATCAACGGCAACTACAAAGGTGTCTATATGCTGATGGAGTCCATCAAGCGTAATCCGCTGTGTCGTGTCAATGTAGATGCGACGACAGGTTTCATCACCGAAATCGACCCATATTGGTGGAACGAACCGCTGAGTTTTACCACCGACTTAATCAACGGAAAGCGCTATCAATACACCTTCCGTTATCCCGATGCAGACGATGTGGATGCCCCCTTTATTGAAAATGTACAGACTCAACTCAATCTGATGGAGGAAGCCATACAGGATGGTACCTATCCCCGTTATTTAGATGTGGATACATGGGCAAAATGGCTTTTAGGGCAAGACATTTTGGGCATTTCCGACAGCGGCACTTCCAATTGCTTTTTTGCCAAAATGGACGATGCAGACTCTTCGAAAGTGTTCATTCCTTGCCTGTGGGACTTCGACACCATGGCTGGCGTCACCAGCGATTGGGCAGAGGCACACCGCACACACACCTATTTCACCCTGTTGATGAAATCTTCCAACCCCGCATTTACGGACTGTTATTGGGATTTGTGGAGCCGTCAAAGCAAGACGCTTATGCAGCACCTTGACACCTATTTTGTGGAGAGTATAGGAACGGAAGAATGGAAAGCAACCGAAGCCTCCATCCTGCTGGATGCAGAACGCTGGAAACATCCCTCTATCAGTCTGAAATCTACCATGAGAACCCTACTGACATGGTTGGCGAAACGCAAAACATGGCTCGACACACAGTATGAAATAGCCTCCGTGACAGCTATTCCCGCCGACCCACCGAGCCAGGATGGCTATATCTATACGGTTAGTGGAGTCTGTGTGGGCTATGGTAATATCCACACCATGAACTTGCCTCGTGGTATCTATATTGTGGGTCGGAAGAAATATATTGTGCGCTGATGCTCTCCATCCTGATTCCAACACATGATTACAACGCCTATCCGTTGGTGCAAAGCCTCCATCAACAAGCGGAGTGTTTGCCGATTCCCTACGAAATCATCTTGGCAGAAGACGGCAGTCACGACACCGTCTCCATGATAGCCAATCTGAAGGTGTCGGAACTCAGTCATTGCCGCTACATTCGTCGGAAAGAGAATGTGGGGCGTTCTGCCATACGTAATTTCCTGATGAATGAAGCACAGGGCGACTGGCTGCTGTTCATGGATGCCGACGGCAAGGTGGTTCGTGACGATTTCTTGCAGAAGTACATCACCGCTGCCCAGCAACACGCCGTTGTTTGTGGCGGTGTGACCCATCCTGACCAGTGGCACGACCCCCAACGGATGCTACGCTGGAAATATGAAAAAGCTTACGAGCGCAAATACGGCAATATCAGCGAACAGTTCCGATCTTTTTCATTCCTCATCACACGAGACGTTGCCCACGCCGTTCACTTCGATGAACGCTACGATGGCTATGGCTACGAGGATGTGCAGTTCGGCAAAGATCTGGAGCAGGCAGGATTTACTGTCTATGGCATAGACAATCCACTGATGAACGACGACATTGAAGACAATGAAACCTTCCTCCGCAAATCGGAAGAAGCCCTTCGTGCAGCCTTCCGTTTCCGTCAAGAAATAGGAGATCGGGTGAAAATCAACCGCATCTACCATCGTAATGCCCTTTTTTCATGGATTGTCAAGTGGGTGTACAAACTTTTTGCCCCACTCATCAGGAAAAACCTGCTGTCGGCACACCCCTCCCTTGCACTATTCAATCTATACAAACTGGGCTACTATGCCAGTTTGAAATAAACGCCCATGCTCTTTAACACTACCACATACCTCATCTTCCTGCCCATCGTCTTTGCTTGCTACTGGACGATGCGTTCACAGCGTAGCCAAAACTGGGTGCTGCTCCTGGCAAGTATGGTTTTCTATGGTTGGTGGAGTGTGCCCTGTCTGGGACTGATGGTCGGTACTTGTCTGGTGAACTACCTCATTCTCAACCACGGATTTTTGGAGACTAAAAAAACATGTGTATTCCGTGGTCGTTCTATTATTCCTTTTCGGGTCTATTTTTTACTCTTCATCAACTTTGGTGTGCTCGGCATTTTCAAATACTTCAATTTCTTCGCCGAAAACCTTGCCGTACTGCTGTCTGCCGTTGGTTTCAAAGCCGATATGCCTACACTCCACATCATTCTTCCTGTCGGCATCAGCTTCTACACATTTCAGCTCTCAGCTTACGTCATTGACTGCTACAAAAGGGAATTGCGACCGACACCATCATTCGTCAACTTCCTTACCTTCATCTGCTTCTTTCCCCAGCTTGTGGCAGGTCCCATTGAGCGTGGTCGCAACCTGCTGCCACAGTTTGCCCGAAAACGTACCTTCTCCGAAACGGAAGCTACCGAAGGCATGAGGCTCATCCTTTGGGGACTTGTCAAGAAGATGCTCATTGCCGACAACTGTGCCCCACAGGTTGATTATGTCTTTTCCCACTACGACACCGTCAGTTTGCCCACACTCTGGCTCGGAGCACTCTACTTCACTTTCCAGATTTACGGCGACTTCTCAGGCTACAGCGATATGGCTGTGGGTTCGGCACGCCTCTTCGGCATCCACATTACCCGCAACTTCAACCGTCCCTACTTTGCCACCTCTCTGCAAGACTTCTGGCGTCGGTGGCACATCACCCTGATGGGTTGGTTCAAAGACTACGTCTATATCCCTCTGGGTGGCAACCGAAAGGGTGAAGTCCGTCGTCGTCTCAACAACCTCGCCGTCTTTTTGCTCAGCGGACTTTGGCATGGCAGCAACTGGACCTTTGTCTGCTGGGGACTTTACCATGCCCTCATCTACTACCTGCCTGTTCGTCGGCTTGCCTTCCTCTTTGTCGTCATTGGTTGGGTCATCTTCCGTTCTCCCGATATGCAGGTAGCCATCGACTACCTCAGCGGCATGTTCAATCCCCATCTTCTTGCCCTCCCCTCATGCAGCAAGATGCCCTTAGCCCTCATCCTTTTGCTCATGATTACCGAATGGAAGATGAAAGACTCCCCACATCCCTTCCAATGGAAATCCACCGGTTGGCAATCCTCTCAACCTCTCCGTTTTGCCCTTTACATCATTCTATTTGTCATCACCGTTGTCTATGGCGGCGAAAAGACCCAATTCATCTACTTCCAATTCTAACCCCCTTCCGTGAAACACTTTCTCAAACATATCATCATCTTCTCCCTCTGCATCCTTATCCCCCTCATTGCGGCAGAAATCTACGTTGAACATCTGCCCAATCCTTCGCGTGACAAACACCAATGGATGCAACGTCACAGCACCCAAGTCCGCACCCTGATTCTCGGCAGCAGCCACACTTTCTACGGCGTTAATCCCAACATCCTCACTGCCCAGTCCGACACAACTTTCAACCTGGCACAAGTGGCTCAGACCTACCGTTACGACGACTATCTGCTGCACCACTATCCCATGCCCCACCTTCGCAACCTTATCCTGCCCTACAGCTATTTCTCCCTTTACGAAGACTTCGAAAGTATGCCTCGTGAACGTTGGAACGCCATCCGTTACCGCCTTTATATGGACTGCGACATTCATCCCCGCATCAGCTTCTACGGCTTTGAATTTTCCTCCATAAACGCTCTGGTCGAAAAACTGAAAAACAACCTCATCGCTCCGCAATCCTCTCACTGCACCACCTGGGACACCCTCGGCTGGGGAACCGACTTTACCTACCGTTCTCGTGAACATGACTGGGACAACGGAGCTGAAGCAGCCTTCAACAATACCTACGCCGACACCACTCTTGTTCCCCTCAACATTGCTTACCTCGACGACATCATGGATTTTTGTGCCAAGCAACGAGTCAATGTGTTGCTTATCACGACTCCCTTGTCTCCCCGTTTTCTGGAACATCAGCAGCCTCGACAGGTAGATCGTAACAACAGCGTCCTTGCCCAACTACTTCGCCGCCATCCCCATGTTCATTACATGGATTTCTCCGACGATCCCGATTTTCTCGACGCTGACTTCTACGACTCCCACCACCTCAACGAATACGGAGCCACCAAACTGACCAAAAAACTGCTGTATTGGCTGCGGTGAACCACTACCACAGATTACACAGATTTTTTGGATTACTCGGATTTTTTGGGAACTACGAATTTAACGAATTTGACGAATTTGACGAATTTAACGAATTAAGATTTGAACGATTTGTGAGATTTCTGCCCGTTAGGGCACTCCTTTCCAAATCTGTGTAATCCGTGGTCGTTCTATTATTCTTTTTCGGGTACCAGTATCTGGAAAACGGTGTTTTCCCAGGCTATGCGGTAGTGGTGTTTGCGGAGGAAAGCATTGAGGATGGTGATTTTGCGGTTAGTGTGAAGATAACTGTCGGTGGCATGGTCATTGTTCCAGTCGGGGTTAAATTCACGCCAAGTGGCATAACCACCTTTGTCGCGGACAACGACGGGAGGGGTGGGGTTTTCTCGTTGAGAACGGTCGATACATTTTTGGAAATTGCCTGAATCGTAGGTGAATAGCCAGGGATTGTAAAGATAAGGGCGAGTGTGGGTGTAGTAATGAATCATGGGTGTGTTTTGGTAGCAAAGCAGGTAGTCGTCGGGCTGTACGTATCGGGGCAGTACGGCGAGTAGAGAGTCGGCTGCCAGCATATTTGCCTCGGTAGTGAAAGTGGTGGCAAGCGGATGGTGAATGCGGTGGGTCATGTTCCAGCGACCACCGTTGTCGGACATGCAGCAACTGATCAGTCCCCAGCCTTGGGTATAAGTGTAATAGCCCAGCGGAATGACGAAGAAAAAAAGTCTGAAGGGTTTCAGTGCTTGATAAATAATTCCGCACGACAGGGGGACTGCCAGCCAGATGGAGAACACACCCATGTTGCCGATGCCGAAATCGCTGCCCAGCGGTTGAACATAGAGGATGATAAGGGCGGCGAGAGGCAGGACGAATTTCTCCTCTTCATGGCGATGCCGACAGAGTGCATAGAGCAGGGCAAGCGTGCTGAGTGCATAGAGATAGGTGACAAAGTCGTAGAGAGGCCATACGGGGAGGAGCATCTGGAGGAGTACATGAATCCAGTCGGTGGTGTAGATGCCGAGCATATAGCTCAGGTTGTGTGTGCTGTCGGAGACCTGGGCGGCATCTCCCAGCGACCATACACTGTTCAGAAACGTGTGCAGATGTCCTGCGGCGACCATGTAAGCCAGCACAGCGATACACCCCCCGACGATGCCGCCCAGCACTTGGATAAGCGGCTTGAAGGTTTTGTGGCGAAAGGCATGGACAAGGAACAGGACAATCAGTGCGGAGAGGGTGATATTGGGCAGTCGGGTAAAAAAATTGATGCCGAAAACCACACCTCCCCATGCATACCGCTTACGTTGCCAGAGCAGGATGGCTATGCTGAGCAGGAGGGGAGTGAACTGGTTGTGGTGAAAGACGATGCAACCGAAATTCTGTGCCAGCAGCACAAGACCGATGCCGACAAAGACGATGCGGCGACCGACGTAGGGTTTGAGTATCTGACAGGTAGTCACCGCTATCAGGGCTGTGTTGAGGGCATAGAGCAGACGGAAACCGTACATGCCCATCCAGCCAAACAGGGCGTTCCACAGTCCACCCACCGCCACAGCGTTGTAGTAGAGAAACACCGACTCCACGCTTTCCGGATGGCGGTAAGCCTGCTGATAGGCAGAAAGCAGCCAGCCTTCGTCCGACATATCCACGCCCTGAAATCCCCAAAGGGCACACCAGAGGAAGACGAGGCAGGGGAAGGACCGATATTCCGCTATTTCACGCCTCATGTTCCATATTCGTTTCGTTGACAATATACACAGGGCGGTTCTTCGTTTCGTTGAACACACGTCCCAGATATTCGCCGATGATACCTAAAGAAAGCAGTTGCACACCGCCCAGAAAAAGGATGACCACCATGAGGGAAGGGTAGCCGGCGACGGGGTCACCCCAGATGAGTGCCTTCACGAACACCCAGACCATGCGGATGAGGGCAAACAGGGAGACGAACAAACCCATCAGGGTGGAGAATCGCAGCGGAACGACGGTGAAGGAGGTAAGTCCGTTGATGGCCAGCGACAGCAGGCTCCAGAATCCCCACGACGAAGTGCCCACACGTCGCACCCCATGTGTGTAGGTCAGTTCCTTCTTCCTGAATCCTATCCAGGCAAACATCCCCTTCGTGTAGCGTTCCTGTTCACGAAACCGCCGCAGGGCTTCGACACACTTGCGGTCAATCAGACGGAAATCCCCCACATTCTGCAGCACATCCATCTGGGTGGAACTTTGCAGCAGGCGGTAGAAGGCAGTGCTCATCTTCCGTCGCAGCCATCCCTGTCCCTCGCGGGCTGTGCGGCGGGCATAGACATCGTCGTAGCCCGATTCCCACCAGTGCACCATCTCGCTGATCAGGTCGGGAGGGTCTTGCAGGTCGGCATCCATGATGACCACAGCGTCGCCCCGAGCATAGTCGAAACCCGCCAGCATGGCCTTCTCCTTGCCGAAATTGCGGCTCAGCGAAACATAGCACACCCTGGGGTCCTTCCTGGCCATCTCCTGCAGACAGGCCAACGTCTGGTCGGTGCTGCCGTCATCGACAAACAGCCATTCCCACCGATAGGCATCATTCACCTCTGCCACCCTGCCCAGCGCCTCGTAGAGTGCAGGCAGGCAACCCTCCTCGTTGTGGCAGGGTATCAGGACAGTTATCTTCTTCATCTTCGTGCCCATTGAATCACACCCGTATGCAGTACAGACACCTCGATGGTTTCGGGTGTCAACTCATACATCTTGTCGTCCAGCAGATTGTTGTCGTAGAGGAAATGCAGCCGATACTTGCCCGTCTTCGGGGCATACACCTTCATCTTGTGGATGCGGCGCACGCTCACCTCGTCGGGCTGCATCGTCACCCCCTGCCGCAGCAGGTAAAACTCCTGGCAACGCTCGTCGATAGGTTCCATGTAGAGGTAGATGCGTCCCGAAAACTCCGCATTGTGAGCCTTCAGCGTCAGACGGATGTCGGGTGCACTGCCGTTCAGAATCAGGTCGGGCACCTCAAAATCCTCCAGCGTCAGATACGCCACCTTCGACGAATCGGTGTAGAGTCTGACCGTCTGCTCCGTCACATCCATCTGCAACTCATTCGGCGTGCCCGTACAAGTCCTCACCGCCTGCCATGTGCCGCCATCGCGGAACATGGGTTGCAGCGTATATCTGCCCGCCTCCAGTCCTTCAGGCAGCAGGCAGCGGACGGTGTCGGTATAGGTCGTGTCGTCCACTTCCTCCAGCAGGAAGGTGCGGTCGTAGGTATAGACAGGCTGCACCCTCTCGCCGTCCTTCACCATCATCACCGCCACACTGTCGCTGTGCAGGTTGCGCCCCACATTGCACAATTCGTGCACGCAGAACGTCAGGCTGTCCGTCCGACGGACACACTCGCTCAGCGCCTCCATTCCCCGCATGGCAAAGACGTGCGTTTCGGTATGCGTGGCGTCAGGGTGATTCTCGGGTACAATGCCCGTGACAAACACCTGCAGCAGGTTCAGTCCCGACTCAGGGCTATCCACGTCGTACCACTCGGGCATGTCGAAAGCCATGCAGTCCAGCGGCGTCCATCCGTCGCCCTCGCCGTTAGGATTGCCCGCCACGATGTGGAACCAGTCCCGCTCGTCGTAGCCGTCAATCACGAAGGCATGACCCCCCACATAGTTATATCCCGAAATCAGCACAGGCCGTCCTGCGTCCAGTTCCCGCTTCAGCAACGCCGTTATCTCGTCCCTCGTATAGAAATCGCGGAAAAGCATCTGCACCCCCTCGTCGTAGCCAAAATACGTGGGCAGGGCAATGGCTTGCCACACAGGCTCCGCTCCGCTCGACGCGCCGTACTTCATGCGCACGCTGATGCCGCAATCGCTGCACAGCAACGCTGCCGCATCGGCCTGCTGCTGGGTATATTCACCCTCCACATACCGGTCCAGCATCTTGTCCCACTCGTAGCGGTGCTCCTCGAAACGGGCTGTCAACACCTGTCCGCAGCCCAGGCTGTCGTAGTAGGTCAGCATCCCCTTGCCCTGCAGCGGATGTTCCCACTTGTGCATCACCTCGGCCATAGCCAGAGCCACACAGCCCACCGCGGCATGTTTTCCGTCCATCAGCGGCGTCATGCTGCACAGCACACCCTCCTGGTCCCAGTGGTCGGTAAGCAGCGGCGGCACACCTCCCGACGGTCGGGCATCGGCCTGTCTGCGGGGCAACACCTTCTGCACAGCCGCGCGCTCCCCCCGACGGCTGTGGATGGGGGTCAGCACCTTCTCTCTGCTCAGCCACCTGTGTTCCCTCATCTCCTGTGCCGACAATGTTTCGATACCCAAGAAAAACACGAAAAAATACAGAAAAATCTTCATGGCACAAAAATTTTTTGCAAAAATAGGAAAATTTCTTCATTTAACAAAAATTCTTCATTCTTTATTCTTCATTCTTCATCTAAAATCCTTAACTTTGCCACCACAGACCACACAGACTTTGAAGTTTTTTGTTAAAACGGATATTCCGGACATTCCGGACAAACCGGATAAACCGGATATTCCGCCCAGCTCAGAAAGAATAAACACCCATGAAAAAATTAGTATTCCTTACCGGTGCAGGGATGTCGGCAGAAAGCGGCATCAGCACCTTCCGCAACAGCGACGGACTATGGGAAAAATACCCCGTAGAACAAGTAGCCAGCATCCAGGGCTACATGGCTGACCCCGAACTCGTCATCAACTTCTACAACCGCCTGCGGCGCCAGCTGCTCCAAGCCTCCCCCTGCCTGGCACACCGGCTCGTAGCCAGCCTGGAGACGGACTACGCCGTCACCGTCGTTACCCAAAACGTGGACGACCTGCATGAACGAGCCGGCAGCAGCCACATCATCCATCTGCACGGCGAACTGCTGAAAGCCACCTCCACGCTCCATCCCAACGACCCCAGCCAGGTGGTCACCCTCCGCGAGCCACATCTCGACATCCACATGGGGCAGCAAGCCAAAGACGGTTCGCAGTTGCGCCCCGCCATCGTCTGGTTTGGCGAACCCGTCCCCATGATCGAACCCGCCATCCACGAAGTCAGTCAGGCTGACATCCTCGTGGTCATCGGCACCTCCCTCGTCGTCTATCCCGCCGCAGGACTCCTGCACTACGCTCCCCCTGCCTGCAAAATCTACCTCATCGACCCCGCCGACGTGTCCTACGACCCCTCCCTCGGCATCACGCACCTCCAGACGGGTGCATCCGAAGGCATGAAAAAACTTGTTGAAATGCTTAGAAAGGGAAGTTAAAGGGAAGTTAAAGGGAAGTTAAAGGGAAGTTAAAGGGAAGTTAAAGGGAAGTTGAAGGGAAGTTAAAGGGAAGTTGAAGGGAAGTTAAAGGGAAGTTAAAGGGACGAATGGTAAAGGGAAAAAACTTGTTGCAACATTGCAACATTGCAACATTGCAACAAAAAGGTCGGCTGTATCTCTACAACCGACCATCACAAAATCCTCCCCCTAAAGGGGGAGTTAGAGGGGGTCTTACGGTTCTTCGACTTCGTCCACCACAATGGTTTTCTTCACCTTGCGGATTTCCTGCATCAACTTCTTGCTGGGCTTGAACAGGATGCGGCGCCGTTTGATGAGGTCAACGCTGTAA
>CADCLN010000020.1 GCA_902802265.1 uncultured Bacteroidales bacterium | reverse complement strand
TGTTCTACAACGCGGTTTTGGCATCTTGCCGAGGCTAACTGGCTGAAAATCTAATGCAACTTTTTTGAAAAAAGTTCAAAGCGTCAAAGTTGGGTTAAGTTGCTGCATTTCTAATGAACGATTGGGGTTTAAACATCACAAAAATAGGGGAAAAGGCAAAAAAATGGCTTTTCGTGTTCTAATTCGTGGATATTTTTGTATCTTTGCAGCGTTTTGTAAATTACGACGATGAGACGAGAGACGCTCACCTACAATAGCATATTCATTTTTTCTATCCATATCTAAGCAAAAGTATTAATAGCAACTTATAAATTCAAAACAAATATGAAAAGAAAGGACTACCAGAAACCGGCGATGCAGCTCATCCAGTTGCAACACAGGACACATCTGCTCCAGACGAGCGGCCCCAAACAGATGGAAAAACCCCAAGATTATGAAAACGGCGGCGATCCGTTCAGCTTTTAATGCCCCCAGTGTACAACCATTAAAACGTAAAGACACAATGAAGACAACGAAATTATTCTTTATGGCTGCACTGGCTCTGATGATTGCCGCTTGCAGCAACGACGATAACGACTTCGCCCAGCAGCCCCAGAAGGCCGAGGGCATCACCATCACCGCACAACTCGCACCGAAGTCTGACGGAGCCATTAGCCGCGCCGTGGCCGACAACGGCGACAACAAAATTACCGTAACTTGGGCCAAGGAAGAGCATATCGCCATTCTTTATGAAGTGAGCGGCACCAAGTACGCTGCTGATGCCAAGATTATCGACGTGGACGCCACCGGCGTAGCCACCATAGAGTTCACCGTGGAGAACGGCACTCCAGACGAAACCCCCTGCACGCTGGTCTATCCGCTCTCGGCAGCCAAGGCTGACAACAGCGGCGTGAAGGATTATGCCACGATCCTCGCCACTCAGGACGGTACACTCAATGCCAACCTCGATGTCCGCGTAGGCGCAGGCACCATCCAGACCACCACTCCAGGCCTGACGGTTACTACCCAGCCCGCTGCACAGTTCGCCATCTTCAAGCTGACGATGAAGGATATAGACGGCTCTGCCGATGTGTCGGCATCGAGTGTCGTCATCAGTAACCAGAGCGGCACGGTGACCACCGTCACGCCCGCCTCGGGCTCGGGCTACGACAAGGTGATGTACGTCGCCCTGCCCACAACGGCTACGACCCTGAAGTTCCTGGTCACCTCTGGCAGCACGAAATACTTCAACATGGCTTCGGACCTCTCGCTTGAAACAAAATTCTACCCGTCCACCATCAAGTTGGCAACGGTTGGCAATGTTATTGCTTCCAACGGTAAATGCTATAAGAACAATGCTGCAACCCCTGGTGGCAACACCGCTGTGGCGATGATAACCTATCTGGGCAATGATGCAGAAACCAATACGACTTACAGAAACGGCCTGGCGCTGGCGCTGCTGGATGCCTCCACCAGCTACAGTGGATCAGCAACCTGGAGTAATTATACTTCAGCGACTTGCCTGTCTAATCTGTATACTTCTTGGTCTGGTACAGGTTCTGCGACGACTGACATGGCTGGTATTGCCAATACAGATGCTCTTGTCAGTCATAAAAATCATTCACACAATGCTGCCACTGCGGCCAGAAATTATAAATGGACTATTTCTAATCCCACAGGTACAAGTGAATGGTTTCTACCGAGTGCTGGACAGTGGAAAAAGATGGCAACTGCAGCAGGCAGCTATAATAATCTGCGTACGAACGTGAGTATGACGAAGGAAAAATACTGGTCAAGTACGGAGTACAGTAAGAGCTACGCTTGGATTAGCTACGATACTGGTACTAGTAGTTATACCCACCCCGCTAAGGGTAACAGCAACCAGGTTCGTGCCTGCCTTGCTTTTTAACCTATTTATCCATTTACCAATTTATCTATTTTAGCCTCAACAGCGGCTTCGGATACCACAAAAGGCGGTCAGACCCTCTCCGCCCCTTTGGGGGCACCTCCCCCATAATGGGGAGGGAGAACCGTCTGGGTGGTTTCTCCCCATTATGGGGGAGGTTGGTATAAGAAAGTTCCCCAAAAAGTTGTAGTTGTACAAATTGTTTGTATAAACAGAACCTTTTTGGCCTCTTTTCCACCACAAATTTACAGCTTTTTGGGAAAACAATCAAACAAAAAAGTGTTTTTACGCATTTTTATTGTCACCATTGTCACACAATGATTAAATTACTGAAATACAAAGAATAAAGTGTGACAAAAACCGTCATTTTTATTGTCACGCTTTGTCACTATTGTCACACTTATTGTCACGCATCAAGCCGATGATTCCTAATAAGATACAAGAAAGCGTGACAATGTGACAACAAGAACCCCGCAAACTCCCTAAGGGAGAGACCCGCGTCTGCCGCAGCCATCCATCGTCAGCTCCGCAACAAAGTTTCCCACTCACCGTCACGCTTCATCGGGAAAACTTTCCCGTGCCTATGGGAAAACTTTCATGATGAAGCATGAAAACTTTCATGATGAAGCATGACAGGCTTATACCGAATTCACGTATTGTTAAAGCGTTCTGATGACACAAAAAACAAGTGTCACATTGGTCACAAAAAAAAATGCCCCCGTTATCCCAGTATGGGGTTTCGGGGGCATACTTGTGTTTGAAAAAAGATTGAGTTTACGAGCAGCGGAGTACCTGTCCTTTGCGGAGGACTGCGTTTTGCTTGATGCCGTTCAGTTTGCAAAGCTTGGAGACGGTGGTGCCGTGACGCCGAGCAATTTGGAAGAGTGTGTCGCCGTTCTTCACACGATAGGTGGAGGTGCGCCCGCTACGACGCGAAGACTTCTTCGACTTGCTGGACTGAACGGTGGTTGCCACGTCCTGCGCGGCTTCTTCTGCAGCTGCAGCTTCAATGGCTCTCTCTGGAATGTCTGTGGAAACAAGCTGTGCACCCTCGCGCATCTGCTGTTGCTCAGCCATCTGCTGTACAGTTGTTGATGCAAGGTTGCCCTTGGTAATGGTGCGATTGCGCAGGGTGTAGAAGTCGCCCGTTACGTCTTGGTTGGGGAAGTCGAACAGGAGTGAGGGGTCGATGGGCTGTCCCAGCAGACGGGTTTCAAAGTGTAGGTGTGAACCTGTGGATTTGCCTGTGTTGCCGCCGAGCCCGATGACTTCTCCGGCACGCACAATCTGGTCTTCGCGGACGAGTTGGCGGGAGAGGTGTCCGTAGAGGGTTTCAAGTCCGTTGGGGTGGCGAATGACGATGTAGTAGCCGTAGCCGCGTCCGTTCCATCCCACAATGCGTACTTTGCCGTCGAAGGCGGAGCGGATGGTGTCGCCTGTATATACTTTGATGTCGAGTCCTTCGTGCTGCTTGCCCCAACGACGCCCAAACTGGGAGTTGATTTGTCGGCTGGTGGTAGGCATTGCGAAGCCTCTGAGGTCAATCTTGAAGTTGGCAGGAACGTGTCCCTCTTCGGTCCTGATGGAGCGTGTCCAGTTGGTATAGATGTCGCTGGCGGGGTCGCTCAGGTCGGCTTTAATGGTTCGGTTGAGTTTTACAGCACTGATGTCGTGCATTTTTTTGTCGGATGGTGCCTGGTTGGCGATGAGGTCTTGTGCCATGCAATGGGCGCCAAGGCTCAAAAGGATAGTCAAGGTGATGCTTTTTACTGTGTTCACGTGGCGTGGGTGTTTGGGGTGTTTATGGGTTAATATTCGTCGTTTGCATAAAGGTATTGGAAGACTCCAGGAACGTAGTCGAAGATTTCTTCGGGACGGAAGAAACGGTTCAGTTCGATGATGGCGTTTTCGGGTGAGTCGGATGTGTGGATGATGTTTTCCTGGAAAGACATACCGTAGTCGCCACGGATGGTGCCAGGGGCAGCTTTGCGCGAGTTGGTAGAGCCCGTCATATTGCGGACGGTTTCTACGGCGTCAACGCCTTCGTAGCAACAACAAACAACGGGGGATGCCATCATGGAGTTTTTGATGCGTTGGAAAAAGGGCTTGCCTGAAAGGTGTGCGTAGTGTTCGTTGAGCAGTTCATCGGTGAGCTGCATCATTTTCATGCCTGCCAGTCGGAGGCCTTTGCGTTCAAAACGTGCTGTCACTTCACCTACCAGTGCGCGTTGTACTGCGCCAGGCTTTAGAATTACGAGTGTTTTCTCCATTTCTGCGTTTTTGCGTTCTTGCTTTTTTTGCAATTTGGGCACAAAGGTACAACTTTAACGGGAAAGTAGCAAACGGAGGCTTTGGTTGTTAATGTTTTTTTACACTATCTAAGTGTTTTTATTCTTCGAGGATTTTTTTTACGTCGGTTTCCACCTGTGTCAGTTTGTTTCGGCAGAAGTCGATGAGTTGTTTGGCTTCTTTGAGGTTGGCCAACAGGGAGTCGATGTCCATTTCTCCATTTTCCATTTGCGAGACAATGGTTTGCAAGCGTTTCATGGCTTGTTCGTAGGTTGGTTTTTTATTCATTTTCTTGACCACGGATTACGTAGATTTTTTATTTACCATTTACTATTTACCATTTACCATTTCTTTCTCCCCATAGAGGGGGAGTTAGAGGGGGTCTGGTCTTTTACTATTTACCATTCGTCCTTTTAACTTCCCTTTAACTTCATTTTAACTTCCCTTTAACTTCATTTTTACAACTGATGTGATTTTTCCGTTAAACAGGATGGTTTCGAGGATGTCACCTGGGTGGGGTTCTTCGGCATCTTTCAGGGCTTTTCCGTTGAGTCGGGTGATGCTGTAACCAAACTGCAGTACGTGGTGGGGGTCGGCAGCCTGGATGCGGTGCTGATGGATGTCGAGGGTGGTGTGCTGCTGTTGCAGCATCTGCCTGGCTGCGGCATGAAGACGGTGGTCGAGTATGTCGTGGGTGCTACGGCAACGAGCCAGGTGTTGGAAGACTGTATTTTGCAAGGTGTGCGTCAAACGGTCAATCCGTGTGCGTTGTTGGTTTTCAATGGTCGTAACCCATGACGGAAGCCGCAGTGTGTAGGTCTGCAACGAAACGGATGCCTGTTTCAGAAGGGCTGTGGAGGCTGTATGGATGCGTTCAGAATATTGGAGCACTCGGTTGAGCTGTTCGGTCTGGTGATGGATGAGCAGTTCGGCGGCGGCAGTAGGGGTTTTCACACGAGTGTGAGCCACCAGGTCGATGATGGTGTCGTCGCGTTCATGGCCGATGCCTGTGATGATGGGCAAGGGGAACTGTGCTACGTTTTCAGCCAATGAGAGGGTGTCGAAGCCTGAAAGGTCTGCGGTGGAACCGCCACCACGAATGATGACCACGACATCCCATTGTTCCTGTGTAGCGGCTATTTCGTTGAGTGCCTGTATGATGCTTTGCTCCACCCCTTCGCCTTGCATGACTGCAGGGAAGAGTTGGGGGTAGAAGACGAGGTGGTCGGGATTGGAATGCAACTGGTTGCAAAAGTCGCCATAACCCGCTGCTGTGGATGAAGAGATGATGGCTATGCGTTGCAGACAAAGGGGCAGGGGAAGTTCCTTGTTCATCTGGTCAATGCCCTGATCGCGGAGTTTGTTCAGGATTTCCTGACGACGACGGGCCATGTCGCCCAACGTGTAGGTGGGGTCAACGTCGAGCACATTGAGTGAATAGCCGTAGAGTTCGTGGAAAGTGACTTGCACCTGAACAAGCACTTGCATGCCTGCAGAGAGCACGCTGCCCGTCTGTTGCTGAAAGTAGGGACGGATGAAGTCCCAACGGTTTCTCCAGATTTGTCCACGTGCCTTGGCGATGAGTCTGCCGTCGGACTGGTCTTTCTGTATAAATTCCAGATAGCAATGTCCTCGGCTTTCGGACACTTCGCTGAGTTCTGCCTGCAGCCAGTAGGTGTCGCGGAGGGAGTGTTCGAGTATTCCGTGGACGAAATGATTCAGTTCAAACAGCGTGAGAGGGTTCATAGTTGGGGGCGTTTTCCGTTTAACAGGTGATAGAATATTTGTTCGCCTCGCTCCAGCCGAGACAGTTCGTAGGGTTCGATGTGCAGGGAGAATGGCCCACGGATTTCGTGCAAACCGAAATAGGCTTGCAGGATGCTCACCATGTTGCTTGCCATGTCGTTGCCGCGTTTCAGTATGTAGCGACTGCAATCCAAAGCCAGTTTTCGGTTGTCGGAAAGATGGCATAGTGTGTTGAAAAGCAGATGGTATGCCTGTGGAGATTCTACTTTCAGCAGGAGGGCAATGCGGCTGCGGTCTTTCTCAATGTGTGCCACATGGAAGAGTGATTCAATTTGCGGTTCGGTGTCCAGAAGCGGCAATATCATGTTGACGGTTTTGGGGATGGATTCGGGGTGTTCCTGTTGCAAGTAGTCGAAAAAGGCTTGAGCTGACGGCACCTCAAAACGGAGGGTGGAGTCGGCGACGAGGTGTCGGACGGCGAGCACTCCGCTAAGAAATGCCTGTCGTCGGTATTGTACCAAATG
The DNA here is from genome assembly GCA_902802265.1 of uncultured Bacteroidales bacterium. GTDB lineage: Bacteria > Bacteroidota > Bacteroidia > Bacteroidales > Bacteroidaceae > Minthosoma. The sequence continues at coordinate 41,855 of CADCLN010000020.1, read as the reverse complement.
GAGCAGGGTTGTCCACAGGCTTTCGTTGCCCAGCTGGGGCAGGATGGCGATACGCACATATTCCTCTGCACGGCGAAATTCGGTGTTGCTCATGGCCTGAAACAGGGTGTAGGTCTGTTCCCAATTTTCGTCAAGGATGAACTGGCGCAGTTTCTGATGTGTCATTGTTTTCTGTGCAAAATTGTTGCAAACATAGTAAAAATTTGTCGGTTTTGACATCTTTTATCCTTTTTTTTTGCTGATGAGGGTGATTTCTGCTAACTTTGCACCCCATTATATATACGAATATGAATACGGAAGAACAATTTAAGCGGGCGATGGCTGGATGTCGTGATGTGTTTTTCAAGAAACTTCACGACTATGGTGCGGCATGGAGAATCATGCGCCCGTCCAGTGTGACGGACCAAATCTTCATCAAGGCAAACCGCATCCGAAGTCTGGAGGTGAAAGGTGAATCGTGGGTGGGTGAAGGCATTTATCCGGAATTTCAAGCCATCGTCAATTATGGCATCGTCGGACTGATTCAGCTGGAGATGGGATATGCCGAAACGGAAGACATCGGTGTGGATAGGGCTATGGAACTGTATGACAAGTATGCCGACATGGCGCTGTCGCTGATGATTAAGAAGAATCACGACTACGACGAGGCATGGCGTTCCATGCGCATCAGTTCCTATACAGACCTCATCCTGATGAAGCTGAACAGGACGAAACAGATAGAGGGCAACAACGGTAGGACGCTGGTTTCGGAAGGAATCGACGCGAACTATCTCGACATGATCAACTATTCGGTGTTTGGCTTGATTAAGCTGAAAGAAGAAGCGTAATTGGATGGAAAAGCAAACGGGAAGGACCATCGAGAAGGTGTTGGTGAACGTGAGCCGCTTTTTGCTTGCGTTTGTCTTCATTTTTTCGGGATTTGTGAAAGCGAATGACCCCTACGGCACAGTTTTCAAGCTGCAAGACTATGTACAGGCATTCGGCATTCCACACATTCCGTTCTTCACGCTGGTGATTGCTGCCGTCTTTCTGGCGTTCATGGAGTTTTCGCTGGGTATGCACTTGCTGTTCGGCATGAGCCGCGTGGTGATTGGCCGAATCGTGGTGGTGTTTATGACGTTCATGACGTTGCTGACGGCTTATATCTTCGCCTTCGACCCCGTCACCGACTGTGGCTGCTTTGGCGATGTGCTGGTGCTGTCCAACGGACAGACGTTTGCCAAGAACGTGGTCTTGCTGACTGCCGCCATCCTCAACCTGAAGTATTGCCACCTGCACATCAAGGTGATTGGGTACAACACGCAGTGGGTCGTCACGATGTTCAGTTCGGCCTACATCTTTATATATAGTATCATCTGCATCTATGACCTGCCTGTGCTTGACTACCGACCCTACAGGATTGGCACCGACCTGAGGGCTCTGGCCGAAAACGAGAAGCCCAGCTTCGATGTGAAGATTGTCTATGAAAGGAATGGCGAGCAACTGGAGCTGAGTGCTGAGGACGACGACCCCGACTCCACTTGGCACTACGTGGAAACCCGACGCATTCCGCTGACAGACGAAACGAACCTGAAGACAGCCAACTTCTACGTCACCGACGCAGAGACGGATGAGGATGTCACCGACGAAATACTATTTGGAGAGGGTTATACGTTCCTGCTGGTGATTCCCCATTTGATGCACGCCGACGAAGGATGCATCGACCTGGTCAACGAAGCCTACGACTACGCCAAGGATCATGGATATGCGTTTTACTGCCTGACGGGGTCGAACAGCAAAAAAGCACAAGACTACTGGATTGACCACACGGGAGCAGAGTACAAATACTACCTGTGTGATGAACGCGAACTGAAAACCATCGTCAGGGCAGCACCAGGTCTGGTATTGCTGAAAGACGGTGTCGTCATCAACAAATGGAGCAACTATACGCTTCCCGATGAGTATGTGTTGTGCGACCGACTGGAAAATCTGGAAATCGGACAACTGCATGAAAAGGAGACACAAGACAAGGTGCTGACCATTCTCATGTACTTCTTCCTGCCCCTGTTTGCCTTCATCCTGATTGACCGCATCGGTTCGGGCTTCGCCCTCTACCGCCACTGGAAACGGAAGTCCAGGAAGATATTGAAGAATAAAACTTCTACATAAATAACATTATTATTAACTCTAAAAAACATCATTACAATTATGGCAAAGAAAATTGTTGCTGGTAACTGGAAGATGAACAAGAATCTCCAGGAAGGTATTGAACTTGCAAAGGAACTGAACACGGCTTTGGCAGCAGACAAGCCCAACTGCGGCGTCATTATCTGCACACCATTCATTCACCTTGCAAAAGTTTCCGACATCATTGACCACAAAAACGTATGCCTGGGTGCCGAGAACTGTGCAAACAAGGCTTCTGGTGCTTACACAGGCGAAGTTTCTGCCGAAATGGTAAAATCCACAGGTGCAGAATACGTCATTCTGGGCCACTCTGAACGCCGCGAGTATTACAACGAAACTCCAGCCATCCTCAAGGAAAAAGTCGATTTGGCTCTGGCAAACGGTCTGAAGGTTATCTTCTGCATCGGCGAATCACTGCAACAGCGTGAAAACAACGAGCAGGAAGCAGTCTGCAAGGCTGAACTCGAAGGCAGCGTATTCCATCTGTCTGCCGAACAGTTTGCCAACATCGTCATTGCTTACGAACCCATCTGGGCTATCGGCACAGGCAAAACAGCTACAGCTGATCAGGCCGAAGAAATCCATGCCTTCATCCGCTCTTGCATTGCACAGAAGTACGGTGCCGAAGTAGCAGCCAACACGTCTATTCTCTACGGCGGTTCCTGCAAAGCAAGCAACGCCCCCGAACTCTTCGCAAAGCCCGACATCGACGGCGGTCTCATTGGAGGTGCCTCACTGAAAGTGGCAGACTTCAAGGGCATCATCGATGCATGGAAATAATGAACAAAAACGTTTCTGTCATTATGCACAAACTCATCTGTACAATCATCGCTGTGGCATTTACCTTCACGGCAAATGCTCAAGGCAAGTTTATGGACAACCTGACAAAAAAGGTTGACGGTCAGGGCATCGTGACAATTACCCAAGACAAACGTCTTACCGAAATCATCAATGGAGAGAGGCAGCCCGCGGCAGCCTCATCCGTTGATGACAAGGTTCCACAAAAAGAGACCAAGATAAAAGAAGAGGAAGAAAAAGACTCCCTCATCACAGCCACACCAACAGGCAAACGGACAAAAGTCAGAGGGTTCCGCATCCAAATCTACTGGGGAGGCAGCCAGCGCATCCATCAGACAAGAGCACAACAGGCTGCCGACCGAGTGGCCCTACTCTTCCCCGAATACCAGACCTACACTTCCTTCGAGTCTCCCCATTGGCGTTGCCGAGTAGGCGACTTCACCGACCGAAACGAAGCCTGGGAAGCCTTGAAGAAACTGCGAAATGCAGGTGTAGCCTCCGATGCCATGATTGTCCGTTCTGAAATCTACGTTTACAAATAAATCGTTCTCCGCAACGACAAAAGGGTTCTATCACCCCTTTCCAAAAAAAATAACTAAATGACAAAAGAAGAACAACTTACCGCTATCGAGCAAACCGTCCGTTCCAACCTCATCACCATTGGCGAGGACGTCGGACGTGAAGGATTGCTCAAAACGCCAAAACGAGTAGCCAAATCCCTGCTGACACTGACCAGCGGTTACGAAGAAGACCCCGCAGCCGTCATCAATTCAGCCAAATTCGCAGAACGTTGCAACAAGATGATTGTCGTGAAGGACATAGAATTCTATTCACTCTGCGAACACCACATCCTCCCTTTCTTCGGAAAAGCACACATCGGATACATCCCCAACGGATATATCACAGGACTTAGCAAAATTCCCCGCGTCGTCAACATCTTCTCCCACCGCCTGCAAGTGCAAGAACGGCTCACCAAGCAGATTTGCGACTGCATACAAGAAACCCTTGAACCCAAAGGCGTCATCGTCGTACTCGAAGCACAACACCTCTGTATGCAAATGCGCGGCGTGGAAAAACAAGGAGCATACACCGTTACACGCGAATACACAGGCCTCTTTACCGAAGACTCCACCCTCCGGCAGGAATTTCTCAACATGATAAAACCGCTATAGGTAACCTTGCTCGACCAAAACACCATAGACCGAATCATTGACGCAGCCAACATCGTGGACGTTGTGTCAGAATACGTTTCTTTGCGCCGAGCCGGTGCAAACTACAAAGGTCTATGCCCCTTCCACGACGACAAAACCCCCTCCTTCCACGTATCACCTGCCAAAGGCATCTGCAAATGCTTTGCCTGTGGCGAAGGAGGCAATGCCGTTCATTTCATCATGAAAATTGAACAGCTCTCCTATGTAGAGGCACTGAAATGGCTGGCAAAGAAATACGGCATCGAGGTTGAAGAAAAGGAACTCACCCCCGAACAGCGGCAGCAACTCAACGAGCGAGAAGCCATGTTCAACATCAACGAATGGGCAAGCCAATACTACCATGACATTCTGAAAAACGACATCGACGGACGCACCATCGGACTTGCCTATTTCCACAACCGAGGCTTCCGCGACGACATCATCGAGAAATTCCGCCTTGGCTTCTCCATCGACCAGTGGGAAGCCCTCTCCAAAGAAGCCAAACGCAAAGGCTACAACCCCGAATACCTCATCAAGACAGGACTCTGCTACAAAAAAGACGACGGCAGAATCACCGACCGCTACCGTGGCAGAGTCATGTTCCCATGGTTCAATGTCAGCGGAAAAATTATAGCTTTCGGCGGACGAGTGCTCGACACACGCACCAAGGGAGTCAGCCAAAAATACATCAACTCGCCCGAATCCGACATTTTTAGCAAAAGACGGGAACTCTACGGACTCTTTCAGGCAAAAAAACAAATCGCCAAAGAAGACCGAGTCTATATGGTAGAAGGCTACACCGACGTCATCTCCATGCATCAATGCGGCATCGAGAACGTAGTTGCCAACTCCGGCACAGCCCTTACCCAAGCCCAAATACGACTGCTCCACCGATACACCAACAACATCACCCTGCTCTACGACGGCGACGAAGCAGGCATCCATGCAGCCCTCCGCGGAACCGATATGTTTTTGGCAGAAGGCATGAACGTCAAAATCCTTCTCCTACCCGACGGAGACGACCCCGACAGCTTTGCCAGAAAACACAATGCCAGCGAGTTCAAAGCCTATGTGGAGGAAAAACAGACAGACTTCATCCTCTTCAAGACAAACCTTCTGCTACAAGACGCAGGACGCGACCCGCAGAAACGAGCCCAGCTCACACTAAGCATCGTTTACAGCATCTCCGTCATCCCCGACGAAATTCTCCGTGCAGCCTACGTACACGAATGTGCCGAACTGCTCCAGCAAGACGAAGCCATGCTGCTCCGTAAAGTGGTGGAAAACAAACAAGCCGCACTGGAACAACTTCGCAAACAACAGGAAATAGAACGTGAACGGCAAGAACGGCTTGCCAACAACCCCGAAACCACAGAAGAACCCACCGGCGCAGATACACCAATTACACAAGAATCCCCTACCGAAGAACAACCAACCACCCCCCAAGAAACACCATCCAGATGGCTCCCACCCCACGACGGAGGAAATACCCGTCAGAGCGTAGAACCCCCATCCGCCTCCCGATTCCACGGCATCGAGCGCATGATGATGTCACTCATTGTTCGCTACGGAGAACAAAACATCCTCACAGAAGACGCAGAAGGCAACCCCCTCCAGCTACCCCTCATCAACTACGTTTACGAAGACCTTTCTGCCGACGAACTGTCCCTCCACACACCCATCTACAGCAAGATGCTCAACGAAGCCATCCTGCACATCACAGACCCCGACTTCCAGTCCAGCCGATACTTCCTCAACAACCCCGACTTAGACATCAGCCGCGAAGCCGCCAACCTCATGACCGACCGCTACCAACTCTCCAAAGGGCAACACATGCTATCCGAACAAGAACTGATGCCCGAATACATCACCCACCTCCTGCTCGACTACAAATTCCTCGTCATCGACGACGAAATGAAGAAATGCCAGCAAGACATGAACGACCCCCTACTCTGCACCGATGCCATGCACAAATACATGCAACTCAGCAACATCCAGCGCCAACTGGGCAAACGCCTTGGCGACCGCATAATAATGAATTGAAGAAAGAAGGACCCCCTCTAACTCCCCCTCTAGGGGGAGGATAGTAAATGGTAAATAGTAAATAGCAGACCTCCTCTAACTCCCCCTCTAGGGGGAGAACCCTCGAAACAGACGACATAAAAATCAAGCAGACGTTGCCCCTGCGGGGAGGCTTAGATTTTTAGGAGTATATAAGAGGCTCGACGAAGTCAATAGTAAATGGTAAATGGTAAATAGTAAATGGTAAATAAAAAAATCTGTGTAATCCGTGGTTAAAAATCCGTTCAATCCGTTCAATCCGTTGTTCTAAAAAATTCGTCAAATTCGTAGTTGAAAAACCTGCGTAATCCGTGGTCAAATAATCCGCCCAATCCATGTTCCAGGCAAATTCCGACATCAAATACCTCCAAGGTGTAGGCCCTGCACGTGCCGAACTCCTAAAAAAAGAAATCGGTGTACAGACCATGGCCGACATGCTCAGCTACTACCCCTACCGATACGTTGACCGCAGCAAAATCTACCGCATCAGCGAAATCGACGGCAACATGCCATACGTGCAACTCTGCGGACAAATCACACAAATGGAAGAAATCGGCGAAGGACACCACAAACGCATCGTCGGACGCTTCAGCGACGGCACAGGCTGGATAGAACTTGTATGGTTTCAAGGACTCAAATTCGTCAGCAAAGCCTACAAAGTGCGCACACCCTACATCATCTTCGGCAAACCCACTGTGTTCAATGGCCGTTTGCAAATCAACCACCCAGAAATAGAAACAACAGATCAGAAAGACACAGACACAACCACACCACCGCAAAACCGCCGAACCGTACAACCCTTCTACCACACCACCGACCGCATGAAGAAACACTTCCTGGCATCACATACCATTGCCAAACTCATGGAAAACCTCTTCAGCCTCATCACCCAGCCACTGCCCGAAACCCTGCCCCAAACCATCATCGACCAATACCACCTCATGGCATACGACACCGCCATCCGTCAGATACACTTCCCCACCACCAACGACAACCTGCGACGCGCACAAGCCCGACTGAAATTCGACGAACTCTTCTACATACAACTCAACATCCTGCGCTACGCCAAAAACCGCAGAGAGAAAACAAACGGATACATCTTCAACACCGTCGGCCCATCCTTCAACACCTTCTACTACCATCACCTGCCCTTCCCGCTCACCAACGCCCAGAAACGAGTCGTCAAAGAGATACGCCAAGACATGCGTTCAGGCCGCCAAATGAATCGCCTGCTACAGGGCGACGTCGGCTCAGGCAAAACCCTCGTAGCCCTGCTCTGCTCCCTCATCGCCATCGACAACGGCTACCAGACCGTCATCATGGCACCCACCGAAATCCTCGCAGAACAACACCTCGAAACCCTCCTGAACTTCCTGGGCGACATGCCCCTCCGCGTAGAACTCCTCACAGGATCCGTCAAGGGGAAACGCCGCCGCGAAATCCTCCAATCCTTGCTCGACGGCACCATCCACATCCTCGTCGGCACCCATGCCGTCATCGAAGACGGCGTGCAGTTCCAGCGACTCGGCTTCGCAGTCATCGACGAGCAACACCGCTTCGGCGTAGCACAAAGAGCAAAACTGTGGAACAAAACAACGAATTCCACGAACAAAACAACCTCCCCACACATCCTCGTCATGACAGCCACACCCATACCCCGCACACTCGCCATGACCCTCTACGGCGACCTCGACGTGTCCGTCATCGACGAATTGCCGCCAGGACGAAAACCCATCAAGACCATCCACCAGTTCATGGCACACATCGACCGCATCCATGCCTCCATGCGCCGCGAACTGCAACTCGGTCACCAAGTCTATGTCGTCTATCCGCTCATACAGGAAACCGAAAAACTCGACCTGCAAGACCTCGAAAAAGGCTATGCCGACATCTGCGACGCCTTTCCCGAATACAAAGTCAGCCGCGTCCACGGCAAACTCAAACCCGCCGAGAAAGACCGCGAAATGGAAGCCTTCGCATCAGGCAAAACCCAGATACTTGTCGCCACCACCGTCATCGAGGTGGGAGTCAATGTGCCCAACGCCTCCGTCATGGTCATCATGAACGCCGAGCGGTTCGGCCTCTCCCAGCTCCACCAGCTGCGCGGCAGGGTGGGACGCGGAGCCGAACAATCCTACTGTGTGCTCGTCACCAAATACACCATCTCGGAAACCACCCGCCGCCGCATCCAGATTATGGTCGATAGCACCGACGGCTTCCAAATTGCCGAAGAAGACCTCAAACTCCGAGGACCAGGCGATCTCGAAGGCACGCAACAGTCAGGCATCGCCTTCGACCTGAAAATAGCCAACCTTGCCCGCGACGGACAAATCCTCACCTATGCCCGTGCAGCTGCCCAACGGCTACTCGACAACGACCCCGACGAGAACCAGCCCCAGTACCACGTTGCCTGGCAACGTCTTGCCGCCCTCCGTGACACCAACACCAACTGGGGAGCCATCAGCTGACGCCAAACCCGTACCCTCTAATAAACAAATTGGTTTTTTTATAACAACACATATAGCAGTTCATGCCTACTGTTCCTTGACAGGACGGACAGAACTGCCGCTGGCTCGGTCCCTATGGCTCATCTCAATACGGCCGCTGTCGAAGAACAGGAAGTATGCGTCACTCGTTCCGTTAGAACTCTGCTCAGATAACGTGGAAGACCAATACCCGCCACTGTAGCCCACGTAATTCGTGTCCTCATACCAACGGCAACCTGAAGCGGGAAGAAAGATAGAATGACCATTAGGACCTATAAACCTGCATCCCTCTACGTGTTTATAAGTAATCCACTCTTTTTTGCATCTATCCCTTAGCATGTACAACTGTTCTTTTGTCGGCATTCGCCAGTCCAAGCCCCACTTCACATAAGCCACATCATACCGAGTACCAGAAATATCGGTGCCAAAATCAACATACTTCCTGTTTTTGTAGCGTTGGTCACCACGACCTGGATAACTGTTCTCATCATAAACTCCCTTTTCTTCCGTCTCGCCCCAAGCATAATGACAACCATACTGTTCGGGAGAGGAAGCCCCCACGTTGCAACAGGCAAACTTCACACCAATGCCCAGGTCAATCGCATGTGGATGGTTGGAGTCTGGACACGATTGTGCATGCAAGACAGATATGACCGACAAATAAAGAATCAGCATCATCAAAAATCTTTTCATAACATTCCTTTTTAGGATTAAATTCCGATTTACCTGTTTATACTTATCCCCTTTGAAAAAATCTCTAAAAACATGAAACTGAAAGTTCGTCTGCTGCTGGTTATCAATAGTTGAATGAACTGCCTCCGGCAAATTCGCGCAACAGGGAGGTTGGCGGGATTTGGTCGGCGGGTACAGGGGTGAAGTAGCGCAGGAATTTCCGCAGACGACTGGCTTCGGCATATTCAGGGTCGCGCTCGTTCACCTGTTCCAGGATGGGCATGATTTGGTTGCGAATGACACCAAGTTCGTAGAGCAGGGCAGAATTGAATGTGGCATCGGCGTTTTCTTGATAGGGCGTAATCCACTTTTCCTCTCCAGCGTTGACTGAAGGGTTGCGGTGGATGGTCTCTTTAGCTGTGAAGCCGCGATAGTTGTGGTCGCGCAGGATGCGCCGTAGCAGACGGATGTCGGCTGTGGGCACGTAGTTGTGGTTGTCAAGCGAAATGGCGGTGAGTGCCGACACATAGAGGCGGTATTTGTCTTTTTCTTCAATCTGAAGCGACATGATGGGGTTGAGGGCATGGTTGCCTTCGAGCAGTATCACGTCTTCCGGACCGATGCGGAGTTTTCGTCCCTCGTAAACCCGTTCACCTATCTGGAAGTCGTAGCGAGGCAGTTCCACTTCTTCGCCACGCAGCAACTGGTTCATCTGCAGGTTGAAGAGTGTAGTATCGACGGCTCCGATACATTCGAAGTCGTATTCGCCATTGGCGTCCAAAGGGGTATCGACGCGATTGACAAAGTAGTCGTCGGTAGAAATAATGTGGGGATGCAGCCCCAATGCTTGCATCTGGATGGCAAGACGTTTCGAAATGGTGGTTTTGCCTGAAGAGCTGGGGCCCGCAATGAGCACAATCTTGGCTCCGCAAGCAACGATGTCATCGGCAATCTTGGAGAGTTTCCGTTCTTGCAGGGCTTCGCTGATGTTGATGAGTTCGGTGGCTCTGCCCGACTGAATGGCGGTGTTGACCTGACCTGCGGTGCGCACACCCAGGATGTTTTGCCAGCGGTGGTATTCGCGGATGGCGTCGAGCATCTTGGTTTGCTGGGGCATATCGCAAAGCACAGAGGGGTCGTCTTCGGTGGGAATGCGTAGCAGCAGTCCTTCGTCGAGGAGGATCAGGTCGAAGAGATGTATCTTGCCGGTACTGTTCAGCAGACAACTGTAGAAGTAGTCCACGGTGTCGCCCAGCTGATAGTAGTAAGCATAGAGATTGGTCTGGCTCTCCAGCAGCTGTGCCTTGCTCTCCATGCCTCGGTTTCGAAAGAGGCTGATGGCCTGTTCAATGGGGCACTGGATGCGGTGGATGCGCATATCGGCATCAATGATTTGCTGCATCCGTTTCTTCAGGTCGCGGACGTCGGCATCGGTGATGGTGCGTCCGATGTGGAGTTGACAATAGTAGCCTCGGCTGACTCCTGCCTCAATCAGCAGTTGTCCGTCGGGATAGAGGTCTTCCACAGCTTTGGCCAGAATAAAGAACAGGGTGCGCGAATAGACTCGCATTCCTGAATGGGAGTGCAAATCGAGGAACTCCACGTCTTTGTCGTTGTAGAATCGATAGTTCAGTCCCTGCACTTTGTTGTTGATACGGGCACTGACGGGTCCATACTCCATCTGCAGCCCACAGAGTTCGTACACCTCCGAGAGGGTGCTGCCCAGTGGTGCTTCCACTACCTTGCCCGTGTTCTTACAGCGAATGTTGATGTTGCTCATATTTCGGTGGCTTCCGCGTTTGTATGTGTTCTTTTGCTGGTGTCTTACTTCACAACCACTTTCTTTGTCAGCACGGTGCCGTCGGTGAGGCGGTACTTAGCAATGTAGATGCCTGGACGGAGGGCAGACTTGCCCTGAGCCGCGGGAATGCCGTCGAGGGTGTAGTAGGTGGCAGAGGCAAGGGCAGAGGCACGTTTCACGGAGGTGATGTCGGTGGCTGTGCCCAATGTCAACGGAATGGGTGACTGGCGTGTGCCCAGCACAGTGGGGGTAAAGAAGAATTGTTCGTTCACGGCGGAGATGATACCTGTCTCTGGGTTGGCTGCCTTCAGGAAGATGTTTTCCAAGTGGTCGCCGTAGATGGTGAGGTAGAGTTTTCCGTTCACATATTTACCTATACCGCGACATTCGCCGTCTTCAGTAAATGCGCCCACGCTGTAGTCTGTGGTCTCGATGCCATCTACAGAGAGTTTGGCAATGAGGTTCATCGTGTTGGGATAGGCATTCATATTGACCGTCCACGGAGAGCGTGGCTGGCTGAAGAAGCGTGGTTTGGCCAGGAAGTCTGTGTTGATGGTAGGGTCGTAATAACGGAATCCTTTCACGCAGTCGGATTTGTAGAGGTAGGCTGTGCCTGGACGAAGCATCTGCAGGGATCCTTCCCATGTGCCGTTTTCGTAAGTGGCAAAGCCTGATTGACCCACGATGATGTCGCCCTCTGCGGCTTTCAGTTCGGACAGGGCAGTAGTGAGTGGCTGAGCGGAAAGCAATGGGTAGCCTAACCAGTTCCAGCCGCCCTTCAGGGTGACAGGGGTGGTGGCTGCGTTGTAGAAGGGTCCGTCGTAGGTATAATCCATGTCGGCAAGCATCTTCACCTTATATCCCATGGCAGGAAGGAAGTTTTGCAATGTGCCCACCCATCCTATCTTTTGGTCGTAGAGGTATTGCTGGGTCTGACCCAAGAAGTGTTCGGCATTGTCTGTGATGGAAGCGACAGCCAAGGGGGTTGAAAGCGGATGGGATACCCAGTTCCAGCCTTCGGCCAATTCCAACGTGAAGGAGGCATCGGGGCGCCCTGTGTTGTAGGGTTTTGTGCCGATGAGTTTGCCGTAGGATGTGTATCGGTTCTGTGCTCCAATCGTCGGAGCGTCCATCAGGTAAACATTCTGGCTGCCATCGGGATAGAGTCCGACGGACTGACGGCCACCTTGGGCTACATACTGCAAGGTGTCTGCCCATTCGCCGTCTTCACTGGTGATGAACACACTCTCGCCCTTGGCGTTGCTCAGTTTGAAGGGGGCATGAAGTTGTGACAGGCTCTGACGGCTGTCGGCCCAAATCACCAAATGGCCATTAGGTTCTATCAGGGTGTTCAGGTCGTCGCTTTCCGGAATCTGGAACTTCTGCGGTTCGCTGAGGTCATCGGAGATGTACATGCCGGCAAGGTCTATCGGTTCGCTGGTCGTGTTGTAGAGTTCCACCCAGTCGTCTTTCTTGAAGTATTCATTGACATAAACCGTGTTGTTAGCCCCCAGTTCGTTCACCTTCACAGGAGTGGCACCGGCTGCGATGAGTTCTTCGGCTGGGATTTCTTCCCAAATGGCACGGAGCGACACAGGACCAGAAACGGGCAAGGTGTATTCAGGTTCTGCGGAGATGTATTCCACATTGTTGCCGTCAAAGACTTGTGCCACGAGCGAGGCTTGCCAGTAGATGTCGGAAGATGTGCCCGAATTGTTGTGCAGCTCCACAGCAATCAGGTTGGAACCTTTGCGGAAGAGCGATGCATCAAGTGTCATGGTGCCGCTGTCGGGGTTGTCGTGTGCCCAGCTTGTGGAATACTGGCTGTAGCGCACTTCACCCGACGGCATGTTGTAGCGGCCTGCCTCCTTGCCGTTTACATAGACGATGAAGCCGTCGTCTGCAATCCAGTTGAGCGTATAGACGTTGTCCGAGGCTTGAGAAGTGAGGTCGAAGGTCTTGCGGAAATAATACGTAGGCAGGTAGCCAGCTGTTTCGGTCACAATCTCGGGGTGCTGGGCGTTGTAGTCGTAGCCAATGGGAGGTGTGCCCGAACTCCAGTTGCTGTCGGAATAGTCGGCAGCCATCCAGTTCTTGCCGTCCAGACTGCCTCCGTCGTAGAACTTCCACGAAGATGTATTGCTAAAGATGGGTATGGTGCTCGACGGCAATTCCAAGTCGCTGACCCATCCCTTAAACCTGTAGCCGGCAGGAGCCAGGGCTTTCACCGTAACAGGCGAGAAGAGTGTTCCGTCAAATTTGCCTGTGGGCACTTCTTGGTTGTTCACCAAGAGTTGTGCTTCGTCGATGTTGCTGCTCAGGCTTGCCGTCAGCTTGTTGCTTGATGAAAGACTCAGATAACTTTGCAGATTGTTAATCATCGTGTTCTGACGACTGGCAAAGCTACTGATCAAGCTGTTGGCTGTGCTGTATGGATTGACATAGCCACCCGTAGCCAGGAGGTCTGCGCGTGCAGAAATCACCTCACGGGTAAGTTCTGGGGTAAAGACAGATCCCGTCACGAGACAGAAGGCATCGGCAAACCGCTTCTTGAAGGTTTCGTTCTGCAGCATATTCAGGAAGATGGTGACAAACTTTATCTCCAGCGTCAGGTGTTTGCCTTCGATGTTTTCGTCATTCGAATAGTCGTAGCCGTGCAAGGTGTCAAAGTAGTAAGTCTGCTTGTTGGCAAATTCCTGGAACGAATTGCTTGTGTTGAAGGAGTGGTCCAGGTCGAACAAGACAAAGTGGAACTTGCCGTCCGACTTGCTGCGGAAGCCTTTCACGTTGTTCTTGGGCCAGTCGTTGTTGCCCAGATAGAGTTCTACCGCCATGTAGTTGATGTACTCGTCAATGTCCACCAGACGGCAGATTTCTTCGTAAGCCTTTGCATCGGTGGCATTCTGAGCCAATTCGTACCAGCGGAGGAAACTTTCGTCCGTACCCGTCATCTGGATATAGCCTGAATCCGGACAGATTTCAAACTGGTCCATTTCTTCGGAGTCAAGGCCGTAGTTTGCCTTGGCAAAATGTTTGTTGTTGGGCTCACGCATATTCAGCACAGCATAGGGTTCGCCGTTGAAATACACATGAACGGGCTGCCAACTTTGATAGTCCACGTAGAGTCCGCTGGCCTCGACAACACCCTGAATGGCTCCGTCCTTGATGCGACAGCCGTTGTCGTTGCCGCCGTTACGTATCTGGAGGGTCTTGTGTCTCAGGAATGGCTTGTTGGGGAAGAACTGATAATCAAACGAGTTCTGCAAGTCGTACAGCTTGTTAGCCTTTAGCTTGAAGGAATGAGGTGTCCATGCGCGGCTCCAGCCTCCACAGGCGGAGATGTCGCACTCCTGACTGACGACACATTCGTTGTCGGTCGTGATGAATTCAAAGTTCACGGGACGGTCCCAGCTCATGTTCCAGTTGCAGGAAGCAGTCTGTCCGTTGCCTGGACGCCCCTTCTCGCTCTGGACAAAGAGACCAATATCGGAACCGAAAATGTGGGCATCGTCCGTGACGACAGAGATGATGGGGAACGGTTCGTTGCCATTATTCTTTATATAAGAACGAGTGACCACGGGGCTGGGCAGTTTTCCAGACTGATACAGACGGAAACGCAGACAGGTAGTCTCTGTGATGGTGAAGTGACCATCGTCCGAGCGTTCACTGGTATTCGTAGGAGCGGAACCGTCTGTCGTATAACGCAATCTGGCTCCGGAAGGAATCTCCACCTGCACCTCCAAGGTGCCTGTGAAGAGCTGGGCAGGTTCGTTCACGACAGGGGCAGCCAGTTGTTCGGTGGCGGCAAGACTGCCGATATTGCTCTTGCCTGGAGAGGGATAGCCCGTAAGAATCCATTCGGAATTGCCGTCATACTTGCGAGCATACGAAATGCGTCCCATCAGCGGCGGGTAGTCCTGCTGCACAAGGATGGTTTCGCCGTCGGAAATGATGATGGTACCGCCTTCGGGGTTCAAAACGTCATTGATTTGGCGGTAGCTCTCTGCCTTGAAGGGTTCGTGATGGTCAAAGTTGAGCAGGGCAAAACCTTTGGCAGGGATGGCTCCGTAGCGGTCAATCAGTCGGTTTTTCTTCAGGTTGTCAGGGTCGTCGGTGACGTAAAGTCCACCCAGCGACACACCCTGGTTGGTGGGGTTGTACAGTTCCACCCAACTGCCGTAGTTATAAGAAGGGTCGAGATATACATCCACGTTGGCAGACATAATCTCATTGATGATGATATTGTCCGAAGAGGGGTCGTTGGTTGTCACCTTGACCGTGATGCTGGCATCCACTTCGCTGCCGTCGAGGGCAATAGCCGTGATGGTCGTGGTACCTGCACCCACAGCCGTCACAACGCCTTCTTCATCGACGGTGGCCACATCTTCATCGTCCGAAATCCACAAAAGTTTCTTGTAGGTAGCGTCTTCGGGCAGAATGGTCACTTCAACCTTGTAACTTTCAAACTTCACCAGGTCGAGGGTAGCAGTAGCCGGCGTGATGCTGGTAACATAGGTCAGGTCTCCCCAATACTCCAGTTTCCAGTTGTCCACACAGGTCCAGTCGCCGCTGATGGTCGTAGTCTTGCGGATACCAATGGTCAGTTCGCCGTCTTCACCTACTTCACATTCCAGCACGTTGTCATAATAACCGGCCGTGAACCAATAGTAAGCTGCCTCCATGTTGTTGGGGATGTAGCGCTGCTGTCCTCCGCCACCCCAGCCGCCACCCACAGTGGATGTGCCGCCACCTAACGATTGCGTCAGGGCTGCGCTGCTGGCCGGAACAATGCCCACCTCGTATTCACCTTCCGACGAAGTGGCATAGAGTCGGGCATTCTGGTTGTCTGAATAGTTTCCACTTGAATACAGGCTCCAGTCGTTGTCGGACGAACCCATGCGGTAAAAGGCATCCAGACTGAGACGGTATCTGCCCGCAGTCAGCCCGTGGAGGTGTTGATACGTGTTGTAATTCTTCTCGTAGTGCTCAGCATTTTCTTTCTGGTTGTAAGCACCCCACGATGTCCCCTCCCAGTCGCCGAGGTAATTGTTGTCGAAGCGTGGATTCTTGATGTAGGTATCAGTCACATCTATCCAGTCTTTTGCGTAGCCAGACACGCTGCTGACACTTATGAGCAACACAGACAAGGCCTTGCGCACCATGCCCTTTACACTATCGTTCCAATGTTTCATATCTGCTTTTGATTAGTTAAGTTTCTGCGTAATGAACCGCAAACTTACAACTTTTTCCTGAATTACAGACTAAAAAATGTCAGAAAACCGCCGTTTCGACCTGAAAAAGAGAATAAGCAACCGCTTTTTGTCCCGTTTCTGATACAGGCATATTGCATTCCGGCCACAACATCCATGTTGTAAGGACGCATTTGCACTTCACCGAAAACTTGCCGACACCTCTATAACAATTTGCCAAAACTTCACAAAAAACTTGCCAGAAGCCGCAACAAAACTTGAAATCAAAGTGTGATTCGTAAGAATCATGACGTGATTTGTAAGAATCATGACGTGATTTATAAAAATCAAAGTGTGATTTATAGAATTGTTTCGGCTCTTGCCAAGTTTTGTTACGTGTGTGGAGAGTTTCGCTGCGAAGTGCGGGGAATTTTGCAGCGAAGTCGGGCATGATTCGGTATGGTGTTTTGCCTTGGAATTTGTTAATTGCCCATGACTGTCTGTTAATTATCCGCAGATTTTTACTAAATATTGTTGTCTTCGGGGCACTTATTCAGGCAGAAAAGCCCGATGTTCGTGGGAAAAACACTAACTTTGCAGCGTTTTTCCGGAAGTTTTCTGTCCGGATGGTAATTGGAAAGCTCGACACCGAGCTGAGTATTCATTATTAAAAAAGAAAAGACAATGAAAAAAGGTAAATTGATAGCCATGTCGCTCATGGCTGCTGCACTGCTCACAACGGGATGTGTCAGCAAAAAGGCTTTACAGGAATGTCAGGACGACTTCAAGTCGCTTCAGGACAAGTTCAGCGCACAGTCGCTGGAACTGAAAGAGGCACAGACCAATGTGACAAATCTGAACACACGCATCGCTGATGCACAGCAGGAACTGAAAGACCAGAAACGTGCCAACACGGAACTGCAGAAGGCGCTGAGCGAGAGTATTAACCAGGGCGGCGCAAACATCTCGAAACTGGTGGACGAAATCAATGCCAGCAACAAGTACATCAAACAGCTGGTGGAGGCAAAGTCCAAGAGCGACTCGCTGAACATGGCTCTGACCAACAAGCTCACAAAATCTCTCTCGAAAGAGGAACTCAAGGATGTAGATGTGCAAGTGCTGAAGGGCGTGGTTTACATTTCGCTGAACGACAACATGCTCTACAAGTCTGGCTCTTATGAGATTAGCCCCAAGGCTGCCGAAACGTTGCAGAAGATTGCCAAGATCATTACGGACTACAGCGACTATGAAGTGCTCGTGGAGGGTAACACGGACAATGTGCCCATTTCGAAGACTAACATCCGCAACAACTGGGATCTCTCAGCCCTCCGCGCATCCAGTGTGGTTCAGGAATTGCAAAACAAGTACGGTGTAAATCCAAGCCGCCTCACCGCCGGTGGCCGTGGCGAATACAATCCAGTGGCTGACAACAGCACAGATGCAGGCCGCAGCAAGAACCGCCGCACACAGATTATCATTACGCCAAAGCTCGACCAGTTCCTCGACTTGATTGACCAGGCCCCAGCTGATGAAGAAGAGACTAAGTAACGGGACAACGCTGCACGGCTCTCTGCACCCCGTCTTCAGGAACAAAAGAAAGCAAGGAAACTTCTGGTTTCCTTGCTTTCTTTTGTATTGGAAAGACGCCGGCAGTTGGATGACACACCTGCGTCGCTGCTGAGGTCAAAGTGGCATTACTGCTCCAGATAGCGGTCTATGAGGTTGGTGATGTCCTCAACGGTGATGTCGCTGTCGGGCTCCAGATACTCATCAATGAGCGATGTGATGTCTTCCACTGAAACCAAAGCACTGTTAGCCGTAATGACAACGGCCCCCGTGTAAATAGACTCGTCCACTACCAAATTCGCCCGATCAGGGTCGTAGATGCAGGACGCAGGCTTTGTAATGGTACAATCTATGAAATCCACATTGTCAAACTTTGTAATGGCAGATTGGCCGGAAATGCCGCCTGTGAGGTGCATATTGGCGTCATTCACCATGAGGTGGCTAGGATAGCCGCTGCCGACAACCCGTCCTGCATTCACAGTGCAGAAAAAAACTTGGATTCTTGCACCATTGTAGCTACCGATGGACTTCGTGCCCAGGTTGAGCGTTCCTTCGCCATGGATGATGGCATCCTTGAAGATGGCCATGCCCATGCCTTCAATGTTGTTGAAGGTGTTTTCGCCTTTAAGGATAATCCGGTAATAGTTACGGGCGGGCGCACTGGATGTGATGTTGATGCCGTTGGTATGGGTCTGCACAACCTTGCCGTTAACGTAGCTGAGGCGGCTGCACTGGGCTGTCACGTCAGTGAGCGTCAGTTTGCCTTTGTCTGCATTGTAGCTGACCGTGCCAGAGGTGATGTCGTCGAAATAGAAGTTATTGGCATTTACGTCGTTGAGCCTGTGTCCGCTGACAATGATGCCGTAGTCGGTTGTGGCGCGCTTGAAGATTACATTGCCCCGATATTGTTCACCGGCGAGACAGAAGCCGCCATCGGGGAATTGGGCATTGGCTGGCTGAATATACACACCCTCTGTACTGATGCCGACGTTGGTCAGCTCGTAGAAGGAAATGCCGCGTGCTTCACCCCTTAAAATCAGATCGGAGTTATCCACGTAGAGCCGGTAGTAATTTTCGGGTTGGGCATAAATGGTATAACCAACAGCGTTTATGTCCACATTGCTGTTTTTAAACTTGATGTATTGGTCGCTGGCATCCATTTGGATGGCAGCACCTTCCGTACCAATGGTCAGAGGTCCCTGGAATTCCAAACTATGGGTCGAATAGATGGCAGGGCAATACTTGGTGCCGATATAGCTGTCTTCATCACACTTGATGATAAGGTTTCCGCCTGTGTTCACAATGCAAGAATCCGACGTTGAATAAAGTCGTGCACCTTTCAGATGAAGCGTCCGTGTAGAAGGGTCAAAGGTCAGATTATCTTCACCCAAGATTCTGTCCTTGTTGAATAAAGTCACCTCCTCGCCACAAATCTTCAGGCCATACCTTTCACCGCCAATATGGACTTCTCCTTTCACCCAGGCGCCATCAGCATTTGTCAGACAGTAGTCGTCATATCGGCCACTATTATCGTAGGTGGCACCTTCGGGATAGTTAATGGAAGTGCCCGACACAGTGTGGATGTCAGCAAAGCGCCCGATGGTGTAACCGTCTCCTCCCGTGAGGTTCATCTGGCAACGATTGAACCAGACTTCGCCCTCGTTATCGAAAGCATGCAGATATTCGGCATTGATAGTAGGAATCTCGTCAGTTCCGTCGCCAAAGCTAAGGTTGCAACCATCACGGGCTAAAATTCCACCACCTTCTAATGTGAGCGAACCATCGCCCTTGATGAAGTAGTGTGGCTTAGAATTATCAGTGGCGCCGCTTGGCGGGTAGAAGCAGATGTTGTCGTCCTTAACTACATTATTTCCCTTCAGACAGATAGCCAACGACTCATAGGCATAATTGAAATCGAAGGCTGACCACCAAAACTCTTGATTCTTCGTGTCGATGTTCACGTCAGTGAGCGTGAGCACATGGTCTTCAGGATTGTAGGTGATGGTACCGCTCTCCATGAATGGAGCAACAAAATTTCTATAGTTTTTATCTGTCACACTCTTGTTACAAACCTTTATGCCGTAGTAGGTTTCGACACTCTCTAATTTCAGGGGACCCTCATAGGCTGACGATGCGCCCGCTTTGCAGAGACGATTGTTTTCAGAGTCCCAATACACGCCAGGGGTTGCGATTTCAGTGGAATCAGCCGACCAGCTACCCACGTTCCTGATGCCGCTTTCAAAAGAATGATTGGCATTATCAAACACGAGCTCGCAACCCTTGCAATCAACCATGCCATTTATCACATTAACATACAAGGGACCGCAGAAGGTGAGTTGATTAGCCGAACCACCCATCTCTATAGCATAGGGGTCGCCGACGCGAACACCAATGTCAAGATTTCCTTTTCCTGCAAATCTAAGATTGCCAGTAGAGTGAATAGCTGATGATCCGCGAGAAGCAATAAAATTCATACCACTACTTTTTATCGTTAGACCATTTATTTGATTGGCTATCGCAGTATGGTGGAATTGCTCACTGGCATTCGTAATCCCAATTGAGACCGCTTTTGAGACATTGTTTAAATACAGCACCTTGATTGCGGGATCATACTGAATTATCTCTGAACCCATATCGGAAGTTTCCACCTTAATGTTTTTGTAGTTTTCACTTGTCACTTCCTTGCCACAAATGTTCAAGCCATACCTTTTAAAGCCCATATACACATTGCCAGTGACTTTGTTGCCGTTGCTGGTAACGAGCGTACGATTTTCATTGTCGTAAGAATAGGTAGGCTGGTCGAGATTGTCGTATGCATTGATGGATGAGGCCATATATACATCTTTAAAACCATGTATTGTGCCTTGTAAAAAGCCCGTAAGATGCAGGTTGGCTTCAGTAACATTCAAATAGCCACCGCCTGACGAACTGTAGATGGCGTTGGCATAGATGTCGAGTGGACCTTTTTCATACGCATAAAAGCTCTCTCCCAAAGAAACATTTGCACCGTCCACAGTAGCTATTGTGCCGCCTCCTTCTAAAACCAATGCACCTTCACCCCTGATAAGCACGTTATAAGTATGAGAGTAACTGGTACCGCCTGTTGCTTTATGAATGGCAAAGGCAACGCCATCTCCTTTTTCAATTTTGTTGTAACCTTCCACCACAACCTGCATACCGTCCTTGGCACTTGACAAGATTAGTATCTGGTTATGATTGCTGGACTTAATATACACATTCCTCAACGTCAGCGTGTTGGTGGAATAATCGTAGCTGATTTTTCCCTGCGTAATGTAGTCGTTGGTCACATTGGAAGCATTGGACGATGAGACTATTGTTCCGGCAATCCTGATGCCATAGTCATTGTCTGATGCAGCCATGCCTATACCAGGAATGGCACTCGCCACAGTAAGGACGAGGAAATGTAATAATCGTTTCATCATAATGTAAAAAATTGTTAGATTTAAAATAAATATATAGTTAAAACTCACAGCAATTTTGCTTTTTCGCTTTAAAAATAGAACTTTTTTATCACATGCAAAATTTTTTTAATAGAAAAAACCAACAACTCTTAACAATGTTTAATAGAAGGAGGGGAGTAAAAAACGTTTTGATAAGCCAATATGGCAATGATGCAACAATATAAAGACAGAGATTGCAGTACGTTTGTGTTCAACAAAAAATCCACGACCGTAGCAATAGAATGCTTCGGCCGTGGGAACAGTCGCTATCTTTCTGCGGAAAAGTTTTTGCCGCTTTGATTTGAAACAGCGCAGATTGCAACGCGGATATTTTACTTGCTGATGGTCTGTGAACCACCGGCAGCCTGCTTCCATGTAGCTGTCATTACTTCGCCAGCACGGAATACTCCTTCAACGACGTCGCCCTTCTTGGCAACATAGTCCTTTTCGGGAATAATCTTATGACTGCGCTTGAAAGTAAGCTTGCCCTGTCCGTCGGGCAGACCATCCTTCAGGTCGCCATGATAGGTAGCGTAACCCAAATCAAGGTCCAAATCCTTTCCCGTAATGTTTGACTGAGCAGCTGGCGCATTGGTTTTAATATCTACACCCTCAATTACTGGAGCAGAAATAGAGTCACCAATGACCACAGAGTCGGCATCGATTGAAATGGCACAGAGTGAATCCGAGTCCATCAGAACGATGGTGTCAGAGTCGGCTGCAACACCAGCCTTGTTAGAACAACTTGTCAAACTTGTAGCCATAAAGATGTTGCCACAAGCGAATGCTACTGCTGCAACGGCAGCAAAGCGTGAACGATTCATAAAATTCATGTGTTAAGTGTTTGTTATTTAATTGGAATAAATCCGCTGCAAAGGTAAGTCTTTTTTTCTATTCGCACAAACATTTGAACAAAAAAAGGCGTTCAGCCACGCTGAACGCCTCTATATTCAAATTCAATCTGTTGATTAGAAGTTGTAGTAAACACCGAACTTAATAGTTGTGTTGTCAACGCCAATTCCGAAGAGGTTACCCTTACCGGCCTTCTCAGAGCACCAAGAATAACCGAGCATACCGAGCTGAGCTACGAAGTCAACCTTCTCAGAAGCCGAGAGCTTAACACCTGGCTTGATACCAACCTGCCACATAGCGCCACGGCTGTTGTTCATGAATCCAACACCGAAACCACCATCAAGGAAGAAAGAAGCGATACCAGTCTTAGCGAATACGAAACGAGCGTATGGAGAAAGGATGAATACACCGTTAGACTTTGCAAACTTAGTAGCACTAGAAGAATAGCCTGTAGTTGCATCCCATGTACCATTAGTAGTAGTGTAACCGATACCGAGACCTACACCCCACTTCTCGTTGAACATATAACCAATTTCAGGAAGGATAGTGAACTTAGAAACGTTGTCAGCACCATCAAAAGCCTTTGAAGACTGGAAACCAACTGTACCACCTAAGTAAACCTGTGCGCTTGCAGTGAGTGAAGCAACTGCTACGAGAGCAGAAAGAATGATCTTCTTCATAATTTAAATAGTTTTTAAAAAGTTAATATTATAGAAACTGTTTTTCCTACTCTATTGCCGAGACTTTGTTTTGTTTTAATTTTTGTTTTGTTTTTTTGTCTCAGAACAAGGTTTTCGGAACCCCTTGTTTTTAATTTCGCTGCAAAGGTAGTGTGTTTTTGATATACCAACCAAATATTTTTACAAAAAAAATTACTGTGTGCGCACAAAATCTTGCATTTTAAGAAAAATAAAACAAAACATCTGTAATTACGTGTAAAAACTATGCAAAAAAGCATGAAAAAATAACAATATAGACAAAGCAGAAAGTGGCACTTACACTGAAAGCGCGGAAAAACTTGTCAATTCCCTATTTTCGCGCAAAAAAAGAAAAGCGCACACACGAACTACATATTATATATAATAATAAGGAATACAATATATAACGGGGAAGATTACAAAATATCCTATAGAAAACTACAAACGTTCACCACAATGCTTGCAGTAATTGGCATTCAAATCCGTTTTCTGGTTGCATCGCGGACAACGGCCATTCACACCCTTCCTCTTCGTCTCGTTAATCATCGTGGCACTGACAATGCCCGTAGGCACAGCAATGATGGTATAACCCAAAATCATCACCAGGGCAGAAAGCAGGCGTCCCACCACTGTAACTGGCGTAATGTCGCCATAACCCACCGTCGTCATGGTGACAATGGCCCAATAGATGCTGGTGGGAATATCTGTAAACTGGGTGTCAGGCTGTTGCCCCTCCAGCATATACATCAATGTGCCAATGATTGTCACCAACACAATGACAAAAAGGAAGTACACCAGAATCTTGTTCATACTGCGCTTGATGCTTTCCAGCAGCAGATAGCCCTCGTTGATGAACGCAAACAGTTTCAATACACGGAAAATGCGAATCAGACGGAAAGCACGCAGGATGAACATATACTTTGTGGACGGCAACAGAAAAGACAGATATAGCGGCAGGGTTGCCAGCAAATCGATGATGCCAAAGAAACTCATCACGTACTCCCGCTTCACAGGCGAACAGTAAATGCGCAGCAAATATTCCACCGTAAAGAAAAACGTGAGCGCATACTCCAACACCGTCAAGATGTCCTTATACAATCCTGCCACACTGGGCATACTCTCCACAAAGGCAACAACAAGACTGATGACGATGGCAATCATCACTGTCAGGTCAAAGGCTTTCGATTCACGGTCGTCCGACTCAAAAATGATGTGCCACAAACGTGGTTTATCCTTCAATAAAGTCCAAAACTTTTTCATAACTGCGGGCTATTTGCTGCAAAGGTAGGCTTTTTTGATGAAAAATGAAAAATAATTGGAGATTTATCGTTCACAATTCACAATAATTTCTTAACTTTGCACCCGCAAAACCAACAAACCTGCCCCGATGGCGGAATTGGTAGACGCGTTGGTCTCAAACACCAATATCGCAAGATGTGCCGGTTCGAGCCCGGCTCGGGGTACTAAAATCAATCCGCAAGTCATCTCTTTGGGGTAACTTGCGGATTCATCATTACCAACAAGATTCCTCATTATTAACCGAAACATGACAAACTAAGATGAAAACACCGAAACTACTCTTGGTTCTGTGCCTGTTCACAGCAACAGCCGCCAAAGCACAACCCTCACAACAAGAAATCATGGCAGCCATGGAACTTGCCAACGACTATTTCATCCAGAAATACCCAGACGCAGGTGCCCCCACCTTTGTCAAAAAGGAACGTCCGTCGAATCTCTGGACACGCGGCGTCTATTTTGAAGGGCTATATACCTTGGCTGACCTGGAACGGCAACTGGGTGGTGAACGCACCGATGCTTACTTCAAGTACATCATGGACTGGGGCACAGCTCACAAGTGGACACCACGCAACGGCATCAAAACACGCGATGCTGACGACTACTGCTGCTGTCAGACCTATCTCGACATGGGACACGCCGGTCCCACCATCCAGTGCATGGACAACCTGATAGCCTGCCGCAATGTGCCACAGAAGCAAGGCAACGGTTCCTCTACAGGTTCGTATGGCGACTGGACATGGATTGACGCCATACAGATGGGACTGCCCGTGATGACCAAACTCAGCCAGATGTGCCGGCTGCAAGGCGATTCCAACTGGCTACGCTATGCCGAACAAGGCTGGCAGATGTATCGCACCAGCCGCGACTCCATTGCTGGCGGATTC
Organism: uncultured Bacteroidales bacterium; assembly: GCA_902802265.1. Lineage (GTDB taxonomy): Bacteria > Bacteroidota > Bacteroidia > Bacteroidales > Bacteroidaceae > Minthosoma. The sequence continues at coordinate 16,732 of CADCLN010000020.1, read as the reverse complement.
TTCAATAAGAAGGAAGGACTGTGGTGGCGCGACAAAGACTTTGTTGCACCCTACACCACCCCCAACGGCAAGAACTGCTACTGGAGCCGAGGCAACGGATGGGTATATGCAGCACTGGTGCGTGCCATGGAGACACTACCTGAAGATCCGCACTACAAAGACTACAAGAAAGACTTCTGCCTGATGACCAAAGCCCTGCTGAAGTGTCAACAGCCCGACGGCTACTGGTATGCTTCACTGGCAGACCCGCAAGATTTCGGCGGAAAGGAACTGACGGGCACCGCCCTCTTCATCTACGGCATGGCATGGGGTGTGCGCAGCGGCATCCTTCCTGCCCAGAAGTTCTCCCCTATTATATATAATGTGTGGCAAAAGATGGTGAAAGACTGTCTGCACCCCAACGGATTCCTGGGCTATGTGCAAGGCACAGGCAAGCAACCCTCAGACTCACAGCCCGTCACCTACGACAAAGAGCCCGACTTCGACGACTACGGCTTAGGGTGCTTCCTGCTTTGCGGTACAGAGATTGTAAAAATGATGAACCGATGAAGCAAAGCCCCCTTTTCCCCATCCGTTTACTGATCCTTCCGCTGGCAATCGTGCTGCTTGTCGGCTGTTCGGATGGACAACAGCAAAAGAAAAAAGGCGTGACAGCCTCCGTGCAGAGTGCTCCCTACGAACTCTTAGTGGTAGCCAACAAAGAATGGCTACAGACCACGGCAGGCAAATCGCTCATGGACGTGGTGCAAAGCGATATAGAAGGACTGCCGCAGAGTGAACCCAGTTTTCGCCCCACTAAAATCAACCCCGCCAACTTCGACGGTGTGTTCAAGATGTACGGCAACATCGTCATCGCAGAAATTGGCGGCAAACACAAACAGGCGGAAATGCGGGTAAGCCGCAATCTGTATTGCCGTCCGCAGCTCATCGTCTTTCTTACTGCCCCCAACGACCAAACCTTCACCGAACTTGTGAGCAACCGACGCAAGCAGATACTGGACATGTTCAACGAGCAGGAATTTGAACGTGAGCGCAACGTCCTGAAGAAAACCCACAGCGGCATTGTCAGCCAACAGGCTCAACGACAATTTGGCATCGACATCCACGCACCAGCCGACATCGACCAAGTGAAAGCAGGCAAAGACTTCTTCTGGGCGTCTGCCAGCAAGCAAGACTTCCGTCTGAACATCTGCATCTACACCCTGCCCCTCCGTGAGCTGACGCTGGAAGACTTTGTAGCAGCCCGTGACTCTGTCATGAAAATCAACATCCCTGGCGGACACGACAACCAGTGGATGGAGACCGACAGCCGCACCGTCAGCTACACCATTCGTCCACAAAGCACACAGTCCCAAAGTCGAACCTCCGGCGTCATGGTGGTGCGCGGACTGTGGGATATGCGAAACGACGCAATGGGAGGTCCCTTCGTCAGCTATATCCAGGCAGACGAACAAAACCAACGCCTGTTGGTGACAGAGGGCTTTGTTTTTGCTCCCGACGAAAAGAAACGCCCCCTCATTCGAGAGCTGGAAGCTGCCCTGCAAACCGTGAAGTTTGCTGGCAATACCCACAAATGAGTAAAAAAATTCACACCGTCCACCATTTTTTCTACCTAAAATTTGGTATATATCGCAAAGTTTTTCTACATTTGCACCGAAGTAATAAAAACGAAACAATAACTTAAAAACGAATAAACATTATGGCTTACGTAATTAGTGACGATTGTGTAATGTGTGGAACTTGCGCAGGCGAGTGCCCATCAGGTGCTATCTCTGAAGGTGATGGCAAGTATGTAATTGACGCAGATGCTTGTGTTGACTGCGGAACCTGTGCTGACGCATGTCCAGCAGGTGCCATTGCACCAGGAGAATAAAAGAAAGGTACACTTTTTTTTCATTGAACAATTGTTTTGGGGCGGCATTTCTCGTGAGGGGAATGCCGTTTTTCTTTGCTGCAACCGCGCTGTGCACAGCCGCCGATTCTACAGTTTGACAGCGACAGCACTACACTCCCCCTTTAACAACAAAAAGCACTTGTCGAGACAAAACTTTGCTGTTGAAAAATCAAAACACGGCACTTGTCGAGTCAAAACTGAACTCTTGTTAAATCGGGTGTAAAGTTATGCCCACGGAAAGCCTGCTTGACAGTTGGCGTTCCGTGGGCGATTGAAAAATGCTTCAAGTGCTTGTTGAAGCTTTAGAAGAAACTAAGAATTATGGGCAAACGGGACGGACGGGGATTCCCACGTAACGATAAAAGGAGTCCAAACTAGCATCAGTTGAACTGAATAACACGATGGCACCATTATAAGACGTGGTTGAATCAAGCGAATTTGACCAATAAAAACCAAGACCTCTGGGGTCGGGTGTGCTGTAATTAATTAAATTCGCTGCAGGCAAAAAGATGGAGCTGCCGTTGGAGGCTATTACTTTATATCCACTCACACCATTTTGGGTTGTCCGTTTCCAGGTGCATTGATTTACCAATTCTTCCCAATCTGTATATGTAGGCATACGCCATGTGCTTCCCCAATTGGCATACGCCGCATCGTCAGATAAATCAAGTGTGGACTTGTTGTCAACCGTACCTCGATTATCTCTGTCGTTGTATTTGGTCAGCTGTTTGTAGTCGCCGTTACACCACTTATAGGTATCCCATGCATAACGGCTCTTTGGCGTGGTTTCGCCCCAGGCAAAGTAGTCTCCATAGTCTTCAGGAGCATTTGCACCCACGTTCATCGTCGCCCACTTCACGCTGAGACCCATGTCAACAAATTCATGACCATTGTTGAAAGATTTTTTGATAACCATCACATTGCAGGTAGCCTGTATGCCAGCAACTTCTGCCGTGATAGTAGCTGTGCCCTCAGAGACGGCGGTGACAAGTCCGTCGCTGCTGACCCTTGCTACACCTGGGGTGTTGCTTTTCCAATACACCTTACCCGCATCCTCAGGAACGACGTTTGCTGTCAACTGCACCTGATCGCCCTCGGTCAGGGTCAGTTCTTGTTCCGACAGCTCGATGATTGCCTTTGCCAGTTCAAAACCATCTCCGGTGGCGGCATTCATTATCACCAATCTATTATCCGAAAATTCTGGAACTTGAAAGATGTACATGGGGATACCAGATAGGCTGACAAGCAGGATGCCATAATCGTCCACCACATAAAACAGATAACGGGCACCTTCAAAAATATCAGAAGTGCCGTCTTCATAGAAAGTCAGGTATTCATCGGCAGACTGATACCATCTGCCTGCGATAAGGCTGTTGTCAATGGTGTAGGGAATCTCTTCGCTCCCGCCAGAGAGATAATCGTCGATGAGCAGGGTGATGTCGTTCACATCAATGTTGCCGTTGTGGTTCAAGTCGCCCAAAAGGTTTTGTGCACGGACGGCTGTGGTCAGTGCCAGTGCCGCAAGGAGCAGCACAAAGTGTCGAATTTTTGTCATAATCAGATAGGTTTTAAATAGTCAATAAATGCTTAAATGTTCTATATTCTTTTGAATTCTTTTGCAAATGTAAAGAAAATGCTTCATTTTTACCCCCCCCATTGTTAAAAATGCATAAAACCCCGAAATTCGCTGATTTGAGAGGAAATCTGTGACAAATTGAGCACTTTACGGAACAAAAGCAGGGTAAAAGAGTGGCCAGCATCATTTGTTTCTAAAAACATTCGTCACCCAATGGCCACTTTTTCTCATCATTTTGATTCTTTTTTCATATTCCCGCCGTGTTTTTTCGATAAATCTTTGTATCTTTGCCGCCAGAAATCTATTAAATAACTATCCTATATGAAACAAACAATCCTTTTTCTGCTTTGCCTGATGTCGTTCCTGTCGGGACAGGCACAAAACGTCATTGACCTGTCGGGTGAATGGCAATTCCAAATTGACCGTGAAAACAAAGGTGAATCTGAAGGCTGGTTCCTGCCAGACCATGCGTTGGACGACCGTATCATGCTGCCAGCCAGTATGCCCGAGAAGATGAAGGGCGACGACATCAGCATCTACACTCGGTGGGTAGGTTCGCTCTACGACTCCAGCTACTTCTACAATCCCTACATGGCAAAATACAGAAAATCAGGCAAGGACATGAAGCTGCAGTTCTTCCTTACGCCCGACAAGCATTATGTAGGCAGAGCATGGTATAAGCGCACGGTGAACATTGACAAAAAGACCATCGCTTCGCCCTACTCTGTGCTGGAACTGATTCTGGAACGGCCGCACATCGTGAGTCAGGTGTGGATTAACGAAAAGAAGATTCAGGAAAAGCGCAATTCGCTCTCAGTTCCACACATCTACAGCATCTACGGACTGTTCTTCAAGCCTGGCATCAACACCATCACCATCTGCATTGACAACAACCCCGCCCTGGTGCCTGTGGGTCAAGACTCCCACTCCATTTCAGACCACACTCAGGGTGACTGGAACGGCATTGTGGGCAAGATGATTCTGCGCCCCGCCAGTCTGCTCAAGCATGTGCAGGTTTATCCCGACATTGACCAAAAGAAGGCTGTCGCCCATTTGACCTTTGGAAACATTACAGAGAAGGAACAGGCTACCATCACCCTGTCGGCAACGGCTTTCAATACCGACAAGAAACATGAGATCAAGCCCAAGACACTTACAAAAACCATCGACCCCGTGAACAATAACACGCTGGACGTAACACTCGACATGGGCAACGACATGCTGCTGTGGGATGAATTCAACCCACAACTCTACCGACTGACTGTCAGCGTAAAGACCAAGACACGCAGCTGCACAGAGGAAACGGTGTTCGGCATGAGAAAGATAGAAATCCGCGACAAGATGTTCTACCTCAACAACCGTGAAATCATGTTGCGCGGCACAGTGGAGAATTGCGATTTCCCCAACACAGGCTATCCGCCAATGGATGTTGACTCATGGGTAAAGCTGTTCAAGACTTGCAAGAACTACGGACTGAACCACATGCGTTTCCACTCCTACTGTCCACCCGAAGCAGCCTTCCTTGCTGCCGACATGGTAGGTTTCTACTTGCAACCCGAAGGTCCCTCATGGCCCAACCACGGCGTCAGACTGGGACGTGGCGACTTCATTGACGACTATCTTTACGCTGAGGGTGAGCGGATTGCAGATACGTATGGCAATCACCCCTCGTTCACCTTCTTTGCTTTTGGCAACGAACCTGCCGGCAACTGGGTGAAGTGGTCAACCGATGCCGTTGCAAAGATTAAGGAATACGACACTCGCCATCTGTACTGCGGTTTCAGCGTAGGCGGTGGCTGGGCTTGGCAACCAGGCAGCGAATTTGCTGTAAAAGCTGGTGCCCGTGGACTGAACGAATGGGTACGACGTGCCCCAGAATCCACGGTGAATTTTGCCAAGAACATTGAAAAATATGACGGGAAAGATTCACCCAACACGCCGATTACCATTCCGTTTGTTTCGCACGAAACAGGACAGTGGTGCGTATTCCCCAATTTTGAGGAAATCGGCAAATATACAGGTGTAAACAAAGCGAAAAACCTTGAAATCTTCCGCGACCTGCTTCGCGACAACGGCATGGAGAGCCGTGCACACGACTTCCTGATGGCATCCGGAAAACTGCAAGCCCTGTGCTACAAAGCTGAGATTGAACGCACGCTGCGCACACCGAACTATGCTGGTTTCCAGTTGCTTTCCCTCAACGACTATACAGGACAGGGCACGGCATTGGTAGGAATCACCGACGTCTTTTTCGACAACAAGGGCTACATCAGTCCCGAAGAATTCCGCGAATTCTGTTCTCCCATTGTGCCGTTGGCCAAAATCCAGAAATTCACGTGGAAGAATACTGAAACGTTTGAGGCCAACATGGAAGTGGCACAATTCGGCGACAAGGAATTAAAGAGTGTGGCTGCACACTGGGTAGTTTCACAAAACGGCAAAGAAGTGGTTTCAGGCAATCTGCCCACAAAAGATTTGCCTGTGGGAAGCAACATCGAACTGGGCAAAATCAGATTCCCCCTGTCCAATATTACCGAAACCGGCAAATACACGCTGACCGTAAATCTGCCTGGCACAGATGCCAAGAACCACTGGGACTTCTGGGTATATCCTGAAACAGACATCACCAAAACATTTGCCGACGAAAAGACACAGAAGAAGAACGCCCAAGCAGCCGACTTCGTGATGATGAACAGCATGTTCAACGACATTTACATCACCGACACATTCGATAAAAAAACACAAAAAGTGCTGAAGAAGGGTGGCAAAGTGCTCATTTGTGCAGCAGGCAAAGTGAGCTACGGCAAGGAAGTGGAACAATACTTCACACCCGTCTTCTGGAACACCAGCTGGTTCAAGATGCGTCCGCCACACACCACAGGCATTTTGGTGGAAAACACACACGACATTTTCAAACTGTTCCCCACAGACTATCACAGCGACTTGCAATGGTGGGAACTGGTCAACCGTGCACAAGTCATGCAGCTTACCGACTTCCCGAAAGATTTCCAGCCACTGATTCAGAGCATCGACACATGGTTTATCAACCGCAAACTGGGCATGCTGTTCGAAGCCAAAGTAGGCAATGGAAAGGTTGTCATGACCACCATGGACCTGACGAACAATCTCGACCGACGCATCGTGGCTCGACAAATGCGCACCTCCATCCTGAGCTATATGCTTTCCGACAAATTCAATCCACAATGGACCATCGCTCCGTCGTGCATTGCCGACCTGTTCACAAAAGTGGCGGATGCTGTAAATATGTACACAAACGATTCGCCAGACGAACTGAAACCAGCACTTAACAGTCCCTTAACCCCTAAAAACAACATCAATTAAGCACAAAAATGGCACACAAACTTTCTCCCGTTCTGCTGAGTTTATTCCTGTCGGCAACAGCCCAAGCTCAGACCTACAATTTCTCATTCGACGGACGCGACAAGACTGCCACACAAGTGACAGCCACCGACGTTTTCACCGACGCAAAAGGCTACGGCTATGATTTTGCCGACATTATTGCAGAAGCCAAGAAGCTGCAGACCGACACATACAAACTGACGGAGGGGCTGTTCTACTTCTCCGTAGCCGTACCCGACGGAAACTACAAAGTAACCGTCACGGTGGGCAGCAAAAAGAAAAAGGCAAGCACCACAGTGAGAGCCGAATCGCGCCGACTCTACGTCTATGATGCCGAGACAAAGAAGGGTGAATTCAAGACATACTCCTTCGTTGTCAACAAGCGCAACACGACAATCCATCTGCCCGACGGCAAGACAGACGTAGTGAAAATCAAGCCCAGAGAAAAAACGGCTCTGTTGTGGGACGACAAGCTGACCATCGAAATCAATGGCGATGCTCCTGCTTGCTCACAGATTAAAATTGAGCCTGTCGTTGTGCCCACCCTTTTCCTTTGCGGCAACTCCACCGTCGTGGACCAGGACAAAGAGCCCTGGGCAAGCTGGGGACAGATGTTCACCTACTGGCTGACCGACGAAGCAGCCGTGGCGAACTACGCCGAAAGCGGACTCACAGCCAGCAGCTTCTATGCTCAGAACCGTCTGAAAAAGATTCTGACCCTTGCCAAGCCTGGCGACTACGTGTTTATCGAGTTTGGCCACAACGACCAGAAGGAAAAGAATGCAGGGGCTGGTGCCTACTACAACTTTGCCCACATACTGAAAACCTACGTGGACCAGATTCGCGAGAAGGGTGCAACCCCCATCTTTGTCACCCCCACACAACGCCGTGCATGGGATGGTAACAAAATCAAAGAAACCCACGGACAATATCCCGATGCCATGCGCTTCGTAGCCAAAGACTTGGGTGTACAGCTCATCGAACTGCACGACATGACCCGCACCTTCTTCGAGGCAATGGGTGTAGAAGACAGCAAACACTCCCTGGTACACTACCCCGCAGGCACATTCCCCAACCAAGCCAGCAAATTTGAAGACAACACCCACTGGAATCCCTTCGGAGCCTTCGAAATCAGCAAGATGATTGTAAAAGGCATCAAAGACCTGAACCTTCCCCTCGTGAAATATATTCGTCCCGACTATCAGGATTACAATCCAGCACAACCCGACGACTGGAAGACCTTCCACTGGAACTGCGGACCATTTATCGACATTGTAAAACCTGACGGCAACTAAACACGGATTTTTTTAGAACACGGATTAAACGGATTAAACGGATTAAAAAACTAAACCTATGCGCCGACTATTTGCCTTCCTTATTCTTCATTCTTCATTGACTTCGTCGAGCCTCTTACATACTTCCAAAAATCTAAGCCTCCCCGCAGGGGCAACGTCGGCTCGATTTTTATGTCGTCTGTTTCGAGGGTTCTTCATTCTTCATTCTTCATTCTTCATTCTTCATTTACCCATATCCGCCCAGACCACATGGAATGGGCCGCAAGCCCTGCACATCCCCATCACGCAAGAAAGCAAACCCTATGCCCGTTGGTGGTGGCTGGGTTCCGCCGTGGACAAAGAGGGACTCACCTACAACCTCGAAGAAATGGCAAAGGCAGGCATCGGCGGCGTAGAAATTACACCCATCTATGGCGTGCAAGGCAACGATGCCAACGAAATCAGCTTTCTTTCACCCCAATGGATGCATATGCTGAAACACACCGAAGCTGAAGGCAAACGGCTGGGCATAGAAATCGACATGGCCACAGGCACAGGCTGGCCCTTCGGCGGTCCGTTAGTCAGCGAAGAAGAAGCTGCCACCAAAGCCATCTTCAAGACAGACAACGGAAAAACAACCGTGGAGATAGGCAAAACCAAGCAGAAAGTGAAGCGGGCTGCCCCTGGTGGTGAGGGCTTCGTCATCGACCACTTCAACAAAGAAGCCGTGGCACACTATCTGGAACGTTTCTCCGCAGCCTTCGCCGCCCAGCAAGTTCCCTTCCCCAAAAACTTCTTCAACGACAGCTACGAAGTGTATGGTGCCGACTGGACACCCCGTCTGCGGGAAGAATTCCAAACCCGCCGAGGTTACGACCTCTACCAGCACCTGTCGCCCTTCACCACACCCGACTCCCTGCGCAGCGATGCCGACAAGCGCATCCTCTCAGACTATCGCGAAACCCTGGCAGAACTGCTCTACGAAAACTTCACCACACAGTGGACCGACTGGGCACACCAGCACGGTTCGCACACCCGAAACCAGGCACACGGCTCGCCAGCCAACCTGCTCGACCTCTATGCCGCCGTGGACATACCAGAGTGTGAAGGCTTCGGACTGAGCGACTTCCACATCCGCGGTCTCCGCACAGACTCAGGCTTCACAAAGAAAAACTTCTCCGACATCTCCATGCTGAAATACGCCTCCAGCGGAGCCCACCTCAGCGGACACCCGCTGACATCCAGCGAGACATTCACCTGGCTGACCGAACACTTCCGCACCTCGCTCTCGCAATGCAAGCCCGACCTCGACCTCTTCTTCATTTCGGGCGTCAACCACGTCTATTTCCACGGGGCCTGCTATTCCCCACGGGGAGAAGCCTGGCCTGGCTGGCGATTCTATGCCAGCGTAGATATGTCACCCTACAACAACTGGTGGACATCCATGCCAGCCTTCTCTGCCTACATCCAGCGTTGCCAGTCCATGCTGCAATGGGGCAAACCCGACAACGACGTCCTGGTCTATCTGCCCTTCTACGACATGATTTACGACCAGCCTGGCACCGTTGCCCTCTTCGACATCCATTCCATGGAAAAACGTGCACCGAAATTCATCAACACCGTGCAGACCATCATCCGTGGGGGCTACGACGTGGACTACATCAGCGACCGCTACATCCTGCGCGACGACGTCATCCGCCGCTATGCTGCCATCATCATTCCCGACGTGCAGTTCATGCCATTGGCCACCGCACAGAGGCTGAACGAACTGGCAGAGAGGGGCTACAAAGTCATCTTCGTGAAAAACTACCCCACCTCGGTGCCTGGCTACGGGAAGAAGGCAGAACAGAAAACCTTCAACAAAGTGCTGAAATCGCTGCAAAAACACGCCACGTTGGCAGCAGACTACCAGTCAGCCCTCGTCGGCACCACGGCACGCCCCGAACCCATGCGTTCCGAACAGGGGCTCAGCTGCATCCGCCGTCAGAACGCCGAAGGCTACCACTACTTCATCTCCAACCTGCAGGGCCGCGACGTTGACAGCTATGTGCAGCTCGGAGTGAAAGCCGCCGAAGCCCTCTTCTACAACCCCATGAACGGCGACATCACCCGTGCCAAAATGGACGAACAAGGTCGTGTCCGCATCCAGCTACGCAGCGGAGAAAGCATCTTGCTCCGAACCCTGACGACCGCCAGTCCGTCAAACCTCGCCACCACCCCACTCCACAAATACTACAACTGCTTAGACTACCGTGCCGGAAAACTGACGGGCTGGACACTCTCCTTCAAAGCTGCCGCCCCCACCCCCATCACAAAGACGTGGCAGATGGTCACGCCGAAATCGTGGACCGAACTGGGCGACACACTTTGCAACACCACCATGGCCACAGGCGTTTACGCCGCTACCTTCCGTCTGGGCAAGATACAGCCTGGAACAGCCTTCATCCTCGACCTCGGCGATGTGCGCGAAACAGCCCACATCCTTGTAAACGACCACGACTGCGGCACCCTCTTCTCCGTGCCCTACCGCATAGACATCACCCCATACAGCCACGAAGGCGACAACACCCTGCGGGTAGAAGTCTGCAACCTCCCCGCCAACCGCATCTCAGCCCTTGACCGCCAAGGCGTACCCTGGCGAAAATTCAAAGAAATCAACGTCGTTGACCTCAACTACAAGAAAACCCTTTACGACACCTGGTCACCGGTACCATCGGGCCTCTGCTCCGAAGTGAAAATCATACCGGCAACCGTTGAGTAAGTTTTACTGCCAGCCAGCTCATCTCACAAACCGACAGAACCATTTTCCACGTTTATTCCATATATTTTTTATAGGAACAAGCAAAAAAGCACTACTTTTTTTGTGTAACGCAAAAAAAGTAGTACCTTTGCGGCATCAAAACCCATTAAAAAGAATATGGAAAACCCCTTTACAACATCTCCATACGTTTCTAAATCACTCTTTTGTGATAGAGAAGAAGAACTTAATACATTGTGCCAATACATTGAGGCCGGCTCAAATATTACCTTGATTTCGCCCCGAAGATATGGAAAAACAGGGCTGATTTATCGCACTTTTGATGCTCTCAGAGAGCAAAAAAAGCCCATTCGCACATTCTATGTTGACATCTATGCCACACAGAGCATTGATGATTTCATCGAGAAACTGACCGAATCGCTGGTTGATGTGCTGGGCAAAACATCTGCCATCAAAAAACTGTTCAAAGCCATTGCTGGCATACGCCCCGTATTAAGTTACGACCCCATCAATCACAACGCCAAACTTTCCTTTACCTTTGCTAACGAACAAGAGAAAAAACTTTCCATTAAAGCCATTTTCGATTTTCTGGAAGCCGAAGATCAGAAAGTGCTTATCGCCATTGATGAATTTCAGCAAATCCGCGAATACGACGAAGCTGGCTACATGGAAGCCCTACTCCGCTCCTACATACAACCGCTCAAGAACGTGCAATTCATCTTTTGCAGCAGCAAACGGCATATCATGACGAATATGTTTGCCGATGCACGCAGTCCCTTCTACGAAAGTACCCGATTCCTCTACCTTGACAAAATCAATGCTGACACTTATTCCGCTTTTATTGAACAAAAATTCGCAGAAGGCGGTAAAACCATCACCCAAGAAGCCATCGACTATATCTTGGAATGGACACGCCGCCACACCTTCTACACCCAGTCGCTCTGCAATCTAATTTATCAGCAGGCAAACAAGAAAGTCACGCTACTCAATGTCTATCAAGCCATTGACATGACATTAAAAAGTAATGCCGAAACCTTTATACAATGGCGCGAATTGCTCACAAAACAACAATGGAACTTCCTCAAAGCTGTAGCCAAAGAAGGTACATTGACGCAGCCCACCGCCAGCAAATTCCTGCAGAAATACAACATTGGTACCCCATCCAATGCAAAACGCATCCTCAACGCCCTTGTAGAGAAAGAACTTCTCCTTTCCCTCGCCAGCCTCGACTCCACCTCATACGTTGTCTATAACGTTTTCCTCTCCCGCTGGTTGGAAACGATTTAGGGAAATCATTCTTTATTCAAAGTTCCCCAAGACTGCTGAGTGACAGAAACTGAGCACATCTTCATGACAGACCTTTGCTGAAAACTCCATTCTAGCCCGTTTCCATGCAAAACTGATGTATAAACAGGGAAGGAAAGGGGAAAGAAACTCCGAAAAAGAAACCCGAAAAGTGCTTGCAACATTTGCAACATTCGCAACATTCATGTGTTTTGGGCACGATATTTACCCCTCCAACGCCCCCATCATCACAGCTTGCAGGCCTCAATTATCAACAACTAACCCACTGACATTTGGCAAGCGGCACTTGCCAAAATTCAGCGGGCTTGTTTGTTGGGTTGTGTGGGTTGAAAAGATGAATTACTATTTATAACCAAGGTACATTATAATCATTCTCAGTCTCGTCCGCTACAAAGAAGTTGTCAGGAGGTAAGATGATTTTTGCTTTTGCCAACCTCTCAAGATAACCACCGCGAATATTTATATTTTCTATCTCTTCCCGCCTTGCTTTGCTCATCGACAGGTATTCAGCTTCAATCTCCAATCCAAGATAGCGTCTCCCCAATAGATTCGCAGCTATGCCTGTAGTTGCACTTCCATTGAAGGGGTCAAGAATCCATGCTCCAGGCTGGGTACTGGCTTGAATCAATCTTGCCAATAGTCCCAATGGCTTTTGGGTTGGATGCTTGCCACACGATTTTTCCCACCGACCAATGGCAGGCAACTGCCACACATCGGTCATTTGTTTGTTACCATTAAGTTGCTTCATCAAATCATAATTGTAGTAATGAGCAACCTTTTGCGACTTTCTTGCCCAGATGATAAACTCTGTAGAGTACGTAAAATATCGACATGAGATATTTGGTGGTGGATTAGTTTTTGCCCATGTAATTACATTCAGTATTTTGAATTCCAACTTCAACAGTTGTTGCTGAACACTGAAAATATTGTGGTGTGTTCCCGAAATCCATATAGTTGCATTATCCTTCATGTGGTCCCTGCAAGCAGAAAGCCACCTTAGATTAAATGCATCCATTTCTTCGGGAGTTGAAGGCTTATCCCAGTCTCCCTTATCAACACAAACAACTTGACCGCTTTGGCATGATATGCCGCCACTTGACAGGAAATAGGGAGGATCAGCAAACACCATATCAAAGCCAAAATTGAACTTTGACAAGGTTTCAACGCAGTCACCTTGAATTAACGTGAAGTCATTGTTGGGAGATTTATAGTATGATGGAATCATTTTCCCTTTACTTCTTGGAGAAAGTCCTCTATACTTGTAAGATTATAAATGCTTGGAATGATGCTGTATGCCTCCTGTAGCTTGTTCTTTGCGGACTTCCATCCAATGCCGTCAGTAATCCATACAAATTCAAAGCCTGGTACTGAATTTACTTTAGGAGCAATATCAGAGTATGAACGAGCTACCTCATTGAGTTTGCTTCCACCACCACTATAGAAATTGACTTCCATTAAATAAGTTTTAACCGCAGTCTTGATAACAAAATCAAAACGCTTCTCATCATCGCCAAGAACCTTTGTAATCTCAGGCCATTCCCTTGAATATACTTCCTGACGATACCGAATGCCATTTTTGTCAAGAATGCGCGCCACCATACCCTCCATCACATGTCCACTTCGATTTTTGCGGGCATTTGTGTCCAGACCTGTTTCTATTCCAAACACATAATCAACAAGGTCGTTAATTTTCTTTGTTTGAAACATTTCTGTTAATCCTGTATTGTTAAGAAACTCCAAAACACCATTCACGGACTGAAAAAGAGAGTCAAGAACCACACAATGTCCCATACTGTCGAGGACTTTTTTCTTACCTTCGCTACGAACTGCAATAAGAATGTCCATGACGTTGAAAGCAGATTTATCACGATTCCAAATTGTTTCTACTGATTTTCGCATATCTGTGGATCCAATCAGGCTGTTCAGCATACAAAGACTGAGCTTAATTTCCTCTACATTCTGAGAAATTTTATTGAAATCACAGAAAAAATCCAATGTTTGATTCGTCTCTTGAAGCTGAGACATGAACTTATTGAAATCTTTTGCCATATTCTTTTATTTGTGACAAAAACGTCATATTTAATTGTATCGAATTCGGTATATTTATAAGGACATGATTTGTTGATTACTGATTACTCTCACCTGATGCACACTGTTTGTGTTGTACAAGACAAATTCCTCACCTGTTGTGTAAAGGTCAAAGTAACGAATACCATCGAAACCTTTTTCCAAAGTTAATAATTTTAGATGGTCATGTGTCATTTGATTTCCATATCGTTGTATTGCCTCTTGTTCAAATGCTTTATAGTCTTCATCTCTCACAAGGTCGATAAAACGAGGTGTTCCATGATATTCCATAACACAATCTCCAAATTCACCTTCCCCGTTATAGAAGTTAAAAAGAGCCATGAGGTCTTGCCCAAGATACAACCCCTTGCCAACACCACTATTACCTAAGCCACCATCTGCATGGTAATACACGCCAAACTTGTAGTTTTTTGTTTTGGCAATGTCCTTCTTGTATTTGTCTGTATCGAAGATATCAAGCTCCGTGTTTCCAAACTCAAACATGAACTCATCTTTATTCTCTGGAAGATTTATTAGTTCCTCTGCAGTAAGTGCTTTAAGAGTGTGTTGAGAAAAGTTTCTTATAACCAATTCAGTCAATTTACCTCGCTTGTTGGGGTTAGAGTTGATACTACGCGATGCCCAAACTCTTTCTATATGATACGACCCATAGAGTACATCGAAGAAATTGTCATTTTCATTTTTACCCTTGCAATCTGAGTTGCTGAGCATAAAACGAAAACCTGCTTCGTTAACTCGGTCACAAAACGCTTTTAAACGAATCTGGGCGCTGTCGTTGAATGCATCTTTTGCATAGTCGTTAAAGCTTGACGTATCACTAAGAGGGCGATAAGGTGGGTCAAAATAGAAAAGCGTGTTACCCCTAGCACGGTCGAAAGTAACTTCAAAATCACCCGTCATAATCTCTACACGTTGAAGAAGTTCACTATCCTTTCGGATGGTCAAAGGGTCGCATATCTGCGGATTCGCATATTTACCAAACGGAACATTGAACAGCCCTTTCTTGTTTACACGATAAAGTCCATTATAACAAGTTCTATTGAGAAAGAAAAAATATGTTGTATTCTCAACAGGGTTAAGATTCTTCTCATTGTATCGATCACGAGCCGCCAAGAAAAAATCCTTTCGGCCCTCTTCGCTTTCAATAGCTAAATAGGCAGTCTCAATATCCATCAAAGACTTTATAAGAAGTTCTGGAGTATCTCTGACAGTACGATAACAGGTTGTCAAATCTGGATTTATATCATTGATAACAGCGTGCTGGATATTAGGATAACGTTGAAGCATATAAAAGAGCATTGCTCCACCACCCACAAAGGGTTCGATGTACGTAACATTCTTCCAGTTACCAAAGTCAGCCGGAAGCAGTGCATCCAGTTGGTCAATGAGTTGGCTTTTTCCTCCAACCCACTTGATAAAGGGTTTTGCTTTTGCCATAATATACTGCTGAATTATTTTTTCGGTTGAGTTTAATAAACCAAAATTTGCAAGTCAGGTGCAAAGGTATTAAATTTTCATGGAACTATCGGGGTTTATGGGGGAAAAAATGCGGGGAGGGGGTGTGTTTTCTTTGTGGGGGCGATGAAAAGGTGGGTATAACTTGTGCTTGGCAGGGTGTTTGGGGCAGTCCAAGAGACTGTTTGAGAAACAAGGGAGGATGTGCGCACACCCTCGAACTATCATGTGAATTGGGGATGAAGTGGAGAAGGTGATGGCTATTATCAGCCCTCAAATCTGAGTCACCGATTAAACAACGGAACTCTTTACAATTCTGGGGGTATTTCTGGTCAACAAATGGCGATGTGAATAAGTTGTGATTTTATTCACCTACAAAGGCGAGAAAAAATCATCAATTTCACCAACAAATTTCATGTTGTTTTCATCAAAAATCACTTGTATGCACAAAAAAGTACCGCAAACCCCTCGTTTTAGTGAAACTTTAATGTAACTTTAATGCAACTTTAATGTAACTTTTTTCAACGTATCTAAATATAAACCAGTTGTTTAGCCAAACAATGTAACTTTCATCAAAAAAATCATCAAAGGAAATAAAATATGGCACACCGTCCACCCTTTTTCAAGATGTTAAAATTGGCAGAAAATTAACATAACACGAATTATTGAACGAAAAGTGCCGTGTTTCGCATCGACAATAGCAATGTTTTGAATATTCAACGGTTAAGTATGGCAATAAACAGCGCAATTGTTAACCCAACTTTGACGCTTTGAACTTTTTTCAAAAAAGTTGCATTAGATTTTCAGCCAGTTAGCCTCGGCAAGATGCCAAAACCGCATTGTAGAACACAGCGGTTAAAAAAAATATGCTTATCTTTGCGGCATGAATTTCACGTCGCAGATGAGATACAACCCAGAGACAGGTGAGTACGAGAAGTACTACCGGCTGAAGGAGTCCTACCGCAATGCCAGCGGTCGGGCCTGCACCCGCATCCTGCTGAACGTTGGGTTCATCCACGGGC
>CADCLN010000019.1 GCA_902802265.1 uncultured Bacteroidales bacterium | reverse complement strand
GCCCTTACCGAACTTTGGCGGATTATCATCGCTATCGTCACTATGAGGGGCTACGTCTGCTACCCTCTGCCTGTGACGAAATAATAATTCAGCAGACCCGAATTAGACGAATTTCATTGTTCACTTTTATCCTTCATTCTTCATTCTTCATTTGGCGCTCCGCGCCATCATTCTTCACGTCAGAGGACAAGAATTCGTCTAATTCGTGTAATTTAAAGGAACAGAACGACAATCCCTATATAACTATCATTATATTTACTTGGATAGCAAAAGGCAAGGGCCTTAACTTAAGGAAAAGAATAAAAAACGCCGAAAATCTCAAAAGATACTAATCAAACAATCCGTCAAGAATACAGCATTCACCTTCTTCTCCATTGTGCGTTATTGTTCCTTTTTTAATATTTCTTGTATTTGAGCCATATATATTTTTTTAAAATGTAAGCCTTTCGCCTGTGCGGAGGTGAAAGGCTTTTGGGGTTGCGCGTCCTTGCCCGTGGGGAAAGGATGCATTTGAAATTCTGAAACTACGGGCAGACAGCACGTACAGTCAAGCCCCAGCTACGAGTGCCATAGGTGTTCATGACATAATTCGACTCATAGGAAACCAGTTTCCACGCATATTTAGAACCATACCTGCCGAGCGAACTGGTCCAATAATGGCCTTGACGACCCAAATCTTCGAACATAGTCCCCGAATAAGAACCTGCGGCTGGCAAGAAAATGGAATTGCCGTTGGGACCAGTCACTTTGCGACCGTTCATACCATTCAGGCTTGTCCATTCCCAAGTACAATAAGTTACCAATTCGTTCATTTCCTCATAAGTAGGCATACGCCATGCACCACCCCAGTTCACATGGGCAGCGTCGTCTTCAAGGTCCAGAACAGTCTTATTGTCAACAACGCCGTCCGAACTGCTCGTACAATACTTGAGCATAGCCTGCTGAGCAATACTGTCGGTCTTCATATCCGGATTCTCATTGCTATACTTATAAGTGTCCCACCAGTAACTGCGCTTTGGAGCGGTTTCACCCCAGGCAAAGTAATCTCCACATTCTTCAGGAGCATTTGCACCGACGTTCATCGTGGCCCATTTCACACTAAGCCCCAGGTCAACAGCTTCGTAAGAAGGAGTGTCTGTGGAATCATTCGGATTTATCCACTCCTTTTCGCCCGTCAAATAGCCATTGATGAGCAAAGTAATGTCATCCACATCCAAATCGCCATTGTGATTCAGGTCGCCGTTAAGAAATTGTGCAAAGCTAACCTGGCTGAATAATGTGCAGAGCACGAACATTAAAAGAAAATGTCTCTTCATAAAAATCGAAAATTAGAGGGTTAATAATAATAACAATATAGAAATCGGTGCAAAGATAAGGCATTTTAACTTTTTGTGCAAATAAATAGCGTATTATTTTGAGGTATCGCAATTTTTGTGACACACCAATGATTTAACAGCAGTTAAGTTTTGAATCGATAAGTGCCGTGTTTCGAATCGACAGGAGTTAAGTTTCGGTTTGAAAACATATAATATTTGCAAAAAAAGGAGTGCTGCGTAGGAGGGTTTGGTTTATTTGCCTTGAAGCATTACTTTGCGGCCTTGATGGATGTAAATGCCTGGAGAGGTAGGACGTGCTATGCGGATGCCCTGTAGGGTGTACCAATCGGAGGAAGTAGCTGTGGAGGTGGCGGAGGTGCCGATTTCGGTAATGCCTGTAGCGTCATCGGGGTAGGTGATGGCACGGAGGGTAACGGCAGAGTTCAGACCCGATGGCACTAAGGACCAGCCTGCAAAGCTGTCGGCTGTGGTTCCTACGTTGTTGGACGCGAAGATGGTGCTGATGTTGATGTCTTCAAAGATGCGCCATCAAACCCTTATTCGACCTGAAGAAGTATTTTGGGTGACGCATTCCCGAAGTCAGGAAAAACAGGGATTGTAAATAATTTCACTTGCATACATTATATATTATATACATAAAGTTTTCATGCAGTCCCTGCTCTTCGGCGGCCTTTTCGTGGGGCCGCCGCTTTCACAGGGACTGCATGAAAACTTGTTTAGTTTCTTTCTTTTCTTTCTCTTTTTAGGTTGAACTTACTGAGCAAGGCGGAAGCCAAGGTAGTAGCTCGCGAGCGTGGGCGTGCTGTTGCTCCGATACGTCACACGACAGCCCCTGGCTGTGCCGATCCAGCAACCACCACGAATCACGCGGTAAGAGCCAGATGTAGCACCTGTAGGATTGGACTGAGCTGAGGATGAATAGTCACCAAACCAGTCTTGACACCATTCCCTTACGTTACCACTCATGTCATAAAGGCCAAGCTCGTTGGGTTGCTTGGTAGCTACTACATGAGTCTGGCTATTGCTATTATCTGTGTACCATGCCACATCGCCCAGCGTGTTGCTTCCGCTGTACTTGTAGCCCTGGCTCTTTGTGCCGCCACGGGCTGCAAACTCCCATTCGGCTTCGGTGGGCAGACGGAAGGTCTTGCCTGTGGCCTGGTTCAGCTTCGTGATGAATTCCTGGCAGTCGTTCCAGCTTACCTTCTCCACCGGCAGGTTGTCACCCAACCAGTTAGAAGGATTCGTGCCCATGACAGCTTGCCAAAGAGCTTGTGTCACTTCGGTCTCACCTATCTGGTAGTCGCTCAGGGTCACGTTGTGCACAGGCTTTTCATCCGGATCGGCATCACTGTCTGTACTGCCCATCTTGAAGGTGCCACCGCTGACGGACACCATCTTGAACGACACACCGTTCACCGTGTAGGTGGTGGTGCCGCTGGGCTGCGGAGTCGGCGTGGTCTCGCCAACGGTTACCTCGCAAGTGGCTGTAGCTCCGAAGCCGTCAAGAGCGGTGCAGGTGATGGTGGCTGTACCTTCGCCCACGGCTTCCACTGTACCGCGACTGGAAACTGTCACAACGCTTTCATCGCTGCTTGCCCATTCATACGAGGTGTTGTCGGCATCGGCAGGAACCACAGTGGCTGTCAGGCGCACGGGGTCGCTGTCAAGCTGCAAGGCGAGCGAAGTCTGCGAGAGCGTGATAGATTCCACGGGCTGGATGGGTTGGTTGTAGTAGGTCTGCACATTGCTTGCAGTTGGAGCCTTCACCACGAGATAGCTTTTGTCAGCGGGCAGGAAGATGACCTTAAGATAGGTGGCAGCACGACCAGCTGAATTGAAGAAGAGGATGCAACCCTGCGAAGGCAGGAACTTATAGGTGTAGCCCTTGCCGTAGTCAGTCGTGCCATCGGTGTTGAGGGTGAAGCTGTCTGTTTTGGAGCGGTACCAAGTGCCAGCCAGCATGTTGTAATCTACGTAGTAGTGATTCACTTCGGGGCCAACCACTTCGGTCGTACCCGTGAGGTAACCGTCAATCACCATGGTCACATCGCCCACATCGAGCACAGTGTTGTGGTTCATGTCGCCGTTAATGACTTGTGCGCTTGTTGCCATGGGCAGCAAGTTAGCTGCAAGCAGCAGCAGAAAATGTTTAATCTTGTTCATTGTTGTGAGTTTTAGGGGTGAATAATCTTGTTACTGATTCTCTTGGATTTTGATTGCAAATATACAGCGTTCTGGTTTTTTATGCAACTTTTCCGCGCTTTTTTAGTTTTTTATTCTTCTAAGGAATAAAATGCAAAATGGGCTATTTGCCTTGAAGTACCACTTTGCGACCTTTGTTGATGTAAATGCCAGGGAATGTGGGCTGTGCCACACGGATGCCTTGCAGGGTAAACCACTCGGAGGATGTAACGGCAGAGTGGTCTGAAGATCCAATTTCTGTGATGCCTGTGACATCGTTGGGGTATGTGATGGCACGGAGGGTAACGGCTGAGTTCAGACCTGAAGGCACTAAAGACCAACCTGCAAAGCTGTCGGCTGTGGTTCCCACGTTGTTGGACGCGGAGATGGTGCTGATGTTGATGTCTTCAAAGATGCGCCATTGTATGCCGTCTTCGTCCATTTTGCGAATGCGATTGGCTGGCAGGTTGGTCACTTCGATGCGAAGGGTGTTGTTGCCTGCCTGGAGGGCTGTGGTGCAATCTAAAACAAAGGGAACACACCAGGCACAACCTACGTACTCATTATTTATATATACGCGAGCAGACTCACGGACATCGCCTAAGTGGAGTTCAAAATGCCTGCCTGCGAGTTGGTCGGCAGAAAGAAAGGCTGTGGTTTCATAGATGCCCGTACCCATGAGTTGGGCTGTTTGGTCGTCGAGGGTTTCCCATGTCTGCGGTGTGCTTAGGGTGTAGGTCTTTGAGAAGGACGTGCCGTTAGCCAGTTGAGCATTTTTGAAAGTCAAAGTCCAGGCTCCATTGAGTGGGATGTCGGTGGTTTGTGCTTCGGCAATGTCATGGTCTTTGGCAAGGTTGGTGGCTGCGATGTCGTAGTCGTAGGTTTGCAGAATCAGGGATTCGCCTGAATGGAGGTTCAGATAGACTTTGCCTTCCTCGTTGACCAAGGCTTGACGGATGCTGCCATCCAGCGGATTGAAGATGGCTGCCGACTGAAAGTCAACGGCAAGAGATACGTAATCGGCCACGTCGGCAGGGGTGAGGTTCGTGATAAAATAGTGATGCCCTGTGGGGTTGCTACGACGAATATAGCGGAGTCCTAACTGGCGGCGCATGGGTTCTGGTGGACAAATGGCATTGAAGATGCTCTCATCGCGCTTTTGCGAAATGATGTTGGCTCCCAAGGCTGCCAAGGAATCAAGGTGCGCTTTGGTGGTCGTGGGCATATACTGTTCTACGGGTATTTGCAAAGCTTTGTAGTGGAGTCCGCCGGCAGTAATTAAGTCGCCGTTTTCGTAACGCAATTGCTCTATCATTTGGTCGGTGATGTAGTCGCAACCATAGCCATAAACATCCAGGGAATCTACGGTTCGGTCCAATTTGGCATACTGATTGGAAAAGTCGGAAATGGCACAAAGACGAAGCCAATTGGTGCTGGCAACGTGCCAAGCATTGTAACAGGTGAAATAGAGCAGAATGTCGTTATCGGGCTGTCCCCATTGCAGGAAACTCTGACAACGGTTGACGTACTGCATGAACTGGTTGGCATCTTTCCAAATGCTGTTGGTGGGCGACATGTCGATGCTGGCATAGAATTTGTGGCCTGGCCACGCTGCCTCTTGGGGCGAATAGGTGGTACCATGGAAGAACATTCGGTTGACTCCCGCCAAGAACATGAGGTCCATTTCGGGCTTCATTTGTGA
Organism: uncultured Bacteroidales bacterium; assembly: GCA_902802265.1. Lineage (GTDB taxonomy): Bacteria > Bacteroidota > Bacteroidia > Bacteroidales > Bacteroidaceae > Minthosoma. Next base: position 43,795 of record CADCLN010000019.1, on the reverse strand, counting down.
AAGAGATGTGCGGAAATGTTCTGTAAACCACGTGAAGGTTTCGCTCGAAGTGAGTTTTTTGCCTGTGAGATGGGCAGCAGAAGAAGCCATTTTGAGTGTGGCAAAGTCACTGGAATTTTTGGCTGTAAAGCCATCGTCTTTTCTCAGGCCTGTGATGTTCAGAGGGGTCATGCCATAGCCTTCAATCTCTGGTATATCAACTGATGCGTATGTGTCGATGAGATTGGAAGGTGACCCGTGTGACTGGTTGCGAGTCAATACGCCATGACGATGAGCAAATTCCGTCCAAGGTTTCACGAAGTTGTCAAGGTACATGTCTGCCATGGTTTCACGGTAGTCTGAACGGACTTGTGTCTTGGGGTCGCTGCTGAGCTGGAACAGTTCTTGAAGATGATATTGCAGTTTGTAGCCGCGACGTTTTTCAAATTCTTCCAAGAAGTGGGGTGACCAGTCAGCACCAAAGATTTCGTATGAATCATTGAAGAAAGTCGTGGGGTAAGGATTGCCGTTCTTGGCAAAGACATCTTCAAAATGATTGATGTAATGGGCTACGGCAGCACTGTCAAGATGGTCAAGCACATAACCTTCACCACCAGGAGCGGCCCGTTTCACTTGTTGCATGGTGTGACCATTGAAGAGGGCAACTATGCGCCATTTCCCTTGCTGGGACGGAGTCCATTTCAAAACGTTTTTCTTGACAAATTCGGTTACTTCCAGGGTATCAACACCTTTCATGCGTTGTGGGTAAGCCATGACACAATTCAGGGTGCTGTAGGCCGGTGGAGTGACATCGAAGGTGATGGTGGGGGCTTCGGCTGTGGTGGTGAAGTCGGCATTTGTGTAGTGAAGTTTGCCAGCAGCTTCTTCAAGAGGAACCCAAGGACCGCCGAAGGGCCAGCCTGTGCCCATATTCATATCGATTTGAATATCGTTCTGAGAACCCAACTCATTCACTTTCTTTAGCTTGTTCATCCATTCGGAGCTAAGATAGGTGATGTTGTTGGTGGCTTTCTGCACCCCATAGATGGGTGTGATTTCCAGTGTACCAATGCCCGTCTTGGCGTATTCTTCCATCAGATGCTGAAGGTTGCCATCATCGACAGCACTACCCATCCACCACCAACGGGCACCAGGTTTGGTTTGGATGTTGGTTTCAGGCCAAGTGGGTGCTTGGGCAGAGGTGTGAAGGGCGGCGAAAAGGGTTAAGGTTGTTAAGATTAGTTTAGGTTTCATAGGGGGTGTTGTTACGTTTAAGTGATTATGAGTGTGCAATTGTTTGGTTTGCTCTACCGCTTCTTGTAGGGTTCGCAAGTCAGTCCTACACCGAGTTTTTTGAAGATTTTCTGATCCACTTCGCTGAGCATGACGGTGCAATGCACTTGGCAGCCACGGAGTTTCGGAAGTTGTTCGAGGGCAAGGCGGCAGTTTTCGTCGTGTTGGGAAAGGACAGAAAGCGCCACGAGCACTTCGTCGGTATGGAGGCGCGGATTGCGACCTCCCAGATAGTCTATCTTGGTCTTCTGAATGGGCTCAATCATGGACTGCGGAATCAGCTTTATTTCGTGATCAATGCCTGCCAGATATTTTGTTGCGTTCAGGATAAGGGCTGCCGAACAACCCAAGAGTGGCGAGGAATGAGCTGTGATAATGGTGCCGTCTTCCAGTTCGATGGCAGAAGATGTGTGACCGCAGGCTTCTCGTTGTTGCTTGGCTGCTACGGTGGTGCGGCGGAAGTCTGTGCTGATCCTTGCTTGATTGAAAAGCATTTGAATTTTGCTGACTTCCGAATCGTTGCAAGCACCGTTGGCCAGTTTGTTGGTAGCAGCGTAATAGCGGCGAATGATTTCGTCTTTGCTGGCATTGCAACACACTTCGTCGTCACTAATGCAGAAGCCTACCATGTTGACTCCCATGTCGGTAGGCGACTTGTAGGGGTTCTCGCCGTAGATACCTTCGAAGAGAGCATTGAGTACGGGGAAGATTTCAATGTCGCGGTTGTAGTTCACAGCGATTTTACCGTAAGCCTCCAAGTGGAAGGGGTCGATCATGTTGACATCGTCCAGGTCGGCTGTGGCTGCTTCGTAGGCAATGTTTACGGGGTGTTTCAGGGGAAGGCTCCAAACAGGGAAGGTTTCAAACTTGGCATAACCGGCATGAATGCCCCGTTGATTTTCTCCGTATAGTTGACTGAGGCAAACTGCCATTTTGCCCGAACCAGGACCTGGTGCTGTGATGATGACAAGGGGACGGCATGTCTGAATGTAGTCGTTCTTTCCGAAGCCTTCATCACTGGCTATCAGGTTCACATTGTGCGGATAGCCTTCGATGAGATAGTGCACGTAGGTTTTAATGCCCAACCATTCGAGGCGTTTGCGGAAGGCATCGGCGGCTCTTTGACCATTGTAGTGGGTGATACAGACGGAACCAACCATGAAGTTGCGGTTCATAAACTCTTCGCGCAGGCGCAGAACGTCTTCATCGTAGGTAATGCCCAAGTCGGCTCTTACTTTGTTTTTCTCGATGTCTTCAGCACTGATGACGATAACGATTTCGATGCTGTCGCTCAGCTGTGAGAACATGCGGAGTTTGCTGTCGGGCTGAAAGCCAGGGAGCACACGGCTGGCATGGTGGTCGTCGAAGAGTTTTCCGCCCAGTTCCAGGTAGAGTTTACCATTGAATTGAGCAATGCGTTCACGGATGTGCTCTGACTGAATCTTCAGGTATTTTTCGTTGTCAAATCCTATTTTCATTTTGCGCTTGTTGGTTTTTTTTACTAAAGTTTGGTTTGTTTTTCTAAGGAACAGGTGTTTTTTTTATTCTAAGGAATTTAGGAACTTAGGAACCTTTAGCTCGGCGGTAGCCAATTGTATCGATGCTTGCATAGGCTTCCTTGATTCCTAAATTCCTTAGAAAAAAAATACATATTCATTAGAGAAAACGCTTTTTAGTTTTTATTCTAAGGAATTTAGGAACTTAGGAACCTTTAGCTCGGCGGTAGCCAATTATTATCGATGCTTGCATCGACCTTCCTTAATTCCTAAATTGGCTACCGCCGAGCTAAAGGTTCCTTAGAGAAAAAATACATATTCCATAGAGAAAACGTTTGTTACTTCTGAAAGTTGAATTTTCCACTATTTCCCCATATTCTTTCGAGCCTCCTGCAGGCGATGCAGCGCTTTGTCGATGAGGTCGTGTGTTCCGGACCCATCGTTTACGTACTGAACCACCATGTCGGCATAGTTGATGGCTTCGCGAAGTTCTGTGGTCTTGTTGGGAATGTTCTCTTTGGAGTCGGTCACAAGGGGAAGCAATTCGCTAAGGTCTTCGGGTTCGGCCAAGTTGCCAGGGCGCATGGTGTTAACCACCATGTTGAGGGCAGAGGCAGCTTTGTCAATTTCCTCCTGTGTGAGGGTTTTCTTGTCCTTTGCCAGGATGGTTTCAGCCTGTGCGAGTTGGTCGAGCAGGCGTTTGTAACCGTGGGGTGCCCAGGGCGAGAAGGCTGGCACCTTCGTGGTGAGTGCATTCCAGGCGTTCTGGGTGCTAACACGTTCTTGGGCTAACTGGATGGTTTGTTCCAGAGGGGTCAGGTCGATGCCTTTCTTGGTTTTCTGCTTCAGTCCGGTTTCTACGTTCAGACGCAGGTAATGGGTTTCGTTGCTGGTTTGGTAGTAGTCGGGCTGGAACTGGTGACCCGCGAAGGTAAGCGTGTAGAGCGGACTGCCTGTGCCGTCGTCGCCCTGTATGCCACCAAGTTGAATGTCGGAGAGATTGGCGTTTAGTGTAAATTCTGCGTCTTTCCATTCATGAATTTCGGGTGTTGCCATGGCGAATGGGCCATACATCAAAGTGCCTACCCACTGGGGATTGAAGGGTGTGCGAGTTTCGTTCTTGCCAGTAGCGGCGAGGTCCATCTTGTCTGGTCCCCAATGGATATGAGCCGTGAAGGGCATGATGACTTCTACCTTGTCGGTGGGTTGCCATTCTCTTTCGGGAATCTCAATGTATGAACTGGGCTGGTAGGTCTTGGCAAGGGATTTGCCGTTGAGTTTGATGTCGAAACCCCTTGTTGCCCAATAGGGTACGCGCAACTTCAGTGCGAAGGTGGCATTCTTGCCTTTGGCTGAGCGCGAAGAAACGGTGATGACGGATCGTTCTGCCGGCCATTCGCACTGTTGCTGCAGGATGACATCTTTCTCCCGCCAAAGGACTGTAGTAGGCATATAAAGGGCAACCCAGAGCGTGTTGTCGTTCACGAAGTAAGCGGCTTCCTGGTATTTCACGTGGTTTTCCACACCCGTACCACCACAGCAGGTGCTTTGAGGTGTTTCGTTGCCAAAGGGTTTGCGGGCATTCATGCCTACTGCATATTGGTAAGTGACAGCCCAATGGTCGGGGTGTAAAGATCCTACGATTTGATTGTAGAGGATGCGCTCGTAATAATCCATGTAGGCTGCGTTGTCGGGGTCGTAGCCGTTGAGGTCTTTGGTGAGTTTTGCCAAGTTGTAAGCGCAACAGGTCTCGTTGATATCGGGATTGGGATACATATTGCGGCGATGGTCTGTCATCACGCTGGTGTTCATCGAAAGTATCTGGGAATAAGGCTGACGGAACATTTCACCGTTGCCAACTCCTCCCATGGCATAAGCGTAACGGCCCTGGACGAGGTGCCAGAAATTGTAGGCAAGGTTGTAGTAATAGGGATTGTGGTTGCCCTGATAGGAGCGAAGAGCTCCTGTAATCATGGGGATGTGCTGGTTGGCATGACGAGTGCGGATGTCGTCAATGTTCTTGGCAACGGGGTCGAAGAAGGCTGGTGCATCAAAACAGTTGGCGGCTTCCAACAGGCGAACTTTCTCTGTGGGGTCTGTGACCATTTCGCTCAGACGAGCGAGCGATTCTTCCATACCTCCCACTTCACCAGCAATGTACATGTTCCACATTTCATAACGATTGCCTGGTCGGGCTTGACGTTGAGCTTTGTCGCCTTCTGTACTGACATAGGTGCGGTAATGCAGTCGGTTCCAAACCCACAGTCCCATGTCTTTAGCGATGAGGAGGGCTTTCTGGCTAACAGCCTTGTCATCTACATTATTGGCGATGTCGATAAGACCTGCCAGTTGCTTGTGGATGGTATAGTAGGGTGCCCATACCCACTCTTCGTTGTTGTAAGCCCTGTAACATTCTATCAAGGCTGGGTGAGCTGCTGGGATGGCATTCAGGTAGCCGTAACCATAATGGCGATAGTCCTTTTTGTACTCATCGAATGCCTTCCAGTTGCCTTTCATCTCTTTGAGCATGGCTTCCGGAGCATAGTCGCGAGCTTCAAAATAGCGGTTCAGGGTGCTGTCGAAAGTAAAAGTGCGTTCCTGACACAGACGAAGTTCATCAACCATACGGCGAATACGGCTTAAGAGGGCTTCCCGCGTCGGCTTATCCTGCTGAGGCGTAGAGGCATAAGCGAAGGCAAGGGCACTCATGTAGTGGCCTGTGCCGTGACCTTTTAGCTTTGTGGTGGGCGAATCCCAACCATCAGACCTGGTGTAGCCTTCTGTGGGGAGGCCGTAGGTGTCGCGGTAATTGTAGAGTTGCTGGGTGATGTCAAGGCTCAAAAGGGTTTTGATGTCCAAATCACGGTTATGGGTCAAGCGGTTTTCTCCAGTCAAATTTACGTCAGCCAAGGGTAGTGGATGGGCTTTAGGTTGAGGACTGGGTGTGTGGTAATCGGTGGCTGTGACCGAGATAGTAGCTTCCACAGGATAACCGTTATCGGTGGAGTTGTCGCCCAGAATGAAACCTTTGATGGTGTACTGCTTGCCCGCAGCATAAAGCTCAGGATTAGCCTGTTGCTGTTCGGTGGAAAGCAATTGGTTGTTCCAGCGCACTTGTCTCCACTCCTTGTAGCCGTCTGTGTAAGTCACATAGAGCAAGTAGGGCAATCGTGGCACAGTCCCTACGGGTGACTGCACTTGTACGTTTTCCACGGTCTTGATAGCTCTCGGTTTCTGTTTGGCTTCCAGGTTAATTGTCAACCCGAGTAGCAAAAAAGCAATGAGGTACTTCATGTTTTGAACGCAAATTATATTATTTTAATTATAAATCCGCTGATGGGCTGCTTTATCTTCCATAAAACAAGGGTGGACAGGACCAAAACCATGACCAAATACATATTCTGAGCCAAGTTTAATAGCTCGGCTGATAAACTCTTCTCCTGCTTTTACGGCTTCGTTGAGTGAATATTTGGCAGCAATATAGGTAGCTATGGCCGAAGAGAAAGAGTCGCCTGTTCCGTTGACATTACGAGTATCAATGAGGGGTTTGGCAAATTCCAGCACTTCGTCGGTCTGGGCATTATAGAGGAAGTCAGAAAGCATTTGCCCATATTGCAAAGACTTAATGATAACGGAACATCCGAATTTTCCCAATTCACGAATGTCGTCACGCACATTACGTATGGTTCTGCCCAAAAGCACTTCAGCTTCACGCCGATTGGGAGTAATGAGGGTGGCAAGAGGGAAAAGTTCCTGCTTGTAGATTTCAATAACGCCCTCCGACACCAGTTTTTCGCCTACAGAATTGACCAACACAGGGTCAACAACGATGGGGATATCCTTATATTTTCTTAGAACGCCCGCCACACCCCGAATGATGGCTTCGCTGGGCAGTACACCTGTCTTGATGCAACCCGTATCAATGTCACCAAGAAATGATTCTGCCTGAGAAACTATTAAATCTACAGGTAAGGGTGTAATGCTTTTCACTCTTTGTGTATCTTCGTCCACAATAGCGGTCAAGGCACAGGCTGCGTAGCCCCCACAGGCAGTGATAGCTTTAATGTCAGCTTGCATTCCTGCAGATCCGAGGGGTTCACTGCCAGCGATAAGAAACACGGTGTGTAGTGACTTCTTGGGCATTTCGTCTTCAGATTTTTGCTTGCAAAGGTACAACTAATTTTTATATAACTGAAAGAAATCATCACAAATTTGAATAAAAGCCTTTTGTTCCAGACAAAACACATCTGCACAAAGTACAATTATTATCCTAATTTGTCATAATCTCTTTCAGCAACAACTCCCCCGCCGCGCGTAGTCGGAGAAGAATAAAAGACACCGGCAGCGAAACGCTTGTAATATCAAGCCGACCTCTGTAAGCAGTTCGCTTCCGTCAGTTTTCTATTAGACAGCAACGCCTTTACGGAGCCAACAAATTGATTTGCATAGCCACACAGGCAAGTAGCTTCTCCATGATGATGGGCTTGTTGATGTAATCGTTAGCCCCCAACTGGAAACCCTTCACCACGTCAGCCTCGGAGTTCAAGGCAGAGAGTATTACTACGGGCATCTTGGCAGTCTTCTCGTCAGCTCGTACACGTCGCAACACCTCAAACCCGTCTATTCCAGGCATCATGAGGTCCAGAAGCATCAGGTCAGGATTCTCCTTGGCAATCAGGTCAAGAGCCACCTTTCCGTTTTCAGCCGTCAGAATCTGGAATCCAAATTGTGACAACATCTTCTTTACCAGCAACACATTGAGTGGCACATCGTCAACCACCAACACCTTCAGCTTTGCTACGTCAATACCTGGTTTAATCTGTACGTTCATATTTATTTATTGTTTTTGTTGTTAAATTACTAAAGTTTCGCAAACTCAACTTCGCTTGGAAGTTAAAGGGAAGTTAAAAGGAAGTTATCGCTTTGCTTGGAAGTTAAAGGGACGAATGTTATGCTGGCCAGGGTAATAGTATCGTCCTTTTAACTTCCCTTTAACTCCTCTTCTATTCCTTTCAATTCCCTTGGGACTCAACTTCCGAAAGTTGAATTAAATTAAATTTCACGGTAAAAATCTTTGTTTCCATACTTTTGGCGGTAGAAGCCTTTCAAGTCGTACAGCAAACCATCAGGAGCCAACAACTTCTCAACATCCAAATCAGCAAACTCCCTGTGCTTGACACAGAGGATAACAGCATCGTATGGACTTCCCTCAGAAGGAGATACTTGAAGCGCATTTACCCGTTTCCCTGGTTTCATCTTAACCGTAGAAAGAAACGCATCCATTTCGCTTTCATCCAAGTAAGGGTCACAAATCACGGAGCACACTCCTTTCTCACTCAAACCAGCAACGATATCTGCCACTTTAGAATTACGTATGTCGTTACAATTCTCCTTGAATGTGCAGCCAAGTATCAGGACATTACATCCACCTTTCCATGCTTTCCGCCCCACTTCATTCACTACCCTGTCAGCCACATACCTGCCCACACGTTCATTCACTCGGCGGGCTGTACTCAGCAGATCAGCATCGACACTGTAGTCTTCTGCCCGCTGAATCAAATAGTAGGGGTCAACACCGATACAATGCCCACCCACCAAACCAGGTTCCATTTTTATGAAGTTCCATTTCGTAGCTGCAGCCTCCAAGACATCACGCGTATTGATGTCCATAGCCTGGAAAATGCGGTTGATTTCGTTCATAAAAGCAATGTTCACATCACGTTGGCAATTCTCCACTATCTTGGCAGCTTCAGCTACACGAATAGAAGGAGCCTTGTAGGTACCATTCTCAAGCACAGAGCTATAGAGTTTGTCCACAAACGTTGCCGTTTCAGGCGTACTACCCGATGTGATTTTCACGATTGTCTTGACCGTATGTACCTTGTCACCAGGATTCACACGTTCTGGAGAGTAGCCAGCAAAGAAGTCCTCGTTGAACTTCAAGCCCGATTCACGCTCCAAGACAGGTACACAATCATCCTCCGTTGCTCCAGGATAAACGGTGGATTCATAAATCACCACATCCCCCTTCCCAAGATAGCGTCCCACCACCTCGGAAGCTCCCAGCAAGGGTTTCAAATCCACTCGGTGATGCTCATCCACAGGCGTAGGCACAGCCACAATGAAGACATTGCACGCATCCAGAGCCTGTTCTTCACTCGTCACCTCCAAGCCTTGATCAAAAGATGCCTGAAGCTCTTTTTCGGTATAGGTTCCAGTATCGTCAAAACCTTCAAGCAACTTTTGTATTTTCTTCTTATTCACATCAAAGCCTACCACTTTGTATTTGCGAGCAAACAGACAGGCCAGTGGCAAACCCACATACCCCATCCCTATTACTGCTATTTTCTTTACTTCCATTGTTTTATTTATAGTATTTTATTTGTTATTTCGTTATGACATTATTTCGTTTTATGTTTTCTCATCAAGCCCTCTCCAACTGAGCATACCTCGAAGTCTTCTTTGGATTCCAAGGATCCTTGTAAGACGAGAAGAAGAACAACTCTTTGGTATGTGCCAGCAAGCGCACGATTCGCATGAAGTAACCCGTATATAAAGACGTTAGCGGCAAGAACCTTATCAAGAAAAACTCTTCACGCCGACGCTCCGTAACTGCCATAATCACAGCAAAGGCAACAAGAGCAAAGAAGAAACGCAATAGGAAGTCGAGCAACATCACCTCGAACACGTGTTCGCTAAAGGTCCACATCAAGTTGATGAAATAGAACAGCCAAATGTAGTTGAACACACAGTCGTAGATAATACTCTCCATGTTCGACGCAAAGTTACTGAAATTCCAGTTCCGCTGAGGCAACAAGATGTCTCTATGCTTCCTTACACGGAAACGAATCAGCGACTTAGACCACCTAAGACGTTGTTTGAACAGCTTTGTCCACTTCGTAGGCACATTCGTCAAGCACACCGCATCCTGAGCAAAAGCCACCTTATAGCCAGCTTTGCGAATCTTCTGCGTGATATCACCATCCAGACCTGGACCAATGTCCCAGTAGCCTATCTTCTTCAACGTCTCTGTTTCAAACGCACCAAAAGCTCCGGAAATGATGTGCAAGATACCCAACTTAGCCGTCACCATACGTCCTACCATGATGGTTTTCAAGTATTCCACTGCTTGCATCGAGGCACAGATAGATTCCTTGTAGTTACGTACCTTCACCGTGCCACCCACACCTTTTACTTGAGAGTCCAAGTAGAAAGGCAGCAAAATCTTTTCAATGGCATCACGGTCCAGCGAGGAGTCGGCATCCAAGTGAATGATATATTTTCCACGCGCATAGTAGGCTCCGTAGTTGGCTGCACTGGCCTTTCCACCACGCACATTACACCGCAAGAAGCGGTCAATATAACCATGCCGTTCCAAGTCGGTACCAATCATCGGAGTCAAGTCATCAGAACCGTCATCCACGACAATGATTTCATAGTTCCGATAAGTCTGTTCTGCCAACGACTTCACCAATTTATAAATGTTCTTGCCTTCATTCTTTCCTGGCACCAGTATGGTTATCAGGGGATTTTCCTTAAATAGACGAAACCGAGCGTAGAACACCCTACGGTTCTCCTTTCTATAGGTCAACACATGCCAGATGACCACAATGATTTCCAGTAAGTAGTAACGCGGAAATTCGATAACGAACAAGAACCAGTATGTATTGAATATACTGGACATGGAAAGGTGTTGAAACCAATTCACGAATGTTTCTAAGCTATCGAATATCAGGTTCATACTTTACAGGGAAAGTTGATACTTCTCGTTTTACATCATCTTCACAATCACCATACCCAGTGCCAAGACAACCACGGCTAAGACAGCAATCAGGACATAAAGCCAACTAATGGCACGCTTCACAGGTGTTTTCTTCTTGTTAGCCTCCATTTCAAGCTCTTCCTTTGCTTCTTTCAGCAATTCAGCAGCAGTAGGTGCATGATAGAGCGAATCTACCGTACCGTCATCCTTCAGCAAAGGCGAAACACCCACCTCAGCACCATTCGGATTGATGGCATCAGGATGGTATTCCACAGAATCGTCGGGAGTAGCCGTCACAAACTGCAAGTCGTTGAGGAATTTGTCAATATTCGCTCCATTACTCTCCAGTTTCATGTACGTATAGCAAATCTTCTCACCTGGACGCAACACGTAGGCAGCAGCACGGATAGCCTCGGAAAGCAGAATCTGGAAATCAAGTACAGCCTGTTCTTGGTCACCCTTATAGTCAGTAACCACAGCGTTGATATACGTAATATTATTCGCAGCCGACACCTTGTTGTTGGGGAAATATTTACATACCTGAGCCAACAGTTCAGCACGATTGCTCACCGTAGCAGCTGTAGCATCGAGAATCCATATCTTGCCCACCAGTACATCGCCCGTAATACGTCCAGTGAACTTCTGTTCTGCCAACAAACGTATGCGATTGACAAAGCGGTCGTATTCCAGGAAGTTGTCGTAGAATTCGGTATAAACTGAGAATCCGATATTTAAAGAAGTGATGGCAAGCACGCCTTCCTTCGTAATCTCAAACACGCTACAGTTCTGTGGCACCAGCGACTTCACATCGGAAACGGTTTGGCAATTCGTACAAACGGCCTGCATCTGAGCCTGCAAGAAAGAGTTTCCACAAGACTCACACGTAAACACCGTAGCAGGACGGTCGTAATCCACACCGATATGGTGCAACATTTGGTGACACTTCGGGCATCGCAACTGACCACCAAAGTTATACGTATGCTCTGGTGTAATGTTGGCACAACGGAAATGGTGAATCACCTCCTCGCTCTGAATCATCGAGTTGCCGCACTTCGGACAGCTTTCAATATATAGCAAATGGGAATGCAGGCACTTGGGACACAGATAGATTCGGTTGATAAACCGAGTGGGACGCAGATAGCCCTTCTCCGTCATTGACTGGAAGAACACAAAAGTTTCACTCAACGAGAACCACCCCAGCTTATAGAATACATTGATGATGGGCAACACATAGCCCGTAGCAGAACTGTTGTCCAGTTCCATTTCCAGTTTAAGGTGGTTACGAATGATGAGGAAACGGAAAAGGCGCACAAAAAACTGATTGGCTGAAACAATCTTTTCCTCAATAGCCAAAAGCCCCAGTTCGCCACGTCTGCTGATAATATCCTCTACCTTGTTCAGTGCATGAATATCGTTCCAGTCATCGTAATAACCGTCAATAAGGTCAGCATAGTCACCCATCTTTCCCTCCAAAGAACGGGAAAGAAAGAAAGGCTTATAACCACACTTCACCGAAGTAACAGGGTTTATGGTGTTGAGTATCGTCTTTGCCGCATCGACCGAATCATTGAAGATAAAAACGGCATCAAACAAATGCTCGGGAAAGTCAGGCGAATCTTCAAGCGCAAACGGACTGTCAAGCAACAGTATTCTGCGCCCATGCTCGTTATTCTGTATGGTAATCATGTTTAATAGTTGTGGTCTTTCGTAAGTTCTTTAAATGTAGCAGTATCAACAGGAACCAGTATCTGGTCTTCTTTCACTTCAAAGATGCGTCGTGGGTCATACGAAATGGTATCTCGCTGAGAGAAAAATCCATTGAACAGACCGCCAAACGAATTATAGAAGGTATCGTAAATCAAATCGTTAGCCACCCTAACACGCACGGGCACATGGTCGTTCAACACCCAGAAAGGTATGTACTGACCAGCATCAAACGAGAAAAGTGCAATTACCGCATCAATATCATGGCTGAAGTTACTAATCAAGTGCTTCGGAATGTCTTCCACACGCAAGCCCAGCAACGTCATGTGAGCACCAAACGACAGGTTATCGTTCACAATCACCTCCACTCGCTTGCCATTATTGATGTACTTCACTTGATTAGCAGGGATATAAGCCATCACACCCAAATGGGAAGCCTTATAGTCAGTATGTTGCAAATCTATTACGTTTTCTTTCTTGAAAGCAATCGTATTCTTTGCCACCTTAATATCCGTAACAATGGCTTCTTCAGGCGCACAGCAATACTGTACCACACCCGTTTCATAACGATTCTGACCAGGCGAATAAGGCAAACGGTTGTGACCATAACCAGAGTTGACAATATAACGAGACGAGTTGCCCGCCATACTTTCGTAAATCTGAATCTTACGCTGCTGTTCCAAGAGCTTTTCCTTGCACTCATTGAGTTCAGCTTCAATGGCATTGCGCTTCGTGTTGTCTGTCAAGCCATAGAAAATGTCGTTCTTCTCGCTTTTCAGACGCTTTACCAACTCATTGATTCTGGTCTGCAACACAGGTATCTCCTGCCTTGCCAATGCTGCCTGCAACTTCAGGTTAGCATGGTCCAGAATAATGGAAGGAACCGAATTGACATTGAACTGCCCCAGCAGGTTGTCAAGCAACACGTATGAATAGAGTGTATCGCCAGGCTGCACAATATCACCCACATTTTTATAAATGTCAAGAACATAAAGGTCATCAATGGCACGCAGGTTGTTTTGGTCGAGCTTCAAATAGCCGTCATAATAGGTATAAACCACCCTGCGGTAAGCAAAGATGAACAAAATAATCAACACAGCCGTAAAGACAATGGCATAAATTGTCTGCTGCTTGGCAAGTTTCTTGTTCTGATAATTCAGAAACTCATTCATGTCTTGCTCTTGCGGCTGTGAATTATAGCTGAAATTATTCATTATACCGGTATTTTCAATTCATTTTACTGGCGTTTCAATGATAAGTGTCTGCAAGTTGTTATAACTTGTCGTCTTCTGAATGTCCAGCAAAGCCAAACTACGATTGAGCATCAACTTATACAGACGTTCCATACTCTTCAAATACTCATTGTATTCCTCTAAACGAATAATATAATTATATCCACGAGGCTGTTTTACATAAGCATTCCGACGCAAATCAACGTATTTTCCCAACTGTTCAATATGGAAAGACTCAGTACGAATAGCTCGATTCAAACGTTCTATGCGGTCAAGACGCAACCGACAGTAAGACTTCATGTCTTCACTCAGCGACTGACGCCCTTCCACAACGATTTTCCGCTCCGTTTCAAGAGCTTTACGCTTTGGCCCCGATTCATCATAGAGTGGAAAGGTAAAGCGAACACCCAGGTCGATATTGGAAGAAGGAGAAAGAACTTTGCGCAAATAGACTGAACCTCGCAGAAAAGGTGACAGACGCATAGTCTGACCATAATTCGTGAGTTTCTTTTGCGTATTGATAAGCTCTTCCTCTACAAAGCTGGCACGCAAATCCGGATTATAACGTTCCACTTCCTCAAAAAGACGAACAGAATCTACCGTAATAATCGTAGGCGTAAGCGCATAGAGAGGCTCATTAGCAATGTCCTTGATGTCAAAAGTCTGTGCCAAGGTGTACTCCAGCTCCATCTTGTCGTTGATATTCTCAAGCAGCTTGTCATTACTGATTTTGTCTTGTTCCAGCATATACTGGTATGCCTCATTGAGGATATCAACGTTCTGTAATTCATTATACAGCACAATGGCCATGTAGTAGTTATACTCCATCGTCAGCAAGTTCTCTGCTGCCTCATAAATGGCCCTGTTTTTATCTCGGCTCTCCTTGATGTAGTCCAACTCATTGGCCAAACGGATTCTTGCCAATTCGGTCTTTCGTTGATAGAAAGCACTATTGAAAAAGTTCCACCCTATTTCTGCCTGAAACTTGTCAATATAAGTGGAATAGGGGTCATCTTCGTCATGCTCAATCACCATCGCATCGTCCATTCGCATATATACCTGACCTGTCACCTCCAAGCCTGTTCGCCGCTTAAAAGCCTTTTCTTCCAAGGATCCCTTCACCCGATAGAGTGAATCAAGCGTAGCATCTGGTGACAAGACATCTTCGCCTAAAGTCAAGTGGGGGCTTGCAACCGACACCTTGTGCTGCAACAGACGGTCCATTTGTTCAAAACGCTGGTCAAACTGCTTCAACACGTCTTCGTTCTTGAGATTCTCATAAACAAGCATTTTGACTGGACCTTCGCTGAGTGTATCTGTCTGCGCACAAACCGGCACAGGCACAGCAAGCCATGCCAAAATCAATGCTCTCAATGAGTTCTTAATCATTATAACAATAAGGGGATTGATTAAAAATCAGGTGGGAATGTCCCAAGAACTGGAACACCCCCACTTGTGTTATCAACACAAATTCAGTTGATTAGAAAAGTTCAGACAGGTCATAAATCTGAAGACCATACATGCCGTATGCTACGTAAGCCTTATTGTTACGAACCTTTACGAAGTTAGAAGACTGCTTAGTATCTTCAGTTTCTTCAATCAGATTTGCATAACGTGCATTACCAATGCCGAAGTAGCCATATCGCTTCACAGTCTTGTTGTAAACAACACCACCTTCTGTGTATGTTTCTGTCTGAGAAAGAACTGCCAAGCCAGAACCTGTTGCAATGTAAATGTACTTAGCATCTACGTCAACACCGTTTGCCTTCTTCTTAGAACCACCTACACGGTTGCCATTGTAATCGTAAACGTCGAAGCCATTAGCACCACGGCAGATGTAAATCTTCTGACCATCACCGATGCAGACATTCTTACCGTCCGTTGGAGCAATAGCACCAACATTGAATGCCTTCACAAAAATCATGTCCTGAGTGTAGAGAGAAACAGTACCGTTTACTACGTCATTCAGCGTAATGATGTATGTACCGTCATTGTAAACATATTTGCCATAGAATGCTTCACCTGTTACGATAGCCTTCTTTTCCTGGTTGCTGTAGTCATCCAGAGCAAACCTGTTGATACCACCATTCTTAGCACCAGAAGCAGTAATCAGTTCACCGTTGTTGATAATACAGCAGTTAGCAGAAGAACCTGTCAAGTTTACACGGATGTTCTTGCTTGAGAAGTTTTCTTCGTCAATCAGACCATTACTGGTCAGAGCAACTTCATGCAGCGCAGCACCTACCTTGTTGCTGGTAGAAGGCAAGTAGAGCTTATCGTTGAAGTAAACCACGTGGTTGTACTTGTGCTCGTTCTGAATGAGTGTCTGGTCGAAGAGGTAAGTAGTTGGGTCACCATAGTTGTTAGTGTTGATAACATCAATGATACCACCCCAGTCTGCAAGACCGTCAACAGAAACGCTTGAACCATCTTCATTGCTTACGTACATATTAGTACCATGACCACCAACCTCGTTACCGACGTTAGAGTGCCAGCAAAGATAGAGTTCGCCATTCTTACCGAAGTCAAGAGAAGTAGCAGAATACTTGTGAACAGGAGGAGTTACGATAACGATAGGTGTGTTGTAGTTGTAACCAGGAGCACAGTCTGTTGGAGCCATAGAGAAGTTAGCCAAATCCTCGTCAGCGATGTAAACACCTTCCTGTACTGTGATATTACTCTTAGCCAATTCGTTAGCTACAACATGGTCGTTATTGATGAAGCAGAACTTTTCAGCATCCAGAGCAAGCTTAGAACCTGTAGCAGGCTTCTCTACACGGAATGAGCGGAGAATCTGAGTAACACCATTACCTTCGTTGTTAGCAATTACCTTAGCCTTTACAACGGCCTTGGCATTGTCACCTTCCAGAATCACAACGGCATTGTTGCTGTTGTTTTCGTCCATGTAAGTGTCAGCTACTTCAATCATACTACCGTCAGCAAGGTGAATCTTGCTGGTTGCGCAACCGTAAACGTTGCCAGCCTGCAGGTAGTTAATCCAAGCTTCTGACTCGTTAGAGTTGATGTTGAACAGACCTGGAGTATAAACGCTACAACCAGCAGCAAACTTCGTGTAAGCCTCCAGCGAAATGTTTGGAGCCTCTACTCTACCCTGCACAACCAATGTCTGCTGTACCAGCAAGTCTGTGTTAAGAATCAAGTCGCCAGCAACGTAGCACTTGGCATCCTTCTCAATCCAGAAGTTCTTGCAGTGAACGTCACCACCGATATAGATATTAGCTCGATTGGCACGGAAGTCAATATCATCGCCCAAGTCTAAGTCACCGTAGTTATACAGTGCACCTGTAGCCTGGTCGATGTAAAGTTCCTTCTTGGCATTGTTGCAGTTCAATTCACCATAATTGTAGATGTTGAACTGAACAGGCAAATCTGTATTATAATTCAAAGTTCCTCCAGGCAAAACGTAAATTTTAGCAGGAACCTGACCGCTGCCTGTCCAAGCAGAAGTACCCCAGTGGTTACCCAAGTCCAGTGTACCCTGAACGTAAAATTCATCACCATTAAGACCCAGGTTACTACCATCGTATGTCACACCAGCAGGGATGAAATATTTAGTGTTTGACTGTGTTTCCCAGCCATTCACGCCAGCCATGCTCTTGGCATCCGAAGGAACAGCGGGAGCCTCAGGCATAGTGGAAGTTACGCCCAAAAGATTAATAACAGCAGAAGAAACTGCGCGAGTTCCAGGAGTTTCAAGGTCGCTGAAGTTTACAATACGACCATTGTTACTCTTCACGAAAGCGTAATCAGAAGAGGATGTCAGATTGGCTTCGACCTTTCCAGATGAAAAGTCATCATTACTTGTACATGCAGCAAAAACGAGTGCGGCTACACCTAATAACCAATAATTTTTCATACACTAAAAATTTTATTATTAATTATAAAAACGTTTTTCGGTGCAAAGTTAGTGTTTTATATTTATTCAAAGAACAAATTCAGAAATAAAAATACAAAAAGCACATGAAAAACTTTAATTTTATACAGTTTTTCCTATTTTTTGTACGAAAAAGATTCTCAAATCCACCTATACAGTCAACATCGTAGAATCGTTACCCACAGAATCCCCTTCGACCTCTTCCAACACGTAACGTTTGTAATAAGAAATCAAAATGGTGGTCAATGGCAAGGCAATAATCAATCCAATGAATCCCAATAAGGCACCCCACACGGAAAGGCTCAGCAAAATGATGGCAGCATTCAGCCCTGTCACGTTGCCCATGATTTTAGGCGTCAAAATCGCATCCTGTATCGTTTGAACCACCGCAAATACAATCAAGGCTCCTAACAAAATGCCCCAAAAGTTCTCGTTGGTGTCATGCGCTTTCAACAGAGCCAAAGCCAAGGTCGGCACCAATCCCAACGTCTGCAAATAAGGCACGAGGTTCAAGAAACCGATAAATAGTCCCAAAGGTATAGCTAATGGAAAATCGATGATTAAGAATCCTATGGCAAACAAAATCCCTACACACAATGCTATCAGACTTTGCCCACGAAAATACGCATTCATGCCTTTCTCCACATCTTTCAACACCCCATGAACAATTTCACGTTTCGTTGGTGGAACCATGTGGATGATGCCATGACTCAGCTGTTCGTAGTCCTTTAAAATAAAGAATAAGTAAAGCACAGAAATGAGCGAAGCAATGATACCTACCAGCGTATTGACAGAATTGGAAATCAAATTGAGCACCTGAGGCAATCCACGCTCTATCAACGAAGAGACATCATTGATGGTCAACGCACTGACAATCTGGCCCAAATTAATGTGATGCTTGATATAAAGCTCTATCTCATCAGACACATAATTCACAGTGCTGTCCGTTGCCACGTATGACAAAACCATTTCTTTCAACCGTCCCATCTCATTGATAGTCGAAGGCACAATCAGGCAGCCAGCCCCCACCAGCACACCCACAACAATCAACAACGTCACAATGATGCTCAGGATTCTTGACTTCAGCCGACATTTATTCTGGAAGAAACACACAATGGGGTACAGCAAGTAAGCCACAAGCCAAGCCATAAAAAAGGGTATCAACACACTACTCAATTTGCGGAGCAGCAAATAAACAGCGATGACACAAACGACAGCCATCAAGGCACGTACAAAACGGTCAAAAGTAATTTCGTTCTTCTTCATTTATTTATAATATAATGCTAAGGCACAGCCTGCTTTTCTTCAAATTTTCGGCAAAGATAGATATAAAAATATAAAAAAACATTGTTTTGCTCATTTTTTTTTTGCAGAGTTACAGTTTATTCATACTTTTGCAACATGCTATACATCGTACCAACGCCTGTAGGCAACATGGAGGACATGACAATGCGAGCTATTCGGATACTGAAAGAAGCCGACCTGATACTCGCCGAAGACACCCGAACATCGGGCGTACTGCTCTCCCATTTTGACATTCACACCCCCATCCTGTCTCATCACAAATACAACGAACACGAGACAGTAAACACGGTGCTGAAAAGACTACAGGCAGGAGAAAACATAGCCCTCATCAGCGATGCAGGCACACCAGGCATCAGCGACCCAGGCTTTCTTTTGGCACGAGAAGCTGCACGAGCAGGCATTGAAGTACAGACCCTCCCTGGAGCTACCGCCTTTGTCCCCGCATTGGTCAGCAGCGGACTGCCCTGCAATCGCTTCGTTTTTGAAGGATTTCTGCCACAAAAGAAAGGACGACAAACACGCATCGACTTCTTCCGCAACGAAGAGCGCACCGTGGTTTTCTACGAATCTCCACGTCGATTGCTTCGCACACTGGAACAATTCACCGAAGCCTATGGTCCACAACGCCTCGTCTGTGTCTCACGCGAAATTTCCAAGCTGCACGAAGAGCACATACGCGGCACACTGGCAGAAGTGACAGAACATTTCCGCACCCATGAACCCTTAGGCGAAATCGTCATCCTGCTTGGCGGAACACAAGACCAACTGCCTGTAACAGAAGAAGAAGAAGAAACTCCTACTGCCACTACCCTCATCATGGGCAAAGGCAAATCCAAGAACAAGTACAAATAATCTGAAAACACAGATTACTCAAAACAATCAAGAACAATCAGAAAAATCCAAAAACATTTTAATCATGAAAAAAATTCTTATCCTTACAGCCGTATGCACCGCTCTGCTCACATCATGCGGCAACGGAATTGGCACAAACACTGCTAATTCAAATAGTGAGCGTGACTCTCTCCAGCGTATCATTGACCAGAAAGACAACGAAATCAATGACATGATGGGACAATTCAATGAAATTCAAGAAGGTTTCTCACTCATCAACCAAGCTGAAGGACGTGTAAACATGATGGCACAAAATGCCGAAAACAATCAGACAGCCGAAAACATTCGCGAAAACATGGCGTTCATTCAGGAAACCATGGCTGCTAACCGTCAGAAAATTGCCGACCTGGAACAGAAACTGAAAAACAGCAGCATCAACGCCTCCAAACTGAAGGATGCCATCAACAACTTAAGCCAGCAACTCGAAGCCAAGAACCAAGAACTGGAACAACTCCGCGCTCAACTGGCAGAAAAAGATGTGCAGATTGCTACTCTCAACGAAAATGTCACCAACCTCACAGCAGAAAACACAGAAGTAAAACAGCAACGCGACGAGAGCCAGCAACTGGCACAGAACCAAGACGCTCAGCTCAACACAGCATGGTACGTATATGGCACCAGTAAAGAACTGAAAGAACACAACATACTGAAGAAGGGCGACGTGCTGAAGGGCGATTACGACAAGGCTTACTTCACAAAAATCGACATTCGCAAAACACAGGTCATCCCGTTCTCGTCAAAATCAGCTAAAATCCTCACGACTCACCCCGCCGACTCCTACAGCCTCATGAAGGACACCAAGGGCGAGTACACACTACGCATTACCGATGCACAAAGTTTCTGGAGCATCAGTAAATATCTGGTCGTACAGGTCAAATAACTTCACCCTTATAATATAATAATGTATATGCGTCGTTCCGTTTTCATTCTGCTGACCCTGTTCGCTGTCCTCCCCTTGAGGGCACAACAAGACTGGGAACCCATCGGCACATGGCCCTTTGAATACAAAAACTTCCGCACGGCAATCGTCTATACTGGCTTCTTCAAAGTACGGAAGACACAAGTCCCCTGCAACATTCATCTGGGCAAACAAACCCTTTGGTTCTCACGCAATGACACACTGATGGAAGCCATTCAGGGGAGCATACTGCGCGTGGAATTTCCGAATGGCGACACATTTATTCCCGTTGACGAAAACTCAAACTTCGGGAAAATCCTACAGCAAGACACACTCAACGGCAAAGTAGCTCGAGTGTTGCAAGTTCGCAGTGTCGATCAACACGCTATTGACCAACGCGCTGTTGACATCATGAACAACACACAGAATTTGCAGCAGACCAGCATCAACCTGGGCAACTGGGGTTCACAGCTCTCCGATGCCAATGCAGCCATCAACGAAGAAGAACTACCCCTGCCGCTCATCAACGTCTTCTACTACCAGTACAATGGTGAAATTTTTGAGGCAACGGAGAAAAACATCCTCAACCGCATCAATCCCCAACGCCGCAAAGAATACCGCAACTACACCCGACAGGCGGAAATCATTTCCACCAACGCATCGAGTATGCTGAAGGTGTGGAACGACTTCTTTGTAAACTACGACAAGCCCATCCCTGTGAAAAAATAACTCAACTTTCACAGGATCCGTTTCGTCCTGTTCTACGGTTAAGTCTTTAGTGGCACTGCATCATGGTTGCGGTGCCACTATTTTGTTTTAACATTTCGGCTGTTTCTTAGCACAACTTAACTGTTGTCGAGTCAAAACATGGCTGTTGTCGATTCGAAACACGGCACTTATCGTTTCAACACTTTGCGATATGTTAAATTATTCATGTTTCTCAAGTTCTTGGCAGAGCGGCAGAGCCGAGCCCGCAAGGCCGATGCCGTAGGCATCTGATAGGGGTAGCCAGCCATACAGCCGTGCCGTAGGTACGGCGAAATGGCTGGTATGGAAGGTATGTCCGCAGTTTGCCTGCCTTTAGGTAGGCGATATGGCTGTGTATAGGTCGCATACCTACGGCATGCTTTTTCTCTACCGCAGCAACAAAAAATTCGGAAGTTTCTAAAAAAAGCATGGCGCAGATTTGTGTATTTAAAGATTTGTACCTACTTTTGCAGAAAGAAATGCGGCGGCAACGCACCACAAGGCGTAAGAAGCCGCAACGTATGACATATAAACCAAAGCATTAGCTATCTCGAAGTACCCCGAAAATTTGGCGATTTGAAAAGGTATTATGCAGATTTAGTTCGTGTTCACGCTGGAGCGTGGATGGAACTTATCGCATGATACGGGTTACGCCAAATACCTCGGGTACTTGATAAGGAAAGTTCACGCTTTCTTTGTGCCCACAAGTACCCGAGTTTCCTTGACGTAACCTGTATTTCTTCCGATTTAGACTGATGTGCACAGAATGGAATGCACATGGGCAACATGGATGCAGACTTGAAACCTCCGAGGCAAATCAAGTCGAAAGAACGTGTGTCGAAGCATGGAGAGGTATTTACCGCCGAGCGCGAAGTGAATGCCATGCTCGACCTTGTGAAACCAGAAACGGAACGCATCGAGAGCCGTTTCTTAGAGCCAGCGTGTGGCGACGGCAATTTCCTTATCGAAATTCTGCGGCGCAAGTTAGCCGTCTGCGAACAGCGCGTGCGCCAGAAACAATGGACTCAGCTGCAGTATGAAAAACACGCAGTCTGGGCAGTCAGCAGCATCTATGGCATAGAACTGCTGCCCGACAATGCCGAGGCTTGCCGCCAGCGGCTCTACCGTTACTTTTGTGAGCAATACGAACAGTTGTTTGGCACGGAGTGTAAACCCGCGTGTCGTGATGCAGTAGCCTATCTGTTGCAGCACAACATCATCATGGGCGATGCCCTGACCTACCACCGTGTGGATTATCCCGATGAGTGGATTGTGGTGAGCGAATGGTCGTTCATTGGTGACGGCAAAGTGGTACGCCGCGACTACAGTTTTTCTTACCTTGTAGCTACAGGGCAAGGAGGCGACCTGTTCAGCGACCTGCCTTGCGACACCTTTCCACCTGTGTATTTCCTGAACCTTGGCAATTGTAACAACAACGGATTTCACGGATTAAACGGATAAAGAAAGACTTATTCTACAGCTTAAAATCCGTTCAATCCGTTGTTTAAAAACTAATTTGTTTATGAAACATGACACGTACAATCCCGATGTGCTGAATTGTCTTGCCAATCTGAGCAACGACGAGGTGTTCACGCCACCATCGCTGGCCAATCAGGTGCTCGACCTCCTGCCGCAAGAACTATTCACCTCCCCCACTACCACGTTCCTCGACCCTGTGTCGAAGTCGGGAGTCTTCCTCCGTGAGATTGTCAAGCGGCTCGACCGTGGACTTTCCGCACAGATACCCAACCGACAGGAACGCATTGACCATATTCTGCGCCGGCAAGTATTTGGTATTGCCATCACAGAACTGACTGCCCATCTTTCTCGCCGTTCCGTCTATTGTTCCAAAGATGCCAGCAGTCCGTACAGCGTTACTCGCTTCGACACCGAAAGTGGCAATATCCTTTATCGCCCCCTTCGCCACACTTGGGCAAATGGCAAATGCCGCTATTGCGGAGCCTCCCAAGAGGTCTATGACCGTGGCAGCCAAGCCGAACAATACGCCTATCAGTTTATTCACACAGATAACCCTCACACATTATTTAATAATATGAAGTTTGACGTAATTATTGGGAATCCTCCGTATCAGTTGAGTGATGGAGGAAATGCAGCGAGTGCAATTCCTTTATACCATAATTTTGTAGAACAAGCAAAAAAGCTTCAGCCTAACTATTTATGCATGATTATACCAGCAAGATGGTATGCTGGTGGTCGGGGGCTGGATTCTTTTAGAGCTGAAATGTTATCAGATAAGCACATTAGTCATTTAATCGATTTTGCAGATAGCAGTGAGTGCTTCCCTGGTGTTAATATTGCTGGAGGTATTTGCTATTTTTTATGGGACAAAAAGTATTCTGGTAATTGCATGGTCTGCAATATGAATAAAGGTGAACAAACATCCATTCGCAGAAATCTTTCAGAATATTCGGTGTTTGTTCGTTCCAATTTAGCAATAGACATTATAAGAAAGATACATCAAACCACATTTTGTTCGCTATCCACATTAGTATATCCATCGAATCCTTTTGGATTTAGAACATACATTAGAGGTGGAAGCAAACCTTTTGAAGGAGCAATAAAACTATTAACAAGCGAAGGCTTTGGGTATATAAAACGCTCAGAAATTAGTAAAAGCATTGATGCTATTGACACGTACAATGTAATCATGACCCGTGCCATGTCTGGCGGGAACAAACCTGGCTCTGATGGTAAATATCAGATTGTACCAGCAACGATGAGAGTTATGGAACAAAAAGAAATTTGTGCAGAAACATACATCTGCATAGGTTCTTTCAAATCAAAGACCCATGCCCAAAATCTTCAAATCTATTTAACCACGAAATTCTCCAGATTCTTGATGCTTCAAGCTATGAGTTCTATTATGATTAACAAAGACGCTTTTCAATTCGTTCCTCTCCAAGACTTCTCACATCCGTGGACAGACGAAATGCTTTACAAGAAGTATGGATTAACCGAAGAAGAGATAGACTTCATTGAGAGCATGATACGTCCGATGGAGTAAGCATATTATTAATAATAACCAAGAGTCTTAACGGCTCGGCACGTTCTTTGAAATAATTGGAATAAATCAAAAAACTATTCACTTTTTTTGTGAATACGGAAAAAGGTTCGTATCTTTGCAACGCAAAAACAAAATGCAATGGTCATAGAATACGAAAAAGACTATTTACAAGAACTCTATGAGTCGGGAGTCTGCAAGAACAAAAAGTACAGATTTCAGAAGCAAGTGGTACAGAAATACCAAAAGCGAATAGATACGCTGATGGGTGCGACACGCATAGAGGATTTGTTTGTCTTTAATTCATTGAACTTCGAAGCCCTTGAAAACGGTTATTTCTCTATACGAATAGACTACCATTACCGACTGGAGTTTAAGATAAGGACTGAAGGCAATGAAACGTTAGTTAGCATCTGCACCATAACAGACATTACTAATCATTATCAATAAAGGAGCACCACAATCATGGAAACAATCAAGAGATTACCTACACATCCAGGTGATGTGATAAAAGAAGAAATCGAAAGCCGAAACATTTCACAGAAAAAATTTGCCGAATTACTGGGTGTTTCTTATACGCAGATGAATGAAATTCTGAACGGAAAACGCCCTGTTTCAACAGATTTTGCTTTAATGGTTGAAGCTGCTTTAGGTATCACACCCGAACTGTTAATCAATATGCAAAATCGTTACAACATGGCACTTGCAAAGCAAAAGCCAGCCTTGCATTCCCGTTTGCTCAACATCAGAAAGATGTGTGCAGCCTTTTTATAACAAGATTTTCCTTTTTTTTCTAAGAGTTCGTGCCATAACAACAACTGTTTATGGCAACAACAGAACTATTACAGGGCAGAGTGGAAGGGCAACCTTCCATCTATGCCTACGAATTGCCCGAAGTGCCTTCGCATCGCGGGATGCTGAAGGTGGGCTACACAGTTCGCACCGCCGAGGAGCGAGTGGCAGAGCAATGCAAGACGGCGAATTTGAAATACAAGATTGTACTGGTGCGCTCTGCTATGAAGGCTGACGGCACTTCGTTTGACGACCATGCCGTACATCGGTTGTTGCGCGAGGCTGGTTTCTCCAACCCAGAAGGCGAGTGGTTTCGCTGTACAGTAAAAGATGTGGAACGAGCCATTCGTGCAGTAAGGGCTGGACAAGAGACCATGCTGGAGCGCACGGAAACTTTTGCAATGCGTCCCGAACAGCAAGAGGCGGTGAATCGGACAGCCACCTACTTTGAAACATTCCAGAAAGATAAGCAAAATACCGCAGCAGGACTTGTGCCCCACTTCCTGTGGAACGCCAAGATGCGTTTCGGCAAGACCTTCACCACCTATCAGCTGGCACTACGCATGAAGTGGCGGCGTGTATTGGTGCTCACGTTCAAGCCCGCAGTAAAAACGGCTTGGAAGGAAGACCTGCTGACACATTGCGACTTTGAAGGCTGGCAGTTCTGTGAGAAAGGCGAGAACTTTGAGTTTAACAAGGTCAACGAAGCGCGTCCCTTTGTGTGTTTCGCCTCGTTCCAAGATGTGTTGGGGCGTAATGCGGCTGGCGGCATCAAGGCCACTAACGAATGGATTCAGCAGGTGGAATGGGACTGCATCGTGCTGGACGAATACCATTATGGGGCCTGGGGAAAACATGCCAAGGACTTCTACAACAAACAAGATGTGGAGCAGCTGGCTCGTGCTGCCGAAATGGGCGAGCTGATGGCAGAAGATGCGGACAGCCGCAAGGAACTGGACAGCCGCGAACTGTATGACGAGGAACTGATGCCGCTCACCACCCGTGCCTACCTCTATCTGTCAGGCACGCCGTTCCGGGCTATCAGTACGGGCGAGTTCATTGAGGAACAAATTTATAACTGGACTTATTCAGACGAACAACGTGCCAAGGAGGCTTGGGAGAAAGACCCTGCAAAGCAGGGAACCTACAATCCCTATTTAGCTTTGCCACGGATGGTGATGATGACCTATCAGTTGCCAGACAGCATCAAGGAGGTGGCTGACCAAGGCGAGTTTGACGAGTTTGACCTCAACGAGTTCTTCCGTGCCGATGAGCGTAGCTTTGTGCATGAAGAACACGTACAGAAATGGCTCGACCTCATCCGAGGAAGCTACAAGGAGAACCTCGTGACCGAACTGAAGTTAGGCAGAGAGCGACCGCCCATGCCGTTCTCCGATGTCAGACTGCTTAGTTATCTGCAACACACCTATTGGTTCTTGCCATCGGTAGCGGCTTGCAAGGCCATGGCACGCCTGATGATGAAGCCCATCAACCGTTTCTACCACGACTACGAGGTGGTGGTGGCAGCCGGAAGCGAGGCTGGCATGGGAGCAGAGGCCGTACACCCTGTATATGAAGCAATGAGCAGAGAGGGCGACCCCAGAAAGAGCAAGACCATCACGCTGTCGTGCGGAAAACTCTCAACGGGTGTGACTGTGCGACCTTGGACTGGCATCCTGATGCTGCGGAATGCACGTTCCCCAGAAACTTACTTCCAGGCTGCTTTCCGTGTGCAGTCACCATGGACGATGCGTGATGAACGAGGCAAAGAAGTCATCTTGAAGCCCTACTGCTATGTGTTCGACTTTGCACCCAACCGTGCTTTGCGGCAAGTGGAGGAATACAGTTGCCAACTGAACTTGCACGAACCGAACCCAGAGAAAAAGGTGGAGGAGTTCATCCGCTTCCTGCCCGTACTGGCATACGACGGTAGTTCGATGAAGGAGATTGACGCGGCTGGCATTCTCGACATGGCCATGAGCGGCACAACCGCCACGCTGTTAGCCAGACGATGGGAAAGTGCCGTGTTGGTGAATGTGGATAACACCACCTTGGGACGACTGATGAACTCACCCGAAGCCATGAGGGCGTTGATGAACATTGAGGGCTTCCGCTCGCTGAATCAGGACATCGAGACTATCATCAACAAGAGCGAACAGGTGAAGAAAGCCAAGCAGGAACAGGATGAAAAACTCACTCCCAAGCAGAAGAAGGAACTGACAGAAGCAGAAAAGGAATACAAGAGCAAACGCAAAGAAATTCAGCAAAAGCTCATCAAGTTTGCCACACGCATTCCCGTGTTCATGTACCTAACGGACTTTCGCGAATATTCACTAAAGGATGTCATTGTCAATCTGGAACCAGAACTATTCCGCAAAGTGACAGGACTGAACATCAGCGACTTTGAGTTGCTGGTGAGTCTCAACGTGTTCAACAGCGAACTGATGAACGACGCGGTATATAAGTTCAAACGTTACGAAGACAGCAGCCTCAGCTACACGGGCATCAACACACATAAAGAAAGCGTCATCGGCGGATGGGACACAGCCATCAGCCGAGACGCACTTTATTCCTAACGGACAGCAATCCTTATTTCCAACCCAAGGCTGATGCTCCGAGGACGGCGGCGTTTTTGTCCATCAGCGGACTGACGAGGAACTTCACCTTGCCCCTGAAAGCTTTGAGCACATTTTGCTCGTAAGACTCCCTGATGGGTTTCATAATCAAATCCCCTGCACGACACAATCCGCCAAAGAAGATAAATGCCTCGGGGCTGGAAAATGCAGCAAAGTTCGCACAGGCTTCTCCCAAGGTCATACCTGTCATGGTGAAAATACTCTTTGCCAACTCGTCGCCTTTTGAGGCTGCAATGGAGACATCCAACGACTCAATCGTTGCTGGATCTTTTTCACGTAAGAGGGACGGCTGGTCAGTCATCGCCAGCATTTCGCGTGCAGTACGTGCCACACCTGTTGCTGAACAATATGCCTCTAAGCATCCCCTGCGACCACAGCCACAAAGACGGGCTTCCTTACTGTAGTCCACCCTTACGTGTCCCAGTTCACCAGCAAAACCATCGTGACCATAAACCAGTTGCCCGTTGATGACGATACCCGAGCCAACGCCCGTACCCAAAGTGATGACAATGAAGTCCTTCATACCTTTGGCTGCGCCATACATCATTTCGCCCATAGCGGCAGCATTGGCATCGTTGGTCATCTTCACAGGGATGTCCAGTTCATTCTGAAACATATTCGCCAACGGCACTATACCATTGTGTGCCCACACCAGATTGGGTGCGTGTTCTATGGTGCCCGTGTAATAATTTGCATTGGGCGCACCAATACCTATGCCCTGAATTTTCTCTTTGCCGCCCACTTTCTCAATCAGCGGACGAACACAGGCTACTCCTGCGTTGACGAAATCGACAGCCGTCTGGTATTTTCCCGTCTTGATGCTGGATTCACATAAGATATTTCCTTCGGCATCCACAATGCCAAAAACGGTGTTGGTACCACCCAGGTCCACACCGATCACATAAGGTTTTAGTTTTTCCATCGTATCGTATATTATTTCGTATTTTACAAATCGGATTTGCTTCGTTTTTGGCGCAAAGTTAGCACTTTTCTTTTTTATAACGAATAAAATGCGTATTTTTGCACGCAAATTGTAAAAACTATTGGTTTTTTGTGACAAAAACCACACAATCTCATCATTTGACATGGAATTACTCTACATACATTTCTTCGGTCTTGACTTCACCAGTACATTCCAAGAATGGATGAAACAAGTGGGCATCCTCGACGAAATACTCAAGGGGTTCATCATTGGTATTATCGTGTCTGCCCCCATGGGACCTGTAGGCATCCTCACCGTACAGCGCACCCTGAACAAAGGTCGCAAAGAAGGATTGGCAACAGGCATCGGAGCCTCAGCCAGCGATTTTCTTTATGCCATCGTGACGGGCTACGGCATGTCATTCGTCATCGACATTATCGAAAACCCCGCCATTGCACTCATCATCAAGATTGTAGGTAGTGTATTGCTCTTTGCCTTCGGCCTGTACACCTTCCGCTCCATTCCCAAGCAGCAACGAGTTATTGACGACATACCCACGCCCACCGAGTCGGGCAGTCTGACCTCCTTTGCCATGTCTGGCTTTGCCGTTACCGTCAGCAATCCGCTCATCATCTTCATGTTCGTGGCTTTGTTTGGTCAGTTCACCTTCATTCTGGTCGATAACATCGTGCCGCAAATCATGGGGTATCTCGCCATCATCGGCGGGGCACTATTCTGGTGGTTCAGCCTCACTTGGCTCATCGACAAAGTGCGCACCCGATTCAATCAGCGCATCCTCTGGTGGATAAACCGCATCATCGGCATTATCGTGATGGTTGTCAGCGGAATCATCATCATCTACACCGTCACCGGCCATGCCATTCCGTTCAAGTTCTAACCCATACCAAATTCCATTGCTAATTGCCAAATAACCTCCATGTATATTTCTGAACAACTCAAGAAATCAAGCATAGCCGAATACCTGCTCTACATGTGGCAGGTAGAAGACGTTATCCGCGCCTACGAGCTCGACATCGACGAAATCAGCAACCGCTATATTCCGCGCTTCCAGCTGGAGCCAGAACGAGCCGTGGAACTTATTGGCTGGTACGAAAACCTCATCAACATGATGCATGAAGAGGGAGTGGAAGAAAGCGGACATCTGCAAATCAATCAGAACATTATCATACTGATGAACGACTTGCACCTGCAGTTGCTGAAGTCACCCAAATTCCCCTTCTACTCAGCTCAATACTACAAAGCATTGCCCTTCATCGTAGAACTGCGCCAAGCCAAAAAGAATAAAGGAGAAGCCGAAAAGTCGGAAATCGAAACTTGCTTCGACGCCCTTTACCTTGTTATGCTCATGCGTGCCCAAAAGAAAGACATTGCTCCCGAAACCGCAGCTGCCATCGACAACATCTCCAAACTTCTTGCCATGCTCAGCGAATATTACCGCCAGGACAAAGCGAATGAACTGGAATTAGATTAAATAACATCATAACGAAACCAATAACAACAACAAAAATAAAAAAATGAACATTCTTATCACAGGCTGCAACGGACAGCTGGGCAACGAGATGCAACTCCTTGCCAAAGAAAACCCTCAGCACAAGTACTTCCTCACCGATGTGATCATTCCCGAAGGACTGGACGCCACCGTGCTTGATATCACCAAACAGGAAGCTGTGGAAAGTTATGTACAAACCCATCAGATTGACTGCATCGTCAACTGTGCAGCATTTACCGCTGTTGACAAAGCCGAATCAGCCGAAGAACTCTGTAACTTGCTCAACAACATTGCACCAGGATATTTAGCACAGGCTGTTGGCAAACGCGGTGGCAGCATGATTCAAGTCAGCACCGACTATGTATTCGATGGCACCAACCACACACCTTATACTGAAGACCAGCCTACATGCCCCAACTCCGTGTACGGTCGCACCAAACTGGCAGGAGAAGAATCCGTTAAAGCTGGTTGCCCAAACAGCATGATTATCCGCACCGCCTGGCTTTACTCCATCTACGGCAACAACTTTGTGAAAACCATGATTCGCCTCGGTAAAGAAAAGCCCGAACTCGGCGTTATCTTCGACCAAGTAGGCACCCCCACCTATGCACGTGACCTTGCCGTAGCCATCATGACAGCCATCAACAAGGGCATTGTTCCTGGCACTTACCACTTCTCCAACGAAGGAGTCATTTCATGGTACGACTTCACCAAAGCCATCCACCGCATTGCCGGCATCACCACCTGCAAGGTGCGTCCGCTCCACACCAGTGAATACCCCACCCCAGCGACACGTCCTCACTACAGTGTCCTTGACAAGACCAAAATCAAGCAAACCTACGGCATCGAAGTTCCCTACTGGGAAGACAGCCTTGCCGAATGTATTGCAAAACTATAATTATAATAAAGAAAAGGCTCGAAAGCAACCAATGCTCCCGAGCCTTTTGTTTTACAATATAAGACAATTTTATTTCCATACATGTAATATAGGGGCTTTGCCATAAAGACAAGGATTAAGTACCCATTCAAAAATAAAAAAAGCCCGACAGCGTTTGAGTGCTGTTCGGGCTTTTTTCTTTGGGTTATTGAACGAGGTGTTATTGAGCCAAATATATTTCTATGAGCGTAGTGATGTCTGCTATTGTCAATACACCATCCTCGTCAAGGTCGTATGGATTTTCTTCTGGGTCGGGATCTGGTTTTGGATCAGCCACAGCGTTGGGCGAGAATTGCCAGTCCATGAACTTTACGGCTTTGGCTTTGGGGAAAACGAAATAAACGAAGTTCTGAAGATCTGCAATGGCATTTGCCAGATTCACCTGAATGGTTGTGTCGTTTTCACAATCAAAGTCAATGGTTGCAACAGGTTCTGCATCGAGGCTACCCAGTCTAACTTCCATCGTGCCTGTGCCCTTCAATGTGGCATACAGACTCTTGGCTCCTTCTTCAGCAGTCGCGTCGGCAAATTGCACACCACGAACCATTGTCCAGTCACCAGGACTGATAGCCGTCAGAGCGGTAACCCCTGGAACATCTGTCTTTTCTGCTTTCACGCCTGCTGCATTGGCCAACATGGAGGCACGTTGTTTTTCATACGGATTGACACGTGCCGACGGAAGTTGTCCCACACCAGTGAGAGATGCTGTTTCTGCATTCAAGGTAGCCGTCTTGACCGTTGTTTCCACCACAATCAATTTGTTCATCTGAATGCTGCGATAACCACCGCTGAAACCCAATTGACTTTCTAGCCACTGTGTGTGATAGAACAGGTAGTAAGAGGAACCAAATTTCTGCAAATGGCTGTGATTATTGCTGAATGGATAGCCTAAACGACCTGGGTTGGGAAGCATTTCACCCTTGTACGTCCATTTGTCTGCCATGGGGTCAGTTGCTGTCATATAGACAATGGAGCAAGGAGTAGGAGCCGTTGCCTTACTGTAAGAGTTCCAATTGTCGGCAATGGTCCAGCGTGTGCAATAGCTGAAAACCCACTTGCTACCGATGTAGTTGAGTTCGTTGGCTTCAAAATGGCAAGGAGCAGAAATCTGCCGAATGTCACCGTCAAGCGAAATCAGGTCGCTGCCCAACTTCACGATGCGGGCATTGCCTGGCTGGAGGGCTGTACCCTTGATGTCACCACCACCGAAGGTAAGATAAGCTTCCGAACCGTCGGGTTTGATAGCGGCTCCTGGGTCAATGATTTGAGAAATCTGACCCAATCCAGGCGTTTTGCTGTCGATGAGTGCATGACCCAGTGGGTCGGTCCATGGTCCGGTGGGCGAAGTGGATGTAAGCACACCAATACTCGTGGCAGAGTTGGTGAAATAGAGATAGAAGTGAGTCAGACCGTCGTCTTCCACACGGCTGATGATGCTGGGAGCCCATGAAGCATAGACCCACGGAGCTATCGACTTCACATCGATGGTGCCGTGATTTGTCCAGTTCACCATGTCGGCTGTAGAGAAGCAAACCAGCTGATTGATTTTCCCGTAAGAATTGGCGATCAAGCCATTGGAGTAATCAAATTCCTGTTGGTCGTTTGTGCCATAGACATACAGACGTCCATCGTATTCAATGGCTGTGGGGTCAGCACAGAAGTTGTACGGACAGATGGGGTTGCTGTATGTTTCCTGCTTGGGAGTTTCTGCGAGTTCCACTTCAGCCGTACTGTCTTGTCCTGCCACCTTTTCAAAAAGGAAGGTGTAGAACATACCTGGCAAGAGCTGAGTCTTCAGATTCTTGGTTCCGTCAGTATATTCGTCTGTGATGTCTATCTTCTGTGCATTGACGGCATCAGAAGTGACAATCGCTGTAATCTTGGTGGGATTGATAGGAATACCTATGGACAGCGTATAAATGTCATTGGTAGGATTGAGCACAAAGAGCGAAATGGTGTCACCACCCTCACTCATGTATGCCGAACCACCTGTAAGCGACGTAGTGAACGAAGTGGAACAAGTGGATTTGATACGAGTCTTGCCTGTTGCATATTTGGCATAATGGCTGAAGACGTAGGCACGTTTCCACAGTTCCGTATCGCTGCCACCATGATTACAAGCAAAGAAGTCGTCCAACATATTATAATATATGTAGCCGTTATAACCATTCTGCATGGCATCCTCCAGACTCTTAATCATGGCATATTCTGCTGAAAACTGTCCGGTGTAACCACTCTTGGGATAGTCGATGAGAAATTCCGTCATCCACATGTGCTTTCCCGTCTTCTTCGTCACTTCATTTATAAAAGAGAGGTCGTTGGAACCATAGAGGTGATTACCCCAGATGTCGATATTATCCACTGCATCCTTCATGTTGACCAGCGTATTGTTGTAATTAGCTTGTCCCCAACCAAAGGTTTCAGGACCCATAATCTTGCACTTGGGGTCAACTGCAGCACGTGCAGCTTTCACCATGGCTGCCATTTGCTTGGGAGAATAGATGCAACTTTCGTAGCTGGCATGTTCTACGCCGTCGTCAACCGCTGTGGGTGTATAGTCACACTCATTCTGCATGGAGATGATGTCAACAGGACAACCCTTCTTCTCCATCGTGGCACGGTAGCGTTCCAGAAAATCTGCAAAATCGGGAATTTTGGAGTTGTCAATGGTTCCGCCATTAGATCCCTCTCCACCCCACGAGTGTTCAACAAGTGGCCAAACCCACGTGCCAAATTCATTCTGATACTTTTCCGCCTTGCTGGTTTTGTACTTCTTGGGTGGTGTCCACGGCGAGGCAAACACTTGCAAACTCGGATTCACACGACGAGCCCAACGTATCGCATTGCCATATTCTCCCCAATTGCCTTCATTAGGATTGATGCGTACACGCATGATGTTAAGACCCACATGCTCGTCCTTTCTGCCCCAAAGTTTATTGACTTTTTCCAGTGTATAGACGTCTCCCCACTGACCATTCATGCCAGTGCCGCCAAAACCGTCAATGTACTGGTACTTCGTGCTACGGCTCATTTTAATGATAGCCGTCTTCTGTGAATAGGCAGTCAACGAAAGTGCTGCCAAAACGATTGATAAAAATGTTTTCTTCATATTATATATATTATATACATTATTCAATAATAATTCTTTCTATCACTATACCAGCATCCAACGGAGACAGATTCAGGGTGTGAACGTCATCGGCCACAGCAGGCAACGTCACCTCCACCTTCCTCTTGTTCACACGCTCTTTTGCCCACTCATACTGCTGGTCACCCGTGGCATTATTAAAGCGAATGACAGCCGACCCGTTGGTGTTTAACGTAACAGGCGTACCGCCATCAATGGCATAATTCAAGCGCATTCCGCCTTTCACATCGTTGAAGGGGAAGTTCGGAGCCAGCACAAACGTCACCGTAGCAGCCTTCTTTGAAGTCCTGAACTTGTAGCTGATGCTGCCGCCATCCGTCTTTTCGCTGTAAGGCATCAGGGCGATGGCAGACTTATAAATGCCAAAATCGGGTATCACGGTCCACTTGGCATTCTGCGCATCGGTCTTATCGGCATAGCAATCCGCATCGATGATGACCTTTCCTCCTTGTTCTGCAATGACAACATTTTCCCTCTCAACACGCTTCACCGCAGGGAGAATGTTTCGGCGCGGATTGTTCCAAGACCTGTAGCCAATATGAATTTCATCCATCATGTGATTCCACTTGCCACCGGCAATGTTGTGGTTATAGTCCGCACAAAGCAGAGAGTCTTTCTTGAAGCATTCCTCCACACGGTCAGCCCACTCGTTGGCAGCAGGGTCGCCAATGGCAGCCAACTGTTCATTCTTGGCCTGGGCATAATACATTTCATAGATATTAGCCACACTACGGATGGGGAACAGCACGATTTCGTTGTAAGCATCTCTGTACTCCTCCGGCAACGTGAGGTATTGGGCCAAAGCCTCCGTTTCCAGAATTTTATATTCTGCCAAACGAGCATCCCATTCTCCACTCGCAAGATTGTAGGTATTCTTCTCCATCTGTTCTGCGGTACGGCGATGGGCATACTTGCATTGCAGGTTCAAGATGCGTGCTGCCTCCTTGGCCGCAGCTTCGCCAAACTGCTGACGGCAGAAGTCTTCCGTATAAGCCATCAGATTGTCTGCCGAGAACTGAGCGGGATTCCAGGCTTCCTTAAACCAGAAGTCAATGGGGAACTCCATCGGCTTCAAGTCGCCCACATTCAGCACCCACAACTTGTCAATGCCAGCACGGTAAGTCAAGTCAAGCTGTTCCCACAGACGTTGCACCTGACTTACGTTCAGCCACTTGCTATTGCGCGGAGCACCCACATAATCCACATGATAATACAGACCATAGCCCCCAGGGTGACGCTTCGTGGGTTGGTGCGTTTCCGTCTTCGTGTCTGGCAACATGCGTACATTGCCCCAGTTGTCATCACACAGCAACAGGATTACATCGTCAGGCACCTTCATGCCCATCTCATAATACTGCTGCACCTCTTTATATAATGCCCACACTTGTGGCACATCCTTTGCCTTCTTCCCTGTAGCTTCGGCTATGAGTTTACGCTGATGAGCCACGATGCGCTCCATCAATGACACATCGGGCTTCTCTGCCATAGGCTCGTCACCATTGCCGCGCATACCGATGGTAATCACATCCTCTGTGTCCTTCATGCGTTCAATACCACTCCGCCAGAAGTCCACAAGTTCCTCGCGATTGGTGTCATAATTCCATGCACCGCGCGTCTTTACCCTTGTCCATTCCTGATGCGCCTTGGCACAAGGTTCGTGGTGACTGGTTCCCATGATGATGCCCATATCGTCGGCAGTCTTCATGTTCAGAGGGTCATCGGCATAGAACGCAGCCGACCACATGGCTGGCCACATGAAGTTACCCTTCAGACGCAACACCAGTTCAAACACCTTTTCATACATCTTATGATTGAAGCCGCCAA
Source organism: uncultured Bacteroidales bacterium (assembly GCA_902802265.1). GTDB lineage: Bacteria > Bacteroidota > Bacteroidia > Bacteroidales > Bacteroidaceae > Minthosoma. Next base: position 7,802 of record CADCLN010000019.1, on the reverse strand, counting down.
ACGTGTCGTGTGTCCAGTTACCCATGCAGGGCCACTCATCGTTCAGGAAGATGCCACGATACTTCACGGCAGGTTCCCCATCGGTATATTGTCCCTGTCGGGCAAAAACCTGACTATGTTTCTGCACAGGCACATCTGCCCACCAATACCATGGTGATACACCCAGCTGTCTCGACAGTTCATACACGCCATAAATCGTGCCACGCTTGTCGCTACCGGCTATGACAATCTTGTCTGCCTGCACATCAATCACAAACTTCTCGTTCTTTCCCTTCAGTTCCTTGGCATACGCCTTGGAGTCAATCAGCTTGCTCTTGCCCCATGTACCCACCACAACGGGGGCATTGACGGAACCCGTCACCGCCTGCAAATCAGCCTGCAGATTCTTTGCAGCAATCAACACACCTGGATAGTCAGCCTCGTCCCACGTCACGGCGGCAGTCGTGCCCGTCAGTTGCAGAGCGGGAGTTGAAGGTTGAACAAACGACACAAAATCTTCAGCAGCCCAAACCGACAAGCTGCTTACACACATCAAAATAAAAACAAGCTTTTTCATTTTACCTTTACAGTTTTGCCTGCAAAATTACAAACTTTTCCGAGACTTCTTTTCACACAATAATATATAAATTTTAATCATACGTTACAAAAACGCAACCCAAGACATTCGAAATGCCCAAAATGAAACATAAGCAAAAGTTTTAGTTAAAGTTCAATACGAACATTATATTAAAAAGCATTAACTTTGCGGCAAATTTCTTAACCAACCCAAAAACATGAAAAAATTACTTTTGGCAGCAGCCATGCTGGGCACATTCACAGCCCAGGCACAAGACACTCCCCTGATGGGCTGGAGTTCATGGAACACCTTCGGGTTCCAAATCAGTGACCAAATCATTCGCGGACAAGCCGATGCCATGGTGTCATCAGGCCTGAAAGACGCAGGCTATACCTACATCAACATCGACGACGGCTACTTCGGAGGCCGCGACGAAGACGGCAATCTCCTCATACACCCCACACGCTTCCCCAACGGAATGCGTCCCGTGGTCGATTACATCCACAGCAAGGGGCTCAAGGCTGGCATTTACAGCGACGGCGGACAGAACACCTGCGCCAGCTACTTCGGCGGCGACACCATCGGTGTGGGTGTCGGACTCCTTGGTCACGACAAGGCGGACTGCAAACTCTTCTTCAAAGACCTCGACTTCGACTTTATCAAGATTGACTTCTGCGGCGGTTCACCCTACCACAACAAGGACAAGCGCAAACTTTCGGAGCGCGACCGCTACACCGACATCTACAAAGCCATACAGGAAACTGGCAAGAAAGACGTCCGTGTCAACGTCTGCCGCTGGGACTACCCTGGCACATGGGTCAGCAAAGTGGCAGGCTCCTGGCGCACCACACACGACATTGCCTGCAACTGGAAAAACGTGGCTGACATCATTCAGCAAAACCTCTACCTCTCAGCTTATGCCAGCAGAGGACACTACAACGACATGGACATGCTCGAAGTGGGACGCGGACTCTCCATCGAAGAAGACAAGACACACTTCGCCCTCTGGTGCATCATGAACAGTCCCCTGCTCGTCGGTTGCGACATGAGCAAAGTGGCACCCGAAGCCCTCACGCTCATGGCAAACAAACATCTCATTGCCCTCAACCAAGACTGGCTCTGCCTGCAAGCCTACCCTGCACAGAAGATTAAGGGTTGCTTCGTACTCGTCAAAGACATCGAGACCCTCTACGGCAACAAACGAGCCGTCGCCATCTACAACCCCACCGATGCTGACGTAAAAGACCTGCAGCTGCCACTCTCCGACATCGACCTTGCCGGCAACGCTACCGTCATCGACCTCTATACTGGCAACGACGTCTCCAAACAAGTCCTGAAGAAAGGCAAGAATTCTGCCTTCAACCTTCAGACCTCCATCCCTGCCCACGGCACAGCCATCTATACCGTCTGCGCAGAACAGCGCCTTGAACGTACCATCTACGAAGCTGAAAGTGCCTACAACCCATCCTATCAGGAAATTGCCAATCACGAATTTGAAGGCACAGGCATTTACCAGCACGACGACAACTGCCGCTCCGGCATGAAAGCCTGCTGGTTGGGGCGCAACGAAGAAAACCGTCTGGAATTCCAGAACGTCTATAGCCGACAAGGCGGCACCTACGAACTCACCATCGCCTACCTCTCTGGCGACAACCGCAAACTCACCCTCAGCGTCAACGGCAAGCGCATCCTCAAATTCACCTGCAACTCTGGTGGTTATGACAAGGTAGGAACCGTCAAGGCACGTATCCAGCTGCATCAGGGCAACAACCTCATCACCCTGCACAACAACAAATCCTACATGCCCGACATAGACTACATCCAGCTCACCCCCGCTACCGCTGGCGGTGTGTCCGACTTCTACCAGACACACACTACACTCAACTACAGCGACGGCAAAAACATCGCCGGCACCATCGACCAACCTAAAGGCTTCGACCCCAATTTCTACATCTTCCTCTGCTTCGGACAATCCAACATGGAAGGCAACGCCAAGATAGAGCCACAAGACCGCGACGGCATCAGTCCACGCTTCCTCACCCTGTCTGCTGTTGACTGGCAAGCCCCTAACGGGCGAAAGAAGGGACAGTGGTACGCAGCCGTCCCGCCACTCTGCCGAGAATACACCGGACTCACGCCCGCCGACTACTTCGGCCGCACCCTCGTCGAACAGCTGCCCGAAAGTGTCAAAGTGGGTGTCATCAACGTAGCTGTCGGCGGATGCAGCATCGACCTCTTCGACGAAGACAAAGCACCCGACTATATCGCCAAGGCGGCAAACTGGCTGCAGAACTTCTGCAAGTCCTACGACAACAACCCCTACCGACGCCTCGTCGATATGGCAAAAGAAGCTCAGCGCTTCGGAGTCATCAAGGGCATCCTGCTCCACCAGGGCTGCACCGACAACACCCAGCAGAGCTGGCCAAGCCGTGTCAACACCGTCTATACACGACTGCTCAAAGACCTTAACCTCCGTGCCGAAGACGTGCCCCTGCTCGTGGGAGAACTCATGTCGCAGGAGGCTGGCGGAGCCTGCCACGCCCACAACGCCATCATCCGGCAGATTGGCAAGACCATCCCCACCGCACACGTCGTCAGCTCAGCCGGTTGCCCAGGAGCCCCCGACAAGCTACACTTCACGGCAGAGGGCTACCGCATCCTGGGTCGTCGCTATGCCGAGGAAATGTTGCCACTGCTGAACAAGAAATAAACTCCGAAAGCACATCTCTTTTTTCTTCAAAAGTCTTTGTGCATTCATCTGAAAAGCAAAGTTCTCTCATCTCCGTAGCAAAGTTCTCTCGCTGCCGTGGGAGAACTTTGCTACTTGTCTGGCACTGCATTGCTACCGCAGCGGGAGAACTTTGCCACCCCAGCAGCAATGCAGTGCCACCGCAACGAGAGAACTTTCGTACCCCAGCAGCCATGCAATGCCACTGACGTACAACTCCATTTCTCTATAAAGTTTTTGCGCCATTAACGTCGTTTTAACTTCGCTTCAACGTCAACTTATCACCCCCTTTTTGATAAAATCGACAATTTTGCGCCATAAAATGACTGAATTGGTGTAACTTTAGTGCAACTTTCATGTAACTTTAATGTAACTTTTCTCAACCTAATCCAATGATTACAAGATAATTAACCACAAAATGTAACTTTACTTCAAAAAATTATCAAGGGGAAAAAGTCAGTATAAACTGTCAACCTAAATCAGTACACCTCAGTCTGCCATACAAAATTATTCCGTAATTTTGTTCTCAGTAATCCCCTTTAGGGGGCTGGCTTGGCTGATTTCTAACCGAATTCCTGGGTTGGCCTTGTCGAACCAAAGCTCCCATCCCCTTCCACCAACCCACGTTTTTTCTCCTATCGACACAAAAAACTTGTCTTCACAACCGCTTGATTGCAAACAGTTTATTTTTTTTGTAACATCACGCAAAACTCATGTAACATTACAAAAACTCGCTGACAGGGAAACATGATAATTTTGCAGCCAAATTTAGTGATTTCTCACACTTTTATTTAACTCAAAATCTTTTTATCAACTTAAAACTTTTTTCGCTTATGAAAAATCTAAACCTTTTGATGGGTCTCGGCTTTGCAGCTTTCTCCATGAGTGCGCAGGCGCAGACGACCATCGTCAACCTCGGTTTCGAGAATGGCGACACAAAGTACACCACAGAGGGTGCTTACACTCCTGGTGGTCTCTTCGGTGACTGGATTAACAGGCACGAAGAGGATGTTTGGGATGAGCAATATGCCGATGATACTCACAGCGGCGAATTTGCCTTCCAGATGGTAAACTCCAGCGCGCTGGCGGGCAACACCTGGGACCGTGGGTTCAAGGTGGGCAACCTGCAGCTGAAGGATAACACGCCTTACCGCGTAAGCTTCTGGGTGAAGGCTGACGACGGACTGAACCTGAAGTCAACACTCTCTATCGGTAAGGAGTATATTGACATGCCAATCTCTACGAAGAGCGGCCAGCAGTATTACAACACATTCGTGACTTCCAGCGACTGGAAGCATTATTCTTACATCACTTTCTTCACGAACAAGGATGACCAGGATGCACTTTCTGCAGACTACACAGGCAAGGTGGATGTGAACGGTGACACGGTTTCTCAGAAGGGTGACCCATTCCCCAATGAGTATTTCATTACTATAAATATGTATAACCCTGGCGAGTACATCCTCGACGACATCTTGCTGGAAGAGGGCGTAACATTCAATGAGGCGACGTTCAACGGCGACGTGATTAAGCTGGACTTCGGCTACCCGACGAACATTGCTGAATTGGCAGCCGCCAACAACGGCACTCTGTCTCTCGACCCCGCTCAGGTGTCTGTCACTGTTGACGGCGTGCCTGTAGAGGTTGAATTCCTTGAAGGTCAAAGCGACGGTTTCCTGTACATCTTCCTGAAGGAGACTTATGCTGAACTTGACCAGAATGTTGTTGTCAGCTTCACGCCTGCAGAGGACTGCCCCATCGTCTATAACGGCGACAAGCGTCCAAGCGCTGACGTAGAGAGCGAAATGAAGGTGCTCGGTTTCACGGGTGAAGTGGCTTACTTCGACGAGACTATCGACGCACTTCCTTCTTCTTGGTCTCCTGCTACACTGCTGAGCACAGTTCCTGAAAACAACAGTTTCGAACTGGACGGCAGCGAACTGACCAATGTTTCGTTCACTTTCGACAAGAAGATGAGCATCGACATGACCAGTGCTACACTGAGCTGGCGTGACAACTTCGGCGATAAGACAAAGGACCTCTCCGACGGCATCACATTGTCGGACGACGAACTGACCATCAACGTGGCCATCGCAACAGGTGTGGCTGACGGTGAATATACGCTGACACTCTCTGGTCTGACCAACAACTTTGGTATAGATTGCGAAGATGTGTCCATCCAGTTCGAAGTAGGTGAAGACAAGGTCGGCGGTACTTCTGAAACAGTATGGAAGACTGACTTCGACAACGAAATGACGGGTGGTGTTCCTTCTGGCTGGGTTACCTACAACGAAGCTGGTTATCACCTCTATGATTTCAACCCTGATGGTTCACAGATGAATTACAACTGGGGTGGCACTCCTGGTGGTGGTGGTACTCGTCTGTATGATGGCTTCTCTGGCGACTTCAACAAGGCTCTGTACTGGGGTACTCGCGGCACAAACGAGGGCTGGTGTACTTACGGTGATCAGGTGAAGGACTATCTGAACGAAGACGGTACCCTGAAAGAAGATTTGCCAGAAAACATTTCATTGAAACTGGAGGCTCGCAAGTATCAGATCAGCTTCCTGATGGCTGCCTGGAAGGGTGAACCTACTTTCACCTTCACACTGGAAGACCTGAACGGTGAGGTATATGCTAAGTTTGCCGACATTCTGGCTGCTCCAAACGTAAATGGTGCAACGGGCAAGGTGACAGGTTCTGTAAAATGTGTAACCGACTTCGTCGTTCCGGAAGAGGGTTACTATGTACTGCGCTTCACTTCTAATGCTGCTCAGTGGCAGGAATTCCTGCTGGCTAACGTAAGCCTTGTTACCATGCCTTCGAAGTCTGCTTTCTACAAGCAGATGCTGGCTACAACACTCGAAGAGGTTATGCCTGTTTGGGAAGCGGCTGACATGGACCAATCTTACGACGGTGACACCAAGACTGCTTTCGGCAATGCCATCAATGAGGCTCAGAACGGTCACTTCACAGCTCCTTCTGAGGTAGAGAATCTGTGCGACGAACTCCGCAGACTGAGCGAAGCTATGCAGACTCGTATGGACAATATCGACAACTTCACCATTGCACTCATCGAGACTGAAGAGGCTTACGCCACACTGGAAGGCAAGTATCTTAACTCTGATTTTGCCAAGGAAGCTAAGGATATGATTGACACATATGGAGATACCAATCCTTCACTCCTCTCTGACGAAGAACTGAACCAAGTTACTCCTAAGCTGATGAATGCTGCCGGTCTGATGAAGAATGTACCAAGCTTGGTAGATATCCTGACTTGGCGTGCATACAAGGCTTCTCAGACAGCAAACACACTGGGCGTTACAGACGGCATCAAGGATGAAGTTCTGAACCTTGCTACTGACGACGACGCTGTCATCGCAGCTTGCAACGAGGCTACAAAGCAGGCTCTCTACAAGAAGATTGTAGATGGCGGCATTACTGAAGACATGTACACAACCGTTAACTATGACCTTGACCAGAAGATTGTGGTAGATGGAGTTTATGTAAATGTTGTCAACGAAGATGAGGAAGAGGAAGAAGAAGGTGAAATAACAGAACCCACTGCACCTGTAGCTACAAGCGGTATCGACTTCACTTGCCTCATCAAGAACCCACGCTTCTACACTTACACAACCAACGGTGGTGCCAATCTGCAAGACAACACAGTGGTTGGCTGGATGTGCGAACAGTATGAAGGTGGTAGCGTTCACCTCGCCAACAATGCTTCTGCAACAGCTGAGAATCCTGTGATCACCAGCGCTATCAATGCTTACGGCAGCGGTGCTGAATACAAGTTCTATCAGGTAATCGAAAATGCTCCTGTAGGTGTTTACGATGTTTACATCGCTTCTCGTACTGCTGTGAAGAACACTCAGCCCGACCCAGACGGCAACATTGGCGTATTCAATGCCTATAACGACGAAACTGGCATTTGGGACAAGTACATCTTCGCTCAGGTTGACGATGCAGATCCTATCATGATTCCATTCTCTGCCGGTCCTTCTTGGGCTGGTCACCCCACAGTAATTCCAAACGTAGCTGTAGGCGAAGGTCAGAAACTGACTATCGGTGTGGTTGAACACTACACTTCTGGCAAGGCTACAGACCACAACTATGGAGCTATGGACTACTGGGATACCAACACATTTGCAAACGATGCTCGTCTCTTCTTCGTTGCTCCACTCGAAGGCTACGACTACAGCGCAGCTGGCAGCGTAACAGTTGAGGACATCACCAACCTCATCGATGAGTACCTGACTCCTGGTAGCACTGTAACAGTTGAGGACATCACCAACCTCATCGACAAGTATCTGAACCAGTAATCACTCTTTATTCACACTAAAATTAAATCATTAACCCCAAGAGGTTTCCTGCCTGTCAAAACAAGGGCAGGCAGGAAACCCACAAAAAACAATAAAAAACATTATGAAAAAGATTTTTTCTACTCTCTTCGTCCTGTTCGCAGGAATGACAGCATTCGCTCAGACTCTTTCAGTTGATGACGTTGTCATTGAA